>NZ_LGDG01000234.1 GCF_001279775.1 Streptomyces sp. MMG1533 | reverse complement strand
TCACGGCTGCTGAGGCGGTTGGGGGTGTTGGCTTTGCGGGGGCTGGGGTGGCTGCTGGGTGGTGTGGTCGGGGTCGGCCGCGCGTGCGACGTGAGCCGCAGCGGGTGCCGGTCCTCCGGTCATGGGTGCCCCCTGCTCGGAGGGCATGCCCGGCGCGGCGGCCCCCGCTCCCGCCGGTGCCCCGGAAGCCCGTACCGCAGCGCGAGCCGCGGCCGCACCGCCCCCCGGCGGAACCTGCGCGGCTCCCGCCTGCGCCTGGGCATGCGCGTCGGGCCCCGGGACGTATCCCATGGCCGGCGCACCGCCCCCCGCCGAGAAGTTCACGCCGCGCTCGATGCGGTCCAGGCGGGCCATCACCGAACGCTCGTCGCCGTACGCGGCGGGCAGCAGCACGCGCGCGCAGATGAGTTCGAGCTGAAGGCGGGGGGAGGTGGCGCCGCGCATCTCGGTCAGCCCCTCGTTGACGAGGTCGGCGGCACGGCTGAGCTCCGCGGCGCCGAAGGTGCCGGCCTGGGCCTGCATCCGCTCGATGACGTCGGCGGGGGCGTCGATGAGTCCCTTCTCCGCGGCGTCCGGCACGGCGGAGAGGATCACCAGGTCCCGCAGCCGCTCCAGCAGGTCGGCGACGAACCGCCGGGGGTCGTTGCCCCCCTCGATGACGTGGTCGACGACCTCGAAGGCGGCGGCGCCGTCGCCGGTCACGAAGGCCTCGACGACGGAGTCGAGAAGCGACCCGTCCGTATAGCCGAGCAGGGAGGTCGCCATGGCGTACGTCACACCGTCCGCCCCGGCCCCCGCGAGCAGCTGGTCCATGACGGACATCGAGTCACGCACGGAACCGGCACCGGCCCGCACGACGAGCGGCAGCACCCCGTCCTCGACGGGGATCCCCTCCCGCCCGCACACCTCGGCGAGGTACTCCCGCAGGGTCCCGGGAGGCACGAGCCGGAACGGATAATGATGGGTCCGCGACCGAATGGTCCCGATGACCTTCTCGGGCTCGGTGGTGGCGAAGATGAACTTCAGGTGCTCGGGCGGCTCCTCGACGACCTTGAGGAGTGCGTTGAAGCCGGCCGACGTGACCATGTGGGCCTCGTCGATGATGTAGATCTTGTACCGGCTGCCCGCGGGCCCGAAGAAGGCCTTCTCCCGGAGATCACGGGCGTCGTCCACACCACCGTGCGAAGCGGCGTCGATCTCGATGACGTCGATGGAGCCGGGGCCGTTCCTCGCGAGGTCCTGGCAGGACTGGCACTCCCCGCACGGGGTCGGCGTGGGCCCCTGCTCGCAGTTCAGGCACCTGGCCAGAATCCGCGCACTGGTCGTCTTGCCGCACCCGCGCGGACCGCTGAACAGGTACGCGTGATTGACCCGGTTGTTCCGCAGCGCCTGCTGCAACGGGTCGGTTACATGCTCCTGCCCGATGACCTCGGCGAACGACTCCGGGCGATAGCGGCGGTACAACGCGAGAGACGACACGCATACGAGGTTATAGGCGCCCACTGACATCGGGCCGCGCCCACAGGTCTCACCCCTGCAACGCAAGCGCCCCCCACGCACCCGCCAGAGCCAACCTACCCTTGCTGCCTTCCGGCCCTGGGGGAGTTCAGTCAGATAGCGCCGCGTGAGGGGCTGCGCCCACAGTACCTGATGCCGGCCAGGGGGAACGAGTTCGCGAGCACTCCTCAACGTCTTGTATTGTTTGCGGCGGAGGATTCGCCTAGAGGCCTAGGGCGCACGCTTGGAAAGCGTGTTGGGGGCAACCCCTCACGAGTTCGAATCTCGTATCCTCCGCCAGTGCCTCACCGGGCACGATGTCGAAGGGCCCCACCGTTCGCGGTGGGGCCCTTCGACGTGTTCCGTCTCAATTTCCGTCTCAGTTGGTTTCTTCCTGGCCGTCGGCGCCGGTGCCGGGCAGCACCCAGAGCACGTGGCGCCGGTGCCGGGCAGCACCCAGAGCACGTCTCCGACTTGCTGAGCGACCTTGCGGAGCATGGCCCCGGTCACGTGCATGTACCGAGCGCGCATCCGGGCCGCTCCCCCGGGCTCCCAACCCATGATCGAGTCGATCACGACGTCCGGGACGCCGAGGATCACCACCGAGGTGTCGGCCCAGAACGTCACCGTCAGCCCCGAGCGGGAAGGACCGAGCCAGAACTGCTTGCCCGCGACCTGCAGATTCCCACTCGCGGGCACCACCCGCTCGAACTCCACCGGCCCGCCCTCGTCCACCTGCACCGCCAAAGGAAGAGAGGCAGGAGCAGGCACCGCTTCGACCGGATCCGGCACCGCAGCGGGAGCCGTCCGCTGCTGCGGCACCAGGACAAGCACTCCGGGGATCTTCAGGCCCAGCACATCCCGTTCCTGCTCAGGAACCGGGGTGAACCGGTCCGTCGGGGACTGCATGTCCAGGGCCTGATGCGGCCGGACACAGTTGTACTCCTGAACCCACACATCCAGCGCCGCCTGAGCCTCCTCGAGGCTCTCGAACGCTCCGCAGTCGTCGAGGAGTTCACGCCGCAGCGTCTGATGGAACCGCTCGACCTTGCCCGTCGTGGTCGGGGAGGCCGGCTGGGTGAGCCGGTGCGCGATCCCGTTCTCCATGTCACAGGTGCCTGACTCGCCCAGAAGGCCGAGAAGCAAGCATCGCCAAAGTGGTGCCCCCATCCAGCCACCGAAGACCAGGAACAAGAGCGACTCTGCCACCGAGAACAGCGATCACGAGTGAGTCTTTGGTGACGCGGACAGGCGGTGGCGGACCATCGGACGCCCCGTCGCACCTGCATCGGCGCGCATGTGTCGGCCGAGCCCTGGGCCGTCTCTGGGCCGTGCGAGGGTGCCCGAGACCGATCGACGACGACCGACAGTGACAGTCGAGCTACCGCCGCTGACGGAGAATCCCCAGGTCACAGCCCCCCGACCAAACGGGTTACCACCTAAGGGTGGACCTCAGGCAAGATGGGGTGTTTCTTTCCGTCGGCGGCAGCGCTGCCCGGCATGTCCTGGGGGGACTTGCGTGATCACTGCTGTTTCGGACGGGCACGACCCGGCCTACCAGCTCCAGACGAGCGTGCTCACGCTGATCTTCGGTGTAGCACTCATCAGCGTCGGGTGGATGCTGCGGCGAATGGGGCGGCTACCCGCGTATCTCGACATCAGGCAGAAGGCGTTGGGCTCGATGGTGCCGCAAGAGGGCCGGAGTGCTGGCGTCGGAAGGCTCGGCGCAGCCCTGATCACCATGGGCGGGTTCTTCCTCTTCGGTACCGCCTTCCTCGTACTCGGCGCGCTTGGTGTCCTCGGTCCCTGAAAACAGGATCGGCAAGAGCCACGCCCGCTTCAGAGTGAGTGTCTAACTGCGTGACAACGCCGACGGACGGCGGCGGACGATCGCGGACACCTGCGGAGCGTCGCAGCAGGTGAGAGTCACCCCAACCTCTGGGCGAGCGCTGCGGCGAGTTGCTTCGGGACGAAGAGGTCTCTCGGCCAGGCGGATGCGCCAGCAGTACAGCAGCCAAGTACAGCAACCGGCCCCGCCTGGCAGCGTCCATGAAGGACCGCAGCGCAACCGGTATGACCGCCACCGACCGATCCACATAGAGCTACGGATCAGAAGGGGTGTCGCTCTCCGTGGGCGTCGAGAGCATCGGTGTAGCGCTGTAGCTTCGCCCCGAGTTCCTCCTGGAGGAGGCTTGCCGCTTGGCGGGCCTCCTCCAGATCGCCGGCCGCGCAAAGTTCGACGAGTTCGGCTACGTCGGCGGAGAGGATCCTGAGGGTGTCGCCCTGGACCAGGACTCCAGGAAAGCGACGGCCAGGCAGGCGCACCACAGCGTCGTTGCCGCCATCGGTGAACAGCTCGGCTTCCACTCGTTCCATCGGGTCCCCGTCTCAGTTTCCGTCTCATTCAGCTTGGTTCAGGGCCATTCGCAGCGGACCCGAGGCCGATGCCAGTAGCACTCTCGGACAGCCGTGAACGCAGCTGAACGACCCTGAACGACGCCCACCATCCCAGTTGGAAAGCGTGTTGGGGGCAACCCCTCACGAGTTCGAATCTCGTATCCTCCGCAGCCGCCTGAACAGGCGAAACGAAGAGCCGAGCCGCAATCGTGGCTCGGCTCTTCGTCGTGCGCTGGTTGCAGTTTCGGTTGCGTTTATATCTGCCGATCAGGAACATTTCGGCGAGCGGGTGGCCGGATCTTCTACTGCCGTCGGCTCGTCTCGTCGGGCTGGGCCCGCGGCGGGGAGGTGCCCCAGGCTCTGTCTTCGTACGGCATCCGCGGATCATGGAACTGCGCCATCCTTGACCTTGGCGCCGAAGCAACTTCGGCCCGCCTGTGACGTTCCCTGTCTGTCGAGGTGCACCCTCATGAAGTCCCGATCGACGCTTGCGACTTGGCTGAGCGAACTCGACAATTCCCGCCTGGCACGCGTACTCGCCATGCGGAAGGACGCAGCCTCCTCTCCGGAACCACGCTCAGTGGGGGAACTGGCGGACCGTCTCCAACGTCCGGGGTCCGTGGCACTCGTCCTGCCCCAGCTCACGCTGCCGTGCTTGCAGGCCGCCGAGGCGCTGGCAGCCCTGGGAGCACGAGCGACCCGGGACAGCCTCGCGGAGTTGCTCGGCTCGACATCCCCTGCGGCGGTACACGCGCTGGACGCGACCCTGGAGGCGCTGTCGGATCGGGCGCTCGTGTGGCACGACGGCAGCGAGGCACTCCGCATGCCTGCGCCCTTGCGGCAGGCGTGGAGCACGCCCCTGGGACTTGACGCCCCGCTGGAAGAGCTGCTGACCGGCACCTCCTCGGAGGAACTGCGCGGCATGCTGGCGGTCCTGGGTATCAAGCCACCCGGCACCAAGCAGCAGCGACTAGCGGCTCTCGTGGAGCATCACAGTGGCGCGGAACGGGTCGCCGCGTTGGTGGCGGGGGCACCGGCGGCCACACGGAAGTTGCTTGAGCAGAGCGCCAGGTCCACGCCGCGTCAGTCACTGTTCGTCGTGTTCGGGGCTCCTGGCCGCGACCTCCAACCAGGCGCTCGATGGGCACTCGACCGCGGGCTTCTGCTCCAGGACCGTCACCGGTACGGGCCCGTCCGGATGCCGGTCGAGGTGGCCTTGGCTCTGCGGGGCCCCGATTGGCATGCTCCGTTCGAACCTCTGCCGCCCGTCACACAGTTGGTGCCCATCACCTCCTCGGAGGTGGAGCGGGAGGCCGCGGTGGCCGCCACCGCGTTCGCGGCCCATGCCGCCTCCGTCCTTTCGGCATGCGCGACCGCTCCACCGACCCGGCTGAAGTCGGGAGGGATCGGCGCGCGCGAACTGGCCCGGCTCGGCAAGGCCGCCCAAGCGGACGACGCCGTCGTACGCATCACCCTGGAGACCGCGTACGCCACCGGACTGCTGGCCCGCGACGGCGATCGCGTACCTCCCACCGAGGCTTACGACGCCTGGGCCGAGCAGGAGCCCGCAGAACAACTCGCCGTACTGCTCCGGGCATGGCGGGACCTGCCGCTCACCCCCACCCGGGCGCGCGACGAAGACAACAAGGCTCTTCCCGCGCTCGCCGGTGCGCCTGACTGCGGCGGCTGTCTGCAGGCCCGCCACGGGCTGCTCACCGCGGCAGCGGGGCTCCCGGCAGGACAGGGTGTGAAGGTCGCTTCGGAGCTGGGGCCGCTCGTGGCCTGGCACCGTCCGCTCGCCGACGACGCCTCGCCCGAGGACACGGCACCGTTCAGCACCGTGATCCGCGAAGGCGAACTGCTGGGCGTGCTGGCACGGGGTGCGCTGTCCCCGCTCGGTGCCCACCTGGCGGCCCACGCCGACGAAGAGCTCGACATCACGGCCCGGCGGCTGCTGCCCCCCGCGACCACGACGGCCCGGATCGGCGCCGACCTCACCGCCGTCGTCACCGGCACCCCGTCCGCGCGACTCGCGGCGCTGCTGGATTCGATGGCCGACCGGGAGACCAGTGGCACGGCGTCGGTATGGCGCTTCAGTGCCGGCAGTATCCGCCGGGCCCTGGACGCCGGCCGCACCCCGGACGACATCACAGCCGACCTGGCAGCCGGCTCCGCCACGGCCCTGCCACAGCCGCTGACCTATCTCATCGCCGACACCGCACGAGGTCACGGTCGGGTGCGCGTCGCCCCCGCGGCCTGTGTCATCCACGGCGACGAACCCGCGCTCCTGGCCGAACTCGCCGCCCACCGCGCACTGTCCAAGCTCGCCCTGCGGCAGCTCGCCCCGACGGTCCTGGTCAGCGGCAGCCCACCCGCGACGACTCTCGCCGCGCTCCGTGCTGCGGGCTACGCCCCGGTCGCCGAGACCGCCGGGGGAACGGTGCGCATCGAAAAGCGCCTGCCGCAGAGGGCCGCCGCTGCCGTCCCGCCCCCGCGAAGGAACGCCGGGCGGCGCGGCCCCCGGACGACCGCAACCGGCGCCTCGGACCTGCCCACCGACGCCGGGATGGACGTCCTGGCCGACCGGCTGCTCAAGGCCCCGCCCATCGCACCGGACCCCGACCCGTTCGGCAGCGGGGTGCCTTTCGCGACGGACACCGAGGAGATCGTCGCCGGATACGCGAAGCACCTGCCGTACAGCGATGTCCGCCAGGTCGCCCATGCCATCGACACCGGTGCGGCCATCACGGTCGAGTACATCGCCACCTCGGGCAACCGGACCGTACGCACCCTCAGCGCCCTGGAACTCGACCCGCCCTACCTCGACGCCTGGTGCCACCTGCGCGAAGCGGAACGTGTCTTCACTCTCTCCCGCATCCATGGAGTGATGCCCGCGTAGGACTCGGCGGCCAGGCCGGGTGCCCGGGTGCCCGGATGCCCGGATGCCCGGGTGTGCCACCTCGCGGGGCACCTCGCGAGATATACTCAACCCCACATTTGATATCAGGGAGGAACTCGTGAGTCGGACGGTTATCGACCTGGACGACGACCTGGTCGCGGACGTTGCAAAAGCCCTCGGGACGAGCACCAAGAAGGAGACAGTCAACACCGCTCTTCGCGAGGTGCTGGAGAGTAGGCGTCGCGCCCTGGCTCTCGCCCGGCTGCGGGCTGCGGCCGGGGACGGCGCATTCGATCTGGAGCTGTTCGAGAACAAGGGGAACTACCGCCGGTGAACGCGGCCCAGTTCCTGATCGACACCAGCGCGCTCGCTCGGTTCATGCGCGAGGACGCGGAGCAGTACGGCTGGGACCAGGCAGCAGCCGCCGGGCTCATCGCCACCTGCCCGATCACCGAGCTTGAGTTCTTCTACAGCGCCCGGTCGGCCGCCGACAGGGCGCGCGGCATCGAGGACATGCGACTGATCTTCGGTTGGGTTCCCGTCGACGACCGCGCCTACGACCGCGCCTGGCAGGTCCAGGAGGCTCTCACCAAACAGGGAAAGCATCGCAGTGCGGGTGCGGTGGATCTCGTCGTCGCCGCGACGGCCGAGCTGCAAGGGCTCACCCTCCTGCACCGCGACCACGACTTCGCCTGCATCGCAGCAGTGACCGGCCAGGCTCTCCAGTGGTACGGCCCGGAGAGCGGCAAATAGGCGGGCGATGGTTGCAGTTCTGGTTGCATTCACCTTCGTACAGCACCGTGCAGGAGCCCCACCTGCCACAGCCGCACCGCAGGCCAGAACGCTCCCGCACACCCCTGCACCCCTGCACCCCTGCACCCCTGCACCCCTGCACCCCTGCACCCCTGCACCCCAAGACGAACATTTGGAAAGCGTTTGGGGGCAACCCCTCGCGAGTTCGAATCTCGTATCCTCCGCCAGTGCCTCACCGGGCACGACTCGAAGGGCCACCGTTCGCGGTGGGGCCCTTCGACGTTGTCCGTCTCAGTTTCCGTCTCAGTTGGTTTCTTCCTGGCCGTCGGCGCCGGTGCCGGGGCGCCGGTGCCGGGCAGCACCCAGAGCACGTCTCCGACTTGCTGAGCGACCTTGCGGAGCATGGCCCCGGTCACGTGCATGTACCGAGCGCGCATCCGAGCCGCTCCCCCGGGCTCCCAACCCATGATCGAGTCGACCACGACGTCCGGGACGCCGAGGATCAGAAGCACGGTCGCGGCGGTGTGGCGAGTGTCATGAAGGCGGCCGTTCCGGACTCCGGCGTCCCGAAGCAGCCGCTTCCAGGTGTGGAAGTCGGTGTTCGGGCTCAAGCCACCGACGGTTAGGCGATCTTCCAAGCTAGCTACACGGGTTCGATGCCCGTCACCCGCTCCATACGCATCGGGGCCGGGCCGAAGGGTCATTGCTCCGGCCCGGCCCTGATCGTTTCAGGCGAGGCAGCGTGCGAGCAGCCACCGCGCTTCGTGTGCGGACAGGGTCAGCGAGTCCTCGTTCCCGGCATCGATGACCAGCACCACTTCGTCGGTCGGCCAATGAGCGGCCAGCTGCCGCAAGGTGACAGGCCGGTAGCAGGGCACCCGGGGAAAGGCGCTGAGCAGCCGCTCCTCCGAGGTGAAGACCATGACCGCGGGGGCGAAGTTCACGCTTTCGATCACCGGCAGCACAAACCGCACGAACTCACTGCGGTCACGCGTGTATCGGATCCCGCTGACCGCCGGGATCAACACATCACAACCCGCCAGCGCCTCCAATGCCCGGCTGTCGGGTGCTCTGGCCAGTTGACACAGAGCGTCCCGCGCCACTGCCTCGAAGAGCTCTGCGGGGATCTCAGTCATGACGCCGTTCCTTTGCTGGACGAGCCAGCCACTCGATACATCGCCGCCTACCCGCGATCGGCCCGATCATGCGGGGACCGGTCTCGGCGGTGCCGTATAGGCAGTTTTCACAGGTGTCGTACGTCCGGACCACTCGAAGCCGAGGCTGCGGGGCTACGTGACCAGCCGTACCCGAGCGCGGAGCGAACAGGCCGGCGTATCCGTGCCGTCTACGTCAGACGCCAGTGCCTCACCGGGCACGATCTCGAAGGCCCCGCTGCTTGCAGTGGGCCCTTCTGCGTGCGCCGCTCGGCGGTGCGGAGGGGGGTCCTGCTGCTCCCCCGCACGTGGCTCCCCGGAACAGCTCGGCCTGCCACGCCGGTGCGGCGGGCGGCAGGGTGGGAGGTGGAGGGCGCCGGTGACGGAACCCCGGAGACGACCTGGCTCGAGAAGGTCGACGACGCGACGTACAACGCGCCGCGCGGCAACACCCGCTGAAGCGCCCGAAGGAGAGAGGGACCATGCGAGCGACAGTCATGTGCTCCGTTCCTCCAGTGTGGCACCTCGGTGAACTGCCGGTTCTGCCGCGCGGGCGGCCCGCGTCCATCGGCCGCCCGCGCGGCAGGGGTGTGCCACGGGCGCCGCATACCGGACTGACTCACCCCTGGACATCCACCGCCGCCATCGCGGCCGCCCCTCAACCCGTGCTCACCGGTACGCACCGGTACTCACCTCAGGTTTCAAGGCGGCGACGGTCTTCCTCGTCCCACTTCCGGGTGTCGCGCGGCTGGACGTACGGCTCCTTCCCTGCCGGGTGACCGCCCACAACAGCCCGCTGACGGGCCATCTCCGCGTCGAACTCCAGGCCGAGCAGGATCGCCAGGTTCGTGATCCACAGCCACACCAGGAAGATGATCACGCCGGCGAGAGCGCCGTAGGTCTTGTTGTACGAGCCGAAGTTCGCCACGTAGAGCGCGAACCCGGCCGAGGCGATCATCCAGATCAGCAGTGCGAGGAAACTGCCCGGCGTGATCCAGCGGAAGCCACGGACCTTCGCGTTCGGTGTCGCCCAGTACAGGATCGCGATCATGACCGTGACCAGGACCACCAGCACCGGCCACTTCGCGATCGACCACACCGTCAGCGCCGTGTCACCGACTCCGAGCGCCGTGCCCAGTTCCCGTGCGAGACCCCCGGTGAACACCACGATCAACGCACTGATCACGGCCATGACCATCAGCACCACGGTCACACCGAACCGGACCGGCAGCACCTTCCACACCGGGCGGCCCTCGGGGACGTCGTAGACCGCGTTGGCGCTCCTGATGAACGCGGCGACGTAGCCGGACGCCGACCACACCGCGAGCACCAGACCCACGATCGCCATGACCGAGCCGAGTCCGGCGTTGCCCTGCATCTGCTGCACCGCGTTGCGCAGCACGTCCTGAGCCGCCCCCGGGGCGAGCTTCTGGATGTTGTCCAGAACCTCCTGCGTCGCCGACCGGCCGACGATCCCCAGCAGGGACACGAGAGCCAGCAGGGCCGGGAACAGCGCCAGGATCCCGTAGTAGGTCAGCGCCGCGGCCCGATCGGTCAGCTCGTCCTGCTTGAACTCCTTCAGGGTGCCCTTCAGTATCGTCCCCCAGGAATGCCTGGGCAGGTCAGACGGACTGTCCGGCGCCTGCCGGTCCACCTGATCATCCGGGCCGACACCCCGGTCGGCGTCCGGGCGGGCGTCCGGGCCGGCGTCCGGTGCACGCACGGTCTCGGCCTCCTGGCCGACCGCGCCGTGCCCAGCGTTCCCGCCGTTCCCACCGTGCTTTCCATGCCTTCTCAACGTCCGTGTCATGCCGCACGGGTATCCGGCCGAACATCGCTTATACACGCAATCACGGCATATTCGACATCCGGTTCCTGTCGGTGTGTGGTGACCGCCTGGTGATGGGCGGTGTTCGGGCGGTGGTCGGGCGGCCCGGGACACGGCGGAGGCCGTGGGTCTGCCGCTCCAGCGCCCCGGCACGCACCGGGTCCTGACGGCATCGCAACAGGCGGATGATGACCGACATGCGTATCCGTATCGACGCCTTCGACCTGCCCGGCCTCACCCGTCCGGCCCTCGCCGACGACTCCGCCCCCGCCTACCACAACATCCACGTCGCCGTGCAACGCCGCGACCGTCCGGCCGAACTCCTCGAACCGCATCGGGGCGACGCCGCGTCAGCGACCTGGACCCTGGAGTGCACGGCGATCGCCTCTTCGACCGGCACCGAGGTGACCGGCCCCTACGTACAGAACCGTCTGGGCCACCGGTTCATCTACCTGTCGTGGGGCACGGTCGACGACTCGGGCGTCTTCACGATGTTCCGCCGTGCCAAGCTCATGCTCGACGCCGTCCCCGCCGAGGTACTCGCCGCCGCCGCACCCGACGGCCTGCTGGTCGCTCGTCTCGGCCTGACCGACGCCGGCGGCGGTCCGCTGTGCGCACGGATCACGCCCCCACACGTCACCTGGACCGCCGAACCCGCCGACCAGCCGTGACGGGCCGTCCGGCCCCGTCGGCCGACAGTCGTGCCGTCGTGGTCAGGACTGGTACGGCTGCTGCTGCGACTGGCCGTACGGCTGACCGGCGTGACCGCTCGCGTTCTGGGCCTGCAGCTGGTCCGCCTGCTCCTTGGTCACCTTCTGTTCCGCGCCGCAGAAGGTGCACTGTGTCGCGTACTTCGTCGAGAACGGGAACAGCGGCACGAAGAACAGCGTGAACTTCGTGACGCGCTTCCTGAGCGTGTGCGCGGCCGGGTTGCCGCACTGGCCGCAGACCAGCGTCAGTATCGCGAGCTGGTACAGGTATCCCTTGGTGCCGAAGATGATCATGCCGGTTCCTTCCCGAGTCCGTGTCTGCCGGCACAGTGCCGGCGAGCGGCAAGGTGCGGTCACGGATCACAGTGTCCTGCACACCGACGCTACGCTGCAGATCATGGTGGCAGCGACGGTACGCGAGTGGCACGACGAAGAGGGCTGGGGCGTACTCGACTGCCCGGCGACGCCGGGTGGGTGCTGGGGCCATTTCTCCACCATCGAGACGGCCGGCTTCCGCGCGCTGACGCCCGGGCAGCGGGTGGAACTCGAATGGGAGGCCCCCGGCTTCCCACAGGACGGGTACGACTACCGCGCGGTGCGCATCGCCCCTTGACCGGTTCGACGTGAAGGCGTGACCGGCACCAAGGAAGACCGCTTCCGCTACGACTTCTCACGCGCCGAACAGGCCGGACGACTCCACGCCCTCTTCCACAACTGCTGCGCCGACTCCGCCGTACGCGCCGCCGGGACGGTGGATGGCCTGCTCGCCCGCCGGAACCCCGCCCGGTCCGCGCCTAGCCCACGATCCGCACCGCCTTCGACTCGCTCACCTGGTCGATCTCCGACACCCGGACCGTCACCTTCATCATCCAGTCGCCGGCGATGGGGAGGTTGAGCGAACTCGTGCCCCAGTAGCCGCCCTTGTCGGTGAGTTCGGCGTCGATCGGGCCGATGTCCCGGGCGGGGAGCGTGAAGGAGAGGCGGAGTTCCGGGACCGTGGCCAGGCCCCCGTCGGGGGTGAGGACCACGGCCTCGACCGAGTTGTCGCCGGTGCGGCCCGGGTCGAGCGTGATCTGCACCTTGCCGCGGGCGGAGCCGACGGCGAAGGGGATGGTGGTGACGGACGCGGTGGCCAGGCCGGTCGTCGACGCCGCTTCGGCGGCCTCGGCGGCCGCCCGGCCCGGAAGGGTGCCGGTGAGCACGGTCGTGAGCACCAGTACCACTACGCCGACGGCGACTTCGGCCAGTACCGAGCGGCGCAGGCCGGCATGCGGGGTGGTCGAGGCAGAGGGGGCGCCGGGTTGTTCCGAGGGCGGCAGCGGTGGGCCGCCCACCGGCTCCGGCACCCGTTCGCGCACGGCCGGCTCCACCTTCACCAGCCGCGCCGTCCATCGCCGTGACAGGCCCGCCGCCGCCAGCAGCACCACCACCGCGACGAGTTTGGCGACCAGGAGGCGGCCGTACGTGCTGTCGGTGAGGGCGTTCCAGGAGCCGAGGCCGCGCCAGGACTGGTAGACGCCGGTGACGACCAGGACGGTCACCGACCAGAAGGCCGGGCGGGAGAAGCTCGTGACCACCGCGGGCGGGACGGCCGACTGCGAGCGGTACAGCGTGGTCAGCAGGGCCGTCAGGCCGCCCAGCCACACCGCCATCGCCAGGACGTGCAGCACGGACGACGTCATCGCCACCGGCACCTGGATGCCGGCCGAGGCGTGTTCGCCGGCGGCCCACGTCAGCGCGAGGCCGACGCAGAGGACAGTGCCCGCGGCGAGCCATGCCCGGGACGGCGACTCCCGCCGCAGCAGTCGTACGACGAAGACGGCCGCCGGCAGGAGCAGGACCAGGCGGGCCAGCAGGACCAGGCCCGGGCGGGTGGTGAGGGTGTGGGTGAAGGCCGAGGGGTCGAGGGCGGCGGCGGGGCCATCGCCCGACTCGTACGGGCCGCGCAGCACCAGCAGGGCCACGGTGGCCGCCGCCAAGGTCCACCAGCCCGCCCGCAGGAGCCTGCCCAGGGGAGTCGGGTCCGGGGGGCGACAGGCCGTCATGAACACGGCCGTGCCGATCAGCAATGCCGCGGCCAGGTACGCCAGGTAGCGGGCGATCTTGTAGAGGCTCGCCGTCGCCGGGTCCTCGACCGGTCCGGTGCCCACCGTCGCCGTGGTGACGGATGCCTTGCCGACCGAGAAGGTGAACGCGCCCGAGACCGGGTGGCTGTCCGCCGACACCACCCGCCAGGCCACCACGTAGGTGCCCTCGGCGAGCTTCGCGGGCAGGGTGACCCGGGCAGTGTCGGAACCCTCCGGTGCGTGCTGGGCCTTGCCGGTGCGCAGGCGGTGGTTGTCGGGGTCCAGGACGCGGAAGGAGTCCTCGAGCAGGCCTACGGACTCGGTGAAGGTGAGGGTGAGGTGGCGGGGGGCCGACTTGAGGACGGTTCCGTCCTTGGGGTCGGTGCCTCGGAGGGCGGCATGGGCCGACGCGGGTCCCGCGCCGCCGAGGAGGAGCAGGACCAGCACGGTGCCCAGCAGCACCAGCCCTTGAAGCCCCCGGCGTCGTCGGCCGGCCCTGAGATCTTCTCTGAGACCTTCCCTGAGACCTGAGCTGAGACCTGACCTGAGACATGGCCTGCGACCTGCCCCGGTACCACCTGACCCGGTACCTGACCTGGTACCTGCCCCGAGACCTGACCTGAGCTCACCTTCACGCTCCACGTCTCTTCTCCGTCTGTGGACTCGCCGCCTCCGGACAGATACGGATACCGGTGCCGGAACGCTCACCACGTCGGCCGCGCCGTCACCCCACCGTCCACCACCAGGTCCTGCCCGGTGATCCAGGACGCGAGCGGCGAGGCCAGGAACACGCACGCGTCGCCGACGTCCTCCGGGCGCCCCAGCCGGCCGAGCGGCGCCGCCCGTTCCCATCGCCCCACCCCCTCCGGCCAGGCCTCCGCCAGCCCCTCCCGGTCGATCAGCCCGGGCGAGACCGTGTTGACGCGGATGCCGTAGGGGCCGTACTCCAGGGCCGCCGCCCGGGCGTGCATCACCACGGCGGCCTTGGAGACGGCGTAGTGGGCGTGATCGACGGCCGGACGGCTCGCCTCGATCGACGCGATGTGCGTCACGGATCCCGGGCCTGCTTCGGATGCCCGCATGACCTCCACCGCCGCCTGCGTGCACGCGAACACGCTCGACAGGTTCGTGTCCACGACCGCCCGCCACTCCGACGCCGTCATCCCGGGCAGTGCCCGCGTCGGCTGGACGCCCGCGTTGTTGACCAGCGCCGTCAGCCGGCCGTCGCCCCAGTCCGCGGCCTCCCGCACCAGGCCCCGGCACGCGCCCTCGTCGGCCAGATCCGCCCGCAGTACGACGGCCCGCCCGCCCAGGTCCCGGATGCGGGACGCCACTTCGCTCGCCGGCTCCACCGCCGTGCGGCAGTGCAAGGCCACCGCCGCGCCCTCCTCGGCGAACCGCAGGGCGATGCCCCGTCCGATGCCGCCGCCCGCGCCGGTGACCAGCGCCACTTGCCCTTCGAGGAGTCTCATGGACGGCACAGTCCCGCGATCCGGCCGGCCCGGGCCGGGTAACGCGCCGTCAGCTCCGCCGCCTTCCCGTGCTCGTAGTCCTCGTAGGTGAATCCGGGGGCCATCGTGCAGCCGAAGAAGCTCCACTCCCCGCCCGCCACCACCCGTCCGCCCATCCAGGTGCCGCCGGGGACGGTCAGTTGCGGGTGCTGGCCGCCGAGTACGTCCGGCCCCAGGACGGTGGTCGTCGACGTCCCGTCGGGGGCGAGGAGCAGGAGTTCCAGCGGGTCGCCCAGGTAGAAGTGCCAGATCTCGTCGGTGGGCAGGCGGTGCAGGGCCGAGAAGTCGTCCGCGGTCAGCAGGGCGACGATCGCCGAGCCCTGAGGCCTGCCGTCGGGCAGTTCCGGTCCCGCCCAAGTGCGTCGGAACAGCCCGCCCTCGCGGGGGATGGGCTCCAGACCGTAGTGGGCGACGAGGTCGTCTGGGGTCACGCCGGGAAGGCTACCTGCCGGTCCAGGAAGGCGAGTTGAGCGTGCTTCTCCGGCAGGTACACGTCGGGGATGTCGATCTCCGGCAGGACGACCACGGGGCCGGCCTCGAAGCCCTGCTTCAGGAAGCGCGCGATCGCCTTCACGTTGCGCACGTCGGGGTCGACCACGACCCGGCTGCGGTCCAGGCCCAGCAGCACGTACGAGATGACGGCGGTCAGCAGCGCCGAGGACCAGCCGGGGCGGGCGCCGTCCTGCCCGGCGGGCGCCAGCAGCAGGTGGATGCCCATGTCGCCGGGCCGCACCTCGTAGCACTCGCTGACGCGGTCCGCCCCCGGCTCGTAGGTCTGCAGGAGCCCGACCGGTTCGCCGTCCTTCGCCACCAGGAAGGCGTGGTGCGTGTCGAGGGTGTCCAGGTGCGCGTAGATCTCGGCGACCTGCTCCTTGCCCAGGCCGTTCATGCCCCAGAAGGACGCCCGCTCCTCGCTCACCCACGCGTGGACGACCTCGGCGTCGGCGTGTGCGTCGAGGGGCAGGACGCGGACGGTGCCGAAGCCGTCGACGGTCTGCTCGTGGACGGGCTCGCGGGCGGGGGCGGACGCGTCAGACATCGGTCTCCTTCTTCAGCAGGGTCCAGTCGGTGACGACCGGTACGAGATCTCCCTTGAGCCACAAGGGGAGTTGGTCACGGTGGTGGGGCGAGCCGGGGACGCCCGAGGCGCCGAACGGGACCACCCAGAGACTGTCCTCGCGGCGGGCCAGGTCCCACACGTAACGGGCCGCCGGGCCGCGCGCGCTCATGTCGGTCCAGCCGGGTACGGCGGAGGTGCACAGCACGCAGTCGTGGTCGCCGGACAGGCCGGGCCCCTCGTCGGGCGTGTCGGTGAGCGCCCGCCAGGCGAACAGGCGGTGCGTGTCACCCCAGGTGGCGGGGAGGTCCCCCGAAGCGACCTCCTCGACTGCCGCCCGCACGATCTCCGCGCGGTCGATGCCGTACAAGTCCTCGGCCCGCAGCAGGTGTTCGAGGGCGAAGCCGATGCGCGGGACGAGGTTGAGCCAGGGGAGGAAGACCTCGGGATACGCGGGCGGGGCCGTCAGCGCGGCGAACGCCGGGTGCGCCGCGAGACGGCGTACGACCGCACTGCGCACCGCCGCGTACACGGCCGCGTCCGTGCTGTCGGCGTCCATGTGGCGGTCCCAGCGCAGGAGGACGTCCCTGATGGCGGCGGCTGCGGGGGTCAGGCCGTCCAGCGCCTCCAGGTGGTCCGACAGCGGTGCGGCGGAGGCGAGTCGGGTGTCCATGTGGATCACCGGCATGTCGGCGGGCGACCAGCGGTCCTTCTCCGTGAGGAGGGCGGTGATGCGGTCGGCGCGGTGGCTCGGGGCGAACTCGACGCCGAGCGGGGTGGCCGGGCCGCGCTGGTTGGCCATCACGGCGATGCCGTCGGCGAGGCCCGCGCGGGGCATGTCGTGCCAGCCCCGCCAGTCGTGGCCGGGTTCCCAGGCGGGGACCAGGCGGGTGCGGTTGGCGTCGGAGCGCAGCGGCACCCGGCCCGCGACGCGGTGCAGCAGGCCGCCCTCGGTGTCGGCGGCCTGGACGACGTTCACGGGTTCGGCCCAGAGGTCGAAGGCGTGGTCCACGTCGGCGACCCGGCGGGCCCGCAGGAGGGGGAGCAGGGCGCCGAAGCCGAGGTCCTCGGTGACGCGGGGCGGGTAGCGCAGGCTGAGCGCGAGCGGGGTGCCGTCGTCGAGTCCCTCGGGGCCGCCGGCGATCACCGGGCCCCGGTCCGTCTCGATCACCTCGACCTCGACCGGCTCCTCCCCCGCCACCTCGACGGTCTCCGTGTGCCGGGCGGCCCGGCGCCAGACGCCGTCCGGGCCGAGCGCCTCGACGCCGGCGCCGGTACGGCGCAGCCGTTCGCGGTAGAGGTCCTGGTAGTCGGCCATGGCGTTGGTGATGGCCCAGGCGACCGTGCCGGTGTGGCCGAAGTGGGCGATGCCGGGGATGCCGGGGACGGCGAGGCCGACGACGTCGAACTCGGGGCAGGAGAGGTGGATCTGCTGGTAGACGCCGGGATCCTCGATGAAGCGGTGCGGATCGCCGGCGATGACCGCCGCGCCGGTGGTCGTGCGCTCGCGGCTCACCAGCCAGCCGTTGCTGCCCGAGGTGCCGGGGCCGTCGGTGGCGAACAACCGGACCGCGTCCGCTCCCAGGTGCCGTACGGCCTGCTCGCGCCAGAGCTTGGCGGGGAAGCCGGCGAAGAGGATGTGCGTGGCGAGCCAGACGGCGAGCGGGGTCCAGGGCTCCCAGCGGCCGGGGGCGAGGCCGACGCGGGCGAACTCGGGCGCCGGGGTCCGTTCAAGCCCCTCGTTCACGCCGTCGACGTACGCCCGCACCCAGTCCGCGGTCTCCGGGTCCCGTCTCTCCAGGGCGGTGAAGCAGCGTCCGGCCGTGTCGTCGAGGCGGACCCGTCTCGCGAACCGGTCCCAGGCGAGGGCCTCGGAACCGAGGAAGGCGGCCGAGGTGCCCTGTGCGCGGTGCCGCTCCACTTCCAGCTGCCAGGCCCGGTCGCGGGCGGTGACCAGGCCCTGGGCACGGGCGAGTGCACGCGCGCTGCCGGCGCGGAGGTGGGGGATTCCCCAGGCGTCGCGGTAGATCTCGGTGATCACCCCTGTGCCCCTTCTGTGCTTTAGGTTAGGCTTGCCTAACCATGTCGTGGTGGAATCGTACGTGAAGGGTGAAGACGTCATGGGTCAGGGGCACGGCTGAGAGGGCGCGGTCCTCGAACTGCTGCGTGCGAAGGACTTCGTGTTCAGCGCGACCGGGGTGGAGGACGCCACCGGCGCTTCGACCTCACCGACGGCGGCATGCCGGCGTCACCGACTCCACCCGGCACGACGTACGCCCCGTGCCCCGGCAGGACTCCGGCGCCCGTCCGGTCGCCCAGGCCTTCCCGAGCAGCTGATGCACGCGCCGGGGTACTGGCGGGCGGGCCGACCGGGTACGCGCGATGATCGGGGCATGGACGTCACCCTTCACCTCGCCCAGGACCCCGAGGCCGACGAACTCCTCGGCCGCTCCCCGCTCGCCGCGCTGGTAGGGATGCTGCTGGACCAGCAGGTTCCGATGGAGTGGGCGTTCAAGGGGCCGCGCACCATCACGGACCGGCTCGGCGGCGACGACCTGGACGCGCACGAGATCGCCGCCCAGGACCCGGAGGCCTTCGCGGCGCTCCTGTCGGAGAAGCCCGCGGTGCACCGCTACCCGGGGTCGATGGCGAAGCGCATCCAGCAACTGTGCCAGTACCTGGTCGAGCACTACGACGGGAACGCCGAGCTCGTCTGGAAGGGCGTGACCGACGGACGGGAGCTGCTGCGCCGCCTCGAGGAACTGCCCGGCTTCGGCAAGCAGAAGGCGCAGATCTTCCTGGCCCTGCTCGGCAAGCAGCTCGGCGTGCAGCCCAAGGGCTGGCGCGAGGCCGCGGGCGCCTACGGCGAGCCGAAGTCCTTCCGTTCCGTCGCCGACATCACCGGGCCTCAGTCGCTGACCAAGGTCCGGGCGCACAAGCAGGAGATGAAGGCGGCGGCGAAGGCCGCGAAGGCCGCCGGGAAGTAGCCCTCCTTCGGGCGGCCCGGCCGGCCCGGGTGGGACATCCTTCTGGCGGCCCGGCCGGCCCGGGTGTACGCCGAGCGGGTGGTTCTCACCGCCGGTGGGATGAACGGCGTGCGCCGCACGGGGAGATGACCTCCCGTGAGCACCGCCGCACCGCAAGCCCTCGGACACGCCCGTCGGCGTGCCTGGCTGCGGGTGCTCGTCCTGATGCTCGCCCTGTTCGTGCCGGGCGCGCACGCGGGCGCGCAGGCGGCGCCCGCCTCCGCGGTGGCGGCCGAGAGCGGCTCGGTGGTCTGCGAGTACGACCTCATGGACAACGTTCTGCGACCGGTGACCCGGGGCACCGGCCGTCCCGTCGCACCGCTGCGGCCCGCGCCCTTCCCGGAGGCGGCGCCCGCCTTCCCGGCCGCCCGCCCACTGCCCGTCCCGCCGCTCGCCCCGCCCGCCCTGGACGCCCTGCGCTCGGTGGTCCTGCGCTGCTGACAGAACCGGCCCCGCCCCCTCCGGTCCATCAGCACGACGCAAGGAACCACGACGCAAGGAACAAGGAGCACCGACATGGCGATCGACCCGTACGCGGTCCTGCGCGCCCTCCTGCGCGCCGAGGCCGCACGCAACGCACCCAAATCCCAGGTTCCACAGATGAAGGAGGCGAAGCCGCAGCGGCACCCGAAGGATCAGGGCCGCTGACCCGTCGGCGGAGGCGGGCCCACCGTCTCCGCCGTGCCGTGCCGAAAGCTGCCCGGCGCCTCGGGAGCGGCGGCCGGTGAAACGGTTTCGCTGTCACTCATCTTGAGGTCGGCGTTCCCATTTGCCCTGGTTTAGGGCGTCTTTTCCGGCCTCGCACTCCGTCTCCATGGCTGCGCCCGGAAGGTCTTGACCGGTAGGCTTTCCGTGTGATCTTCAAGCGCATCGGAAACGGCCGGCCGTACCCCGACCACGGCCGGGAAAGCACCCGGCAGTGGGCGGACGTCGCGCCGCGCCCGGTCCGCCTCGATCAGCTCGTGACGACCAAGGGCCAGCTCGACCTGGAAACCCTGCTCGCCGAGGACTCCACCTTCTACGGCGACCTGTTCGCGCACGTCGTGAAGTGGCAGGGCGACCTGTATCTGGAGGACGGCCTGCACCGCGCGGTGCGCGCGGCGCTCCAGCAGCGCCAGGTGCTGCACGCGCGCGTGCTCGAGCTGGACTGAGACGCTCACCGGTGACGGGTTGGCCCTTTCGGGTTCTCCTGCACCCCGTCCAATGATCATCTAGTAGGAATCGTCGCCCGAGCGCACTACGCTGCGCTCATGAGCATGCTGACTCCCCCCGGCATGGGCGGCCAGTACCGGATCAAGGGAGACAAGTACCCACGCATGCGCCGGCCTCGGCGGCGCGGCAGGTTCGTGATCGGGCTGGTGGCCTCCGTCGCCGCGCTCGGGCTGGTCGGCTGGGGCACCCTGCAGCTCATCGACGTCTTCACCGGCAGCGGCAAGAAGGCCGCGGCGGCCGGTTCCAAGACGGACTGCGCCACACGGGCGACCCCGTCGGCCTCCGCGTCCGCCGGCACCGCGGTCAAGCCCGCCCAGATCACGGTCAACGTGTTCAACGCGACGCCCCGCAGCGGCCTCGCCAAGGAGACGGCGGACGAGCTGAAGAAGCGCGGCTTCAAGATCGGTGACGTGGGCAACGCAACCAAGGAGTTCGACAAGAAGGTCGAGGGCACCGGGATGCTGCTCGGCCCCGCGTCCTCCCTGAACACCTCGCTGCCGGTCCTCGCGACCCAGCTCTCCACGGCCGAGCGCCGCACGGACGCCGCCCGCAAGGGCACCGAGCTCGACCTGATCATCGGGACCGGCTTCAAGAACCTGAACAGCAAGGCGGACGCCGACAAGGCACTGGCCGCACTGGCCGCGCCCACGTCCACCTCTTCGAAGAAGAGCTGCTGAGCGGTCGTACGAAGGCCTTCTTCGTACGACGGCTCCCCGCCGCGACCTACTCGGCCGCCCCGTACATCCGGTCCCCGGCGTCGCCCAGGCCCGGCACGATGTAGCCGTGCTCGTTCAGGCGCTCGTCGACCGAGGCGGTGACGACCGTGACCGGCGTGCCCGCGAGTTCGCGCTCCATGACCTCGACGCCCTCGGGGGCGGCGAGCAGGACCACGGCGGTGACGTCGTCCGCGCCGCGCTTGATGAGCTCCCGGATCGCCGCGACCAGGGTGCCGCCGGTGGCGAGCATCGGGTCGAGGACGTACGCCTGGCGGCCCGAGAGGTCCTCCGGCATGCGCGTGGCGTACGTGGAGGCCTGGAGGGTCTCCTCGTCGCGGATCATGCCCATGAAGCCCACCTCGGCGGTCGGCAGCAGCCGGACCATGCCCTCCAGCATGCCCAGGCCCGCCCGCAGGATCGGGACGACCAGCGGACGCGGGTGGGAGAGCTTGACGCCCGTGGTCGAGGCGACCGGCGTCGTGATGTCGACCTGCTCGGTACGCACGTCACGCGTGGCCTCGTAGGCGAGCAGGGTGACCAGCTCGTCGGCCAGACGGCGGAAGGTCGCGGAGTCGGTGCGCTGGTCGCGCAGCGTGGTGAGCTTGTGGGCGACCAGAGGGTGGTCGACGACGTGGAGACGCATGTCCACAACAGTAGCCGGGCGGGGTGTGCCCGACGTCCCCCGCGCCTGTTCGGCGGAGCGCCCTACCCGAGAGGGCTTCGCCCTCGCCCCTTATGTCCGTGCTGGCGTCAAACCGCCCATCCGGGGGAAAGTGGGAGGGACGGACTGGGGTGGTGAGCCTATGCCTGACCGGGAAACCCGCAAGAATCCGTCGCCGCGCGAGCAGCCGGGGACGGCGCATACGACGCGCAGGCCGGACGGGCCGGACATGCCGTACTCGACGCGCAGGGCGGACGCATCGGACACGCCGGAGACGGACGCCGAGCGCCGACGGCGCCGCGCCCAGTTCCTGCGCGATCTCGCGGAGGCCCGCGAACTGCGGGACCGCGTCCAGCCCCGCCGCGCCAAGACGGCCCGCCTGCGGCACGCGATGCGCATGCGGACGTTCCGCTGGTAAGGAGCCCGCCATGGGCGGGACACGCCGACGCAGCCACCGAGTTGGAAGATTCGTGGGCCGTCGGGCGTTGTGCGGGTGGTCGTGCGTGGGCACCCAAGAAGGCCGCGTACGATCCGCTGTTGGCGGCAACGAGTGCGCTGGTGAGACCTCGACGGGCCCTCCGCTGCCACGAGATCGGCGGCAGCCGGACACACAGGGAGCCGAAGACGTCCCCTGAGCGCCATGTTTCTGCCACGATTCCGAGTGGGTGGGCTCGGAGCACAGCTCTCCCCGCCCGCAACCTCCGCCGGGGGGACCCCCAACCGGCACGCCTAGGACCAGTGGGAGAGTCACGGTGTACTTCGCCGCACTGCTCGCGCGCACCGAAGACGGGTGGGAAGCGAGCGACACGGAGCTCGACGATGTGGAGACCCTGTCGGATCTGGCCGACCTGGCCCGGGAAGCCTCTCCCGACGAGGACACGGTGCTCGTGCTGATCGAGCAGGAGGACGCCTGGTTCGGCGTCGTCCGCCTCGACGGCGAGGAGGACCCGCGCATCTACGTCTCGGACGCCTCCGCCGCAGCCCGCAGTTCGTACGGGGAGATCCTGCTCACCGACGAACTGCTCGGACGGGATCCCGACGACGACGAGCCCGACCTCGACGCCCTCGACCTCGACGGCACCGAGGACGGGGAGGACGGGGATGACGACGACGAGGCCGAGGACGGCGGCTCTGGCGAGCTCGTGCCGCACGGCCCGGTCGGCGACACCCTCGTCCTCGACGACCTCGGCGTCAGCGAGAAGGAGCTGAAGTCGCTGTCGGCGGACGCGGTCACCGCGATCGCCGAGGCCCTCGGCGCCTCGGAGGTCCTGGAGGCCGTCCGCTGACCTCACCGACCGCGGGCACGACACCCGACCCGGTACGCGACCGCTGGCGAGCCGCGATGCGGCTCGCCCTGGACGAGGCCGGGCGGGCCGGCCGGGGCGGTGACGTCCCCGTCGGCGCGGTCGTGCTGTCCGACGACGGTACGACCGTGCTCGCGGCCGGGCACAACGAACGCGAGGCCACCGGCGATCCGACCGCGCACGCGGAGGTCCTGGCGATCCGCCGGGCGGCCGCCGAGCTCGGGCAGTGGCGGCTGACCGGCTGCACGCTCGTCGTGACGCTGGAGCCCTGCACGATGTGCGCGGGCGCGCTCGTGCAGTCCCGCGTGGACCGGGTGGTCTACGGCGCCCGCGACGAGAAGGCGGGCGCGGCCGGCTCCCTCTGGGACGTCGTCCGCGACCGGCGGCTCAACCACCGCCCCGAGGTGATCGAAGGCGTGCTCGCCGAGGAGTGCGCCGGGCTCCTCACCGACTTCTTCCGTTCCCGCTGACGGGCCTCGCGTTGGCCCGGCAAACGGATTTCAAACCACGCCGCACCTTGCTGTAAGGTCTCCCTCGGTAGCGTGTCCGAGCGGCCGAAGGAGCTCGCCTCGAAAGCGAGTGTGGCGCAAGTCACCGAGGGTTCAAATCCCTCCGCTACCGCTTCAGAAGGGCCCCGTCGTAAGACGGGGCCCTTCGTGCGATCATGTGCGCTCGTTGGGCGTATCAGTGACAGGAGAGACAGGGGAGGCCGCGATGGCGGTGAACTCGAAGAAGATCGCCGTCTACGTGCTTGTGGTCTTCGTGCTGTACGTGATCATCACGGACCCGGCCAAGGCCGCCGACTACGTCCAGATAGCCTTCGAGGGCATATCGGACGCCGCCAAATCCATCGGCGACTTCTTCACATGGCTCGCCGACGGGGCTGAGTAGTAGGAGCGCACATGATCCGCCACCTGGTCCTCTTCAAGCTCAACGAGGGCGTCGAACGCGACGACCCGCGGGTCGTGAAGGGCGTCGAGGCCTTCCGCGCGCTCGACGGCAGGATCCCCGAGATCCGCTTCTGGGAGCTCGGCTGGAACCTCAGCGACCGCCCCATCGCCCATGACTTCGCCATCAACTCCGGCTTCGACGACGTGGCCGCGCTGCGCCGGTACGTCGAGCACCCGGACCACCAGGCGGGCGTGACCCTGTGGCACGAGTTCGCCACGTGGGTGATCGCCGACTACGAGTACTGAGCCCGACCTCCAGGGAGCCCTCCGCCGGTACGGCGGAGGGCTTTCCCGCGTCTTGCACCCCAACTCTTCCCTCAACACGGCGTTATGCGGTGCTTGCACACAGTGCACATGTCTTGTGATGCTATGACCGCTTTTGACGGATGAGTTGACCGATGAAGTCCGATGAAGACCGATGAAGAGGTGGCGTTGACCGTGTCGGCCAGTACTGCGCCGCCCCAGGAAGAGGCTCCCGCCCAGGTCCCGCAGACCCCGGCGCCGGCAGCCACCCCGCAGCGGAGCCGAGGCGCCGACACCCGGGCGCTCACACAGGTGCTCTTCGCCCAGCTCAAGGGGTTGCAGCCGGGCACGCCGGAGCACAACCGGGTACGGGGCGCGCTCATCGAGGCCAACCTCCCGCTCGTGCGCTACGCGGCCGCCCGCTTCCGCTCCCGCAACGAGCCGATGGAGGACGTCGTCCAGGTCGGCACCATCGGACTCATCAACGCCATCGACCGCTTCGACCCGGACCGGGGCGTGCAGTTCCCGACCTTCGCGATGCCGACCGTCGTCGGCGAGATCAAGCGGTACTTCCGGGACAACGTCCGCACGGTCCACGTACCGCGCCGGCTGCACGAGATGTGGGTGCAGGTCAACAGCGCGACCGAGGACCTCACCACCGCCTTCGGGCGCACCCCGACGACCTCCGAGATCGCCGAGCGGCTGCGCATCACCGAGGACGAGGTGCTGTCCTGCATCGAGGCCGGGCGGTCCTACCACGCCACCTCGCTGGAGGCCGCCCAGGAGGGCGACGGGATGCCGGGGCTGCTGGACCGGCTCGGCTACGAGGACCCCGCCCTGGACGGCGTGGAGCACCGGGATCTCGTACGGCATCTGCTGGTGCAGTTGCCGGAGCGGGAACAGCGAATTCTGCTGCTGCGCTACTACAGCAATCTCACCCAGTCACAGATCAGCGCGGAACTCGGCGTCTCCCAGATGCACGTCTCGCGGCTACTCGCGCGTAGCTTCCAGCGACTGCGTTCCGCGAACCGGATCGACGCCTAATCGCGTAAAGGATCGAGTCGTCACCGGCAGGACTGAATCGCTCACCAGCGCGGATCCCGTGTTTTCTGCTCCGAAATACCGTCAGACCCCCTTCTTCCAGGGCGTATTCGCGTCTCGCATGTCGACATGTCACTACAGCGTGTTGCCGACATGTGACATTCTGCCGGAAGCGCGTTTGCCGTGGCTTCGGCTCCGGTATTCAGGTGAAGGCTGATGTTCCTCGACGGAGCGTTCGCCGTACCGTCCCGCGACCCAAAGGGGGTGGCATGTCCGCAGACCAGGGCAGCTCGAAGGTGCTCACGCTCACGAAGAGCGAGCCTGCGCCAGCGCTCGACGACGTAACGGCCGTCGAGGCCGCGCCGGCCCCGGCCCCGGCCCTCCCGACCTCGGGAGCTCTCGACACCCGCACCCTGTCCCGCTCCCTCTTCCTGCGGCTCGCCGCACTCGACGAGAACAGCCCCGAGCGCGCGTACGTGCGGGACACCCTCATCGAGCTCAACCTCCCGCTGGTGCGCTACGCGGCCGCCCGCTTCCGCTCCCGCAACGAGCCGATGGAGGACATCGTCCAGGTCGGCACGATCGGCCTGATCAAGGCGATCGACCGCTTCGACTGCGAGCGGGGCGTCGAGTTCCCTACGTTCGCGATGCCGACGGTCGTCGGTGAGATCAAGCGCTTCTTCCGCGACACGTCCTGGTCGGTCCGCGTCCCGCGCCGCCTCCAGGAGCTGCGGCTGGCCCTCACCAAGGCCAGCGACGAGCTCGCCCAGAAGCTGGACCGCTCCCCGACCGTCCCCGAACTCGCCGCGGTCCTGGGCGTGTCCGAGGAGGACGTCGTCGACGGCCTCGCGGTCGGCAACGCGTACACCGCCTCCTCGCTCGACTCCCCGGCCCCCGAGGACGACGGCGGCGAGGGCTCCCTCGCGGACCGCCTCGGCTACGAGGACACGGCCCTGGAGGGCGTGGAGTACCGGGAGTCGCTCAAGCCGCTGCTGGCCAAGCTCCCGCCGCGCGAGCGCCAGATCATCATGCTGCGCTTCTTCGCCAACATGACCCAGTCGCAGATCGGCGAGGAGGTCGGCATCTCCCAGATGCACGTCTCCCGGCTGCTGACCCGGACTCTGGCGCAGCTGCGGGAAGGCCTGATCTCCGACTGACGGAGGTCACGCGTGAGGCTTCCTCTTTGACGGAGTGTCAGCCACCATGGCGCGATGCTTCGAGCGACACGTTCCGGATGGACACATGGCCGTCGGGGCGCCCTGCTGGGCGCGTCGGCGGCCGTCGTCTGCCTGGGCGGGATGGCGGCCGCCTGCGGGGGCGACGGCGACGGCGGACACGTCGCCACGGGCGCGGCGGGCGGCCCGCCCCAGGTCTCGGGTACGGCGGTGGCACCCACCGGGGAGGTCACGCTGGTGCCGCTCGACGAGACGCCGTCCGGCCGCAACTCGCCTGTCGCGCGCACCCCTTCCGAGAGCGTCGGCGCAACACCTCAGCCCCGCCCGGGGAGCGGCGGCCCGCCTGCGCCTGCGCCTTCGGCCGAGGACGCCGAGTCGGGTCGTACGACGGCGAGTCCGGCGAGTCCGGCGGTACCGCCGACGCCCGGCGGCGGGCCCTCGGCACCCGGTGGCGCCGCCGCCCTGAGAGTCGGCGAGCCCGTGCGCGAGGCCACCGACAAGCGGTGGTGCGAGGACGTCACCCTCGCCTTCCACAACACCGGGGGAACCGCGGTGCGTTCGGGCACCGTGACCTTCGGGACGCACGTCATCGGCGCACTCGGTGTCGACTGGGCGACGGTCGAGTCCGCCGAAAAGCTCCCGGCGCCGATCGGGGCCGGCGCGCGGACGGAGAAGAGCTGGACGGTGTGCGTCGACGTATGGCGCGTGCCGTGGGGCATGCACGTGGAGACGCAGGACGTGTCCGTCCAGTGGAAGTAAGGGCAACCGGCGTTACTTGAGCGCCAGCCAGGCCACCGCCGCAACGATCGCCACCGCGGCGACGATGCCGATGATCAGGCCGAGGCGGGGACCGCCCGAGGAAGAGGGAGCCGCCTGCTGCCGCCGGCCCTGAGGGGCCTCGTCGACGAACGCGCGGAACATCTGGGTGCTGCCGGCGGGGTCGTGGTTGCCCTGGGGGCCCTGGGTGTTAGCCATGCACCGAGACCCTAGCGAATCCGGGGGTGTGGCCCAAGTGGGGGCTCCGGGTCCGCACCGCATCCCCTTACCTGTGTGTTTACGGTCGCAATACTTGCCTTTGCCAAGTTTTTGACCGCGATCACCCCCACTTTATTTGCCTGCAGCAACCAACCGCTTCTATGGTTGCCCTAAGCAACGAACACGGGAGGTGTGATGGCCGAGCAGGCGCAGTACGAGGAGCTGATCCGTCAGTTCAGTGCCTTCGGCGCCGTGAAGAGGGAGTTGGGGCGGATCATGCCGTCCGACTGCCCGGGCGGTTCCGCCGCCGTGCTGACGCTGCTCGGCCGTCACGGGGACATGCGCATGAGCAAGCTCGCGGAGCTGCTCGCCGTGGACATGTCGGTGACCAGCAGGCATGTGGCCCATGTGGCCGAGCGCGGCTGGATCGACCGCTCCCCCGACCCGGCGGACAAGCGCTCCCGCATCCTGCACCTCACGCCCGCGGGCCGGGCGCGGCTGGCGGAGATGTCCCGGCTGACCTGCCGGATGCTCGCGGAGCGGCTGAGCGACTGGAGCGACGACGAGGTGTCCCAGCTGACCACGCTGATGACGCGGCTCAGGGCGAGCTTCGACGACTGCCGCGTCCCGCACGGCTCGCACAACGCCTCGCACACCGCGCTCCCCTCCGACACGGAGCCCCGCCCTCCCACCACTCCCGTGGTCGAGCAGTCCCCCCGTACACCCGCGATCACCAAGTAAGAGAAGGAAGCCCATGGCAACGACCACACCAGCCGGTGTGCGGGCCCACGCCAAGCACGGAGGTGGGTCCTCCGACGCCGCTCCGATGACGCACCGGCAGATCATGGAGGCGCTGTCCGGGCTGTTGCTCGGCATGTTCGTCGCGATCCTGTCGTCGACGATCGTCACCAACGCCCTGCCCGAGATCATCGGCGACCTGGGCGGCGGCCAGTCCGCCTACACCTGGGTCGTCACCGCCGCGCTGCTCTCCATGACCGCGGCCACGCCCCTGTGGGGCAAGCTCTCCGACCTGTACAGCAAGAAGGCGCTCGTACAGATTGCCCTGATCATCTATGTGCTGGGCTCGGCCGCCGCCGGACTCTCGCAGAACCCCGGCATGCTGATCGCCTGCCGTGTCGTCCAGGGCATCGGCGTCGGCGGGCTCTCCGCCCTCGCGCAGATCGTGATGGCCGCGATGATCTCCCCGCGTGAGCGCGGGCGTTACTCCGGCTACCTCGGCGCGACCTTCGCCGTCGCCACCGTCGGCGGTCCGCTGCTCGGCGGTGTCATCACCGACACGAGCTGGCTCGGCTGGCGCTGGTGCTTCTACGTCGGTGTGCCGTTCGCGATCATCGCGCTGATCGTGCTGCAGAAGACCCTGCACCTGCCCGTCGTGAAGCGGGACGTGAAGGTCGACTGGGGCGGCGCGTTCCTCATCTCCGCCGCGGTCTCGCTGCTGCTGCTCTGGGTCACCTTCGCCGGTGACAAGTACGAGTGGCTGTCGTGGCAGACGTACGCGATGGTCGGTGGCTCGGTCGTGCTCGGGCTGCTGTTCGTGCTCGTCGAGTCCAAGGCGAGCGAACCGATCATTCCGCTGCGCCTGTTCCGCAACCGCACCATCACCCTGTCCTCCATCGCCTCGCTCTTCGTGGGCGTCGCGATGTTCACCGGCACGGTCTTCTTCAGCCAGT
This sequence comes from Streptomyces sp. MMG1533, assembly GCF_001279775.1. Taxonomy (GTDB): domain Bacteria; phylum Actinomycetota; class Actinomycetes; order Streptomycetales; family Streptomycetaceae; genus Streptomyces. Next base: position 48,252 of record NZ_LGDG01000234.1, on the reverse strand, counting down.
ACTTCCAGCTGGCTCGCGACAAGTCCCCGACGATGTCGGGCGTGATGACCATCCCGATGATCGGCGGGCTGTTCATCTCGTCGACGGTCTCCGGGCAGGTCATCACCAAGACCGGCCGCTGGAAGGCCTGGCTGCTGGCCGGCGGTGTGCTGGTGACCGCGGGTCTGGGGCTGCTCGGCACGATCCGCTACGACACCGAGTACTGGCACATCGCGATCTTCATGGCGCTGCTCGGCCTCGGCGTCGGCATGATGATGCAGAACCTGGTGCTGTGCACGCAGAACCAGGTGGCCCCGTCCGACCTGGGCGCGGCCAGCTCCACGGTGACGTTCTTCCGGTCCCTCGGCGGTGCGGTCGGCGTCTCGGCGCTGGGCGCCGTCATGGCCAACCGGATCACCGACTACGCCAAGGACGGCCTCGCCACCCTCGACCCCAAGTACGCGGCCGCCGCTGCCGGTTCGAGCTCCGGCAGCAGCATCCCGGACATGGACGGCCTGCCCGGTCCGCTGCGCACCGTGATGGAGAGCGCGTACGGCCACGGCATCGCGGACGTCTTCCTGATCGCCGCGCCGCTCGCGCTGGTCGCCTTCCTCGTCACGCTGTTCATCAAGGAGGTCCCGCTGCGGACCTCGGGCGGGCTGGCGCAGGCCGCCGCGGCGAACGCGAAGACGCCCGCCGGCGAGGCCCCCGCCGGCATCGCTTCGGTCGCCGAGGAGAGGGTCCCGAGCTGGGCCGTCGCCGAGACGAGCGCCGAAGCCGGTCCTGAAGCCGGTCCCGAAGCCGGTCCGCAGGGCACGCAGAAGCTCGCGGCCGTCGCCACCGCCGAAAGGGAGACCGCACCGGTGTCCGGTGGAATTCCGGTACGCGGCCACGTCCGCGGTGCCGAGAGCGCGCCCGTCCCGCAGGCCGCCGTCACGCTGATCTCGCTGTCGGGACGGCAGCTCGGCCGGTCGGTCGCGCAGGCCGACGGTTCCTACGCGGTGGACGCGCCGGGCACCGGGTCGTACGTCCTGATCGCCTCCGCCGACGGGTTCCAGCCGCAGGCGTCCACCGTGGTCGTCGGCGACGAGCCGGTGCCGTACGACATCCTGCTCAGCGGCACCAGCGGGCTCGGCGGTGTGGTGCGGGCCGCGCAGGGCGCGCTGCCCGTCAAGGACGCCATGGTGATCGTGACGGACGTGCGCGGTGACCTGCTGGCCACCGCCGCCACCGGCGAGCAGGGCGAGTTCTCCTTCACCGAGCTGGTGCCGGGGACGGTGACCGTCGCCGTGAACGCCGCCGGGTTCCGGCCGCGTGCCCTGCCCGTCGAGGTCGGCGGGACCGGGGTCACCCGGATCGAGGTGGACCTCGATGCCGGAGCGCAACTCCAGGGTGTCGTACGGGCGCCGCACGGTCCGCTGGCGGACGCGCGGGTCACGCTCGTGGACGCGGCGGGCAACGTGGTCGGCACGGCCACCACCGGGACGGACGGGGCCTACGCCTTCACCGACCTGGACGGCGGCGACTACACCGTCATCGCGACGGGGTACCCGCCGCTCGCCACGGCTCTGACCGTGAACGGTCGCGGAGTCGACGACCACGACATCGAACTCGCCCACCCCGGCGAGTAGTTCGGACCCCGGCCCGTGGCGGCGTGTGCACTCCGAGCGGAGGTGCGCACCGCCACGGGCCGGTCTCAGTCGAGGAGTTACGTGAGATGGGACTGACCGCGAAGATCCGTACGCGGGACGGATGGGCCGTGTCGCACGCGGTCGTCACGGTGACCGACATGACCGGCTCGCAGGTGCTGCGCGCCGAGGCCGACGGGGACGGGGTCGTGCGGGACGCGACCGGGCTCGCGCCGGGGGCGTACACCGTCATCGTCACGGCGGTCGGGTACGCGCCCGCCGCCGCGAGCGCCCTCGTCACCGCGAGCGGGCGGGCCGAGGTCGGCACGGTGACGCTGGCCCGGCAGGGCGGCACCGAGCTGCCGCCGCCGGGGCCGTGGACCGTCGACCCGGCGCACTCCAGTGTGGCCGCGGTGGCCCAGCACCTGGGGATCTCCAGCATGCACGGACGGTTCACCGACTTCGCGGCCTCGATCGAGGTCGCCCCCGACGACGTGTCCAAGTCCCGGGTGGAGGCGGTCGTCCGGGCCGCGTCCATCGACACCGGCAACGGCATGCGGGACACCCACCTGAGGTCCGCGGACTTCCTGGACGTGGAGCGCTTCCCGGAGATCACCTACCGTTCGGCGGGGCTGACGGCGGCGGGTTCGGACCGCTGGACGGTCCACGGGGAGCTGGAGTTGCACGGAGTCGTACGACCGGTGGACCTGGACCTGGCCTACCTCGGCACCGGCTCGGACCCCTGGGGCGGCACCCGGGCGGCCTTCCGCGCCACGGCCCAACTGCGGCGCGAGGACTTCGCCATGGACTACAACCAGGTCGTCCAGGCGGGCATCGCGGCCATCGGCACGACGCTCAAGGTGGAGCTGGACATCCAGGCGGTGCAGGGGGATTCGCTCCCGCAGGCCTGATGTCCGGCGGGCCTACATGAGTCCGGCGCGCCTACATGAGGCCGACGATCCGGGGCGGCGCGAACAGATGGCGGGCCCGGTGTTCCTCGGCGGCCATGACGGCCCCCGGCAGCAGGTCCGGCGCGCGCTCCTCCATCCGCTCCACGGAGGCCTGGTGGTCGGCGCAGGTGCGGCACTCGGGGTCCCGGTCCGGCAGGGACCCGCGGTGCGCGTCGGCGAGGTGCCGGCCGAGGTCGATCTGGGTGCCGACGATGCTGTCGGTGACGTCCCAGTCGACGCCGGGGTCCTCCGCGGTCAGTCCGGCGATGACGGCCTGCGCGTGCTTCATCGCCTCGTACCGGCGGATGCACTCGGCGCAGTCCCACATCCAGGCGGGTGGCAGCGGCCACTGGTCCTCGGGGCTGAGGTCTTCCGCGCTCATGCGGTCACGCTAGGGCGTCGGGGCGGTGGCCCGCAGCCGTCCGGGCGAAGTGGAACCGGCCCGCCCTGCCTCCCGGCGGACCGGAACCCTCTCGCCGCTCACTTCCGGCCACGTGCGGTCCGCCCGTCGCCGCTCACCCGCGCCACCAGGTCGGTGCACAGGTCCCGGAGTTTGACGTTGTGGTCCATGGAGACGCGGCGCAGGCGTTCCAGGGCGATGCCGGCGTCGATCCGCTCCTGGGCCATGAGGATGCCGATCGCCTGGTCGATGACGCTGCGGGAGAGCAGGGCGGTGCGCACGTCGGCGGTCGACTCGCGGCGGCGTTCGACGCGCAGGGCGACGTTGATCGCGTCCCCCACCCGGGCGGCGAACGCGCGGGCCGCGTCCCGCCCCCGGCCCAGCGACGCCGTCTCGACACCGTAGAGGTTGAGGGCGGCGCCTCTCTCGCCCTCGACGTCGATCGGCAGCGCCAGCACGCAGCGCACGCCGGCCGAGAGGGCGTACGACGTGTAGGTGGGCCAGCGGGTCTCCGCCTCCAGGTCGGGGGCGTACTGCTCGGCGTTGGTCTCGGCGGCCTCCACACAGGGCCCGGAGCCGTTCTCGTACTGGCGCTGGTCGAGGCCGCTGGGCAGGCCGCGGCTGCCCGCCAGGGTCAGCAGACGGTCGGCGCGGCGCACGGTGATGCTGCATGCGGAGGCACCGGGCACCGCCTCGACGGCACGGTCGGTCAGATCGCGCAGCAGCGTGTCGAGGCCGCTGCTGCGCACGATGGCCATTTCCAGCGTGTCGGGCATGTCAGGGCTCATGGACGTACGGATATCCCGTCAACGCCCGTTAACGCCTTGGCGCTCCTCCCCGGTCATGTGGCGTTGTTCGCATCGACGATGCGGCGGGCGAGGTCGCGCAGCTTGACGTTCTCCCGCTGCGAGGCCTTCACCAGGGACTCGAAGGCCTCCGCGGCGTCCATGTCCATCCGCTCCATCAGGATCCCGGTGGCCTGTCCGATCAGGTCCCGGGTGCGCATGGCCTCGGTCAGCTGCTCGCGTTCGGTCGCGGAGTCGAGGGCGAGGCTGACGTGCGCGGTGAACAGCCGGCCGATGCGGACGCCGGCCTCGTCGAAGGCGCGCGGCTTGCGGGCGTACGCCGTGAGCACGGTCAGGCGGCGGCGGTCGGCGCGCAGCCTGAGCGACAGCGCCGAGCGCAGGCCCAGCTCCGACAGCACGGTCCCGCCGTCGTCGGCCTCGCTGTCCTCGACCCGTACGACGGGCGCGGTCCACAGGCCCTCCCAGTACGGGTCCTGCTCGCGTCCCGGGTGCGTGGACTCGGCCGAGCGCACGACCTCGTCGGTCCAGGCGACCGTACGGCGGTGCTGGAGTCGCTCGATGACGGAGATGCCCGCGTGATCGGCGCCGGGCAGGATGTGGACGGCCAGCCGGACCGCCGCACGCATCGTGCTGTGCGGGGTGACTGTGTCGTGCAGTTGCTGAGCTGCCACCGTCAGGGCTTCCGCCAGCTCGAAACCGGCAGGAAAACGGGGCAAATCAGGAAACTCGGACGCAGCCACCACGAACCTCTTCGGCATGCACGACCAACGGCCGTGCGCAGGAGAGCTCCGCAGCACATTCCCGACTGCGAGCACAGGACGGACAGCACTTTATCTGCTCTGTTGCATCGAAGTGACGTCCGGCTGAAGCCTGGCCGCGGGCACTTTCGGGCGCGCTCGTCGGCATGGTGGAATGGGGGCCGACAGGTCAGGAAGTGGCCTCCCCGGAATCCGGACGAACGTCTGCCAGGTGAGTGCCGTGACCTTCTTCCCGAATCCGTGCGAGCTGCGTGATCTGCGCGATCTGCCCGGCTGCACCGTGATCGAACTGCCCCCCGAAATCGACCTCTGCAACGCGGCGGGCCTGTACCACCGCATCATGTCCGCCGTGGACGACCGCGCCGACCGGCTGCGGCTGCTGGTCCTTGACCTCACCGGGACCCACTTCATGGACTCCCAGGGCGTACGGCTCGTCGAGGACGTACGCCGCGGCCTTTGGCCCCGCGCGCGAATACGGGTGGTGGCGATGCCCGACGGGGTGGCCTGTCGCGTCCTGGAGCTGAGCGGGGTACGGCGGGACGTTCCCGTGTACGACAACCTCGCCGAGGCGCTGGAGTCGTAGGAACCGCGGGAGTCCGGTGGAGCCGCAGGAGCCGCAGGAGTCGTGGGCCGGGATCCCAGGAGTGGTGGCCGGGCGTCCTAGGCTGGGCCCATGGCACCGAACATCGCGACCAACACGGCCGTATCACTGGACGACCTGCTGGACTTCGTACGCCCCCGTCACCACGCCATCCTGCTGACCCGCCGGTCCGACGGCAGCCCCCAGGGGTCGCCGTTGACCTGCGGGGTCGACGACTCGGGGCGGATCGTCGTGTCGACCTACCCCGAGCGCGCCAAGACCCGCAACGCCAAGCGGGATGCGCGGGTCAGCCTCATCGTGCTCAGCGACGACTGGAACGGGCCGTGGGTACAGATCGACGGCACGGCCGAGGTCCTCGACACGCCGGAGTCCGTCGAGCCGCTAGTGGAGTACTACCGGAACATCGCCGGTGAGCACCCGGACTGGGACGAGTACCGGGCGGCCATGGTGAAGCAGGGGAAGTCGATCATCCGGGTCACGCCGGAGCGGTGGGGGCCGGTCGCCACGGGCGGGTTCCCGGCGCGGCTTGCCACGGGGGACGGCGCCTAGGAGCTCGGAGGGGCGTCGTCGGGCGGCTGCGGGCTCGTCGTGGCCGGTCGCGCCCGCGCGGCGGAGCCGCACATGTCACCGCCCCGCGCCCCTGGGTGGGTCTGGGGCCTGCCCTAGTCGGCCCTTGCCACCATCGTCTCGATCCCTGCCACCAGCAGGTCCAGGGCGAACTGGAAGTCCCGTTCCATCATCTCCTGGACCGTGTCGCCGCCGCGGGCCTCCATGATCTCCGCGGACTCCTGGACGACCTCGGCGGCGCCCGGAAACTCCGTGACCTCGTTGACGGCGGTCTGGAAGTACTCGTCCGGGGTCATGCCGGTGTCCGTCACGCGGCTGTAGAAATGGCCCTCAAGCGTGCCGTAGCCGTAGACGAACTGGAAGACGGCCGAGATGGCCCCGGTCAGCCGGTGCACGGGCAGGCCGGTCTTGCGGATGACCTGCTGGACGACCCGGGAGAAGGCCAGGTTGTTCGGGCCGATGTTGAGGAAGCGTCCGGCCAGCGGCGACAGCCATGGGTGGCGGACCAGCATGGCCCGGTAGCCCTGGGCCAGCGTGCGCAGCTGGCCGCGCCAGTCCTCGTCGGCCACCGGATCGGGCAGCTCCATCTCCCTCATGACGGCGTCCAGGGCGAGTTCGAGGAGGTCGTCCTTGGTGTCGACGTACCAGTAGACGGACATCGCGGTGACGTTCAGCTCGGCGGCCAGTCGGCGCATGGAGAACCTGGCCAGCCCGTCGGCGTCCAGGAGCCGGACGGTGACCTCGGTGATCCGGTCGCGATCGAGCCCGGAGGGCTGCCCACCGCCCCGCCCGCCGCGACGCGTCCTGCCCTCCAGCCATACGCTGGTCCGCGCCGCCGACCGGGCCGTCTTCGCCATGGCGCACCTTCCTAGACTTACTGATTGCCGGTCATGCTAAGCGCCCCTTCAGGGGCTCGGGGCTGTGACATGTGCGGCTGCGCCGCGTGGGCACGACCAACCACACACGACCCGCAGTCGCATGACAAATCCAGCCACCCGAGCTCCTAGGCGGAGTCTGCCCGCTCGGCCCGACGCAACAACGCGGCCGCGACCAACCCCCCGAGCAACACGGCGACCGCCCCCACCAACTGACTGCTCTCCAGCCCGGAGGCGAACGCATCCGTGATGCGCGCCCTCTCCTCAGCCGACCCCGCTTCGGCCAGCGCCCCCGGCAGGGACACCGCGGCCACCGAAATCAACGCCGCGAACCGGGCGTTCAGCACAGCCCCGAGCACCGCGACACCCAGCCCCTGCCCGAACTCCGCCACCGTGCCGTTGATCCCCGCGCCGACCCCGGCCTTCTCCGGCGGGATCGAGCTCATGATCGCGTGCGCCATCGCCGGGCTGGCGACCGCGGCCCCCGCACCGATGAGCAGCAGGCCAAGCAGTGTGCCGGCGTAACCGCCGGAGGAAATCGTGGCGATCGAGACGAGGCCTCCCGCCATCACCGCCATGCCCAGTCCGATGGAGACGGGAGTCCCGAGCCTGGTCGACCACTTCGCCGACAGACCGGTGAAGTTCAGCGCCACGATCACCAAGGCGAGCGGGGCCGTGCGCAGGCCCGCCTCCAATGGACCGTAACCGAGCACGAACTGCATGTGCTGGGTGAGCAGGAAGAGCGACCCGCCCATCCCGAAGGTGATCAGTACCGCGCCGGCGACCGCTCCCGTGAACCGCCGGTCCCTGAAGAAGTGCATGTCGAGCATGGGGTGGGGGATCCGGCTCTCCCAGTACCCGAAGGCGGCCAGCACCACGACCGCGACCGCCGCCGGAGTCATCACCCGGCCGGAGGTCCAGCCGTGCTCCGGGCCGGAGATGATCGCGAACACCAGGGAGGCCATGCCTGTCGTGGACAGCACGGCGCCGAGCAGGTCGGGCCGGTCACCCTGCACCGGGAGTCCGGGGGTCGTCCCCCGGGAGGTCGCAGCCTTGGACTCGGGGACGAGCGCCACGACCGCCACCAGGCCCAGCGCCGCGACCGGCAGGTTGATCAGGAAGATTGCTCCCCACCAGAAGTGGTTCAGCACGAAGCCGCCGATGAGCGGTCCGGTCGCGAAGCCCAGCGAGTTCACCGCGGCCCAGATGCCGATCGCCTTCGGCTGCTCCTCGGGAGCGAAGATCTGCATCGCCACGGCGAGGGTGGTGGTCATCAGCAGCGCGCCGCCGACTCCCATGCCGGCCCGGGCCGCGATCAACTGGGCGGTGGAGTCCGCCAGTCCGGCCACCAGCGACCCCACACCGAACAGGGCCAGCCCCACGATCAGCATCTTCTTGCGGCCGTAGCGGTCGGCGGCACTGCCCGCGGTGAGCAGCAGGCCGGACTGCACCAGCGAGTACGCGTTGATCATCCACTGGATGTCGGAGGTGGCCGCACCCAACTCCCGGGTGAGGGAGGGGATCGCGACGTTCAGGACGGTGTTGTCGAGCAGCACGGTGAGCTGTGCGAGGCAGATGACACCGAGGATCAGCCAGCGTTGGGGGTGGCCGCCTGTCTGTTGGGTCTGCGCAGGGGTCTGTTCCTGGGGGGACGCTGTCATGATGTACACCGTAGAGCAGCTCCCATACGGCGTACAACGGAGATACGAGGAAGGGCGGTGGCCGCGGCCACCGCCCTTCCTTCCCGATCCGGCCGGTCCCTTACGCCTTCTGCGTGAGGTCGTAGAAGGTGGCCGAACCGACCGTCACCTTCTTGAAGTTGGCCTCGATCCAGGTGGTGATCTGCGAGGACGTGCCGTCGCTGCTGCCACCCATGCCGCCGGAGGAGCCGGACGAGATGAAGTAGTGGATCTTGCCGTCCTCCACGTACTTCTTGAACTGGGCCAGCGTCGGGGACGGGTCGGTGCCGTTGAAGCCGCCGATCGCCATCACCGGTTCGCCGGTGGCGAGTTGGTAGCTCGCGGCGTTCTGGGCGCCGATGGCCGCCGCGGCCCAGGTGTACTGGTCGGCGTCGGTCTCCAGCAGCTTCTTGGCCTCGTCGGTGACGGTGGCGCCGTTGAGCAGACCGCCCATGCCGCCGCCGCCCATGCCGCCGCCGTCGCCGGTCTGGCCTCCGGGAGCGCCGTTGCCCTGGGTGGTGCCGTTGCCGTTCTGCTGGTTCTGGCCGCCACCCGGCATGCCGCCGCCCATGCCGCCGGTACCGCCGCCCGGGAAGCCGTTGCCCTGCGTGTTGCCGTTGCCGTTCTGCTGGTTCTGGCCGCCACCGGGCATACCGCCGCCCATGCCGCCACCGCCGCCGGGACCGCCGCCCCGGCCGCCCATCATGCTCGCGCCCGCCGGACCCGCCGTCGGGATGGAGCCGGTGTGCGCGGAGTTCACCGTGCTCAGGGTGTACGCCGCCGGGCCGGCCAGCGAGGCCACGATGCCCAGGGCCGCCGCGGCGAGCGCGAGCTGCCGGCCGAGCCTGGCCACGAAGATCAGGCCGAGTGCGGCGACCAGGCCGCCGACCAGCACCAGCCACTTCAGCCAGGGCAGGTAGTCGGGGGTGCGGTTGAGCAGGACGTATCCCCAGGCGGCGCCGGCCACGACCGAGGCCGCGAGCGTGAGGGACGCCCACATCTCGGACCGCTTCTCCCACAGGGTCGCCGAGCCCATGCCGACCACGGCCGCGATGTAGGGGGCGAGGGCGATCGTGTAGTACTGGTGGAAGATGCCCGCCATGTAGCTGAAGACCACCATGGTGATCAGCAGCGAGCCGCCCCACACCAGGAACGAACTCCGGGTCACGGACGTCCGCTTGAGCTTGCGGGTGGCCACCAGGCCGGCGACGAGCAGGATCAGAGCGGCGGGCAGCAGCCAGGAGATCTGGGCACCGATCTCGGAGTTGAACATCCGGTCCCAGCCGGTCTCGCCCCACTGGCCCGTGCCGCCCGCGCCACCGCCGCCGCCGACGCTGCCGGTCTCCTCGCCGTTGATACGGCCGAGACCGTTGTAGCCGAAGGTCAGCTCGAGGAAGCTGTTGTTCTGCGAGCCGCCGATGTAGGGGCGGGACGACGCCGGCCACAGCTCGACGATCGCCACCCACCAGCCGCCGGCCACGACCATCGCGCCCGTCGCAAGGGCCAGTTGTCCCAGGCGCTTCTTCAGGTTCACCGGCGCGCAGACCGCGTACACGATCGCCAGCGACGGCAGGATCAGGAAGGCCTGCAGGGTCTTGGCGAGGAACGCGAAGCCGATCGCGACACCGGCCCACACCAGCCACTTCGTCCGGCCGTCCTCGAGACCGCGGACGACGAAGTAGCAGGCCAGCGCCATCAGCAGCGCCAGCATCGCATCCGGGTTGTTGAACCGGAACATCAGCGCCGCGACGGGGGTGAGCGCGAGCACGGCGCCCGCGATCAGACCGGCCCCGGGGCTGAACCGGCGGCGCACGGACGCGTAGACGACCGCGACGGTGCCGACGCCCATGAGGACCTCGGGGGTGAGGATCGCCCACGAGTTCAGGCCGAAGATCCTGACCGCGATCTCCATCGGCCACAGGAAGGCCGAGGGCTTGTCGACGGTGATGGCGTTGCTCGCGTCCAGCGAGCCGAAGAACATCGCCTTCCAGGACTTGCTGCCCGCCTGGACGGCCGCCGAGTAGAAGGAGTTGGAGTAACCGGACGCACTCAGGTTGTAGAGGTAGAGCGCCGCGGTCGCGAGCAGCAGGCCGAGGAACGCGGGGCGCGCCCAGCGCGGGTCCTCGGGCCGGCCCCGCCACAGTCTCCGTACGAAGGGCTGCTTGGGCTCACCGGACTCGGGGGCCGGTGGAGCCGGGGGAACAACCGGCTCCTGGACGGCCGTATCGGTACCGGCTGTCGGCGGCCCCCAGCCGGAGGGCCCCTGTTCGGTCGGGTGGTCGGTGTGGGTGGTCATCGGATGTCCCTAGGGTCGGTGTCGGTCGGGCGCACCGGCTGCAGCTGCATGGTTGCGTCCCCCCTGGTGCGGTCCGCGGCTTCACCGGCGCGGAACTGGGTGGTGTCGTACGGCGATCGGGGCGCCGTGGCGTACTGGGGCGCCGTCGGGCGCTGCGGCAGCGGCGGGTGCGACTGCCCGGCCCCGGGTGCCGCGAAGTAGGTCGGCGAGGACGGCGTGTGCGAGGCCACGACCGTCGACTCACGCTTGTCCGGGAACACCCACGCCCTGAAGAGCAGGAAGCGCAGGACGGTCGCGGCCAGGTTGGCGGCGATGAGAACCGCGAGTTCGGTGGAGTGCGCGGGGTCGGAGGACGCCGCGTTCAGGGCGGCGAGGGAGCCGCTGGTCAGGGCGAGGCCGATACCGAAGACGACCAGGCCCTGCGCCTGGTGCCGGACGGCGCCGCTGCTGCCGCGCACCCCGAAGGTCAGCCGCCGGTTGGCCGCCGTGTTGGCGACCGCCGAGACCAGCAGAGCGAGCGCGTTGGCGATCTGCGAGCCGCCGAACTGGCGGAAGCCGCTGTAGAGCAGCAGATAGAAGAGCGTCGACAGACCGCCGACGACACAGAAGCCGACCAGCTGGCGGGCCAGGCCCTTCGGCACGTCCTGGATGTCACGGTCGCGCGGGTCGTCGCCGAACGGCCGGGTGATCCGGTCCAGCGGCAGCGAACCGGTGGCCAGGGCCTTGCCCACTCGCCACACCCCCTTGAGGTCTTCGGTAGCCGTCTTCACGATGTGGACCGTCGAGTCCGGGTCGTCGACCCAGTCGACGGGAACCTCGTGGATCCGCAGCCCGGCCCGCTCGGCGATCACCAGCATCTCGGTGTCGAAGAACCAGCCGCTGTCCTCCACCAGGGGCAGCAGCACCTGGGCGACATCCCGGCGGATGGCCTTGAAGCCGCACTGCGCGTCCGAGAAGCGGGCCTGGAGCGAGCCGCGCAGGATGAGGTTGTAGGAGCGGCTGATGAACTCCCGCTTGGCGCCTCGCACCACCCGCGAGCTGCGGGCCAGCCGGGAGCCGATCGCGAGGTCGGAGTGACCGGAGATCAGCGGTGCCACCAGCGGCAGCAGTGCGTTGAGGTCGGTGGACAGGTCCACGTCCATGTAGGCGAGGATCGGGGCGTCCGAGGCGGACCAGACGGTCCGCAGCGCCCGGCCGCGGCCCTTCTGCTCCAGCCGGAAGGCCTTGACCTCCGGGATTTCCGCCTCCAGCCGCGCGGACACCTGGGGGGTGGTGTCCGTCGACGCGTTGTCCGCGATCGTGATGCGGAACGCGTACGGGAACGTGCGCTTGAGGTGCTCGTGCAGTCTCAGCACACACGGCTGGAGGTCCTTCTCCTCGTTGTAGACGGGGATCACGACATCCAGGACAGGCGCACCCGCGTCTCCGGCCGGGAGGTGCTCCCGCGCCGGCAGAGTGCCGGGAGAAGAATCGGTTCGCATGACAACGACTCTGGTCAAGCGCCCTGTTGCACCCATATGGCGGCGCTGTGCTGTGCCTGTGAGTGCGATTGCCAATTCGTTTCGGGAGCCGGACGGGGCACCACCGGGCCCAGCGCGGGCAGGTGCACGGTGAACACCGTGCGCCCGGGAACGCTGTCGACGGTCACGGCGCCGTCGTGCGCGGTCGCGACGGCCTGCACGATCGCAAGACCCAGTCCCGTGGACCCGGAGGCACGGGAGCGCGAGGAGTCGCCGCGCGCGAACCGTTCGAAGACCCGCGGAAGCAGCTCGGGCGGGATGCCTTGCCCGTCGTCCTCCACGTCCACGCACAGCCACGGCCCGCGCCGCTGCACACGCGCGGTGACGGTCGTACCGGGTGGCGTGTGCGTACGGGCGTTGGCCAGCAGGTTGACGAGCACCTGCTGCAACCGTGCGGCGTCCGCCGACACCAGTGCCGGTTCGTCGGGCAGGTCGAGCCGCCAGTTGTGCTCCGGTCCGGCCGCGCGCGCGTCGCTGATGGTGTCCACGACGAGCGGTACGAGGTCCGTCTGCTCGAACTGGAGCGGACGCCCGGCGTCGAGCCGCGCGAGCAGCAGCAGGTCCTCGACCAGGAACGTCATCCGGCCCGCCTCGGACTCGATACGGCCCAGGGCGTGCCGGGTGTCGGGGCCGACCTCCTCTCTGCCGCGCCGGGTGAGCTCCGCGTACCCGCGGATGGAGGCGAGGGGGGTCCTGAGCTCATGACTGGCGTCCGCGACGAACTGCCGTACCCGCATCTCGCTCTGCTGGCGTGCGTGCAGGGCGCCGTGGACGTGGTTGAGCATGCGGTTGAGTGCCGCCCCGACCTGGCCGACCTCGGTGTGCGGGTCGGTCTCCGACTCGGGGACGCGTTCGCTGAGGTTGACCTCGCCGGTGTGGAGCGGGAGTTCGGAGACGCGGGTGGCGGTGGCGGCGACCTTGCGGAGGGGGCGGGTGGCGACGCCGACGAGGACGTAACCGGCGATGCCGGCGGCGACCAGGCCGGCGGCGGTGACGCTGACCTCGACCAGGATGAGGGTGTTGATGGTGTCGGTGACGTCGGTGGTCGGCAGCGCCACGTAGTACGCGCCGTTGTCGCCCTGGCGGTACTCCACGCGGTACTCGCCCAGCCCCGTGAGGGTCACGGTGTGGGCTTTACCGTCCTTGGAGACGGCGTTCAGCTCTTTCTTCTGCGTCTCGTTCAGGTTGTACGGCGTGGCGTCCGTGACCCCGTTGTCGTCCGTCGAGGCCTTGCTGACCATGCCCTCGGTGATCTCACCGCTCACGACCTTCGCCGCGACCGTGCCGATCATCTGCTGCGGACCCTTGGTGACGAACTCCGAGAGAACAGGCACCTTGGGCACCTTCTTGTCCTCGTCGTCCTCGGGCTTGGGCTGCTGCTGTGCACCGGGGGGAGCCTCGGGGCCGGCGCCCGCCGCGCGTCCCACCACCTCGCTGAGCGAGCTGTCCAACTGCTGGTACAGGCGCGACTGCATCGCGATCGTCGTCACCGTCCCGATGACGGCGCACACCACCGCGATCAACGCCACCGCGGAGACGACGAGCCGCGTACGCAGCGTGCGCGGCTGTCGTCCTAGCCTCAGCTTCTGCTTTCTCTGTGTACGCGTCCGTCGTCGCCCGCTCATGACGCCGCGGGCTTGATCAGGTAGCCGGCGCCACGCCGGGTGTGGATCATCGGTTCGCGACCGGCGTCGATCTTCCTGCGCAGGTACGAGATGTAGAGCTCGACCACATTGGCCTGGCCGCCGAAGTCGTACGACCACACCCGGTCGAGGATCTGCGCCTTGCTGAGCACCCGGCGCGGGTTGCGCATGAGGAAGCGCAGGAGCTCGAACTCGGTCGCGGTGAGGTGGATGCCCTCCCCGGCCCGCGACACCTCGTGGCTGTCCTCGTCGAGGGTGAGGTCCCCGACGACCAGCACGGAGTCGGACCGCCGGTCGGCGGCACCCGAGCGCCGGATGAGGCCGCGCAACCGGGCCACGACCTCTTCGAGGCTGAACGGCTTGGTGACGTAGTCGTCGCCACCGGCGGTGAGGCCGGCGATCCGGTCCTCGACGGCATCCTTCGCCGTCAGGAAGAGAACCGGTACGTCGGGCAGGTCACGCCGCAGCCGCCCCAGAACGGCCAGCCCGTCCATGTCGGGAAGCATCATGTCCAGGACGACGGCGTCGGGCCGGAACTCGCGGGCGGTCTGGATCGCGCCCGTGCCGTCACCGGCACTACGGATCTGCCATCCCTCATAGCGAAGGGCCATGGACAGCAGTTCGGTGATCGACAGCTCGTCGTCCACCACAAGCACTCGGACGGGGCTCCCGTCCGGCCTCAGCAGTTCGGTGCGCCCCTGGGGCGAGGTCGTGGTCATGCTGGACACCATGTCGGGGGCCTCTGAGAGCACGCTTTCGAAAACCTGTGATTTCCCTAAGAAACGCACAGGAGGTTCTCAGGGAACGCCTGGGAGACCCACCGACACGGCCCGGTATATCAGGGCCCCTACGATCTGTCCGCCGCCGCGGCGGGCGCGAAGTGGACCGGGATGTACTGGTCGTACAGCCGCTCACCGGTGGCCGTGAAGTCGGCACGCGTGACGACCGCGCACTCCACGGTCACGTCACAGACGACCCCGTCCGCGATCTCGGGCCGTATGTTCTCCAGCGTCGTGCGGAACCTGCCGCCGTCCTCGTACGGGAGCGTGACCCCGGGCGTACCCGTGCCGGTGTCGGTGATCCAGCGCGACGATCCGTCCTTGGTCTCCCGGCCGGGAAGACAAGGGCCGGGCAGGGTCTTGTACGTCGTGGGGTCACCCACGACGACGCCCTCGGGAATCGCGCAGAACGCGAGGAAGATGCCCTGATCCCGGTTGTACCCGGTGCCCTTGACCTTCACGGTGCCGCCGGAGGCGGGCAGGAGGGTCGGGCCGGCGGCCAGCCGCAGGTCGTAGGTCGCGCCGTCGGCGGCAGTGACGGTGCGGTGCGCGTGACCACCGAAGGGTGTGGCACTCGCGGTCGCGGCCAGGGGGAGCACCGCGGCGAGCCCGACGGCAGCGACGACGGCGATGGTGGGGGGCTTCATGAGGCGGAGGCCGTCCTCTCGGTTCTGCGTTCCCTGTGAACGCCCTTGATCACCATGCCTAGGACACGACTGATCAGTAGGCAACAGCGGCCGCATTCCTTCACGTCCGTCCCGCTACATCCCTACACCCCTTCTGATGAAGGGGCTTGCAGGGCTTCCTCCCGTTCCCCTCTCATTTCCCGCTCCTCCCCGCTCCTTCCCCGCTCCTTCCCTACCGTTTCGAGCCCGCTTCCGGTCCCGTCAGAACAGCCCGGACTGCACGCCCGGCGGCGCCTTGAACTGTCGTATCGGCACGGTGACTTGCTCGCTCACCGCCGGAACCAGCTCCCACCCCCTCATCAACCGCGTGTCGATCACGACCGTGTCCCCGCTCCCGGTCACCAGATGCAGGTCGGGTCCGGCGGCCGCCAGCAGCCGACCGCTCACCGCACCGCCCGCCACGAGCTCGCTCACCTCGCCGACGGCGGTCGGCAGGCCGTCGAGTCCGAACACCCCGACGTGGTCCAGGCATTGGCAGGGCGCACGCTCCAACGACTCCGGCCAGCCCCCGAGCCGCACGGCCCGCGCGTGCAACTCCGCGACCTCGGCCGCCCGTTCGGCCTCCGTCTGCGGCAATGCGGACCGCACCGCCCGCTTCACGACGTACGGAATCCGATCCGGCACCCCGAGCGCGGCACGCAGCAGCTCCTCTGTGCGCCGCGCCGCCATCAACGGCCCGGTGCCCAGCCAGGTGAAGCAGACGGCGCCCTGCTCAAGCAGCCGGGCCGAGCCCCGTTCTTCGGCGGTGATCCCGACCTTGAGCAGGCCGGGACCGAACCAGGCCAGATAGACGCGGTACGGCCGCGGGTCGTCCGCGATGGTGTCGGCGGCCACGGAGTGCGCCCGGTCGAGCCGCGCACACTCCTCGCACCGCGCCCCCGTACTCCGCCCCGACACGGCCGCCCGCACCGGACACGCATGCCCCCGCGCTCCCACACACGTCCGCACGCCCCCCTCCGCGACCCCGAAGGCCACCCGCTTCCCCCAGGTCAGCGCGCTGCGCCGACCCCCGTCCCACACCAGCACGGGACCGTCCGCCGACCAGCGCAGCCCCGAGCACTTCCATGCCTGTGCCATCTCTGTCGAGAGTAGGGGGCGGCACTGACAATCACGGTTGGGTGCGGGTCAGCCGGCGGGTGGTCGCGGCGAGCCGGGTCAGCCGCCCGGGTTGGCGGCCGCGGCCTCGGGCTCCCCGACCCCAGGCACCGGCACCGGCAGCGGCACCGGCACCGGCACCGGCAGATCCGCCACGGTCGTACGCCGCCCCCCGCGCCCCGCCATCCGGCACCCGACACACCGGGCATGCCCGCCGCGCGCCGACAGGTCCCGCACCCGCATCCCCCACTGCTCCCTGGGCCGCCGCCCCGGCGGCTTGCCCCAACCGCCGAGGTGCAGGGCCCAGGTGACGAGGAGGCTCACCACCACGATCGCGAGTCCGCCGGCCAGGAACGGGGCCGACACCAGGCACACGCCCACCCCCAGGACCGCGGTCCCGATGGTCGCGATGCCGAAGCCGGTCCATCCTGCGACCGTGTGCCCCTCGTCATACTGTGCGCTCACGTGCCCCGCCTCCCGGAATCAGACAGACTCAAGAAACCAAGTACCTCACCGCGTAAGCAATTTACTCCATAAACCTCTTACATACTAAGGGAATCGGGAGGTATCCGGATGCAAGCCAAGCCGCGCCCCACCGCCACCCCGGCCCAGGCGCTCTCGGCGATGGACTCCCTCGTCGCCGCCCACCTGCTCGGCCAGCAGGAGATGGCCCAGCGGCTGGGCCTGAACGTCACCGACCTCCTCTGTTTCGCCTGCGTCCTCAAAGCCGGCGAGGACCTCCTCACGGCCGGCGACCTCGCGGAGCACGCCCACGTCACCACGGGCGCGGTGACCGGCATCCTCAACCGCCTGGTCCGCGCGGGCTTCGTCACCCGCGTCGCCGACCCGACCGACCGCCGCCGCGTCCGCGTCGCCGCCGTCCCGTCCGCGGTCGCCCGCGTCCACGCCCTCTACGAGCCTTACTACGCCCGCCTCAACGCCCTCTTCGCCGACTACTCCGCCGACGAGATCGCCGTACTCACCGACTGGTTCACGCGCACGACGACCCTCGCGCACGGCTATATCGAGGAGTTGCGGGTGCAGGACGCCGAGAGCACGGGCCAGGACGAGGGCGGTCGTCCCTGACCGCGGTGCTCGATCGGTCCCACCCGTTGGGCTCAGGCACGGCGCACGGCGCACGGCGCACGGCGGTTTCGTACGGCTTCTGTCCTGAGGACCGTCACAGACCCTGACCTCGAACCCCGGTCGGCCACCCCCTGGAGGTGTAGCCAGCCCTACCTCCGGTTCGGGAGATCACACCATCGTTCCCGGCGGCGCGCGACGGCATCGTTGACCACGGTTGATCCAAGTGATCCACCAGGTCGAAGAGTTCGAGCCCGCCGCCCGGAAGGAACGTCATGGAGTCGCTGCTCCCGTCGAAGCCGCAGTCGGCGCCGGGCCCCCTCTCCTCCTTCGCCCGCTTCGTGGTGTGCGGCGGCGGCATCGGAGTCGTCTCCAGCTTCGCCGTACCGCTGGTGGCCATGACGATGCCCTGGGCGGTGGCCAACGCGGTGATCACCGTCGCCTCCACCATCCTCTGCACCGAGTTGCACGCCCTCTTCACCTTCGGCACCGGCCGGCGCCCCGGATGGCGCCAGCACCTGCAGTCGGCGGGCTCGGCGACAGCCGCGTACGCCGTGACCTGCGCCGCGATGTTCCTGCTGCACGCGATGCAGTCCTCGCCGAGCATGCTCTGGGAACAGGCGGTCTACCTCTCCGCGTCCGGCCTCGCCGGCATCGGCCGCTTCCTGGTCCTGCGCCTGTTCGTCTTCGCGGGCGGCGCAGGCCGGAGGATCGGGGCGGCGGCGCCGAAGCGGGCGACGAGCGACTGGAAGCCTTCACTCGTGAGGGCCGAGGCGTTCGCCGGATGACAGGTCATCGGTCCTGCCGTCGAGGCACGGCCGCCTCGCAGGCCGGGCCGGCCTGACCGGCGAAGCGATCAGCCGCCGTGCGGACGCGGAACCCGCCGCCGCTGCCGCCGGCGCAGGGAGTCCAGAACCGCCCCGAGGGCCAGCGACTGGGCCAAGGCGGCCACGACAATCCCGCCGACGAAGAACCACGCAGGCGTCTCCGCGCCGAACACGGCCTCACCGATCCCCGCGACGATCCCGAACACGGGGAAGGTGAACAGCGCGGGCCACACCCAGATCATCGAGGCGTCCGCGTTCTCCCCGAACAGCGGATCGGCGACGGCGACCACCATGGAGGCCGCGACCAGCCCGAGGTAGACCGCCGAAGCGGGGTTGGCGAACATCAGGCGTACGAGAGTGCGTGTGCGTGTGCGTGCAGAGCGAGTGTCCATCGGTTTCTCCCCCGGTCGTCGTATGCCTCCATGGTCGGTCGGCGCCACGCCCGTGTCGTGAGTACCCGTACTCAGCTCTGCGACTCGGCGTTCACCCCTTGGCAGCCGCGGTTTCGGGCCGCTCGGTGAAGAAGGAACGGAGGCACTCCGGGACGCCCTCCGGGTGGCAGAACGCCGGGGAAGACAAAAGCCGGGGAAGACAAAAGCCGGGGAAGACGCCTCAGCCGTCCGAGCTGACGGGCACCGGAACAGCACGAGCACCTGACCGACGAACCCGACGCCGCCCCGGGGGGAAGAGCAGACCCCCGGGGGTGTAGCTACCTGCCCCCTCCGCCCGGTAGGACACTCCATGGTTCCGGCAGCCCGTCGACGGCATTGTTGAACCCAACGGATCCCCGGGGTCCACAGCCCTCACCGGAAGGAAATCCCCATGAAGTCGCTGCTCTCCTCCCAGCACGGCACCACCATGGACAACCCGACCGAGACCCCTTACGAGAGCGACCTCGCCCCGCTCCTCTCCGTCTGGGACCAGGCACACCCCGCCGTCGCCGACCCCGAGTGGCGGCACCTGCTGGACGAGCTCGCCCACCCCCACACGACCCAGGCGTTCCACCGCCTCGCCGGGGCCGCGGCGTGAACCCTCCGGTCCGTCACCGGGGCAGGGTCTGGGTGATGCGCCACAGCCGGCGCGGCAGGTCGCCTTCCTCGAAGGCGTGGACCTCGTCCAGGGTCCAGCCGTCGGCGAGGGCGTCTACCAGGTCGCGATCGAAGTAGTGGACGGCGAAGCCGCCGTGTTCGTAGATGTCGTCACCGTGGGAGATACCCGCGCCGTAGTGGGCGTCGCCGGTGTGGCGCACGGTGTAGACGAAGGTGCCGCCGGGCCGCAGGACGCGGCGGATCTCTCCGACCGCCGCGCGGATCTCCGCGGTGGACAGGGCCATGCACAGCAGCATGTGCGCGAACACCGCGTCCACGGAGGCATCGGGCAGCGGCAGAGACTCGCGCACGTCGTGGACGGCGGTCGTGACCCGCTGGTCGACGCCCTGCTCGCGGGCGACCGTACGCAGCTGCTCCAGTCCGACCGGGCTGAAGTCTGCGGCCTGGACGGTGAAGCCCTCGCGGGCGAAGTACAGGGCGTCGCGGCCGTGCCCGGCACCCAGCTCCAGCACATCCGTGGCACCGGCCGCGCGGAAGACGGCGGCGGCGTGGATCGCGGGGGAGGAGGGCTGCTCGCCGTACATGCCTGGGTGGGCACTGTAGGTGTTCTGCCAGTGGGCGCGTTGGGCCCGGGCGAGCTCCTGCCCGTCGTCTGCCACGGCGTCCGCCTCCCGGTGGTGTGTGCAGGTCAGCGTAATGGCCGGTAATGACCGGTAGTCGCCGGTAGTCGCCCGCACCCCTTCCTGATTATCCATGGTTTCCTGGATCCAGGATTACGTGTACTTTCGTGGGGTGCTGACTGTTGCTTCCGACATCGAGGTGCTGGCCCGCTTCGGCCGCGCCCTGGCCGACCCGATCCGCTGCCGCCTTCTGCTGGCCCTGCGCGAGGCCCCCGCCTACCCGTCCGATCTCGCCGACGCCCTGGGCATCTCCCGCACCCGCCTGTCGAACCACCTGACCTGTCTGCGGGACTGCGGCCTGGTCGTCACCGTCCCCGAGGGCCGCCGCACCCGCTACGAACTCGCCGACGAACGCCTCGGCCACGCCCTCGACGACCTGCGCACCGCCGTCCTCGCGGTCGAGACCGACCGCACCTGCCCCGACGCCGAGGAGAAGGGCTGCTGCTGAGATGACCGCCCTGTCCCTCGGCCCGTCCCCGGCCCGCCGAGACCTACTGGCGAAGCGCATACGACTGCTGGTCGCGGCGACCATCACCTACAACGTGATCGAGGCAGCCGTCGCCCTCACCGCCGGCACCCTGGCCTCCTCCACCGCTTTGATCGGCTTCGGCCTCGACTCGGTCATCGAGGTCTCCTCCGCGGCCGCCGTCGCCTGGCAGTTCTCCGCCACCGACCACACGGTCCGCGAAGCCCGCGAGAAGACCACCCTGCGGATCATCGCCGTCTCCTTCTTCGCCCTCGCCGCCTACGTCACCATCGACGCCATCCGCGCACTGACCGGCACCGGCGAAGCCCGCCCCTCCACCCCCGGCATCGTGATCGCCGCCCTGTCCCTGCTGGTCATGCCGTTCCTGTCCGCCGCCCAACGCAGGGCCGGACGCGAACTCGGCTCCGCCTCGGCCGTAGCGGACTCCAAGCAGACCCTCCTGTGCACGTACCTCTCCGCCGCGCTCCTCGTCGGCCTGCTCGCCAACGCCCTCTTCGGCTGGACGTGGGCCGACCCGATCGCCGCCCTCGTCATCGCCGTCGTCGCCGCCAAGGAAGGCAACGACGCCTGGCAGGGCAAGGGTTGCTGCGCCACCACGGCGGTGCCCTCCGCCGACGACGGTCCGGACTCGTGCGGATGCCGACCCGGCTGCGACTGCTGCTGAACGTCGTACGACGTGGACGGCCGGGGCAACTCTCCAGGCGGCTCCTGCACAACGCTGAAGCCCGCCGCTGACGTCAGATAGGGCCGCGGACGTCAGCCAGCGCCTCGGGCGTCAGGCAGCGCCGCTGACGTCAGGCAGCGCCGCTGACGCCCGGGGCCACAAATCGCCTGTGGAGCGGGAAGAACTGGGGCTGAGGGTCGCTCTTCACGCCCAGCTCGCCCTTGAGCACGGGCTCGATCCTGGTGGCGATGAAGCGGCCGAAGTGTTCCTCCGACTCCCAGATGTCGAGCACATGGAAACCGTCGGCGGCGAACCACGCCACGTGCATCACGCACCCGTCCGGAGTGTCCGTTTCCCAGCTCACCCTCTCGCGCACCGCGTCGTACAACTCGGGCGTGATCTCGGGCCAGACAAAGGTCATCACGACTGCCATGAAGGTGCCTCTCCATCGTCTCGGCGCGACGCGACGCGACGCGACGCGGCACGCGTTGCGCGGGCGGCGCACGACGACGCTAAGCAGGTCGTGCCGGACAGGCACCTCGGGGCGGGCATTCGTGCAACCCGATCTGCAGGAGCGGTCCCTCGCGTCAGGTGAGGTCGGCGAGGTCCTCTCGCGTGAGGGCGATCGACCCGACGGCAGTGTTCTCCTCCAGGTGCGCGAGAGAGCCGGTGCCGGGGATGGCCAGGGTGACGGGGGATGAGGCAAGCAGCCAGGCCAGGGCGATCTGCGGGACCGTGGCGTCATGCCGTTCCGCGACCTTGGCGATACGGTCACCGGTGAGGTCGCTCAGGCCGCCGCCCAGCGGGAAGAACGGCACATAGGCGATGCCGGCCTCCTCGCAGGCGGCAAGGACCTCCGTGTCATCGCGCTTGTCGGCGTGGAAGTGGTTCTGAACGGCCGAGACAGGCGCGATCGCCCGGGCCTCGGCGAGATGGCCGGAGCCGACGTTGCTCAGGCCCAGGTGCCGGATCAGGCCCTCCTCACGCATCGCGGCCAGCGCCTCGAAGCGTTCGGCGACGGACTCGCCCTGCGGCGGCGGATCGATGCCACCGATGCGCAGATAGACCAGGTCGAGGCGATCCACACCGAGGGTTTCGAGGTTCTCTTCGACCAGCCCTCGCAGGGCCGCGGCATCGGTGGTCGCGGCCAGGCCGCCGTCCGGGGTGCGAACCGGACCGACCTTGGTGGCGATGACCAGGCCGGCCGGATAGGGATGCAGGGTCTCCCGAATCAGGGCGTTGGCACGAACACTGCCGTCGCCGCTGGCGTAGAAGGCCGCGGTGTCGATGTGGTTGATGCCGAGCTCGACGGCACGGTGCAGGACGGCGCGACCCGTCTCGGGGTCGCGGGCCGGGCCGTGGAAGCTGTTCGTGGGCAGGCGCATGGCGCCGAAGCCGATCCGGTTGATCAGAAGGTCGCCACCGAGGTGGAAGTCATCGCTCATGAACCCAGCCTGACCGGCGGGGCGTTCGGGCCGCGAACCCGTGGCAGCTTGTTGCCATCGGGCAGAATGGAGACGTGGCAGAGATCGTGACGATCCGCGGCGACCTGGAACTCCTCGCTCGCACCGAGCACCTGTTCTCCTCGGTCCGCGAGGAGTTCATCTGCGCCGCCCGCGATCTCAACACCTGGCCCGACCCCGGCGCCCGGCAGGCCGTCCGCGGCCGGATGCCCACCGGCGGCACGCACCGGATCCGCAAGCTGCTCAGCCCGGCCGCGCTGGCCGACGAAGGCAGCCGCGACCACCTGAGCGAGCTCGCCGGCATGGGCGCCCACGTGCGGATCGCCGCCACCGCCCTCCCCCACGAAACGATCATCATCGACCGCCGGTTCGCCATCCTCGCCGGCGCGAACGCCCCCGGCGGCCGCGAGTACACGGTGACCACCGCCCCCACCCTGGTCGGCTCAGTGCACGCGCTCTTCGAGGCCGCCTGGGAAACCGCCACCGACCTCAAAGCCTTCCTCCGCGGTGAGCAGCCCCAACTCGACGCCGAGAGCCGCACGGTCCTACGCACCCTGGGCTCGGGCGCCACCGACGAGACAGCCGCCCGGCAACTCGGCATGTCCCTGCGCACCTACCGCCGCCGGGTCGCCGAACTGCTCGACGCCCTCGACGCGGGTTCGCGGTTCCAGGCGGGGGTGCGCGCGGGTGAACTGGGCCTGAGCGGCTGAGAATGCCGACTCAGGTCCTCAGCTTGGAACGCGAGAGGCGCCGGATCTCTGGAATTCGCCGGAACCCTCCGGGGCCTCGCCCCTGTGTGCACTCGGCTGGATTCGAACCTGCGGCCTTCTGATCCGAAGCTGTATGCGGATCGGGCGGTGACGGTCATGTTGGTCGCTCTGCAGCCTCTGGAGGAGGTCGGTGGTCGGGGGCGGTTGCTCAGTTTGCCGTACGTGGTTGCCGTACATCTCGGAGAGTGTCGGCGGTGCGCAGGGTGTCGGGGTGGTCGTCGCCGAGGACCCGCCGCATCCGGGCCAGGATCTCCTCGCGCAGCGCCCGGGCCTCGTCCGTCTGTCCCAGATCCACCAGTCGGTTGGAGAGGTGGCCGGCGGTGTTCAGGGTGTGGGGGTGATCGTCGCCGAGGACCCGCCGCATCCGGGCCAGGATCTCCTCGCCCAGCGCCCGGGCCTCGTCCGTCTGCCCCATCTCCGCCAGACGGATAGCGAGGTTGCTGGCGGTGTTCAGGGTGTCGGGGTGGTCGTCGCCGAGGACCCGCCGCATCCGGGCCAGGATCTCCTCGCCCGCGGCCCGGGCCTCTTCCGTCTGCCCCATCTCCGCCAGACGGTTGGCGAGGTGGCTGACGGTGTTCAAGGTGTGGGGGTGATCATCGCCGAGGACCCGCTGCTGCCGGGCCAGGGTGTCCTCGGCCAGGGCCCGGGCCTGTTCCGTCAGCCCCAGATCCGCCAGACAACTGGCCAGGTGGCTGGCGGTGATCAGGGTGTGGGGGTGATCATCGCCGAGGACCCGCTGCTGCCGGGCAAGGGTGTCCTCGGCCACGGTCCGGGCCTGTTCCGTCAGTCCCATCTCCGCCAGACAACTGGCCAGGTGGCTGGCGGTGTTCAAGGTGTGGGGGTGATCGTCGCCGAGGACCCGCTGCTGCCGGGCAAGGGTGTCCTCGGCCAGGGCCCGGGCCTGTTCCGTCAGCCCCAGATCCGCCAGACAACTGGCGAGATTGGAGGCGCTGTTCAGGGTGTCGGGGTGATCATCGCCGAGGACCCGCCGCTTCCGGGCCAGGATGTCCTCGTCCAAGGCGCGGGCGCGGCTGTGGTTCTGGGTGCTGCCAAGGGCGCGGGACAGGATGACCGCCGCCACCATGCTGTCGTGGTGGTCAGGGCCGAGCCGGCTGGTCCAGGTGCGGTGGAGGTCTTCCACGCGTGGCAGGACGGTGCGGGCATTGCCCCGTTCCATCAGGTGCCAGCAGGCCAGGCTGGCCGCGTACCGGGCTTGGCTGTTGATCAGTTCGCTGGGGGCAATGGCGAGGAGATGGGGCAGGACGTCGAGCCAGCGCGGCCAGGTCGCGGGATCGGATGCGTCGCCGGGGTAGGCGGCGGCCAGGAGGAGGCTGGCGTCGCCCGCGGCGCGGGCGTGCTGGGCGGGGGTGAGCTGGTCGCGCAGGATGGCCTGAGTCAGCCGGTGCAACTGGAACGTGCCGCCCACCACGCGCGCCAGTCCGAACCGGTCCACAACCGTCAGCACCCGCCGCACGGCACGGGTGTCGGACAACATCCCCGCCATCGAGGAACTGTTGGCGCCATCAACGCCTGCCGCTCCGGCCGGAGTGCAGGCGTGCAGGGGGAAAGGCTCGGGTGCCAGCAGCGCGCACGCCCGCAGCAGATCGGCCGCGTAGGGGTCCTGGCCGGCCAGGCGTTGCATGTTCACCCTGACCTGCGCGGCCAGCGAGTGGGGATAGTCGGGCGGGGTTCCGTCCTCGGTCGCCTCGCTGGCGTTGCGTTCCAGCAGCGCCAGGTACTGGTCCGGGGTGAAGGCGGTCAGTGTCTCGGCGGCCTGCACCAGTGCCAGGGGCAGATCATCCAGCGCGGCGGCCAGCCGGTCCGCGTCCCCCTCGCTCAAGGACCGGGTGCGGTCTTGCAACAGGGCGACGGACTCCGCTCGGGCCAGCACAGCAACATCGACCGGGGCAGCGACCCGGTGCCAGCGCGGATTGCGCGAGGTGATCAGCACATGGCCGGACGCCGCCGGGAGATACCCGGCCAGCGCGGCGGGGTCCTCGGCATTGTCGAAGATCAGCAGCCACCGTGCCCGGGTACGCAGCTCCACGCCCAGCGCCGCCACCGCCTCCGCCTGTGGGGTGTCCGGGCGGGCGCAGCCGGTGGCCACCGCCAGGGCGGCCAGCTGCTCGGGGATCAGGGCGGTGTCCTCCGCCCGCACCCACCAGGCCAGTTCGTACTCGCCGCTGAACCGGTAGGCGTACTCGATGGCCAGCTGGGTCTTGCCCACCCCGCCCCAGCCGTTCAAGGCCAGCACCGCCACCTGGCGCGTGTCGGCGAGCCGGGTGCGGACCTCGACCAGCAGCTCGTCCCGCCCGGTGAAGCCGGCATTACGGGACGGGAGATTCCACACCCGCGGCAGACTGCCCGGCAACCGCGGCCCCGTTCCCCCCACCTGCCGTAACCGCCCCACCCCACCGTTCCCAGGGAAACCGGGAGGACTGTGCGGGGCACCCGGCGGGCCCTGCACCGCCCGCAGCAGCACCCCCCGGGCCTGCTCCTCCTCCAGCCCGAACAACTCCGGTGCCAGCAGCGGCTTCACGATCGGCGGAACGGAGACGGCCTCGATCCGCACCGGCACCCACTTCTCCCGCGCCGCCAGCACCGCGGTCCACTCCTCGGTCGTGAACCGGGCCGTGTCGAAATACGCCTCGGAGAACAGGGCCACCATCCGACCTTGCTCCAGGGCCTGGTTCATCCGCAGGACGAAGTTCTCCCCCGCCCCCCAGTGCCACACATCCAGCTCGACCTCATACCCGGCATCCTGCAACTGCCAGGCCACCCACTCCGCCCACGCACGATCCGCACCCGCATGCGAGACAAACAATCTTTCCCCGCCGACAGCGCCCCCGACGCTCACCCGCACACCCCCGTACTCGTCCCCCGACGAGGCTAGAACGGCATCACCCGCTCCGTCCCCGACTCACGTCGAAACCACGACACATGACCAACCCGGAGCCGGGCCCCTATGCATGCAGAGCGTGCGAGCACACTGCAGAACATCAGCTAGGGAAGCTGGGGTACTCAGGGCTTTGCTGCACCGTTGGCCTGCTGAAACACAGCCTCCGGTGCCAGACGGCGTGCCGTCTCTCTCACCGTGATTCGCCGCTTGGCGGCGATGGTTGCCGCCAAGCTCTGAACTACTGGCGTCCGGGTCTGGGGCGCGGGAGGGACCCGGCCCACGGTTCTCGGACATCGGCTCATCATGGCGAGCACGACGGCAGCTGTCGAGGAACGTTCCCTGCCTGTACGGCCCTGTGCTCGCCGCCTGGTGGGGTCCGCCCGGGGGCATTCAACTGCGTTCATGGGCGGTGCCGGCGCCCCGACGTGCGCTCAGCAGTCAAACACCGACCAGCAGATGTCGTTCCGCAACCGCTGGTCGTCAAGTACGAGCTCGCGAATCGCCTCCGGGAGCTGGTCACGCTGCCACTGGCACTCGAGTCGCCCTGCGGCCTCGCCCTCGCGTTCCGGTGCGGCAGCACGTGCGGCCTTGATCGCATAGGCGGCCGCACCGAGCTCGTGCGCGGCGACGTGTGCGACGACCCCGGCCTGGCCGGCGGCGTACGCGGCATGCCGTGCTGCCCCACGCAGGTCTCTGGCCGCACCCATTGCATGACCCCCCGCCGCGCGAGCCTGGGTCATCTTGACCTCGCCACGCACCCAGGCGCGGGCATGCTCGATCGCTTGACGCGGCCGTGGGTCCTCAGGCTGAGCCGACTCGAAGAGGTCAAGGACGTGCTCCGCGCAAGATGCCGCCCAGAGAGCCAGGAGATGGTGATCCGAATCAGTGAGGGTCCCACCGCGGCGGATCGTCACGAAGCGAGGGTCCCGGACCTTCGGAAGGATCATGATCGGCACTCCTGATGCTTGCATCCGCCCAACACCCGAGGGCGCACACACGCGCAAGGCACGCCCCCCAAGCAAAGCCTGCAAACCCGATGGTCGATCCGCAAGGCTCGTCGGGTCCTTCCGGTCAAACGCCCGGTGTGCCCCACCGGCCACCACCACTCTCCCCGAGCTTCCATCCCCTCCACCGTCGCCCCACACCCCATGAAGCGCGGGCGTGGTTCCGGGCGTCAGACGGAGCGCACCACAAGTACGAACGACCAGTCACCACCCACGTGCCCACGGCCGGGGACGGCGCCCCCTCCATTGGTCAGGCAAATGGAAGCCACGAGTGGGTCCCTGGGTCGCGCATCCGAGGGCGTTGTCAGACGCTTAGGCCATGAGCGAACCCACCCCCGGGCAGACGCCCCGTCCCGATCCGTCTCAACAGCCCTGGGGGCAAGGCGCGCAGCAGCGACAGCCGGGGGGAGGATGGCAGTCACCACCCAGTGGCGGACCACCCTATGGGGCAGCACCGCCGAAGAAGAAGAGACGGAAGTGGCCATGGGTGCTGCTCGTGCTGGTCCTGTTGGTAGCGGGCGGGTGCGTGGCCATCGTCGCCGGCATCTCGCACGAAGCATCGAAGACGGTCGAGGTGGAGTACGCGGTCACCGGCAACGCACGAGACGTGACCATCGCGTACTCCGTCTGGAACGACGACGGCATCTCGACAAGATCCGAAACCGTCAAGACATTGCCATGGCGGAAGGTCGTGAAAACGAAGGGCTTCACGAAAGGCGGATCGCTCCTCATCAGCCTCAGCGGGTCGGGAGGCACCGCCACCTGTTCCGTGACCGTGGACCACGACACCCCTAAGACGTCCACCGCCTCGGGGCCGTCAGCCGCTGCTTCCTGCTCCGGCTTCTGAGGATGCTGCGACGACGTTGGCGTCACGCACACATGTCAAAGGCCCCCGAGATGATCTCGGGGGCCTTTGACATGCTGTGCACTCGGCAGGATTCGAACCTGCAACCTTCTGATCCGTAGGATCGGGCAGGCCGCCAGGCGAGAGGTTGACGGCCTCTGAGTTCGATCGTCCAGGGCAGCCAACGTGCGCGTCCGTGTGCCGCCGTTGCCGTCAGAACTGCCGTCAAATCTAGACTTCGGTGCCCCCGTCGAGGGCCCCACCTGTCTGGCCCCGGCAAAGACCCCAGCAGCCTCGACTACACCAGCCTCAGGCGGCGAACCGACCGGAGCACTCCTGTGAGTTACGACTTTCTCTGCTGATTCAAGGCGGCTCGCTCCGCGTGCCGCGCGCGGCCCGGCCCCGGCCGGGCCTGCGCTCCTGTCTCCGCCCCGCTCCAACCCGGCCGGGGGCCGGGCCGCGCGCATGTGGATTATCCGAGAACCGTGAGCAGAGCACCGCACGAGCGGCCCCGGCCAGAACGATGCCTCCGGCGGGGGATCGGCCGGCACCGGGATGGAAGGGGCGCCGTACCAGCCTGCGGGTCTATAGGGGCGTACGTGGGGTGCTTCCATCCCGTACGCCATCGCCCCAGGCAGAGCCGAGCAGACGCGGTTCATGGTGTGTGGGTCGACGGCGTACGGGATGGAAGCTGGGGGAGTAGTGGCTCAGGTGGGGAAGGACTACCTACAGACAGGCGGGCAACGTCAGTTGGAGCCGGTACGCACCTGCGACGGAAATAGCTAACAGAGAGACGCGGGCCGGTCAAACGCGAGAGCATGGCAGAGGTCCATCTTCTCGAAACCAGGGATGGGGGTATGGATGGCAGGGCAAGCACTCTCTAGGCAAGAACTGATTCGACTTCGGCGACGGACCGCGCTGATCGGCCGCCGCAACGAGGAGAACGTCTTCAGGAACGCGTTGAGGCAATCGCCAGCCGAAGCCACGCAATTCCTTTTCCACATTCGCGGACCTGCTGGCGTAGGTAAGTCCACCCTAGTAAGGCAAATGGACTCACTGGCACGCGAGACAAATGCCATCACCGCTTACATCGACGAATCGGCGACAGATGTAGTCGAGGTCATGGAGGCTATAAGTTCCCAATTCGCATCCCAGGGATTTGAACTAAAAGGGCTTGAGAAGATGCTGACAACCTATCGTCAGCGTCGTCACGAAGTTTATTCGGCCGCGGGGACCCCGAATATGGGCTCTGAGACTCTAGGGGCCGGGCAACCAGGCGATCAACAGAATCCAACTCCGTCAAGCATGATTGGTTCACAACTTGCCTTGGCTGGTTTGGGCATGATACCCGGAGTGGGTGCATTCGCTGGAATTCTTGATCCCAGCCAAGTCGCATTGGGTACCGATCGAATCAAATCACTCCTAAGCGCTCGATTGCGCAACCACGAGGACGTTGAACTGGTCGCAACGCCAGTACAGGTCCTAACGCCTTCATTTCTCCGAGGATTGACCGAAATTTCAGAGCGCAGGCCGTGGTTGGTGCTCTTTTTTGACACCTATGAACGAATCGGACCATCGCTCGATTTCTGGCTCCGAGACATTCTGGTCAGTGAGCGTTATGGGCGCATGCCAGCCAACGTTCTAATTGTCTTGGCTGGACAATCAGAGCTCAACCCCAACTGCTGGGGGGATTGGCTCGACCTAGTAACTGTGCTCCCACTTGACGTCTTTAGCGAGACAGAAGCACGCCTATTGATAGCCGCCAGAGGTGTATCCGACGAAAGGGTAGTCGAAGTTATCCTTCAACTCTCAGGAAAACTTCCTGTACTTGTTTCAACGCTGGCTGAAGCACGTCCAGTCAGCGTTGCGGATGTGGATGACCCCAGCGGCACTGCTGTTGAGCGGTTCCTAAAATGGGAGAGAAACACGACTCGACGAGCAGCCGCGCTCTCCTGCGCTCTGCCGCAGGAGATCGATGAGGACATCTACCAGACCATAGTCTCAGCCGAAGCCCGCGGAGAGTTCGATTGGCTTCAGTCAATGCCGTTCTTCATAAATCGCGCGGGCCGCGGTCACTACCATGAAGTCGTACGCTCGGCAATGCTTCGACTGCAGCGGCAGCAATCGCCTCGCAGGTGGAAAGACAGCCAAACCCGACTAGCGGAAGAGTTCGAGCGGCGGCGTGTTGAGCTAGAGAACTCCAGTACGAAAAAAGACCGGTGGAACGATGAGCGATGGCGTAATTTTCGCCTCCAAGAGACGTATCATCGCCTGTGCGCGGACCACCATGCCGAGTTGCCTGACACGCTGCGGGAAATACTTGATGCCAGCGAGAATCACATCGCGATCTTGCGTCGGTGGGCTCAAAATCTGACCAGGGCAGGCACTGATGCGGGTTCCACAGAGGTGCTTCGCTGGGGCCTGGAGCTCTCGAAGTCGCTTGAAGAAGACGAACCCAAAGTGGCCGCGCTCACACTGCTGCTGAATCGCGGAAATCTACCTCCA
This sequence comes from Streptomyces sp. MMG1533, assembly GCF_001279775.1. Taxonomy (GTDB): domain Bacteria; phylum Actinomycetota; class Actinomycetes; order Streptomycetales; family Streptomycetaceae; genus Streptomyces. The sequence goes on along the minus strand of NZ_LGDG01000234.1, from coordinate 17,715 downwards.
TCGGAAAAATCTTTTGCCTATACTCTCCGCGCCAAAGAATACCTCAGCAATTCTGATTATCAGCGAGCCCTGAACGACTGCAATGCCTCTCTTGCGCTAGAATCGACATTGCCCGCCCACTACATTCGCGCTGAATCGAACCGAGCAATGGAGGCATACATCGAAGCATTGTCTGACTTCAATCGGGCTCTTGAAATTGACTCAGCCTTCGTCCCAGCCATAAGAGGGCGTGGCCTCACGTATCTCGCCATGAGGAAGCACGATGAGGCAATTGCAGAATTCACCCGCGCCGTTGAAATCAGCGACGACCCTCGTAATCTCGCCCATCGCGGTGACGCGCTCAGGATTGCTAAACGATACGAGGAAGCGCTGATTGACTTCAACCGTGCAATAATAACCGCCCCGAATTACGCATGGGCTATCGAAAATCGCGCCCAAACTTTCGCCAATATGGGCCTGTTTGACAAAGCACTGGCCGATTACAACCGCGCCGTCGAGCTTCGTCCCAACTATTCCTGGACTCTCGCAGCTCGCGGTCGACTCTTGGAAGACATGGAGGAACACCAACGCGCATTCGATGACTTTAACCGGGCTATCGAAATCGGCCCCAACGATACATTCGCCTTGATTGGCCGCTCAGAACTTCACCTCAGAAGGGGGCAATTCGAGGAATCGCTTGCCGATGCGAGTCGCGCTCTTCAGACTGACTCGAAGGATGGTTTCGCATTCACTAATCGCGGCAACATTTATCGCATCCTGGGGCGGCTTGAGGAAGCCTTAGAGGACGTCAATCAAGCTATTGAAATTAACCCCCGAGATACCTTCGCTCGCGGCATTCGAGGTTCCATCAAACGCGTGCAGGGGCAATACTTGGAATCCCTGAGTGACCTCAATTCTTCCATTGCAATAAATCCTGACAGTATGTGGGTCAACTACGAGAGATCCATCGCTCTTTACGCACTTGACAATTCCGAATGGGAGGCATCCGCGTCAAGAACGCTGAACATTTGCGCTTCCCCTCAAGTTAATAAGCCAACTGAAATAGCCCGCGTAGGGATACTTGTTCTCACCTATTGCCTATACTCGCAGTGGATGCGGGCTGATGAACATCTATCTTGCTTTCTTGATTTGAACCCTCGACGAGGGGATCGGGCAGAACTTCTAGTCGAGCTGAATAGCCTACAGCCATTGATGCTGCCAGGGAATGAACACCTGTCATCTATGAGTAATCGATTGGAACGTGCCATGCGGGAGCAATGAGTGTCTAACTACGTGACCCCGCCGACGGACGGCGGCGAACATTGCGGCCCTGGCCCCTCACTCTGGTCGACGACAGACCCGACAGCGTGGCTGAGGCCGGTGGGGTGCAGCGAGGCATACGCGTGCGTGGTCGGCCGGCGCACCCGCTGTCGTGGCTGGCTGTCGTCGGCTGAGGTTCGTGCCACTGTCGTGCCATATGCAGGGGGCAGCCACGGTCAACGGGGGTGACTCGCGGTCGAGTTTTCGGCAGCCTGACCAGGTATCGAAGCCCCAGCTCAGCGGCACAGTCCCCCATCCTCTCTCCTAAAGTGGTTGTCCAGCCCGGTCACGGAGTCCGCGACCCGCTGGAACTCCTCGACCGGGATGGCCTCCAGCGGATCGTCTTCTGGCCCTGGGAGAAGTGGTTCCCCGAGTCCGGACCTGCTGCTAGCACGGCACGGAAGCGGCCCATTCGCACTGGGCCGCTTCCGTGTATCTACACAATAAGCAGGTCAGCGTGGGCCGCGGCGCTACAACAGCCAGAGGGCACCGCACCAAAAACGCACCAGATCGAGCGGGGAACAGCGGGGAATCATGGTGAAAGCAGCCGGGCCCGGTGAGGGCCCATCCCGACCGTTCACGCAGGTCAGCGCCTGAACCGGTCGCCAATGATCGCAGCTCCCCAATCTGCGGTTCGACACCCCCCTCTGCCACCGCTCCCTGGTTTCTCCCGGCTCTGGGCCACTCCAGCTGGAAGGCCCGCGGGTCACTCAGAGGGCATCTCGTCAGCATGACGCGAAAAGCGTCGAACTTGCGCCCTCTTCTGGATCGGTCTGAGACCCTGGAGTCCGATCGAGAGGGGCCGCAGGTATGGAGTGGAAGACCCACGGTGAGCGACAGATCTACACCAACCCTTGGGTGAATCTGTGTCTGGTCGACGTCCAGCAGCCTGACGGGCGCAGGTGGGAGTACCACGTCGTTCGCCTGCGGCACCTGGCCGTGGCCGCCGTGGTCAACGACCGCCAGGAGGTGCTGATGATGTGGCGGCACCGCTTCATCACGGACTCCTGGGCCTGGGAGTTGCCCATGGGCCTGGTCGAGGAGGGCGAGTCTCCCGAGGAGGCGGCTGCCCGTGAAGTCCTGGAGGAGACGGGCTGGCGGCCTGGGCCCATCAAGCCCCTGATCTACGCCGAGCCGGCCAACGGGATCACGGACTCGCAGCACCACGTCTTCCGTGCGGACGGCGCGAGTTACGACGGTCCGCCCACGGAGAAGAACGAGTCCGACCGCATCGAGTGGATTCCGCTCAGCGAAGTGCGAGGGATGATCGACCGCCGGGAGATCGTGAGCAGCGGATCCCTCGTCGGCCTCTTGTACCTGCTCATGGATGAAGCGATCCACTGACCGGTGGGAGGAGTTCCCGTAGCCGCGCCTCGAAGGCCAGGGCTACGGGCTCCTGCCTGTGTGGGGCCAACTGGTCGTAGAACTCTCTGAGGTGGCCTGACACTCGCTCCGAAGCCACCGCCGATGCGGGCTCCAGAGCTTGCGTGGCGGTGTGGCACGCCTGGTCAAGCTTGCCTTGGTCGAGCTGCGTACGAGCCAGCCAGAAGGCGTGAAACGCGCGGCCTCGCTGATTGTTGCGGGCTTCCCGGCGCAAGGCATCCACGATCAACGGTTCAGCGGTCGCTGCCTCGCCCAGTCGGCCGTGGGCAATGCCGGTATCCACTATGAGCTTCGGCTCGTCGAAGTAGGCCACCCACGACGGGTCCGGGTCGCTCACCTGGATCTGCTCGAACTGCCGATGCGCTTCAGTGATCGCCCGGTGAGTGGACGTCTGGCTGCCGAGCGTGGCATGGGCGAAGGCTTCCCGCATGGACAGCATCGACAGGACCCGTGCGGTGGTGTCGGGGGCCGAGCGAGCCTGGTCCTGGGCGGCGGTCACGAGTGCCAGAGAGTCTGCGGGCTTGTCCTGGTAGGTCGCCTGCAAGCTCATACAGGCGAGGACGTTGGCCATGAACTGGCGGTCGTCGATGGTCTTGGCGAGTTGCAGGGCCTCGGTGAAGTAGGCGCGGGCCTGGTTGTACTGGCGGGCGTCGAAGTAGGTCCAGCCGGTGAGGCGAGCGAGTTCGGCAGCGATCCCGTACAGGCCGTTCTGGATGGCCGGGGGTCGACTTTCCTTCAGGAGTCCGACCACATAACGAAGTTGACCGACGACGGCTGGCCTGAGTGCCTCGCCGCCGTGCTGGTCGTCTCGTCGCCAGTAGTCCTCGATGGAGGACCGGAATGCCTCAAGTGTTGCTGCGCTGAGGTTGGTCCGCGTGGTCAGCGCAAGGATGCTGTCCACGTCGGGCCCCGATAGGGACGCAGGGGCGAGCTGTTCCGGCTCCGCCGCTTGGGGAGCCTCCCGCTCGGTGACGACGAGAGCCTGAGGCGTCTCCCATGGGCGCCGGGCAAGCCCGAGCATGTGCCCTGGAATGCGCAAGCCGTCGGCGATGCGCTCGACGACGTCCATGTGCAGCAACTGGCGGCGGCCCGCGATCACTTCGCCGACGCGGCTCGGCGTCAGCTCGCATCGCCTTGCGACCATCGACGGGTAGATGCCCGCTCTGGTCTTCACCAGCCGGAAGACTCTGCCGAAGTCCCGTACCCGGCAGGCATTGATCATCTCGGGATCGGTGAGCAGCCGGGCAGGCAGTTCCTGCGGCCGGTCGGCGTCGGGCATTGGGCAAGCTCCCAAACTGCGAGGGCTACGCAACGTCGCGGATTCTCTACTTGCCGCGATGTTACCCAAGTTGGGTAATCAGCCTGACCTTTTGGCGGGGGTACCCGAATCGCGATGCTCGTGGGCATGGCGAGCAATCAGCAGACCAGACCAGCCATCGGTGAACTGGCGAAAGACAGTGCCACCGGACGTATCGGCGTCGTCATGGGTGAGATCGGTGGCCGCGTGCAGATGCGGCCGGTCCGTGGCGGCAGGGAGTGGGATGCCATGCCGGGCAACGTGGTGGCACCCAGTGCGCGGGAGGAACTGAGCGCGCGCCTGGCCGTGCGGAACGGCAACAGTCAGGTCCCGCTGTGATGCGCGCCGTCGGCCGGTATGCCGGGGTCCTGTTCATCATCTGCATCAGCGGTTCGTGCGGTCTGGTGATCGGCATGGCCCTCGGGACCAGCCAGTAGACCGGCCGCCCCGGACGGGTGTCGATCGCACGACTCCCCGTCCCCGTCCGGGGCCGGCCTCCAAGCCCGCTTCCCGATCGTCTATGAGCCGAGCTCGGCGATCAGGGCGGGTGGTACGTGCCACGCACCACCTCACCTGAGGAGATTGCACATGACGGCAACAGCGAACGATCAGAAGACCGGTCGCGCGGTGGCTGGTGAAGAGCTGTTCGAGAGCCTGGCCCGCTTCGTGGTCATCCACAACGGGCAGTCCCCCAAGCGCGCTGAGCGGATCGCGGACCAGGCGGTCGCGTTCCTGGTCACGGCGGCCACTGCCACCGTTCCCATGGTTCCGTCCGACGACGTCGACCTAGGCCTGCACGCGCTCATCCTGCACACGAAGGAATACGCCGTGCTGTGCGAGCAGTACGCGGGCCGCTTCCTGCACCACAACCCGATGCCCGGTGGAGGAAGCCGCGAACTGGAGAAGGTCGCCGCCTCGGCTCGCGCAATGAAGGAGGCCGGGTTCGTGGTCTTCGACGACCTGTGGACCGTGGACGGCACGAACCTCGCGCAGTGCGACTCGGACTGCGGCCGACCGTACGGTCAGGCGTAGCTCACGACAACAGTGACGCGGCCGGCCTCGACTCGTGGTCGGCCGCAGTCGCCCGGAGGGAGAGGAGACCTTGTCCGGCCCAACACCTGAACTGCCGATCGTGGTGCTCGACGCGCTCATGCCCACTTCGCAGCGCGTGATCATCAACCGCCGGGGCTCCACGGTCTGGGAGGTGGAGAGCCCCCGGGGCCACTACGTCGTGAAGCTCGGGTATCCGATCGAGGCCACGGCCGAGTGGCCTGCTCAGCCCTGGACTGCTCTCGCGCCGGCACGCGAGGGCGCCGTCCTGCATCGCCTCGGACTCAATGAGATCGCGTACGGCGAATGGGAGCGCGGTACTTGGAACTTCCAGCCGTGGCACGAAGGGCCAGACCTCTACAGGCTGTGGGAGCCATGCCGCAAGCAGGGCTCGTCCATCGAACCTCACACCAGCGTGGCGCTGGGATGTGTCGAAGCTCTGGCTGATCTCCACGTACGGGGCTGGGCCCACGGTGATGTGCAGCCCGCCCACTTCATCATCGGGCCGGAACGAACGCACCTCATCGACCTCGCCCTGGCCCGAGGCGGACAGGTACCCGAGGGGTACGACTTCCCGTTCCGCGGCTGCCTTGTCCACTACGAAGCACCGGAGATCGCGCGCAGTGTGCTCGACATCGGGGAAGCGGAGCCAACACAGGAAGCCGACATCTACGCACTCGGGGCCTCGCTGCTCATCTCCGCCACGGGCTGGCGGGCAGTCGAGTACCCGGACGACGCTCCCCGCCCTGTGCAGCGAGCGGCAGTGGCCAAGGGTCTGCGTCGGCCCGTGAAGGTGCCGGGTGAGCTGGGCGAACTGGTCGACGCGATGCTCAGCCATGCTCCGGAGGATCGGCCCACCATCTACGAGGTGGCCAAAGCCCTGATCTGATCCCGAAGGCCCGACTCGTCTCGCGTCACCCGTGCGCGGACGTCAACAACAAGAGACCGGACCACCCCTCAGCCTGGACAGCATTCCGGGTGGTCCGGTCGTGGAAGCCCTGATCAGGACCCCGGTGCCGATGGTACCGGGGTGGTCGTCGTGCCCGGATTCGGGTGTGGCTATAACCCCTGCTTGCCGTTTACGAGTTAGAGAGGAGGACTGTTGAAGTTCGGTCATCGGTGGCGCAGTTCTGACCTGCGCCACCGAAAGTCAGCCACGGCGGCGAGTGCGCCGAACAAGCACCCGTCACGTATGTCTCCAGCAACCCCGTACCGGCCTCAGCCACGTTTCCGATTGCCAAACGGTGGCCAGCCGGGCGGCGGGGTCGTCCTTGGTCGGGCTCGGCCTGGTCCTGTTCGTGGTCCTGGTGCTCGGGCTGGGCGAGTTGCTTCCTGGCCTGGCTGTCTGCCTTGGCGGTGCTGCGCGCTGAGTGGCCGGGGGCCGGCGCAGCGGTGGCGGAGACAGGGAGCGGCGGCGGCCCGTGGCCGCCAGCGCGCGGCCCGCCGTAGGCGGGCCGCCTTGTCTTCACCACCCGGAACGGAACCCCTATCGAGCCGCGCAACCTCAACCGCTCCTTCGAGGCGCTGTCCATCCGGGCCGGCGTCCGCAAGGTCCGCTTCCACGACCTACGGCACACCTGCGCGTCACTGCTCCACGAACAGGGCGCCGACGCACGCATGATCATGGAAGTCCTCGGCCACAGCTCGATCCGCGTGACCATGGACATCTACACCTTCGTCCGGCTCGACTCGCAGCGCTCGGCGTTCGATCGTGTCGGAGATGCTCTAAGGGGTGACGGCAACGGTCCGGATGATGGCGACGGTGTGGTCGGTGTCCCGATAGCCATCTGATCCGATCCCCAGAACGCTTACCGTCAAACACTGCCGTCAACGCAAAAGCCAGAGGCCCTGTGGATCTCTCCACAGGGCCTCTGGTCTGCTGTGCACTCGGCAGGATTCGAACCTGCAACCTTCTGATCCGTAGTCAGATGCTCTATCCGTTAAGCTACGAGTGCTTGTTTTGTTTTCTCGCCGCTTCGGACCTACCGGCCCGCTCGCGGCGACAGGAAGAACATTACATGACTGCCGCCGCCATGTGAAATCCGTTTGCCATACCCCTTGTGACCTGCAGAAAAGGCCCTCAGAGCAGGGTCGGGAACGGTGCGGGAACGACGAAGCCCCGGCCGTGTCGGCCGGGGCTTCGTGATCAGGCGCGGAGGCGGAGGGATTTGAACCCTCGATGGGATTGAAGTCCCAAACCGCATTAGCAGTGCGGCGCCATAGACCGGACTAGGCGACGCCTCCAGCACAGCCGCCCGCGCGAGCGCGAGTGGTGCGTGCAGATGATGACACAGTCGAGCGTGGTGTCACCAATCGCCTCCCACGGTACTAGGAGGGCGGGGCGCAGGGCAAAGTCCATGACGACGGTGGTGGGGCGGCGCGCAACGTCCGGGGGGCCACGGCGTTAGTCAGGTCATGTTGCAGGTCACCCGGCTCGGCCGGTTCGCGCGGTTCGCCCCTCTCGTCGTCGGCGTCGGCTCTGCCGTCTCCCTGTCCGCGGTGCCCGCTGCCGCCGTCTCCACCTCCTCCCTCGCACCCCCGCCCGCGGGCGGCGACCATCTCACCGTCACCGTGCGCAACGCGGGCGGTGACGCGGACGGGACGTACGAGGTGGACTGTCATCCCGGCGGGGGGAGTCATCCCGATGCGGGTGGGGCGTGTGGTGTCGTCGAGCGGAACACGCGATGGGGGAAGGACGCGTTCGCTCCCGTGCCCGGGGACGGTGTCTGCACCATGCAGTACGGCGGGCCGGCCACCGCGCATGTCACCGGGACCTGGGCCGGGCGGCCCGTCGACGCGCGGTTCGACCGCAGCAACGGCTGTGAGATCGGGCGGTGGGACCGGCTCGTGCCGTTGCTGCCCGAGGTCGGCCGGTAGGGCTGGGCAGGGTCCGGTAGGGGGCGGGACGGGCCCGTAGGGGGCACAGCGTTTTCATGGCGGATGCCCCGGCTCCGTAAAAGTCCCGCGAAGGTCTCGCGGAGCCGAAGTGGGAGCACAGGCACCTCGTCGCAGATGGGGTCACACGTTCTACGTCACTTCGTCGTGCGACCTCCCTCTCATCCGGCGTCGCGAGCGCAACCGCTGCCCTTAGACTCCCTCGCGTGACACGTCGCGGGCCGGTTGGCAAGATGGCCCGAGCGGTCGGCAAGGTGCGGTAACAGGGAGGAAGCGTCTCGTGAGCAGCAGGCCATCCCGAGGCGCTGCTCGCCTCGCAGCCATACTCGACGCGCTTCCCGATGCGTTGGTGCTGGTCAACGCCAATGGGACCGTCGTCAACGCGAACACCATCGCGCTCGAGGCCTTCGAGGCGCCGGGGACCGCCCTGGTCGGGCGAGGGCTGCTCGATCTGCTGCCGCAGTTCGACTCCAAGCTCATCCCCGGCTCCATGCGGCGGCCCGACCACATGGACCCGCGCGGGCGGACCAAGCCGACCCGGATGATCGCCCGGCGAACCGACGGGACCGAGTTCCCGGTCGAGGTCTCCAGCGCGAACCTGGAGAACGGCCAGCAGGCGTACGACAGCTACAGCTACGGCGGCGACGAGCTGCTGATGCTCGTCGTACGGGACTTGACCGGAACCGTGGACACCGAGGCCGAACTGGCCCGGTCGCAGCGGCAGACCGAGATGATCCTGCGGGCCGCGTCCGAGGGCGTCGTGGGGACGGACACCGAGGGACGGATCGTCCTCGTCAATCCGGCCGCCGCTCAGATACTGGGGTACAGGGCCAGCGATCTCGGCGGGCGTGAGCTGCACGAGCTCATCCTCCACTCCCGTGTCGACGGCACGCCCTTCCCGTACGAGGAGTCCCCGCTGGCCGACACCCTGCGCTCCGGGCGCAAGCACCGGGTGCGCGGGCAGGTGGTGTGGTCGAAGAAGGGCGAGAAGCTCCCGGTCGACCTGACGACCGCGCCCGTCCGCGACGGCGACCAGCTCGTCGGCGCCGTACTGACCTTCACCGACCGGCGGCCGTACGACGCGCTCGCCGAGGAGAAGGCCACCGCCGAGAAGCGGCACGCGGAGGAGCTGGAGCAGCTCGCCGAGGAACACGCCTCCGAGCTCACCGCGCTCCGCCAGAAGCACGTGACCGAACTGGAGGGGCTCCAGGAGCAGCACGACGAGGAGCTCGCCGCCGGCGAGGAACGGTACGCCGCGCTCGGGGAGCGGGAGAAGGACCGGTACGAGGCTCTCGCCGGACGCCATGATCAACTCCTCACCCTGCTCGCGCGGTCCCTGCGCGGGCCCCTCGACGAGCTGCGCCGCGAGCTGGCCGCGCTGGCCGCCGACGACGCGGGGCAGCTGTGGCCCGAGGCGAACCAGGTGCTGCATCACCTGTCGGCCGGATATTCGCGGATCACGACGCTCATCGACAACGTCCTCGGGTACCAGCGGCTCGACACCGGGGCGGACAGCATCACGCGGACGAACGTGATGCTCGACGCCGTCGTCGCGGCGGGTGTCGACGGGGCCGTGGAGCTCATCGGGCCGGGCCGTGTGCAGTTCGCCGTGCACGCGCCGCCCATCGAGGCCGAGGTCGACGCCCAGCTCCTCGCCAGGGCCCTCGCGCACCTCGTCGCGGACGTCGCCGGTGTCGACGCCACCGGGAACTCGCCCGTCTCGGCGGGCGGTTACATGGACAACACCGTCGTCGTCGCGGCGGCACAGCGCGGTGAGGTCGTACGGATCGAGGTACGCGGACCGTACGCCGGGGGAGACCCGGTGCACGAGCCGATCGTGCGCGGGATCGTGCGCGCCCACGGCGGCGTGCTGCAGACGCACGAGGTGCCGGGCATGAGCGGCAGCGCGTACGTCCTCGAAGTTCCGCTCGGCGGTGGGGCGGGAGCTGTTGCGGCTCCGGGTCCGGCCGCGCTGGAAGCGGCCCCCGCCGAGGCCGTACTGCCCGAGCAGACCACCGGCGGGGGACGTCGGCGGGCCCGGCGGGCCACCACCGACGCCTTCCTGGACGGCGAGGTACCCGGCGACGCCGACGGTTCCGAAGCGGAGGCCTCGGCGCCGACCGGGCGACGCAGGCGGCGGGCGGCGGGCGCTCCCGCGCAGGAGATCGCGCCGGTTCCGGCCCAGGCTTCGGGTGACGCCGGGGAGGTTTCCGGCGGCGGCACGGGGCGGCGGCGGGGGCGGCCCGCGGAAGCTGCGGCCGCAGGTGAGGGTGCGGTTCCGGGCTCGGGTGCGCTCGGGGACTCGGTCGCCGGTGTCGCCGAAGGGGCCGTGGTCATGGCCGCCGAGCATGCGGCGGGAACCGCTGCCGTGGGGACCGGGCTGGGTGGAACCGTGCCGCCGCAGGGCGTGCCCGCGCCCGACGGCCGGCTTGCCCTGCGCGACGGTGGCGAACAGCCCGCCTTGCCGGCGGCCTTGCCTGCGTTGGCCTCCGGCGATGCGGCGCAGGGGGCCGGGGCGGGGGCCTCTGCCTCGAATGCTCCGACTGCTCCGACTGCTCCGACTGCTCCGAATGTCGCGGATGCCTCGGCTGCCGAGGGTGCTGGAACGGTCGAGACGGCTGAACAGCCGACCGGTCGGCGCCGGCGTGCGCTGGCCGCCGCGTCGGAACGGGCCGCCGCACAGGAGGCGGGGCCCCGTTCGGTGTTCGCCCTGCCGCCTGCGGAGGCCGACCGGGTGTCCGAGGGTGCGGCTGCGCCGGGGGCGGTTCCGGGTGCTCCGGGTGCTCCGGGTGCTGGGCAGGTTCCCGGACAGGTTCAGGTTCCCGGACAGGTTCAGGTTCCCGGACAGGGTGGTCCCGGTGACGCCCTCGTCGACGACGGTCGGCACGACGCCGTCCCGCACGGCCAGGCCGACGACCACACCCCTCCGCAGCCGCATCCCACGAGCGCGCCGACCGGGCGTCGTCGGCGGGCCGTCGGCCAGCGCGCGGAGGCGGAGCCGGCCGGGGTTCCCGAAGGAGCAACCGGGGCGCCTGCTCCGGGAGTTCCCGCGCAGGGAGTGCCCGGACAGGAGATTCCGGCGCAGGGAGCGCCGGTCCCGGCCGCGCAGGTCCCGGCGGTCGGCGTGCCTCAGGCCCACGCGGCCCAGGCAGGCGCGGTCCCTCAGGGCGGTGCGACAGCGCAGCAGGTGCAGCCCGGTCAGATGATGCAGGCCGTGCAGCCCGGCACGCCGGTACACCCCGGCGCACCCGCGCAGCCCGGCGCCCCCGTCCCCCCGCAAGCAACCGGTCCCGGCCACCCCGTGCCCAACCAGGGCGGGTCCCCCCCCGCCGTGCCCAACCAGGGCCAGCCCCTCCCGGACGAGGCACCCCCCGGCCAGGGTCTCCCGCCCCAGGGCACGCCCGCCCAAGGCACCCCGGCGCAGGGCACGCCCCCCGGCACCCCGCCCCAGGGGATCGCCGCCCCCCAACCGTGGCCCGCCGCCGACGACAGCACGGGCGCCGGTATGCCCGTACCGCCGAACGGTGCCGCCGCCCCCGTACCCCCCAACCCGGCAACCCCACAGAACGCTCAGGCCGCACAAGCTCCGCAGCCCCAGCAGCCCCAGCAGCCCCACCCGGGCACCCCGGCTCCCGGCACCCCCCTGCCGCCCGAGGCCGCCGGAGCAGCCGGAGCCCCCGCCGCGCCCGCCCGCGCCGCTCAGCCGCTGCCCGCCGAAGCCGCCTCCGCGCCCGTGGACCCGAACTCCACGCAGGGGCGGGCGATCAGTGTGCGGACGTTGGGGCAGGGTGTGCCGTTCAATCGGCAGGCGGTGCAGGTGCAGCAGCCCTCGGCAGCCGTCGGCCCGCTGCCGTCGGCCACGCCTCCCCCGAACCATCCGGGCGGTTCCGGCAGGCGTCGGAAGCTCGGTACGCGGCCCGATCCCGCCGCGGCGGCGGCGCCTGAGCAGGCGGCGCGTCCGCACCCGCCGACCGAGCAGCCCGCCGTACCGCCCCAGCCGAACACGCAACCGCAGTCGCAGTCGCAGCCCGTGCCCCAGCCCTCGCTCGCCGGGCAGTCGCGGCTCGCGCAGGCGACCGAGGGCACCGGACGGTCGTACGCCATAGGGGCGCCCGACGAGAACGCCGCCGAGGGGCCCGAGCCGTTGGACGGTCCCGGCGGTGCCGTCGAGATCGCGGACACCCCGCGGCCGCAGCCGATGGACGACGAGCTGCCGCCGGAGCCGCTCGACAACCCGCGGAGGTTGCTCGTATGGCCCGCGCCCGACGTCACCACGCAGCAGGCGCTGAGCGACCGCGGGTACCGGCCGGTCATCGTGCACTCGCGCGAGGAGGTCGACGCGCAGATCGCGGCCTTCCCGGCCGCGCTGTTCGTCGACCCGCTGACCGGCCCGATCACGCGGACCGCGCTGCAGTCGCTGCGGCAGGCGGCGGTGGCGGCCGAGGTGCCGGTGCTTGTGACGGCCGGGCTCGGGCAGGCGTCGCGTGAGGCGGCGTACGGCGCCGATCCCGCCGTCCTGCTGAAGGCGCTCGCGCCGCGCGACACCGAGCAGCATCCGCCGCGCGTGCTGCTGATCGAGGAGCACGCGGAGATCGCGCTCGCGCTGACCGCGACGTTGGAGCGGCGCGGGATGCAGGTGGCGCGGGCCGCGAGTGATGCGGATGCGGTGACGCTGGCCGGGCAGCTCAGGCCGAACCTCGTCGTGATGGATCTGATGCAGGTTCATCGGCGGCGGGCCGGAATCGTGGACTGGCTGCGTGCGAACGGGCAGCTCAACCGCACCCCCCTCGTCGTCTACACGGCCGCCGTCGACCAGGCGGACCTGCCGCGCCTGGCGTCGGGGGAGACGGTTCTCTTCCTCGCCGAGCGCTCCACGAGCGGCGAGGTGCAGGCGCGGATCGTGGATCTCCTGGCCAGGATCGGGATCAACTAGCCGATCAGCCCATCCGATGAACCCATCCGATCAACTCAGCCGATCAACCCAGCCGCCTCAATCCGCCGACCAACCCAGCCGCCTCAATCCGCCGACCAACCCAGCCGCTCAGATCAACCAGCGATCGCCCCGCCCATGCCTAGGGTGCGATCAGCCTGCGTGCCGCCTCCTTGATCGAGGCGCGCAGGCGGGCGTGGTCGGCGTCCTCCGGGCCCGTGAGGATGCGGCGCATCTGCGGGACGGCGGCGGCCCAGTTGGCCAGGGCCGTCAGGAGGAACAGCAGGTCGCGGGGCGGGAAGCCGTTGGTGATGACGCCCCGGGCCTGGCCGTCCTCGATGGCGGCGACCTTGCTCGTGTAGTGGTCCTGGCGCTCGGTCTCGTCGGGCAGTTCGTCGGTGCCGTACTCGATGCCCTCCCAGAAGAGGAGGCGCAGCAGTTCGGGGTGGGCGGCGTGGTAGTCGAGCAGTCGGTCGATCCAGCCCTCGATGTCGTCCGGATCGACGGGGACGGCGGCGGCGAGGTCGACCATGCACGTGCCGAGGACCTTGGTGAACAGCTCCGCCTTGTTGCCGAAGTAGGCGTAGATCAGCTGTTTGTTGGCCTTGGCCGCGGCGGCGATGCGGTCGATGCGGGCGCCCGCGATGCCGTACCGGGCGAACTCGGCCACCGCCGCCTCGTAGATCCGGGCCTTGGTGGCCTCGGGGTCTCTGACTGCCATGGGGGCAGGGTACCGCCGGAGACGACCCTTGTAACCAACCGGTTGGTTGACAGGGAATTCGGGTGCGGTCCAGACTGTTGACCGTTCCAACCAACCAGTTAGTTGCTAGAGCTGGCTCTAAGGAGCTCTTCCGCCATGCCGACAGCAGTCACCGCCCAGCAAGCCCGCACTGCGACCCGGGAGCCGGGCATCGCCGCCCGCTTCCTCCTCCCCCTGATCGCCCTGGCCACCGCCGTCACCGCCGCCAACATCTACCTCGCGGCCCCACTGCTCCCCCTCATCGCCCGCGACTTCGGCTCGACCCCCTCCGCCGTGGCCTGGATCGCCTCGGTCGCGCAGTTCGGCTACGCCGCCGGCCTGCTCGTCTTCGCCCCGCTCGGCGACACCGTGAACCGGCGCCGACTGGTCGCCGTCCTGTCCCTCGTCGCGGCTGCCGCGCTGGTGGCGGGCGCGGCGGCCGCGGGGACCACCGCTCTCGCCGCGGCCGTCCTCGTCGCCTCCGCCGCGACCGTCGTCCCGCAGCTCCTCGTCCCGCTGGTCGCCCGGCGCGCCCCCGCCGACCGCCGCGCCCGCCATGTCGCGGCCGTCATAGCGGGCCTGTTCACCGGCATCGTCGCGGCCCGCGTCCTCGGCGGACTCGCCGGGCAGGCATTCGGCTGGCGGGCGGTGTTCGTGGGCGCTGCGGCGCTGACGGCCGTACTGGGCCTGCTGACGGCCTACGCCCTGCCCACCGAGCACCGCGCCCGCCGCACCGGCCGCCTGTTCTCGGGCCTCGCCGCCCTGCCGTCCGTGGTCCGCAGCTCGCCCGACCTGTGGCGCGCGTGCGTGCGCCAGGCCGGGATGTACGGCGCCTGGAGCGCCCTGTGGACCTCGCTCGCGCTGCTGCTCACCGGGGAAGACACGACGGGCTACGGCCTCTCGACCGCGACGGCCGGCCTCTTCGGTCTCTTCGGGCTGGCGGCGAGCGTGGTCGCGCCCCTGGCCGGCGGCCTCGTCGACCGCTTCGGCGCCGCCAAGGTCGTACGGTCCGCGTATCTCCTCGCCGCCGCGTCCGTACCGCTGTTCTGGCTGGGCGGGCACGTGATGGTGTCGCTGTTCGTCGCCGCGATCGCCGTCCACGCCGCCCTGGTCGCCTCCCACGTCGCCAACCAGACCCTCGCCCTCACCACCACCTCAACCCCGGCCACTGCCAACACGGCCTACGTCGTCGCCGGCTTCGCCGGCGGCGCCATCGCCTCTGCCCTGGCCGGCTCGGCCTTCACCCACTTCGGGTGGGGCGGGGTGTGCGCGGTGGCGGGCGCGTGGCTGGTGCTGGGGTGGACCACTACGGCCGCGCGGTCGACCACTACGGCCACACGGTCAACCACTGCCGCCGTACGGCGATGAAGTCGGTGTCTCGGCATACGGCGATGAAGTCGGTGTCGCCGCACGGCGGTGAAGTCGGTGTCTCGGCATACTGAGAAGTCGGATTCGCCGCACGACGGTGAAGTCGGTGTCCGTACGGCGGGCAGGGTCCTGTCGGGCGCCCTGCCCGCCGTATCCCGCGCTAGAGCTCGGTGACGTCCAGCTCCCCCTCCGCGTAACGCCTGCGGAGCACCTTCTTGTCGAACTTGCCGACGCTCGTCTTCGGCACCGCCTCGACGATCGACCAGCGCTCCGGGAGCTGCCACTTGGCGATGTGCCCCTCGGCGGCGAGGAAGGCGCGCAGGGACTCGAAGTCGGCGGTGGAGCCCTCCTTGAGGACGACCGTGGCCAGCGGGCGTTCGCCCCACTTGTCGTCGGGGACGGCTACGACGGCCGCCTCGGCGACGTCCGGGTGGGACATCAGCGCGTTCTCCAGCTCCACCGAGGAGATCCACTCGCCGCCGGACTTGATGACGTCCTTGGCGCGGTCGGTGAGGGTGAGGAAGCCGTCCGGGCTGATGGTGCCGACGTCGCCGGTCTTGAGCCAGCCGTCCTCGCTGAACTTGTCGGCGGGGCGCAGCGGTTCGGCGCCCGGGCCGTTGTAGTAGGCGCCCGCGATCCAGGCGCCGCGCACCTCCAGCTCGCCGGCCGACTCGCCGTCCCAGGGGAGGCGTTCACCGCCGGGGCCGGAGAGACGGGCCTCGACGCTCGCCGGGAAACGGCCCTGGGTCAGGCGGTACGCGAACTCCGCTTCCGTGCCGACCACGTGGGCCGGCGGCCGGGCGATGGTGCCGAGCGGGGAGGTCTCCGTCATGCCCCACGCGTGGCAGACCCGCATGCCCAGCTTGTCGAACGCCTCCATCAGCGAGGGCGGGCAGGCCGAGCCGCCGATGGTGACCTGGGTGAGGGAGGAGACGTCCCGCGGCTTGGCGGTCAGCTCGCCGAGCAGGCCCTGCCAGATGGTGGGGACGGCGGCCGCGTGCGTCGGCTTCTCGCTCTCGATCATCTCGGCGAGCGGGGCCGGCTGGAGGAAGCGGTCCGGCATCAGCATGTTCACGCCGGTCATGAAGGTCGCGTGCGGCAGGCCCCACGCGTTGACGTGGAACTGCGGGACCACGACGAGCGAGGTGTCCTGGTCCGTCAGGCCCATCGACTGGGCCATGTTGACCTGCATGGAGTGCAGGTAGATCGAACGGTGGCTGTACACCACGCCCTTGGGGTCGCCCGTGGTGCCGGAGGTGTAACACATCGCGGCGGCCTGGCGTTCGTCCAGCTCCGGCCAGTCGTACGTGGTCGGCTTCCCGGCGATGAGCTCCTCGTACTCGTGCACCTGGACGGCGCCGGTGCCCGCGAGCAGCGAACGGTCGCCCGGACCCGACACCACCACGTGCTCCACCGTCTTGAGGTGCGGGAGCAGCGGGGCGAGCAGGGGCAGCAGCGAACCGTTGGCGATCACGACCTTGTCGGCCGCGTGGTTCACGATCCACGCCAGCTGCTCGGGCGGAAGGCGGAGGTTGAGGGTGTGCAGGACCGCGCCCATGGAGGGGATCGCGAAGTAGGCCTCGACATGCTCGGCGTTGTTCCAGGCAAGAGTCGCGACGCGGTCGTCGCCCGTGACACCGAGGTCCTCGCGCAGCGCGTGGGCCAGCTGGGCCGCTCGGTCTCCGATCTCGGCGAAGGAGCGCCGGTGCGGCTCACCCTCACCGGTCCACGTGATCACCTGTGATGATCCGTGGATCGTCGACCCGTGGGTCAGGATCCTCGAGATCAGCAGCGGTACGTCCTGCATGGTGCTCAGCACGGCGGTCCTCCCGGGGCGGCATTGCCTAGGCGGTGGTAAGGGCTGCGCAAAGTCTGCGCGCATACCGCGCGGTATGTCACTAGGGAAGCGTGATCGATCAGGTCACGTTGCGGTCGGCGTGTGAAGACGGTACTGGTCCGGTGCTATCGGACCAGCACCAGCTCGGGGTCCTCGCGCAGCTTCCCCAGCGCCCGGGACACCGCCGACTTCACCGTGCCCACCGACACCCCGAGCACCTCGGCCGTCTGAACCTCGCTGAGATCCTCGTAGTACCTGAGGACGACCATCGCCCGCTGCCGGGCGGGCAGCTTCATGATCGCCCGCCACATCGCGTCGTGCAGCGCCTGCTGCTCGGCCGGGTCGTCGGCGGCGCACACCGGCTCCGGCTCGGGCATCTCGTCGCACGCGAACTCGTCGACCTTGCGCTTGCGCCACTGCGACGTCCGCGTGTTCAGCAGCGCCCGGCGCACATAGCCGTCCAGCGCACGGTGGTCCTCGATGCGTTCCCAGGCGACGTATGTCTTGGTGAGCGCGGTCTGCAGCAGGTCCTCCGCGTCGCTCGGGTTCGCGGTCAGCGACCGGGCGGTACGCAGCAGCACCGGCTGGCGTGCCTTCACGTACGACGAGAACGAGGGGTACGGAAGGGTCTGCGTCGCCGGCGTGGCGGCCTTCGAAGCGCTGGTGCAGACGGGTGTGGTCATGGCTCCACGCTAAGAGCGAGAGCACCTCCGGCTCATCGGCCGCAGGTCCCGAAGACGAGTCCGCCTCAGGTTGTAGGGGTGGTGCTGGCTGCACCTCCTGAAGGTGGAGTGCAGGACGACTCGTACTGCGGGTTCACCGTTCCTAATGACTGAGTGGGAGTGGGTCCTGTTGCCAGGACTCGTGCTCAGCCGGGTGCTCCGAACGGTGTTGGGCACCCTGGTCGCCCGCTTTCG
>NZ_LGDG01000233.1 GCF_001279775.1 Streptomyces sp. MMG1533 | reverse complement strand
GAAGTCGCCCTCGGTGTGCTGGTGCAGCCCGGAGACGATCTTGATGAGGGTGGACTTGCCGGCGCCGTTGTCGCCCAGCACACAGGTGACCTGGCCCGGATGGACCTGGAGGCCGACGCCGTGCAGGGCGCGGATGTTGCCGTAGGACTTGCCCGCACCGCGCAGTTCGACGATCGGCGCGTCCTTGTCGGGGGCGGTGTCGGCGAGGACTGCGCCGTGGGTGCCGGTTCCGTTGGTTGTCATGGGGGTCACCTCCGGGTCGCCGACTGGCGGACCCACAGATTGATCAGGACGGCGCCGAGCAGCATCACGCCGAGGAAGGCCTTGAACCAGTCGGGGTTCCAGCCGGCGAAGACGATGCCCTGGTTCACCATGCCGAACATGAAGGCACCGAAGACCGGGCCGATAGCCGAGCCGTAGCCGCCGGTCAGCAGGCAGCCGCCGATCACCGCCGCGGCGATGTAGATGAGCTCCTGGCCGACGCCCTCGCCGGACTGGACGGTGTTGAAGGTGAACAGCTGGTGCATGCCGACGAACCAGGCGCCGAGGCCGACCAGCATGAACAGGGAGATCTTCGTGAAGGTCACCGGGACACCGACGGCCCGCGCGGACTCCTTGTTGCCGCCGACCGCGAAGATCCAGTTGCCGTACTTGGTGCGCAGCAGCACCCAGGTCGCGATGGCCGCGAAGACCAGCCAGTAGAAGATCGTGATCTTGACCTGGACGCCGCCGATGTCGAAGGACGAGGCGAAGATCTTCTTCGCCTGGTCGAAGCCGTCCATGTCGCTGATGTCGTCGGTGGCCACGTTGGTGGTGACCAGCTTGGTCACCGCCAGGTTGGCGCCCTGAAGGATCAGGAAGGTGCCCAGCGTGACCAGGAAGCTCGGCAGCCCGGTCTTCACGACCATCCAGCCGTTGAAGAAGCCGACCGCGAGCGACACGATCAGCGCGACGACCACGCCCATCCACACGTTGACGGTGAGCTGGTAGGTGAGCATGCTCGCGGTCAGTGCGGAGGTGAGCACCGCGACGCCGGACGACAGGTCGAACTCGCCGCCGATCATCAGCAGGGCGACCGGGAGGGTCATGATGCCGATGGTCGAGGCCTGGTACAGGATCGTGGCCATCGAGCTGCCGTCACGCACCGGCGGTGCAGCGATCAGGAAGAACACGTACACCGCGGCCGCGCCGAGAAAGACGCCGACCTCGGGCCGGGCCAACAGTCGGAGTGCCAGGGGGCGTTGAGAGGTCCGGCCGTCGGTCTGCTTCGGGCCGGAGGCCGGCGGTGTGGTCACCGCCGGCTCGGCATGCTGGGTCATGCTCATCACCTGGTGCCCTTCGCGGCGAACGAGGCCACGGCGTCGACGTTGGTCTTGTCGACGAAGGCCGGCCCGGTCAGTACCGGCTGCTCACCGCCGCCCATGTAGTTGCCGTTGTTCTTGTAGAGCCACAGGGAGTCGATCGCCAGGTAGCCCTGGAGGTAGGGCTGCTGGTCCACGGCGAACTCGATCGTGCCCTTGTCGATGGCGCCGGTCAGCTGCTTGTTGAGGTCGAACGTGGCGACCTTCGCCTTGCTGCCCGACTCGGACACCGACTGCGTCGCGGTCAGCGCGAAGGGGGCGCCGAGGGTGACGAGGTAGTCGATGGAGCTGTCCTGCTTGAGCTTGGCGGTGATCGTCGACTTCACGGACGGCATGTCGGTGCCGTTGACGAACAGCGTCTGCAGCTTGCCGGAGAAGGTCTTCTCCACGCCGGCGCAGCGCTGGGTGAGGCCGATGTTGCCCTGCTCCTGGACGACACAGACGGCGTTCTTGGCGCCGGCCGCGTTCAGCCGCTTGCCGAGCGCCTCGCCCGCGACGGTCTCGTCCTGGCCGAAGAACTCCATCAGGCCGAGCTTCTTCCACTCGCTCACACCGGAGTTGAGGCCGACCACGGGTATGTTCGCGGACTTCGCCTTGCCCACGACGTCCTTCAGGGCGTCCGGCTTGGCGAGCGTGATGGCTATGCCGTCGACCTTCTGGTCTATCGCGTTCTGCACCAGGTTGGCCTGGTTGCCCGCGTTCGGGTCGGCGGAGTAGACCAGCTTGATGTTGTCCTTGGCGGCCGCGGCCTCGGCGCCCTTGCGGACGATGTCCCAGAAGGTGTCGCCGGGCGACTGGTGGGTCACCAGCGCGACCGTCATCCGGGGGGTGCTGGCCTTGCCCGCGGAGGCGCCGGCCTCGCTCTCCTCGGCCTTCTTGCCGCCGGAGCTGCTGGAGCAGCCTGCGAGGGTCAGGGCCGCAGCCGCGGCGACTGCCACGACCGGGGCGAATCTGCGGGAGCGGAAGCCAGAAATGCGGTCCATCTTTCCTGCACCTCACTGCGCTACGGGGGAAAGGCATTCACGGGGTTTCAGGGGGCCCGGGACCTCGGAAGATCCGGGCCGTGCGCCGCGAGAACGCGGCTTGTGCGCTGGGACGGGATCCAATCCTCTGGCACGTCCGGTGTCAATACTTTGTTAAGACATCATTTCACAAGCAGGTCCGAATGTAAGTACAAACCATTGACAGTGTCGCCCTCCGCGGCCTACACCTGGGGCGGCGGGTCCTTCGGGAACCGTCTCCCCCCGCGCAGCTCGAGGAGGTCGCACATGGCCGGATCAGCCACATCCTTCGACCTGATCACTATGGGCCGAATCGGAGTGGATCTCTACCCCCTCCAGTCCGGCGTGCCTCTGGCACGTGTGGAGACCTTCGGGAAGTTCCTCGGCGGTTCGGCCGCGAACGTGGCGGTCGCGGCAGCCCGGCTCGGGCGCACCACAGCGGTGATCACCCGCACCGGCGCCGATCCGTTCGGAGTCTATCTCCACCAGCAGCTGCGCGAGTTCGGGGTCGACGACCGCTGGGTGACACCGGTCGACGGCCTTCCGACGCCGGTGACGTTCTGCGAACTCTTCCCGCCGGACGACTTCCCGCTGTACTTCTACCGTCGGCCGAGCGCTCCCGATCTGGCCGTCCACACCGACGAGTTGGACTACTTCGCGATCCGCGCGGCCCGGATCTTCTGGATCACCGGCACGGGGCTCAGCGAGGAACCGAGCCGGTCGGCGACGCTCGCGGCCCTCAAGTCCCGTGACAAGGCTGGTACGACGGTGTTCGACCTCGACTGGCGGCCGGCGCTCTGGAGCGACACAGCCTGGACGGACCCGGAAGAGGCGCGCCCGTACTACGCCGAGGCCCTGCGGCACGCGACCGTCGCCGTCGGCAACCTCGACGAGTGCGAGATCGCCACGGGAGTGCGCGAACCGCAGGCGTGCGCGGAGGCGTTGCTGGCGGCGGGCGTGGAGCTGGCCGTGGTGAAGCAGGGGCCGAAGGGCGTGCTCGCCATGCACCGCGACGGCACGACGGCCGAGGTTCCACCCGTCCCGGTCGAGGTGGTCAACGGCCTCGGCGCGGGCGACGCGTTCGGCGGTGCACTGTGCCACGGGCTGCTGTCCGGCTGGGAGTTGGAGCGGACCCTGCGGTACGCCAACGCGGCCGGTGCCCACGTCGCCTCCCGCCTCGCCTGCTCCTTGGCGATGCCGACCGGGGCCGAGGTCGAGAACCTGCTCGCGAGGGCTTCGGAACCGAGTACGACTGCCTGAGACGGAGCCTGTGTTGAGCATCGGCGACAGCGGCCGTCCGGCGACTGCCGCGACGAGTCCGCTGTCCACCGCCCCCTCCCAGCGAGGTCCCCGATGAGCCACCCCACGAGCGTCCGCCTGACCGTCGCCCAGGCGCTGGTGCGGTTCCTGTCCGTCCAGTACACCGAGCGGGACGGCGTACGGCACCGGCTGATCGCCGGCACCTGGGGCATCTTCGGCCACGGCAACGTGGCGGGCATCGGCCAGGCGCTCGGCGAACGCGGCCGGGCTCGGCATGGACGTCCTGCGCGCCAAGACCGTACGGGAGCTGCGCGAGGCACTGGCGACGGCCCGCGCCTCGGACCGGCCGACCTGTGTGTACGTCGAGACCGACCCGACGCCGACCGCTCCCCCGGCCGAGGCCTGGTGGGACGTGCCGGTGGCGGCGGTGGCGTCCCGCGAGGCGGCCGTACGGGCGCGGCAGGAGTACGACCGCCAGGTCACCGCCCGCCGCCACCACCTCTGACCCCCGCTCCCGACCCTCCGAGGGAGGTACCCCATGGCGAAGACCGGCGGCGACCCACGTGCCGCGACCACCCCCGCGCTCAGCTCTCTGGACTTCGCCCTGGACCGGGGCAGCCCGGTGCCGCTGTACTACCAGCTCGCCCAGCAACTGGAGGCGGCGATCGAGCACGGCGTGCTCGCCCCGGGCAATCTGCTGGGCAACGAGATCGACCTGTCCGTACGCCTCGGGCTGTCCCGCCCGACGGTCCGCCAGGCCATTCAGTCCCTGGTCGACAAGGGACTGCTGGTACGGCGGCGCGGGGTCGGCACGCAGGTGGTGCACAGCCAGGTCAAGCGCCCGCTCGAACTCAGCAGCCTGTACGACGACCTGGAGGCGGCCGGCCAGGGACCGGCCACCCGGGTCGTGCGCAACGAGGACGTCCCCGCGTCCGCCGACGTCGCGGCCGCCCTCGGCATCGCGGAGGGCAGCCAGGTCACGCTCCTGGAGCGGCTGCGCTCCACGCACGGCCAGCCCGTGGCCTTCCTGTGCAACTACCTCCCCGCCGGACTCCTCGACCTCGACACCCCGAGGCTCGAGTCGACCGGCCTGTACCGGATGATGCGCACCGCGGGCATCACCCTGCACAGCGCCCGCCAGACCATCGGCGCCCGCTCCGCCACCTCCGAGGAAGCCGCCCTGCTCGACGAGCCGGAGGGCGCCGCACTGCTGACCATGCAGCGCACGGCCTACGACGACACGGGGCGGCCGGTCGAGTACGGGACGCACATCTACCGCGCCTCCCGGTACGCGTTCGACTTCCAGCTGCTGGTCAGACCCTGAGGCTCGCGGACGGAACACCCGGTGGGCCAGTGGTCACGATCGGCCCTCCTTCGGCTCCGTCCGGAGAGCTCCGCGGCCACGTACGACCGGCGCGTTCAGTGGGCCGCGTCCAGCCGCGTCCGCTGCTCCGCCGACAGTTCCAGGTCCACCGCCGCCAGGTTCTCCTCCAGCTGTCCCACCGACGACGCCCCGACGAGGGGGATGACCGGCAGTTCGCCGCCCAGCTGCCAGGCGAGGACCACCTGGTTGACGGTCGCGCCGGTCTCCCGGGCGATCTCGCGCAGTGCCTCGAGGCGGGGCGGGGTGCCCGGGTGGTCGTAGTCCTGGGGCAGCACGTCCGGGCGTACGTAGGCGCCCTTCAGCAGCGGCGAGTAGGCGACCAGGGTCAGGCCGGGTTCGGCGCGCAGGTAGCCGAGCAGATCGGCACCCGCGTGACCGAGGCTGCCGTCGGGGAAGAGGTCGCCGGGCACGTCTGTCCGGGCCCGCAGGTGGCTGTGCTGGTACTGGAGGACCTCGTAGCCCGGCAGCCCGGCCGCCGCCGCGATCGCCCGGGCCCGTTCCACCCGCCAGATCGCGTGGTTGCTGACGCCGAGCAGGCCGACCGTGCCCTCCGCGACCAGTGAGGCGAAGCCTTCGACCGTCTCCGCCAAGGGGACGGTGTGGTCCTCGATGTGGGCGTAGAGCAGGTCCAGCTTCTCGACGCCGAGGCGCTCGCGGCTGCGTTCGGCCGACTCGCGGATCACCTTCGCCGACAGGCCCTCCGCGTTGTCGACGTAGCTCGTGCCGGGGGCGAGGGGACGGGCGCCGAGCTTGGTGGCGATGACGATCTCGTCGCCGATGCCGCGGCTGCGCCGCCAGCGGCCGAGCAGCTCCTCGCTCTGTCCGCCCTGGCCGCCGTCGATCCAGAAGGCGTAGTTGTCGGACGTGTCGATGAAGTTCCCGCCGGCCTCGACGTAGCGGTCGAGCACGGCGAAGGAGGTCTCCTCGTCCGTGCGCGAGCCGAACAGCATCGCGCCGAGCGCGAGCACGCTCACCTCGCGGCGGGTGGCCGGGTCCGTCCCGATGGTGCGGTACTTCATGCTGCTTCCTCCCCATCCGGCCGGTCTTTCCGGCTCGCCGAGGAGTCTTCATCTTGAAGCGCACTCCAAGTCAAGGGAGTACGCGGTGACTTCGGGCGTTCCGTCGCTCAGCGGGCGAACGGGCCCTCCAGGGCCCTGTGGAAGGGCAGTTCGAGGATCTCGATGTCCTCGCCCTCCTCCTCCGGGCCGCCCCCTTCGTGGGTGCGGGTCGAGGGGCCGCAGGCGGCGGCGCAGAAGCCTCGCTTCCGCCCTCCGGGTCACCCCGGCACGGCGACCGCCACCCTTGACTCCCGAGAACAATGGGCGCACAGTCGTACATATACGTCGTAAACGTACGCCGCCCGAGTCCGCGCCAGGGCGGATTCCGCGACCTCGGCCGGCACAGACGGGAGCCGATCATGAGCGCACCGTCGACCGTCCTCGTCACCGGCGGGGCCGGTTTCATCGGCAGCCATACCTGTGTGGAGCTACTGGATCACGGCTACGAGTTGATCGTGGTCGACGACTACTCGAACAGTTCGCCGCAGGTCTTCGCCCGTGTGGAGCGGATCGCCGGACGCTTCGTCGGCGCCGTCTACGAGCTGGACATCCGTGACCAGCAAGCTCTGTCGGCCGTCTTCGACCGGCACACGGTGGACGCGGTCATCCACTTCGCCGCGCTCAAGTCCGTGAGCGGATCGACGCGGATGCCCGTCGAGTACTACGACACCAACGTCGGCGGCACGACGGCCCTGCTGCGGACCATGCACGAGCACGGTGTGCACCGGCTCGTGTTCTCCTCGTCCTGCTCCGTCTACGGCGAGGCCGGCCCCGGACCGCTCGACGAATCCACCCCCGCCCGGCCGACCAGTCCCTACGCCGCCTCGAAGTGGGCCTGCGAGCAGCTCCTCGCCGACGTCTGCCGATGGCGTCCCGAGTACACCGTGCAGTGCCTGCGGTACTTCAACCCGGTCGGCGCCCACCCCAGCGGACTGCTCGGCGAGGACCCGCGGGGCACCCCCGAGAACCTGATGCCGTACCTGGCGCAGGTGGCCGTCGGCCGACGGGAACGGCTGCACGTGTACGGAGGCGACTACCCCACGCCCGACGGGACCGCGATCCGTGACTTCATCCACGTCATGGACACCGTCGAGGCCCACCGCATCGCGCTGGACCACCTCGCCGACGCTCCGGGCATGCACGTGTACAACCTCGGTCTCGGCCATGGCCGTTCGGTCCTCGACGTCGTCGCCGCGTTTTCCCGGACCTGCGGCAGCGACATTCCCTACGAGCTCGCGCCGCGCCGCCCCGGCGACGTGGCCGAGCTCGTCGCCGACGCCAGCGCCGTGGCACGTGCCTGGGGCTGGCGCCCCATCCGGGACCTCGACGACATGTGCCGGGACGCCTGGCGGTTCCAGCAGCTCAATCCCCACGGCTACGCCGGATCTCCCCGGCGGCCCAGGGCGATGGAGCGCTGACCGGCCGGTGCCAAGATGCAGCCGGAGGCCTCCCATGCCTACGATCGGTACAGAAGCCCAGGTCGGCGCATAATTCGTGGCCCGGCCTCCTCCGGCTCGGGGAGGCGCTTTGCCGGTGCTGCTGACCCAACGGCTCATGGTTGTCCACATCACGCTGGCCGCAGGCGGCACCTGTCTCTACCTGACCGTTCCCGACTTGCGCACGCCGCTGTGGGCCCTCATCGGTCTGGGGGGCGCCGCGGCTCTCCTCACCGGCGTCCATGTCAACCGGCCCGCCCACCGATGGCCCTGGCTGCTGCTCGCCGCCGGGCTGCTGGCCTTTGCCGCGGGCGACACCTACTACAACGTGCAGGAGCAGTATTTCCACGCCTCCGATCCGTTCCCCTCGCCGGCGGACGCGTGCCATCTCGCCATGTACCCCCTCCTCGCGGCGGGACTGTTCGGCTTCGTCCGGTACCGCTGCGTGGACCGCGACCTGCCCAGCCTGCTGGACACGATGATCATCACGGCCGGGCTGGCCCTCCCGGTCTGGGTCCACCTGGTGCAGCCACTCACCGTGCTGGAGGGCCTGACCTGGGGGCAGCGCGCGATCAGCATCGCCTACCCGCTGGGCGACGTCCTGGTGCTGGCGATGCTGGTCCGGCTGCTCGCCCCCGGTCGGGTCGCCGGCCGCGAACGTGCCGTACAGCTGCTCGTCCTGGGCACCGTCGCACTGCTCGGTTTCGACATCGCCCGCGGGATCCTGCGGCTCGACGGGGCATGGGAGGCCGGCACGGTACTGGACTCCGGCTGGATCGTCTTCTACACGGCCTGGGGACTGGCCGGGCTGCATCCCTCCATGACGGAGCTGACCGAGCCGGACCCCCGGCCGCTGTCCCCCCTCCCGCCCTGGCACCGGCTCCCGCTGCTGGCCGCAGCCACGCTGATCGCGCCTGCGGTCCTGCTCTTCGAGGAGCGGTCGGGCACAGTCGACGACGTGACGGCGCCGGCCGCCTTCTCCGGTCTGCTGTTCGTGCTCGTGATCCTTCGTCTCGCGGGCATGATCGTGGAACACCGCAAATCCATGGCCCGTGAACTGACACTGCGCATGGCGACCGCCTCACTCGTCGCGGCCGAAGATGCGCAGGAGATCGAACGGTCGTGCGCCACGGCGGTCACGGCACTGTTCGGGCCGAAGGTCCGGCACGCGACCCTCCTGCTGCCGGCCCAACAGGCCCAGCGGCTGTACGCGCTCCTGTCGCAGTCACCCTTCGGCCGGCCCGGCGCAGGCGCAGGCGCAGGCGCAGGCGCAGGCACGGATGGCAGCCCGCGGCGCGAAGCAACCGCCACCGCGCTCTCCGGCACCCTCATCGTCGCCGTCCCGGAGCTCGGGCCGGACATCGCCGGCCGGCTCGGCGACCTGCCGACCGCCCTGGTGTGCCCCATGGTCCAGCCCGACCGCCCGACCGGCGGCGAACTCCCGCGTGTACTGCTGGCCGCGGGACCCCAGCGGCAGCTCACCGAGATACGCGGCACGCTGCAGAGCCTGGCCTCGCAGGCGGGGCTGGCCGCGGAACACGTGGCGCTCCGGCGGGAGATCTCCCGGAAGGAGAGCGAGGCCTACTTCCGCACTCTGGTGCACAACACCTCGGACGTCATCCTCATCCTCGACGACGACACGACCGTGCGTTACGCCAGTCCGTCCGCCGAAGCCGTCTTCGGCAACGCCGCACTCACGGGTACGCAACTGCAGGAACTGGTGGATCCGCGGGATCACGACCGGGTGCACCGGACGCTGACGGTCCTGCGTGGCATCACGCAGGAGGAGGCCCACGACTACTGGTGGGTGCTCAAGGACGGCAACCACATCGAAGTGGAGGTGCGGTGCCGTGACCTGCGGCAGGACAGGACCGTCGGCGGACTGGTGATCACCCTCCGGGACGTGACCGAGCAGCGTCAGCTGGAGCACGAACTCACCCAGCGGGCCTTCCACGACTCACTGACCGGTCTGCCCAACCGGACACTCCTGCTGGAGCGGACCGAGCGCGCCCTGCTGCGCGGCCGCCGGGAGTCGACTCTCGCCTGTCTGCTCTTCATCGACCTGGACGACTTCAAGATCGTCAACGACACGCTGGGCCATTCGGTCGGCGACCAGCTCCTCGCCGCGGTGGGAGAGCGTCTGTCGAGGACGCTGCGCCGCACCGACACCGCGGCGCGTCTGGGTGGTGACGAGTTCGCGGTGCTGATGGAGGGCGCGAAACAGCCCGTCGATGCCGAACTTCTGGCCGCACAGGTGATCCAGAGCCTCAACCGGCCCTTCCGGTTGTCCGACGAGTCGGTGAACGTCTCCGCCAGCGTGGGCCTGGCCACCGCGTGGGACAGCGCGGACCCCGAAGAGCTGCTGGCCCTCGCCGATCTGGCCCTGTACTCGGCCAAGAGCGCGGGGAAGCACCAGTGGCGCCGCTTCCGGCCGGATCTGCGCGAGAACATGGCGGAGCGCCACGACCTGCGGGCGCGCCTGGACCGGGCGATCGCCGACGAGGAGTTCAGCCTGCTCTACCAGCCGGTGGTGGACATCACCGTGGGCGAGGTCGTCGGCTTCGAGGCGCTGGCCCGCTGGCCGCACACCCGACGCGGGACGGTCCCACCGCTCCAGTTCATCCCGCTCGCCGAGGAGACCGGGCAGATCACGCCGTTGGGCGCCTGGGTACTACGGAACGCCGTGGCCGACATCGCCCGACTGCAGAACCGGACCCCACGGCCCGAACCGCCGCCGTACGTCAGCGTCAACGTGTCCGCCCGCCAATGGTGGGACACGGGCTTCCTCAACGAGGTGCGCAGGTCCCTCGACACCGCCGGCCTCCACCCGGGCTCACTGCAGCTGGAGCTGACCGAGTCGGTGCTCGTACGGCGGGACGACCACATCGACGCACTCCTTCGGACGCTGAAGGACCTCGGGGTTCGCATCGCGGTCGACGACTTCGGCACAGGGTTCTCCTCGCTGCGCTATCTGCGGGAATTCCCCATCGACGTGCTCAAGATCGACAAGACGTTCATCGACGACGTCCCGGAGGACCCCAAGCAGGTCGCACTCGTCGAGGGCATCGTCCACCTGGCCGACACGCTCGGCCTGCAGGTGATCGCCGAGGGCATCGAGGAAGAGGCACAGCGCGAGCTGCTCGCCTCCATCGGCTGCCGGTTCGGGCAGGGATACCTGTTCGCCCCGCCGATGAACCTGGAGGAGAGCGGGGTCATCCTGCACCGCCCCGACGACGATCCTCCGTCCGGCGCGGCAGCACCACGGCGACCCGCGGACTCGTCGGAGTCCGGCCACGAGCAGCGCCGGGCGTGATCCCACCCGGTGATCGCGTCGATCCGGGTCACCGCCGACCCGAGGCTTCCCGGCCACGGGGGCTCCGGGATGCTGCCGACAGGGCGAACGCCGTCTCCGCCAGGGCGATGTGGCTGAACGCCTGCGGTGCGTTGCCCATCTGGCGTCCGGCGTCCGGGTCCCACTGCTCCGACAGCAGTCCGACGTCGTTGCGGACGGCGAGCACCCGCTCGAAGGCCTCGCGGGCCTGTTCGGCATGCCCGGTCGCGGCGAGGGCGTCGGCGTACCACAGGGAGCACGCCACGAACGCGCCCTCGTGGCCGTGCATGCCGTCCACCCCGTGCGCGCCGTCACCGCCCGGCGCGTACCGCCACAGGAACCCTCCGTGGTCCAGCCGCTGCATCTCGCGGACGGTGCACAGCACCCTCGGGTCCCCGGCGGGCAGGAAGCCGAGCCGGGGCATCAGCAGGGCCGAGGCGTCCAGGTCGGCGGAACCATAGGACTGCACGAAGGACCGCTGCTCCGCGTCCCAGCCCTGACGGAGGACCTGCCGGTGCGCCTCGTCGCGCATGGCCCGCCACTCGGCCGAGGATCCGTTGCGGCCCAGCAGTTCCCCCATGCGCAGGGCACGATCGGCGGCCACCCACACCATGACCTTGGAGTGGACGAACTGCCGCCGCGGTCCCCGCACCTGCCACAGGCCCTGGTCGGGTTCCCGCCAGTGCCGCTGCAGGAAGCCCATCATCTCTCCGACCAGGTCCCACACATGGGCGGGCATGGGGATGTTCGCCCGCAGGGACAAGTACAGCGTGTCCAGGACCTCGCCGTACACGTCCAGCTGGAACTGGCCGACGGCGGAGTTCCCGAACCGTACCGGCTGCGAACCCTCGTAGCCGTGCAGCCAGGGCGCCTCCGTCTCCGGCAGCAGCCGCTGTCCGCCGAGCCCGTACACGGTCTGCAGGTCGGCCGGGTCACCGGCGATGGCCCGCACCAGCCAGTCCAGCCAGGCCGCCGCCTCGTCCCGGTAGCCGCTGCGCAGCAGGCAGGACAGGGTGAGGGTGGAGTCGCGCAGCCAGCAGTACCGGTAGTCCCAGTTGCGTTCGCCGCCGATGCACCCGGGCAGCGATGTGGTCGGGGCGGCGACGATGCCGCCGGTGGGCGCGAAGGTGAGCGCCTTCAGGGTGATCAGCGAGCGCACCACGGCGTCCCGCCACGGCCCCTGGTAGCGGCACTGGCCCGCCCAACGCCGCCAGAAGTCGTCGGTCTCCTTGAGCATCGACTCCGCCGGGACGGACACCGATGCGGTCGGCGCGGGGCGGTGCGAGGGCGCCCACACCAGGGTGAGGGCGAGCCGCCGGCCCGGCGTGACGGTGAAGTCGAGGACCGTGGAGCCGTCCTTGCCGAGGGCGCGCACGGGGCCGTCCGCACCCAGCCACACGGAGTCCGGCCCGGCGACCGCGACCGTGCAGTCGTCGGTGACCCTGACCCAGGGCACCACGCGGCCCTGGTGGAAGCGCAGGCGCAGTTCGCTGCGTACGGGCACGGCACCCGACAGGCCCTCGATGACGCGGACGATGCACGGCAGTTGGGCGCGGGGCGGCATGAAGTCGGTGACCTTGACCGCTCCCTCCGCGGTCTCCCACCAGGTGTCCAGGACCAGCGTGTCGGGCCGGTAGGCGCGGCGGGTGCAGGTAGCGGGTGCGGCAACCGGGGCGACCCGCCAGAAGCCGTTGTCCTCCGTACCCAGCAGCGCGGCCAGGCAGGCCGGCGAGTCGAAACGGGGCAGACACAGCCAGTCGATGGAACCGTTCCGGCCGACCATGGCGGCGGTTTCCAGGTCGCTGAGGAGAGCGTAGTCCTCGATGTGTGCGCTCATGATCGATGTCTCCGACTGCACACCAGCGGGCGATCTCCGTGAGCCGCGTGGCCACGACGCACTCGTCGCGCCCCTGGTCGAGCAGCCACGGAAGGGCATCGGTGAACTCCGGCTCGCCGCGCTGAGACGGCTGTACGGCCTCGTGCACGACGGGGGTGACGAGGCAGACCCCGACCGGCGCCAGGTCGCTCGTCAGGTAGGCAGCGGACGCTGTCGCCCCGGCTCAGGAGCGCTTCGCACAGGTGCGACCCGAGGAAGCCGCTTCCGCCGGATGCTACGACACGCATGGGTTTCTCCTGCCGTTCAGCCGAGCCGCGGGCGGCCCGGCGCGCGCAGTGTCCAGCCCGCCGAGCGCCAGGCCACGGGATCGAGGGTGTTGCGCGCGTCGACGATGGCGGGGGTACGCACCACCGCGGCGAGCGCGGCGGGGTCGAGCTCGCGGTACTGAGGCCATTCGGTGAGGTGCAGGACGACATCGGCCTGCTCGCACGCCTTGGCCACGTCCAGGGCGAACTGCAGCGCGGGATAGGCGGCCCGGGCGTTGTCGACCGCTTCGGGGTCGTGGACGCGGACCTGTGCTCCCCGGCGCCGGACGGCGTCCGCCACCGCGAGCGCCGGCGAGTCCCGCACGTCGTCGCTGCAGGGTTTGAAGGCGGCCCCCAGGACCGCGACGCTGCGGTCCGCGAAGCTCCCGCCGACGAGTTCCTGCGCGAGGTCGACGGTGCGGCTGCGCTGCCGCGTGTTGATCTCGTCGACCTGGCGGAGGAAGGCCACCGACTCGCCCCGGCCGAGTTCCTCGGCGCGGGCCACGAAGGCCCGGATGTCCTTGGGCAGGCAGCTGCCGCCGAAGCCGAGGCCGGGGGCCAGGAAGCGGGGGCCGATGCGGGAGTCGGCGCCCATCGCCTCGGCCAGGGTGAGGACGTCGGCGCCGGTGGCGTCGCAGATCTCGGCCATGGCGTTGATGAAGGAGATCTTGGTGGCGAGGAAGGAATTGGATGCCAGCTTGACCAGTTCGGCGGTGGCCAGGTCGGTGCGGATGAACGGTGTGCCGGCGGCCAGCAGGGGCGCGTAGACCTCCCTCAGCCGGGCCTCGGCATGCTCCGAGCGGAAGCCCGCCACGATGCGCTCCGGCCGGAGGGTGTCCTGGACCGCGCAGCCCTCACGCAGGAATTCCGGATTCCAGGCGATCTCGGCATCCGGAGCAGCCGCGTGCAGCCGGTCGGTCAGCCGGTCCGCCGTGCCGACCGGCACCGTCGAAGTGCCGACGACCAGGACCCGCTCGTACTCGCTGTCGCGCAGATGGAACGCCAAGCCGTCCACGACTGCCTCGACGTAGCGCAGATCGGCGGCGCCCGAGCGAGGATCCTGCGGGGTGCCGACGCAGACGAAGTGCGTGTCGGCGAACCGGGCGGCCTCGGCCGGCGAGGTGGTGAAGCGCAGCCGCCCCGCCTCGACCGCCCCCTTGAGCATTGCGGACAGTCCCGGTTCGAAGAACGGGGGTCGGCCGGTGGCGAGCGCGGCGATCCGCTCGGCGTCGACGTCGACGCCGAGGACCTCGTGGCCGATGTCCGCCATGCAGGCGGCGTGGACCGCTCCGACGTATCCGGTGCCGATGACTGTGAGGCGCATGTCGATCTCCGTGGTCGGGGCGCGGACGAAGGTGTTCTCCGGCGGCGCACTCCGGTTCAGGGGCTTGGGGGCGTTACAGGTGCCTGGGTCTGTTGCGGAAGGCCCAGCAGGTCGCGGTAGCAGGCGTCCACAGCCGCGCACATGGCCTGCGGTGCGAAGCCCGCGCGTACCCGGCGCCTGCCCTGCCGGCCCAGCTCGGCGGCCTCCCGCGGGTGGTCGAGCAGCCAGCAGACCGCTCGCGCCGCGCCCTCCGGGTCGGCCGGTGCCACGAGCAGACCCGTGGCGCCGTGCTCCACCAGGTCGGGCACGCCGTTCACGGCCGTCGCCACCACCGGACGCCCGGCGGCCAGCGCCTCGGTGAGGGCCCGGCCGAGACCCTCGTACAGCGAAGTGATCACGAAGACGTCCAGGCCGGCGACCAGCCAGGCGGCGTCCTGCCGGTGGCCGGTGAAGGTGACCTCGACGTCCAGCTGCGCGGCGAGCCGCCGGACCTCGTCTTCCAGCGGTCCGTCGCCGATCATGGCGAAGGCGGTGCCGGGGTGCTCGGCACGGATCGCAGCCGCCATACGGATGAAGTCCAGGGGGGCCTTCTGGGTGTCGATCCGGCCGACAGTGCCGATGAGGGCCGTACCGCGGGGCGTGCCGAGCACGCGCCGGGCAAGGGGGTCGAACCTCTCGGGAATGTGCCCCAGAGCCACCGCAGAGGGCACCACCTGGATGAGGCCGGGCGGGGCGAGACGCTCCTCGACGGCCTGCTGCGCCACGCGCGGGGCGACGGCGAGGAACCGGTGGGTGAAGCGGCGCGTCGCCCGTTCCAGGCAGCGGTAGAGCGTGCGCCTGGTGCGGGACTGGTACGGATGGAAGCTGAGGCCGTGGAAGGTGTGCACCACCACCGGTGTGCGGCACAGCCGTGCGGCGAGCCGCCCCAGGAAGCCGCCCTTGCCCGAGTGTGTGTGCACGACGGTGAACCGTTCGCGCCGCACCAGCCGCACCAGCCGCACCAGCACCAGCAGGTCGGCGGGCGTCAGTGTGTGCCGGAACCCGCGTACCTCGACCGTGCGGACCCCGTCGGCGCGGGCCCGGTCCCAGAGGTCGCCGCCCGGCACTCCGGCGATCCAGACCTCGTACCGCTCCGGGTCCATGCCCGCCGCCGACAGCAGCGTGTTGCCGCCGGCTCCCGCCTCGAACCTGGTGATGACGTGCAGGATCTTGATACGGGGCAGGGTCGGCGGCGCCGGCAGCGCCGTCGGCGGCCCCACTTGCGGGAGCGACGCGGGCCAGCCGACGGCCGTGCCGCCCTGGTGCCCCGCGCCGGGGACGAATGTCCTGCTCCGCATCATGGATCACCACCACATGGAGTTCGTATATTTACAATGTAAACGTACACCATCATCCCTCTTCGGGCATCTCTGGTCAATCTGTCGCAAGATAGGCGTACGACCAACGCCCCGGGATGGAGCGCACATGGCCCTGGCCGAATCGAAATGGATCGAGCAGCTCTTGGTGTGTCCGCGCTGCCGGTCCGCCCTGGTGGCAAAGCCCGACGGATTCAACTGCAGCGCCCCCGCCTGCCCTTGCCACGAGCCCATGGCCTTCCCGATGGCCCGGCGGTGGCCGGTCCTCGTCGACTTCGAGCGCAGCGTCGTGGACCGCGAGGACGTGGTGGCGACGGCCGACCGTACGGACGCCGCGGGGCCACGGCCCGTCGGGGGCGCCGACACCCTTCCCGCCCCGCTCCGCCGCATCCTCAAGCCGCCCAACCGTGTCGCGGCCCGGAACATCGACCTGCTGCTGCGAAGTCTTGTCGGCCCCGCTCCGACACTGCTCGTCGTCGGCGGGGCCACGGTCGGCAACGGTGTGGACGCGATCTACCGCGACCCGCGCGTTCAGGTGATCGGATTCGACATCGTCGGCAGCCCGGTCACCCAGTTCATCGCGGATGCCCATCAGATTCCGCTTCCGTCGGCGAGCGTCGACGCGGTGCTGGTCCAGGCCGTGCTGGAGCACGTACTCGATCCGGATCTGGTCGTCGCCGAGATCCACCGGGTCCTGAAGCCCGACGGACTCGTCTACGCGGAGACCCCGTTCCTGCAGCAGGTGCACGCCGGCGCCCACGACTTCACGCGCTACACCGCCAGTGGCCACCGCTATCTCTTCCGGTGGTTCGAGGAGCTCGCCGCGGGCCCCGTCGCGGGTCCGGGCACCCAACTGCTGTGGAGCATCGACCACCTGGTCCGCGGGCTGACCCGCTCCCCGCTCGCGGGCCGCGCGGTGCGGGGGCTGCTGTTCTGGATGCGCTCCGTCGACCGCCTCGTCGCGCCGGACTACGCGACGGACGACGCTTCGGCCCTGTTCTTCCTGGGGCGCAGGAGCGAACGGCAGCTGACGGCTCAGGAGATCGTCGCGTACTACCACGGGGCGCAGGTCTCCACCTGACGGCGGAACGACGCGATGTCACCGTCGTCCCGCGACCGAATGGCCTTCGGGCCTGGTTGGACGGGACGCCCGCTCGGCCCGCACCATCGCAGCGAGTCCCGTACGGATGTCGGTGACGGGCCGGAAACCGAAGGCGTCCCGCGCCACGGTGATGTCGGCCGAGGTACGCCTGGCGTCGCCGGGCCGCGCAGGCCCCCGTACCACGTTCACCGGGGCAGCCAACTGCCCGAGCAGCGCGATGGCCTGATTCATCGTCACCTCGCTGCCTCCACCGAGGTTGGCGACACCGTTCCACGAGGAGAGCGCGGCCTCGCGCATGGCGGTCACCACGTCGCCGACGTAGGTGAAGTCCCGGCTCTGCCCGCCGTCCCCGTACAGCGGGAAGGGCCGCTGCGTGCAGGCCGCCGCGACCAGCCGCGAGAAAGCCATGTCGGGCCGCTGCCGGGGGCCGTACACACTGAACAGCCGCAGCGAGGCGGCCGGGACGCCGAAGGCGGTGCGATAGGTCTCGCACAACTGCTCCGCGGCCAGTTTGGTGACGCCGTACGGGGAAACGGGCCGGGGACACACCGCTTCCGGAGTCGGATACGCCTCCGCGTCCCCGTAGACCGACGAGCTGGACGCGAAGACCAGCCGGTGCAGTCCGGTGTCCCGCGCCACCTCGAGCACGCGCTGGGTGACCAGGACGTTGCGTTCGAGGTAGACGGTGAATTCAGCACCCCAGGAACCGCGGACGCCGGGCTGGCCCGCGAGGTGGTAGACGGCGTCGGCATCGGCGAACAGGGGTTCCAGGCGGAGGTCCAGCAGATCGCCCTGCCGGAACGTGAACCCGTCCCGGTCCAGCAGCCGGCCAAGGTTCTGCCGCTTGCGCCAGGGCTCGTAGAAGTCCGTCATGGCGTCGATGCCCACGACCTCGTCCCCGCAGGACATCAGGTGCTCGCACAGGTGCGAGCCGATGAATCCGGCCGCACCGGTCACCACGGCACGCATCACGACCCGCCCCCTCGGTCCCACAGGGCGGACAGCGTGTACAGGGCCGTCCGGCCGACGAACCGTACGACGTTCCACGCCGTGGCCCGGCTGAGGAACTCCGCGTCCAGCGCGGTGCGTTGGGGCACGAGCACCGTCAGGTAGTACTCCTCCGGGTCGGTGCGGCCGTCGAGCTGCGCGGCGTACGCGCGCGACCGGAGTTGGCAGGGGCCCGTGAGCCCGGGACGGTGCCGGAACACCCACCGGTGTTCAGGTGGGTAGCGGCGGGCGAGGTCCGGGACCTCGGGGCGGGGCCCGACCAGGGTCATGTCGCCGCGCAGCACGTTCCACAGCTGCGGCAGCTCGTCCAGGCTGAGTCGACGCAGGATCCGTCCGATCTGCGTCACCCTCGCGTCCGAGCCGCCGGTGACGCCGGGGCCCGTGCTGCCCGTCCGCATGCTGCGGAACTTGTACAGCGTGAACTCACGCCCGCCGGCGCCGATCCGCCGCTGCCGGAACAGCACCGGTATGCCGCACGTGGCCGCGACCAGCAGGGCCAGCAGCATCAGCAGCGGGGCGAGCACCAGCAACAGAGGCAGGACGACGGCGATGTCCAGAATCCGGCGCGCCGGGGTGAGCCGTACGACGCTCAGGGCCGGCAGGGCCTGTGGGGGAACACGGTCAACGGTGTGCATGGAGGGGGTCCTTGGTCGAGTCGGTCGTCCGGGCGGATACGGCAGGTGCGGCCGGACCGGGGGATGCTGTCGTCGCCTCGAGAAACCTGCGTTCGAACGCATGGGTGGCGATCATGCAGAGCCAGCTCAGATATCCCCCGTATCCGCTGAGGGTCGCCCGGCATTCGGACAGGCTTCTGCGGAGCAGGGCCCTGCCGACCCTGGCCGTCAGTTCGACCGTCAGGGTCAGGGCCATCAGCAGCCAGGCATGGGGCCGGGGCCAGTGCCGGAACGCGTACAGACTGCGGCTGCACAGGGAGTAGCGCAGCCGCCTGCCGCCCAGCTGGGCGGAGCTCACCTGGCCGATGTGATGGACGCGGGCCTCGTAGAGGTAGTACGAGCGCCGGTTTCGCCGTCGGGCCCGCAGCGCGAGATCCGTCTCCTCGAAGTAGAGGAAGTAGCGCTCGTCGAAGCCGCCCAGCTCCTCGAAGAGCGAGCGGCGCAGCAGGAAGAAGGCGCCGATGACCTGGTCGACGGGGCCCGACGCGGTGGTTTCCTCGGGCAGCAGGTGGTGCGGTGGGAAGATCGCCGGCGCCAACCGGTCGAGACCTGTCATCTTGCCGAAGAAGATGCGCAGGCTGGGGAAGCGTGAGCAGGAGATCGCCGGCTCTCCTCGCTCGTCCACCATGCGCCCGCCGCAGATGCCGACGCCCTCCGCGGCCCGGGTGCCGAGGAAGTCACCGACGGCGCGCAGAGTGTCCGGATACAGCTCCGTGTCCGGGTTGAGGAAGAGCACGAAGTCGCTGTCGCCCCGGGCAGCGCCCTGATTGCAGGCCGCGCCGAAGCCACGGTTTCCGGAATTGCGCACCACGTCGAGCGGGATGCCGGATGTGGTCAGACCGTGGAGGGAGCCGTCGGTGGAGGCGTTGTCGACGACGACGATCCGTGCCACCCGCAGGCGCGACCGGTCGGCCCGGACGATCGAGCGCAGGCACTCCCCCAGATGCCGGCCGGCGTTCCAGTTCACGATCACGATGTCGGCGGCCGGGAC
The DNA here is from genome assembly GCF_001279775.1 of Streptomyces sp. MMG1533. Classification (GTDB taxonomy): domain Bacteria; phylum Actinomycetota; class Actinomycetes; order Streptomycetales; family Streptomycetaceae; genus Streptomyces. The sequence continues at coordinate 50,279 of NZ_LGDG01000233.1, read as the reverse complement.
GGTCCGCGCTCCCGGCGTCATCGGGACACCGTCCCGAGTTCCAGGGCCGCCGACCACCGGGGCAGCCATGCGTCGTACGAGTACTTTTGGCCGGTGATCTCCCGGGCGCCCGCTCCGAGCCGTCCCCGGGTGGCTGCCGAGGAAGCGATCAGGCCGAGTATCGCGGTCGTCCAGTCGTCCTGGGTCTGTGCCGCGGGCATGCCGAACTCGGACAGCAGGTCGGCGTTGACGCCCAGCGGGGTGGCCACGGCGGGCAGTCCCGCCGCGGCGTACTGGAGCAGTTTGTAACCGCACTTGCCGAGGCTGTAGGAGGTCGCCGGGAGCGGCATGAGTCCGATGTCCATGGCGGCCAGCGCTGTCCGCTGGCTGTCCGGACTCCATGCGATCCGGTCGATGAAGGACTCCAGGACTCCGAGGGACGGCGTGGTCGTGCCGACGAGCGTCAGCCGCGCACCGGTCCGCCGGTGGACCTCGGTGAGCGCGACGGCGATCAGCTCCAGGCACGCCTCGTTGTGGGGCGAGCCGATCCAGCCGAGGCGCGGCGGGTCGTGCAGCGCGTACGAGGTCTTGCCCTCGTAGTCCTCCAGAGCCACGCAGCTCGGAATCACCACCACGTCCCGCTGGAACCGGGAGGCCCAGTCCGCCAGGACGGCGTTACCCGCGATCACCCGGTCCGCGTGGTGGACGGCCACCCGCGCCTTGCCCGCCTTGGGGGCCAGCCTGCGGGCGAGTCCGCCCTCGCCGCGGTCCCACTGCAGGGCGTCGTCGAAGTCGTACACGGCGAACTCCGCGCTTCTCAGCAGCCGTCGCTCCCACCAGCCACGGCTGAGCGGCGAGGCTTCCCGATGCAGCAGCAGCCTGCGGGGCCGGGCGCTCCCGATGGCCCTCAGCCGCAGTTCCGCCCGGGTCAGGGATACCGGGTGACGCACGAGCCGGGAGGCGGAGGCGTCGGGCAACGACAGGTAGCTGCCGACGGTGAAGTCCGTGCCGATGCGGTCCAGCCACTCGAAGACGCGGACGCGGGAGCTTCCTGCTCCCCGGCCGTAAGGGGTGACCGCGAAGAAGTCCGAGCTGTGATCCACAGATCCTCACCCCCAGGGATGCGACCGTAAATTTACGACGTATACGTACATTTTAGACACATCGGCGGGTGAGGGACAACCGCACGGGCGGGAGGAGCTGTCGGATCCGGTGACGGGGGTCTTGATCCCGTGATTCAGCCCGACTCCCACGCCACCGGCATCGTGAATGCCGTTCGCCGCAATGGCGACCGCACTGGTACTGGTTGAATCACCGCGCCGAGACCGCCCGTTGGCGGGCATGTCCGGGGTGTGCGTGTCGTGGTGCCGAAGCGCGTCGGCCAGCACTTCTCCGGGACGGTCAGGGAACGGGGCCGGCGTCCCGTCAGCTACGGCCGTTCCCCGGCCGCCGCACGGCATCCCACGGGCCCGGCGCCGGGGGCCGCAGTCCGCGCATGGGCGCGCGGGCCGGGTGGAAGGCGCGGCGGCCGTCCGGCTTCGCCAGTTCGGCGGCGACCGTGTCCGGGTCGACGCCCGCCCCCACAGCGTTGAAGTACCGGTCCTCGTCCGGGGAGTGCCAGGCGCGCCGGAATCCGGTCTCGGCCACCGGATGCCCCAGGAGCTGCGCGAACAGCGGATAGCGGAGCTCGTCGTTGCCGAGGTCCGGCGGGTCGGCGGCGGCGTAGTCGTGCAGGAAGGCCCGGGGGAAGCAGGGTCCGATGCCCAGGCAGCCGTACGGGGTCCCGTCATAGCCGAAGCCGGTGCGGGCGTAGGCCAGGAGTTCGTGCCACTCCCGCGCCTCGTCCCGCCCGGCGAGCCAGCGCCAGTCCTCACCGATGACACTCAGCGGCGTCAGGGCGGTGAGGCCGACGGCGTCCGCGGGCACCGTCGCGTAGAGCCGCTCCAAAGGCTCCGCCAGCAGCAGGTCCCACTCGACGAGATGGAGGACGTCGAAGGACAGCCGGTGGCCGGCCTCGCGGTACCAGTCCAGCAGCACCAGGTCGCCGTTCTTCCAGTTCCAGTGGCCGCTGCGACGGGAGGTGTACAGGGAGTCGAGCCCGAGTGCCCGCCTGCCGGCCAGTTGGAAGGAGGCGCCGCGCATACCGCCCGCGCCGCCGAAGATTCCGTGCACGGGCACACCGGGGTTGAGCCGGCGGAGGAGTCTGACACGGGCCCGGCTTACCAGGGGGTCGCGATGAAAGCGGTACGCGACGACCCGTTCGATAGGCACGATGCAATCCTAGGCATACAGGACAGTACGTGCATATCGCCCTAGAATAGGATCATGGCTGACTCCCCTGCGTCACTACCGGGCACCGCGTTCTACACAGTCGCCGACCGGCGGTTCTTCCCGGGGCTGGTGGCGCTGCTCAACTCGCTGCGGCTGACGGGCCACGACGAACCCCTGATCGTCGTGGACATCGGCCTGTCACCCGAGCAGCGGGACCTGCTCGCGGGCCACGTCACCCTCGTGGAACCGCCGTCACCCGACATGCCCGCGGTGTTCCTCGCCCCCTACGGTCCCCAGCAGCGCCCGGCGGACGTGATGGTCCTCATCGACTCGGACATCATCGTCACCCGGCCGCTGACGGAGATCACCGAGACGGTGCGGCGAGGGCAGATCGTGGCGTTCGTCGACTGCCTGCCCAACAGCGATCGCTTCCACCCCGAGTGGGAGACCACCCTCGGCCTCGGCCCCCTGCACCGCCAGCCCTATCTGAACGCGGGATTCGTCGCCTTCCCACACGCCCTGACCGACCGGCTGCTGCCACCGTGGACCAAGGGCCAGCGGACCATCGGCATCGCGCACAGCAGATACGGCAAGGCCACCCTGGACGACCCCTTCTACTTCGCCGACCAGGACGTGCTCAACGCGGTGCTCGCCGCCCGGTTCGAGCCCGGCGAACTGGTCGTCATGGACCACCGGTTGGCTCCCCATCCGCCGTTCCCGGGGCTGACACTGGCGGACCAACAGCGTCTGACCTGCCGTTACGCCGACGGAACCGAGCCGTTCCTGCTCCATCACGTGCTGGCCAAACCGTGGCTCAAAGCGACCCGGGACACCCTCTACTCCACGCTCATGACGCGGCTGCTGCTGGCGCCCGACGTCGCCCTCCGACTGGACCCGCGGACCTTGCCGCTCCGGCTGCGCGAGGGGCCGGCCGCCGCCCTCGACCGACGCCGGGCCGACGCGGTGACCTTCGTCCACGACCACGGCCGCCGCCAGCTCGGCCGGTTCGGCATCAGGACGCGGCTGGCCCGTTGGCGTTCACGGCAAGCCGCCCACTGAAGCCCGGCATGAATGCCGGGCAGACACACGGTGAGGACGAGGACCTCTCGGACAGTGAGCTGAAGCGGCGCGCCAAAGCGGGCGTCTTCGTCGTCAGCACCCGCGGCCTGGTGATCCTCCTGCTGGGGTTCGCCGGGAACGTGGTCGTAGCCCGGCTGCTGGACCCCCACGACTTCGGCTTGGTCGCCATCGGCATGTCGTTCGTGCTGTTCGCCGGGCTGGTCTCCGACGGCGGCCTCGGCGCCGGGCTCATCCGGCGCAAGGAGCCCCCGAGCGCCGACGAACTCGGCGCCTTGAGCGCGCTCCAGCTCGGCGGGACGCTGGCGATGACGGCGATCGCCGCGGCGGTGGCGGTCCCGCTCGGCCGGGTCGGCTGGGTGACCGCCGTCATGGTCGCCTCCATGCCGTTCGTCGCCCTCCAGTTCCCGGGCCGCATCCTGCTGGAGCGGGCCCTGCTCTACCGCCGGCTCGTGGCGGTGGAGATGTCCCAGGTGCTGTGCTTCCAGGGATGGGCCATCGGCACCGTGGTGGCCGGATTCGGCGTGTGGGGGCTCGCCACTGCGACCGTGGTCCGTGCCCTGACCGGGGCGGTGGTGATGGCGTTCGTATGTCCCGCCGGCCTGGTGCGGCCACTGCCGGCGTTCGGTCTCATCAAGCCGCTCATCGGATTCGGCCTGCGGTTCCAGGCAGTCAACGCGACCTGGCTGCTGCGCGACCAGACGCTCAATCTGTGCATCGCCGCAGTCGGCGGGGTCACGCAGCTCGGCCTGTGGGCTCTCGCCAAACGGCTGATGGAGATGCCGTACCTGATTCTCCAGTCGTTGTGGCGGGTCTCGTTCCCCACGATGTCCCGGCTGTCCGCCGACGAGACACACACGAGGCGACTGGTCCAAGAGGCCGTCGACATCACCTCGGTGGGCATGGGCTTCGTCCTGACCACGCTCGCCGGCTCCGCTCCGGGGCTGGTGCCCGGTCTCTTCGGCACCCAATGGCGGGACGCCGCCATGGTCGTCCCCGGGGCGTGTCTGGGGCTGGCTGTCGGCGGGGCGGTCTCGGTGGCCACCCAGGGATACCTCTACGCGATCGGCGACGTGCAGGCCGTGCTGCGGGCGAGCCTCCTACAGGCCGTGACCTGGTTCGCCGTCACCCTGCCGCTGCTCGCACCGCTCGGCGTGGCTTCCGTCGGCCTGGGCTGGTTCGCGTCCGCGGTCGTCGAGGCCACGGTGCTCGGCCGGGCGACCACCCGCCGGCTCCCGGTCAGCCTGTTCCGCCCGCTTCTCGCCCCCGTCCTCATCGGGGTGGGCTCGTCCGCCCTCGGCTGGGCGGTGGCCGCACGCGGCGGCGGCACCTTGTGGTCGGGCATCGCCGGCGGCGGCTGTTCCGCCGTGCTCTTCGCGGTCGGCATGACCGTGGCGAACCGGCGGCTGGTGCGGCAGACGTACGGTTTCGCCGCGGGCTCGGTACGTGCCGCACTGTCGCGCCCCCGGCGGGAGGGGGAGCAGTGAGCGGCGGCGGAGCCCCCGAGGCGTTGCACGAAGCGGGGCGCCCGACGCCGAGTTCGGTGTGCCGTATCACTGCGGGCGCCCGGGAGCTTCACGGCTTGACCGCGACCCGCCCCTCGTCCATCCGCAGCAACAGCAGCCGTTCCCCGGTCCGTTCCAGGAACTCGTCCACCGCCCTGCGTGACCCCTGCCAGGTGCCGTAGTCGTCGATGAGCAGGACGCCGCCGGAAGCCAGGCGCGGATACAGGTGCTCCAGTTCGTGCCGGGTGGAGGTGTACCAGTCCGTGTCCAGGCGCAGGATCGCGATCTGCTCGGGCGCGCGCTCGGGCACGGTCTCCTCGACCAGGCCCTGCACATAGTGGATCCGCTCCTTCGAGTACGGGATCGGCGCGAAGGCCGACTTGACGTCTTCGAGGCCCGCCACGGCCCGGATCAGACTGTCCCGGTCCGAGTCCGCGAGCAGGCGGGCGGCCGGCTCCCCGTCGTGTCTGCGGTCGTACTCGGTGGGCGGCGGCATGCCCTCGAAGGTGTCGAACAGGTACAGGTCGCGGTCGGCGGCGCCGAGCGAGAGAAGGGTGTGCGCCACGGCGTGCATGCTGCCGCCCCGCCAGACCCCGCACTCCACCACCGCGCCCGGGATGCGGTGGCGCACGACGTACCGGGTCGCCAGAATGAGCGCGTTGACCCGCTCGGGAGGCGTCATGGTGTACGGCCGGACGGCCGTGATCACCGCTTTCGCCTCTTCGTCGTAGTCGGCGGGGTAGTCGGGCGCGGCGGACCGGGACACCCGCCGGACCTCGAAGCCCGTGCGTCGCCGCAGTGCCGCGTTGGCCCTTCTTTTCCATGACATGACGTCAGACGTTATGCGCGGCGGGGTGACGGGAACGCCGGTGCGCCCTCGTGTCGCGGGTCCTTCCACCGGAGGGCGGCGCGGCCGGGCGCGCCGCCGCCGTGACGTCGTTGCGTAGAACTCCGTGGAAGGGGCACCGAGCGACACCGCCGCTCACATCCACGGGGTCGAAGAGTTGTGTGCTCACGGGCGGGCGCGGCGGTGAGCGTGGCTCGGCCGTCTTGTGTCAGCTGGATCAGCGAGGACCTCCGGTGTGCCGGGGTGGGCACGATCGCCTGCCCCGGACGCGCCGGCGACGCCGAGCCGCCCGTAGAGCCTGGACCGGGAACGCACCGCCAGGAGTACCGAGGTGAGGAACTCGCCGGAGACCCCGTAGATCACGGCCGCCCGGTTCACCGCTCCCACGTGGTCACGGGCGAGCCGCCACCTGCCACGGATCGTGCGACGGAGCGTCATCGCCGCGTCGTCGCGGTCGACCGGTGAGAGCCGGCGCTCCAGCCGGGCCGGGGGTGTCCAGACCAGCCGCGTCCGTTCCGCGACGCGCGCGGCGAAGTCCACGTCCTGCGCGGGTCCGACGCCACCGAGGCTCTCGTCGAAGCGCATCCCGCCGATGATCCGGCAGCGGTAGGACATCGAGCATCCGGACAACCAGTCCACCAGCCGTTCGCTGTCCCCGGTGGCACTCGGCGCGTTGACTCCGGAGCGCATGAGGACGCCCTGCCGACGGCTGTCGAGCAGGAAGAGGCACGGGTACCAGGCCGGGTCGGGCTCCGGCAGTCTCACGTCGCGTCCACCGACGCCACCGACGTCCGGCCGGGTCTCGAACACCGCCAGTATCTCGCGCAGACAACCTGGGTCGAGAACGGTGTCGTCGTCGAAGAAGTGCACCACGTCCGTCGACGCGGCGAGGTGGTCGAGCCCCACGTTGCGTTGCAGAGCGAGACCCGGGACGGTCCGGACGTACCGCACGGCAAGGCCCGTCCCGTCGGCGAAGGCCTCGGTCACGCGGCGCGTGGCGTCCGTGTCGCTGCTGTCCACGACGATCACACCGTCGGGCAGTCCGGACTGTGCGGCGACGGAATCCAGACACCGGCGGAAGTCGTCCACTCGGTTCCTGGTGCAGATCACGAGTTCGTGCCGCAGGGCGGATCTCCCGCGGGGATGGCTTCGTTCGCGGCTGAGCTCGCCGGTGAACCCACCTGCGAGGCCGGGTGCCACGCCACGGATCGGGTGTCCGATCGGCTCGGGCTGATGCGTCTTTGCCTGGCACGTCTCGGATGCGCGGACCACCGCGGTGGCAAGACCGATGGAGAGGTAGAACAGCACGCGAAGGACCGTGCCCTCGAAGCTCGACTCGACCGCGAAGACGAAGAGCTGGGCGATGAGCGTGAAGCCGACGACCCGGGCCACCCGGCTCGTGCGCCACCGGGAGAAGAAGAAGACGGCCGTCCCGATCAACGCGACTGAGAGGCAGACACCCAGCAGGACACCGAAGAACACCATCTGCTGGAGATACGTATTGTGGACATGCGCCAGATCCCAGAACCCATCGGGCGCCGTTCCCCCGCCATAACCGAGGAACGGCCGCGCAGCGATCTTTTCGATCGCCTCGACCGCGAATTGGGAACGGATGAAAACGTTGGTCAGGCTGAACCGGCTTCCGGAGAATTCACGGGTGTCCGGATTCAGCTGATACAGCAGCACCACGGCTACGGCGACCGACGCGACGGCAGCGACGATCTTTCCGGATATCCGACTTCCGAAGCGCCGCCTTCTGACGACGCTCCCCAGGCCCGCGAGCACCGCTGCCGTCAGAAGTCCGAGAATGACCCCGCGCGAAAAGGTGCAGACGACCGCGACGAGCGCGACGCATCCGGCCCGGGTGAACCGTCGATCGTGCCGCACATGGCCCCAGTACAGCAGGAGGGGGACGAAGAAGGCCAGCACAGTGGCGAGATTGTTGGACGGCCCCAGGGCGGGGTGAGAGAGCCTGGTGTAGTACGAAAGATACCGATCGGAATCGCGGAGGAGCCCGGCCTCCTCGGGACCGAAGCCGGGAACCTTCAGCAGGAGGAAAACGGCGGGAACGATGAGCAGATAGCTGTAGCGCTTGATATACGTCATGGCCCGGCCGGGCGGGACTCCACTCAGCTCCCGCACGACGAAAAGGTAGGCGACGATGCCTTCCACATAAACGATCGTGGCACGGAGCGTCGCCTGCGGGTCCTGCGTCCACAGCATCGACATGCCGCAGATGACCGCCGGGATGCACAACAGGACGAAAAGCTTCCGATAGCCGATGTCCAGCGGCTTGAAGGCACTGTCGAGGAAAAGCGTCAGCGCAACGACACCCAGCAGAACATCCAGGACGGAGACCGACTTGATCCCCGGCACTGAACTGGCGATGCGCACCGGCATCGCGGCCGCGATCAGGACCAGCATCAGCAGGATGCGTGGACGCGGCCTGGGGCCCGCCCCGGTTCTCCGCCGAGCAGGCGCACGCATGGTCATCACGATGTGCCCTCCAGCAGGGTTTCCGGGAGGCGGAGTGTGCTGTCCCGCGAGAGGTGAAGGGACCCGTGCCCGCTGATCCCGTACTGCTCCAGGGCGTCCCGTGCGAATGAATCCCAAGGGCCGTCCGACTGACCGACGACGAGGATGCGCTTCTTCACCGGGGTTCTCCCTCCATCTCGAGCCGGGGCACGGCGCCCTATCCCGAGGACCATGCCTCCGTGTGGGACCGGCCCTGGTTTTCCAGCCGGACGCCGTGTCCGTCCACGCGGGCGGTAGGTGAGACGGTCGGCACGTACGGCCTGCTGCGCCGCCCGCGTTCTCCGCTGAGTACGGCTCCCAGGACCGTGACGCCCACCGAGCGAAGGCGCCGGACCGACTGGGTGAAGTCCGGCATCCGGGTGGCCCTCGCCTCGGCCACGGCGATCACCTGTCCCACGGCGCGGGCCACGATCGTCGCGTCGCTCTCGGCCAGCACAGGAGGGGCGACGAAGATCACGGCATCGGCCCGCACCATGAGCTGCTTGCACAGCTCGGCGACCTCCGCCTGCCGCAGCGGTGCCGCGCCGGAATCCGGATCCGTACCGCTCCCTGCGAGTACCTGGAGGGGCACATCATCGCGCCAGGTCCGAAGCGCCTCGTCGACGGAGACCCGGCCGTTCAGGACATCCGTCAGGCCCCACGGCGACGACAGACCGAGGAGGTCCGCCAGTCGTGCCCGGGAACGCTGGGCGTCGACCACGATCGTCCGCGTGCCGCTCTCGGCCAGGGCGATCGCCAGTCCCGCGGCGACAGCGGTCGTCCCGTCCCCACGGACGGCCGATGTCACCACTTGGGCCCGGGGCCCGGGACCGCGGCCGTCCGTCTCGGTCGTCAGGGCCAGCCACCGGTAGGCCTGGGTCTCTGCCGACGATCCGGGCAGTCCGAACCGGAAGTCCTTGTCACGGCGCTGCCCGCCCCGGGGCAGAACACCGAGGACGTCGACGTCCGTGCCCTGCGCCAGATCCTGAAGGTCACGGATCCGCGTGTCCGTGACCTCGCGGACGACCGCCCAGACGAGTCCGAGGACGAGGCCCGCGGCGAGGCCCAGGGCGATGTCGAAGCTCTTGTGCGGGGACACCGGGCTGTCCAGGAGCTGCACTCCGTCCAGCGTTCTGACGTTGATCACGGGTGTCTTCCCGTCGCCCTCCTGCCCGGGGTTCTCGGCGGATGAGACGATCTTCGAGAACGTCGGTCCCAGGGCTTGGGCCATCTGCTGCGCCTGCCGTGCCGAACGGTCCTTCACCGTGACGTCGATGACCGCGGTGTCGGTCGGATTGGTCGCGGTGATGTGGCTCTTCATGTGCTCGACCGAGTACGGCAGCCCCAGTTCGTCGGTCAGCTGCCTGAGCACGGACTGGCTCGTCAGCAATGTCGTATACGACTTGGCGCGCTGCTGGGAGAGGAGCGCCCCTTGATACGCCTGGCTCGAGTCCTCCCCCGGGGCCGAGACGGTCACCAGCATCTGGGCCTTGGCCGCGTAGACCGGCGGCTGCGACTGGGCCACCGCAGCACCGCCGGCCGCGCCCAGGAGCGTGAGCACAACGATCGCCACCCAGTGGAATCGGAGCAGACGGAGATAGGCTTTCAGGTCCATTTCTAGTCCTCGGGCAGATCGGGATCGCGGCTGAGCAGCTGCTCCAGCGGACGCAGAGTCTCGTCCCAGCGAAGGCGCTCGGCCTGGGCGTACGCCTCGTCGCTGGCCGCCCGCCACCGGCGCTCGTCATTCATGCCCTCCACGGCGGAGCGGAAGGTCTCCTCGGTGTAGACCACCGAGCCGCGCAGCAGGTCGAGATGGCGCCGCCAGGAGGGGACGAGCACGGGAAGCCCGTACGACAGGTACTGGACGTGTTTCGAGGAGAAGCCGTCGCGGCGCAGCGGGTCCTTGCTGCACGTCACCAGTCCGAGCTGGTAGTTCCTCAGCACGTCCAGCGAGGGCGCGTAGCCGAGGTAGTTGAGCCCGAGTGCCGGGTCCGGCGGCGGCCCGCCGAAGACGTCGATGTGTGGGTACTGCGCGGACAGGCGGGCCAGGAGCGAGGGGTCGTTGAAGCCGGCGCTCACGTTGCCGAGGTAGACGACGCGCGGCGGGCCGGCGAACTCGGCGCGCTGCTTCGCGGGAGTGCAGCCGAAGTTCAGCGGCATCAGGTTGCGCCCGCTGATCCCGTACCGCTCGACGGCGTAGCGTGCGTACGACTCCCAGTGCAGAGCCAGATGGTCGACGCTTTCGAAGATGCCGGTCTCGAGCCGGCGCAGCTTCGCGTGTTGCCGCGCGCTCAGCCTGCCGTCGAAGAACACTTCGTCCGCCCACGGGGCGGGGGCGTCGTACAGAGTCCGGGCGGAACCGGCGCAGGCCAGCACTCCGGCGTCGTAGACGGTCTCGCAGATCACCAGGTCGAAGTCGTCCAGCGGCAACGACCGCTTCAGGATGCCGCGCCGCAGCCGGTGATCGGCGACCAGCAGGTAGTACGACAAGTGCCGTCGCCCGAAGTCCCATCGCCGGGTGAGCACCGCGGACGCCGCCTCGGTCGCGTAGAGCGCGAACTTCCGCGGGCTGAGGGCGGGAAGCCTGCCGCCGAGCGGTCCCGGCGCGCGGGCCCACCGGCTGAGGTGATACGTGTCGACGAGGTGCGCGTCATGGCCCCGTTCCCTCAGGAAGCGCTCTATCTCGGCGGGCTTGACGCCGTTGGCGAAGGCGTCGAGCTGGCAGATGACGAGGACTCGCTTTCCTGCCCGTGCCTTCGTGGGTGCGGTGGTCATGAGCTTCCTCCTCGGGTCTGCGGAGCCCCGGATTCGATGGCGCGGCACTCTGCCCGCAGCTTCTCCCGGTCGAGGATCAGCGCGTACTGGCCGCGGATCGTCTCCGACCGGACGATCGGCGCGGTGGCGAAGCGGGTGTCAGAAGCGTGCAGATGCCGCAGCCCGAGCACGAGGCCGCGCAGATCGCCGTTGGACATCCGGTCGTCCACGCTCACCGTGCGGGTGATCGCGTCGAGCATCTTGTCGGTGCCGAACGGATCGGTGATGTCCACTCCGCCGCGCACCTCGCCGACGAGGCTGGTCAGGAACTGCTGCTGGTGCTTGATGCGGTCGAGTTCGCCGCCGGGCAGTCCGTGGCGCTGACGGACGTACGCCAGTGCCTCCTCACCCTTCATGGTGTGGGTGCCGGCCCTGAAGTGCCGTTGCTGTTCCGGGTCGTAGGTGTTCGCCGGGACGGTGACGGGAACGCCGCCGACGGCGTCGGTGAGGGAACGGAAGCCGTGCCAGTCGATGACGCCGAAGTGGTCGACTCGGGTGCCGGTGAGCTGCTCCACCGTCTGGATCAGGAGGGGCGGACCGCCCCAGGAGAACGCGGCGTTGATCTTCGCGGAGCCATGCCCCGGGATGGGCACCCAGCTGTCCCTGGGAATGGACATCGTGTACGCCGTGCTCTCGTCGGCGCTCAGATGCACCAGCATCAGCGTGTCGCTGCGCTGCGCCCCGTACTTCCACAGCTGTGCCGCGGCGTCTTTGCCCGTGGTCGGTCGCTTGGAGCGGCTGTCGACTCCGGCCAGCAGGAAGGTCGTACCGCCGTCGGACGAATCGGATTCGGGTGGGCGTGGGCCGTCCGGGAAGGCGTCGGGGATGCGGGTGACCTGGTCGCCGTAGTGGTCCGTGGCCCACCAGGCCCCGCCGATGCCGAGGCCCAGCAGGGTCAGCACGGTCACCAGGGTGATCGCCAGCGCTCGACGCAGGAACCGGTGGCGCGGTCGGGCGCCCGGCCCGAGACCTTGCCTCGGTGCCCACGGGGGCCACTGACGGCGCGCGGACATCAGAAGTCGTCCGGGTACGGGTCGGCCATGCCGACGTGCGATCGGGCCAACGGCGCCGCAGGGAAGCCCGGGAGGAGATCGGCCAGCACACGCCGTACCTCGTCGGGGTCGTTGCCCTCCGCTGCGGCGTACAGGTCGGGGAGCCGTTCCGGTAGCGCGGCCCAGGGCTCGTCGCCGATCGTGGGCGTCGCGGCGAGGATCTGCGGGTGGGCGGTGCGCGTATGCCGCTCATGGGCGGAGAACAGGGTCTCGTTGAGCTTCTCACCCGTCCGCAGTCCGGTGAAGCGGATGTCCACGTCCGGCACGTTCACCGAGCGGGCGAACTTGCGGACGAGGTCCACGATCCGCACGGGACTGCTCATGTCCAGGACGAACACCTCACCGCCCCGGGCCATGCGCGCGGCCTCCAGGACAAGCCCGACGGCCTCCTCGATGGTCATGAAGAACCGCGTCACTTCGGGGTGCGTGACGGTCACCGGGGAACCGGCGCCCAGCTGTTCGGCCACGACCGACAGCAACGAACCGCGGCTGCCCAGCACATTGCCGAAGCGGACGGCCGCGAAGACGGTCCCGGGCGGGGCGTTCTTCTGCCCCTCCCGCACGATGAGCTCGGCCAGCCGCTTGGTCGCACCGAGCACCGACACGGGGTCGGCCGCCTTGTCGGTGGAGATCAGCACGAACCGTTCGGTTCCGGCCTCGGTCGCGGCCCGCACCAGATTCGCGGTCCCCATCACGTTCGACTTCACGCCCTCGCAAGGGTGCCGCTCGAGGAGAGGCAGATGCTTGTGCGCGGCGGCGTGGAACACCACCTCGGGGCGCAGCTCGCGGAAGATCTGGTCGATGCGGGGACGGTCGCGGATGTCCGAGATCACTATGTCGTCGCTGACCAGTGCGTCGCCGTACAGTTCCAGCTGCAGCCGGTGCAGATTCGACTCGTCGTGGTCGAGCAGGAAGAGCCGGCTCGGGCCGAAGGCGCGCACCTGGTGGCACAGCTCGCTGCCGATCGACCCGCCGGCCCCGGTCACCAGGACCCGCCGCCCGGCGACCGTCAAGCGCGCCTCGGGGCTCACCACGTGTATCTCGTTGCGGCCGATCAGTTGGTGCACGTTCAGCGCTCGCATGTCACTGCCCATCACGTCGCGCCGGAGTGCCGCGATGAACGACGGCAGATACCGGACGCTCGCTCCCGTGGCCTCGGCCGCCCGCGCCACCTGGCGGAAGCGGTCCGGGCTCAGTCCGGGGATGGCCACGACCACCGCCTCGATCCGGTGGGTGATTGCGGTCTGTCGGGTGTCGTCCAGCTCTCCCAGTACGGGCAGGCCCCCGATGACGGCGGCACGGCGTTTGGCCGGGGCGTCGTCGAGGAAGCCGACGGGAACGAGCCCGAACTGCGGTGTCCGCGCCAGGTCCCGGGCGAGCGCCTGTCCGGCCTCCCCGGCTCCGATCACCAGGGTGCGCAGCCCGGTCTCCTCGTGCGCTGCCGGAGGTTCCGGCCGGAGGGTGCGCAGTCCGGTCTCCTGCCGCGCTACCGGAGGTTCCGGCCGTTCGGCGACGGATGACACGGGACGGGACCCTGAGGCGCGCCGGGCCAGCTCCCCGGCGACCCGGTCGACCGCCCGCTCGGTGAGGAGTGGGTACAGGGGCAGGGACAGCAGCTGGGGGAAGAGCGCATCGGCTCCCGGCAGACCACCGGGCGGAGTGATCGCGGCACGCTGGAAGTACGGCATGTGGTGCAGGGGACTGAAATGGACGGAGGTGCCGATGCCGCACTCCGCCAGCCTGTCGATCAGTTCATCGCGTCCGGTCCCGTACTCCTCCAGTACCCGCACGACGTAAAGGTGACGGGCGTGCCGCCCCGGGGTGACGACGTCCAGGGGCTCGATGCCGGGAACGGCCTCCAGCGCCGCCGTGTACCGCTCGGCCAGGGCGTGCCGCCGCCGCTGCCAGTCATCGAGGTGACGAAGCTGGGCCCGCCCGATGGCGGCCTGCACATCCGTCATGTTGGCCTTGAGGCCCGCCTCCTCGACGGTGTACCGCCAGTGGCCGCCCGGCAGGTTCCGGCGCCAGGCGTCGGCGGACATTCCGTGAAGCCTTGCTCGACGAATCCGCTCCGCGAGTTCGGGGTCGTCCGTGGTCACCATGCCGCCCTCACCGATGGGCAGGTTCTTGGTGGCGTAGAAGCTGAAGCAGGTCGCTGCCGACAGGCTCCCCACAGGCCGGTCCCCCACCGATGTGCCCAGGGCGTGCGCGGCGTCCTCGACGACCCGCGTCAGGGGCAGTCGCGCGGCTTGCGCCAGCTCGGCCACCGGCGCCGGGGCCCCGGCGTAGTGCAGGACCATCATCGCCTGGGGGCATCCGCAGGCCCTGGCCGCGCGGGCGACAGTGGCCGCAGTCGGCGTCCCGGTGCGCGGATCGACGTCCACCAGTACGGGCCGCAGTCCGGCGTGCAGGATCGCGTGAGCCGCGCCGCAGAACGTCACGGCCGGGACCAGCACCGTCCCACCGGGCGGCAGTCGCAGGGCGCGCAGCGCCAGTTCGAGCGCCGCCGTGCACGAACTCACCGCGATCGCGTGCTCGGCCTCGACACAGGCCGCGAACTCGCTCTCGAAGAGTTCCGTCTCGTGGCCGGTGGTCACCCAGCCCGAGGCGAGCACGCGCTGTGCCGCTCTCCGGGCCTCGGGGCTGATCCGGGTCACGGCGAAGGGCACGTCCGGTGCGTCCGCGTGTTCCACGGTGAGGGCGTCGGTGAGGGGCACACCGTTCAGGGCAGGCCGGGGATGACCGACGGATTCCCGCCGGGGTCGGAGACGGTGGACTGTCATTTCTCGCTCCCGGTATGGGCTCGCTCGGGGGATGACGACTCCGCCATACCTCCTGATGTCGTATATTTACGACGTATACGTACACTCTGACCCCGTTGGCGTATAGAGTCAACACAGGGGCATGGCACGGGGCGATCACGGGAGGCTGGGCATGGTCAAGGAGCAGGCGAAAGGGCGGGGGAAGGGTGCCGGAGCCGCTCCGGCGCGCCGCGCCAGCGACCGCGGCCGTTACGGACGGCTGAGCCGTGAACGCGTGCTGGCCAGCGCCCTGGAGCTGGTGGACAGGGAAGGCCTGTCCGCGCTGAGCATGCGGCGGCTCGGCGCCGAGCTCGGCGTGGAGGCGATGGCGCTCTACCGGTACGCGGAAGGCAAGGACGCCCTCCTGGACGGCCTGGTGGAGGCGCTGTACCTCGAGCTGGAGGAACGGCTGGCCGCCGAGCCGGGCACGAGCACGAGCACCGGGAAGACTGCCTGGCGCAGCGAGCTCCACCGCATCGCGAGGGCGACGTACGACGTCTGTTTCGCCCATCCCCAGGCGGTCCCGCTGCTCACCACGCGCATGCTGGCCATCCCGCTCGCCCAGCGCCCCCTCGCCGTCCTGAAGGACCACGAGAGGGTGCTCACCCTGCTCGCCGAGGCCGACCTGGACGAGGTCCGCACCTCCGCCGTGTTCCGCGCCTACACCGCGTGGCTCCTCGGCTATGTGTCCGCGGAGCTGCGGCCCATGGTGGACAACCCCGAGGAGCCGGACCCCGGCTTCCGTCTCGGACTGCACCGCATGCCGCCCCAGGAGCTGCCCAGACTCCGGGAAACCGCCCCCGCACTCGCCGCACGGGGCGGGCCGGAGGGCCTGGCGGTCGGGCTGGACGCGCTGCTCGACCGCTTCACCGAAGCGGAGTGAGGGGCGCGGAGGCGAGTCTCCAAACGGTGGCCACGGCGGCCACGGCGGCCGGCAAGGGAACCGCCGGCCCCGGCGGTCCGGGGTGTCGACGCCGGCTTCGGTCGCCCATGACGCTTGATCACTCGCGTCGACAGCCGCCGTACTCGTCGCCGATGCCGCAAGGCCGCCTCACCCGCCTCGCCCACCGCACGGGCCTCACCCGCCTCACCCTCCGGCTCAGCGGGCGAACGGCCCCTCCAGTGCCGCCCACTGCAGGAGCATGATCGTCTTCGCGTCGGCGATCTCTCCGGTGCGGATCATCTCCAGGGCCCTGCGGAAGGGCAGTTCGAGGATCTCGATGTCCTCGCCCTCCTCCTCCAGGCCGCCGCCCTCGTGGGTGCGGGTCGAGGGGCCGTAGGCGGCGGCGTAGAAGCTGACGCGTTCGGTGACCGAACCCGGGCTCATGTAGACGTCGAAGACGTGCTGGACGTCGCCGATGGTGTGCCCGGTCTCCTCGACGACCTCGCGGCGTACGGCGATCTCCGGGTGCTCGTCATCGTCGTCGAGCAGTCCGCCCGGAGTCTCGACCAGCAGGCCGTCGGGGTGACCGTTGACGTAGACCGGGAAGCGGAACTGGCGGGTGAGCAGCACGGTTTCGCGATCGGCGTCGTACAGCAGCATGGTGGCCCCGTTGCCGCGATCGTGCGTCTCGCGCTCCTGGGTGCTCCAAGTGCCGTCGGCGTGCCGGAAGTCGAAGACCGTGGTGCGTTCGACGTACCAGTGGCTGGACAGCAGGGTCACGTCCCGCACCTTGACCCGCGGGTTGCCGGTGAGATCCCGGCCGGTGCGGTCGAGCCCGGTGCGGCCCCGGCGGTCGGGGGTGTCGACGCCGGCGGTCATCGGATGTCCGCTGCGGAGGAGGGAGAGTGCAAGTTGGTCATGCCTGCTTCTACCATCCGGCGGCGCCCGGACGCTCCGGGCGCCGGTCGCCCAAATCTTCGATCATCCGGCTGGCCTGCCCGTACGCTCAATACCGTTGCTCTGCAAGGCGATTGACGGCGGCCGTGCTGCACCACGTGCCGGAGGGGCGGGTACATGACGCACGACGAGCTGATCCGGCCGCTGCCGGAGCTGCTGAAGGCGCACGCCGAGAGCCGGCCGTCACGTGTGGCGTACGCCGACGACGTGCGTGGTGTCACCTACGCCGAGTTGGAGCGGCGCACCGGCCGGCTGGCCGCGTATCTCGCCCGGGCGGGCGTCGGGCGGGGTGACCGGGTCGCGATCTGTCTGGGCAACTGCGTGGAGATGGTGGAGAGCGTTCTCGCCACCGTCCGGGCGGGGGCGGTCGGTGTGCCGCTCAATCCCCGGTCGTCCGACGCCGAGCTCGCCCATTTCCTGGAGGACAGCGGGGCCTCGGTCGTCGTCACGGACCTGGCGCACCTCGCCCGACTGCGGCGCGTGGGTCCCGGGCCCGGCCGCATGCGCATCCTGCTCACCGGCACGGGACCGGTCCCGGCGGACGCCGCCGACGGCACGGCCGGCTTCGAGGAGGCGGCCGCGGCCGAGCCCGCCGAACCGCCGCGGGACGACCTCGCGCTGGACGAGCCGGCCTGGATGCTCTACACGTCCGGGACCACCCATCGCCCCAAGGGCGTGCTGTCCACGCAGCGCGCCGCCCTGTGGTCGGTGGCGGCCTGTTACGCCCCGATCTTCGGGCTCTCGCCCGAGGACCGGCTGCTCTGGCCGCTCCCGCTGTTCCACAGCTTCGGGCACTCGCTCGCGATCCTGGGAATCACCGCCGTCGGCGCGAGCGCCCGGATCACCGGTGAACTCCTGCCGCCCGGCGGCCTGTTGCGGGAGCTGCGCACGCCTCACGAATCTCTCGGCGGCCCGTACACCGTCCTGGCGGGGGTGCCCGCCGTCTACCACCGGCTGGTGGCCTCGGCGGCCGAGGACGCCTCGCCCCTGCCGAGGCTGCGCACCTGTGTCGTGGCGGGCGCCCCGAGTGCGCCGGCCCTGCGCCGGGCGGTGGAGGACCTCCTGGGGGCGCCGCTGCTCGACGCGTACGGCAGCACCGAGACCTGCGGGATGATCGCGGTGAACCGGCCGGACGGGCCGCGGGTCGACGGGTCCTGTGGACCACCGGTCCCGGGAATGGACGTACGGCTCGTCGATCCCGGTTCTGGCAACGATGTCGCGGACGGCGACGAGGGCGAGATCTGGGTGCGCGGGCCGAGCCTGATGACCGGGTACCACCACCAGGCCGAGGCGACCGAGGCCGCGCTGCGGGGCGGCTGGTACCGCACCGGTGACCTCGGCCGACGCGTCGAACACGGCCATCTCACGCTCACCGGCCGGGTCAGCGAACTGATCATCCGCGGCGGGGAGAACATCCACCCCACGGAGGTCGAGCAGGCCCTGCTGCTCTGTCCCGGCGTGCGGGACGCGGTGGTGGTGGGCAGGCCGCACGACGTCCTCGGCGAGGTCCCGGTGGCCTACGTCGTACCGGGACCGGACGGGTTCGAGCCGCGCCGGGTACTGGCCGCGTGCCGCACACGGCTGGCCGACTACAAGCTGCCCGTCGAGATCCGTGAGATCGCGGCCGTCCCGCGTACGGCGTCCGGCAAGATCGCCCGCCACGCGGTCCTGCCCGACCTGGCCCGCGCGGCGTCCGAGGTCCGCCCGGCCCTGCCCTCCCCGACGGCGGCCGACGGAGCGCTGCGCCGGCGGCTGCTGTCGCTGACGCCTCAGGGGCGGGAACGTGCGCTGCGCGAGGCGGTGCTCGCGGAGACGGCCGCGGTCTGCGGCGACGGACCGGCCCAACGACCCGACGGCGACAGCACCCCCGCCGATCTCGACGCCGACAGCCCCTTCACCGATCTCGGACTGACCTCCGCGGGCGCCGTCACGCTGATCGAACGGCTCGGCGAGGCGACCGGCCTGCGGCTTCCCTCGACGCTGGTCTTCGACCACCCCACCCCGTCGGCCCTGGCGCAGCACGTGCACAGCACCCTCTTCACCCCGGTGCCCACCAGTCCGCCGTCCTCCGCCTCTGAAGCGAGAACGGACGATCCGGTGGTGATCGTCGCCATGGGCTGCCGCTATCCCGGTGACGTCCACTCCCCCGAGGACCTCTGGCGACTGGTGTCCAAGGGCGGGGACGCGATCTCGGACTTCCCCACCGACCGGGGCTGGGACCTGGCCGCCCTGTACGACCCCGACCCGGACCGGGTCGGCACCTCGTACACCCGCAGCGGCGGCTTCCTGCACCACGCCGCGGAGTTCGACGCGGGCCTGTTCGGGATCTCTCCGCGTGAGGCGCTGTCGATGGACCCGCAGCAACGGCTGCTGCTCGAGACCTCGTGGGAGGTCTGGGAGCGGGCGGGCATCGATCCGGCCGCGCTGCGCGAGAGCGACACGGGGGTGTTCGTCGGCGTGATGCACGGCGACTACTCCGCCCGCTTCACCCAGCACGAGCTGGAGGCCCATCTGGGCCTGGGCTCGGCCGGCAGCGTGGCCTCCGGCCGCATCTCGTACGTGTACGGCCTGCGCGGGCCGTCGATCACGGTCGACACCGCGTGCTCCTCCTCCCTGGTGGCCCTGCACTGGGCGGCGAAGGCGCTGCGCTCCGGGGAGTGCTCCCTCGCCCTGGCCGGCGGGGTCACGGTGATGGCGACGCCCAAGCCGTTCACCGCGTTCAGCCGCCAGCGCGGCCTCTCCCCCGACGGCCGCTGCAAGTCGTTCTCGGCCTCGGCGGACGGCACCGCCTGGGGCGAGGGCGCGGGACTGGTCCTGCTGGAGCGGCTGTCCGACGCCCGCCGCCACGGCCACCCGGTGCTGGCCGTGCTGCGCGGCTCCGCCGTCAACTCCGACGGCGCTTCCAACGGCCTGACGGCACCCAACGGGCAGGCCCAACAGCAGCTGATCGAGAGGGCGTTGGCCGACGCCGGGCTCCGCGCGGGCGACGTGGACGCGGTGGAGGCGCACGGCACGGGCACCACGCTCGGCGACCCCGTCGAGGCGCGGGCCCTGCTGGCCGCCTACGGCCAAGGACGGGACGAGGAGCGGCCGCCGCTGTGGCTGGGCTCGGTCAAGTCCAACCTCGGGCACACCCAGGCGGCCGCAGGAGTCGCCGGTGTCATCAAGATGGTGCAGGCCATGCGGCACGAGGAGCTCCCGCGCACCCTGCACGCACAGGCACCCAGCCCGCACGTCGACTGGTCGGCGGGCCGGGTGGAACTGCTGACCGAGGCCCGCCCGTGGCCCGCGACGGACTCCGGGCCGCGCCGGGCCGGCGTGTCGGCCTTCGGTATCGGCGGGACCAACGCCCACGTGATCCTGGAGGAACCCGAGCAGCCTCCCGGTACGGGGGCGGGTGCCGCAGAGGTGCCGGTGCCCTGGCTGCTCTCCGGCGCCGACGACGGTGCCCTGCGGGCCCAAGCCCGCCGCCTGGCGGACCACTTGGCGGCCCGGCCCGACCTGTCCGCGACCGACGTCGGCTTCTCCCTCGCCGTGTCGAGGTCGCCGCTCCCGCACCGGGCGATGGTGCCCTGCGGCGACCGGGCGCGGATGTCGGCCGCGTTGCATGCGCTCGCCGATGGCAGGGGCGCGACGCCGGCCGTGGCGGATCCCGGCCTCCGTACGGCCTTCCTGTTCACCGGCCAGGGTGCTCAACGTGTCCGTATGGGCGCCGAGTTGCGCGCCGCGTTCCCCGTCTTCGACTCGGCCTTCGACGAGGTCTGCCGGGAACTGAGCGGCCGTCTCGAGCGACCGCTGGAGACGGTGCTGTCCGCCGAGCCCGGAACACCGGAGGCCACCCTCCTCGACCGTACGGACTTCACCCAGGCCGGTCTCTTCGCCTTCGAGGTGGCGTTGTTCCGGCTGTTGGAGTCCTGGGGAGTGCACGCCGACTTCCTGACCGGCCATTCCGTGGGAGAGCTGGCGGCGGCCCATGTCGCCGGAGTGCTGGACCTGGCGGACGCGGCACAACTCGTCGCGGCCCGGGGCCGGTTGATGCATGCCCTGCCCGGGGGCGGGGCGATGGTGGCGCTGCACGCGACGGAAGAGGAAGTCCTCGCTGCACTACCGGAGTTCGGCGGCCGAAGCGACGAGGTGGCGATCGCCTCCGTCAACGGACCGCGCTCCGTGGTGATCTCCGGCGTCCGCGACTCGGTGCTCGCCGTCGCCGCCGCCTTCGAGGCACGCAACCGCAGGACCGTACGCCTGCGGGTCGGCCATGCCTTCCACTCGCCGCTGGTGGAACCGATGCTCGAAGACTTCCGCCGCGTCGCTGAAGGGCTGACCTTCCGGCCGCCGCGGATCCCGGTGGTCTCGGGCGTGTCGGGTCGCCCGGCCGAGCCCGGGGAACTGTGTTCGCCGGAGTACTGGGTACGGCACGCCCGTCTGCCGGTGCGGTTCGCCGACGCCGTGCGGTGGCTCGGGGACAACGGCGTGTCGGCGTTCCTGGAGCTCGGCCCCGGCCCCGCGCTCACCGCCGCGGCCGAGGACTGCCTGACCGGTGCGGACGACGAGGTCCCCGCCCCTGTGTTCGCCGTCGCGACCCGTGGCGGCGAGCACGAGCCCAAGACGCTCCTGTCCGCCGTGGCCCGGCTCCATGTGCGCGGGGCGCGAGTCGACTGGCCCGCGGTGTTCGCCGGCACCGGTGCGCGGCGGGTCGACCTGCCGACGTACGCGTTCCAGCGCCGGCGGTACTGGCTGGACGCTCCGCGCACCCCCGGCCCCACTGCGGACGCCCGCGAACACCCGTTGCTGGGCCCGGCGTTCGCCGTGCCGGACACCGACCGGACGGTGTTCTCCGGTCTGCTCTCCACCGCGACCCAGCCGTGGCTGGCCGACCATGTGATCGGCGGTACGGTCCTGGTCCCCGCGACGGCGTTCGTGGAGATGGCCGTACGCGCGGGTGACGAGGTCGGCTGCGGCGCGCTCGACGAACTCGTCGTCCTGGCCCCGCTCCCCCTGCCCGCGGCCACGGGCGTACGCGTCCAGGTCGTCGTGGGCACGGCGGACGAGTCGGGTCGGCGCCCGGTCGACGTCTACGCCCGGCCCTCCGCGGACGACTCCGCACGCACCTGGACCCGGCACGCCACAGGGGTGCTCAGCGGCACGGAGCCCGCTCGGCCGGAGACGGAACTCGCCGTGTGGCCGCCGCAGGGCGCGACCGAGGTCGGCCTCGCCGACGCGTACGGCGCCCTCGCGGACGGCCCCCTCGCCTACGGTCCGGCCTTCCGGGGCGTACGGGCGGTCTGGCGGCGGGACGAGGAACTGTTCGCGGAAGTCCGCCTCCCCGAAGCGGAGTCGGCGGGCCCCGACCGGTTCGGCATCCATCCGGCGCTGCTGGACGCGGCACTGCACGCCCCGCTGCTCACGGGTTCCGCACCCGAGTCCGACGCGATCCGGGTGCCGTTCGCCTGGAACGGCGTACGCCTGTACGCGGCGGGCGCGTCGGAGGTACGCGTACGGATCACGCCGGGCGGGACGGACACGGTCTCGGTGACCCTCGCCGACCCGACGGGGCGCCCGGTGGCGCGGGTGGATTCCCTGGCCACCCGGGAACTCCCGGCCGATACGGCCGTACCGGCGGCCGAGGTGGTGCGGCGGGCCCTGCTGCGCCCCGAGTGGACCGCCGTCGAGCCGCCCGGCGGTGTGCAGCATCGCGTGGACACCGGATGCTGGGAGCTCGCAGGCCCTGACCGGCTGGACCTCGGCGGGTTGCTTCCCGACGTCGTGCGCGCCGACGCGCCCGAGCCGGACACCGTGGTCGTCATGGCCGTCGGCGCACCGATGACGGATGCCGACCCTCTGCCCGCCGTACACCTGCTGACCGGCAGGGTGCTCCGTGCCCTCCAGGACTGGCAGGACGACCCACGGACGGCGGGCTCCCGCCTGGTGGTGGTGACGCGCGAGGCGACCGCACCGGAACCGGATCTGGCCGGGGCGGCCGTGTGGGGGCTGGTGCGTGCGGCCCAGGCGGAGCTGCCCGGCCGCGTCGTCCTCGTCGACGTGGACGGTCGGCCCGAGTCGCTGCGACTGCTTCCCTCCGCGGTGGCCACCGGCGAGCCCCAACTCTCCGTGCGGCAAGGGCGGTTGGCTGCACCCCGACTCGCCGGTCACAGTGAACTCTCCACCGGTGGCGGTGCCTTCGGTCCGGACGGCACGGTCCTGATCACGGGAGGTACCGGTGCGTTGGGCGCGGAGCTCGCCCGTCATCTCGTCGCCGCGTACGGCGTACGGCATCTGCTGCTCACCGGACGCCAAGGACCCCAGGCGCCGAATGCCGACGAACTGCGCGGCACGCTGGAGGAGTTGGGTGCCGAGGTACGGATCGTGGCCTGCGACGCGGGCGATCGCGACGCACTGGCCGAGGTGATCAAGGGCTGCGCGCCCGCGCCGACCGCCGTGGTGCATGCCGCCGGGGTCCTGGACGACGGCGTGCTGGCCGCGCTGACCCCCGAGCGAATGGCCACGGTACTTCGGCCGAAGGCGGACGCGGCCTGGCATCTGCACGAGTTGACCCGGGATCTGGACCTGTCGGCGTTCGTCCTGTTCTCCTCGGTGTCCGGCCTGCTGGGCCGTGCCGGTCAGGGCAACTACGCGGCGGCGAACTCCTTCCTGGACGCCCTGGCCCGCCACCGCTCCCGACTGGGCCTGCCTGCCGTGTCCTTGGCGTGGGGCCCGTGGGAGCACGGGGGTGGCATGGCCGGTGCGGACGCCCCGAGCCGAAGGTCGGGTGAGGTGCTCCGGGCGCTCTCCGTGGAGCAGGGCCTGGCTCTGTTCGACGCGGCGCTCCGCGCGGACGAACCCGTGCTGGCGCCGATGCTGCTGGACCGGGCCGGCCTCCGATCCGCCCCAGGGCCCGTGCCACCGCTCCTGCGCGGGCTGGTGCCCCCAGGCAGGCCTGCCGCCGGTACCGGGCGTGCCACCACCGACTCCCCGCCCGGTACGGAGCAGCCCTGGGAGCCGGGAGCCTGGCGCAAGGTGCTGGCCGAGCTGCCCTCCGCTCAACGGGAGGACGCGCTCGCGGAGTTGATGAGCGCCGACGTGGCGGCCGTCCTCGGGTACCCGGACGCGGACGCGCTCCCGGCCGGCAAGTCCTTCGCCGAGCTGGGCTTCGACTCGCTGATGGCGGTCCAGGTCCGCAACCGGCTGAGCATGGCCCTGCGGCTCAGGCTGTCCGCCGCCGTGGTGTTCGAGCACCCGACGGCCCAGGGGCTGGCCCGCCACGCACTGGGTCTGCTCGACGACCTGCCCGAGACCCCGACGGAACCGGAGCGCGCGCCGACGGACGACCGGCCCGCGCAGACGCTGTCCTCGCTCTACCGGCGGGTCTGCGAGGCCGGTCGGGTGGTCGCCGCGATGCACATGCTGGTCACGGCCTCCTGGGCGGTGCCGACCTTCGACGAGGCCGACAGCCGGGAGCACGCTCTCCCGCCGCTGCGGCGCGCCGAGGGCTCCGGCGAGCGTCCGGTGCTCGTCTTCTTCACCGGGTACCACCCGCCCTTCGCCGCCCCCGGTGGGGAATTCGCCCGGTTCCACGCTCACTTCCAGGGCGAACTGGACGTCCTCGAACTCCCGCACCCCGGCATCGGGGCGGGCAATGCCGTGCCGGCCGACCGGGACACGCTCGCCCGGACCCACGCGGAGACCGTGCTGCGGCACGTCGGCGACCGGCCCTTCGCCGTCGTCGGTATGTGCACCGGAGGCGCCGTCGCCCACGCCGTGACCCGGCGGCTCGAAGCCATGGGGAGGGCTCCCGTCGGTCAGGTGCTGCTCGACACGTACCTCATCAACGAGACCAACAGCGACAAGGAGTGGCTGCTGTCCCTGGCGGCCGTCATCGCACCGCGCCTGGGCGGCAACCAGTTCACCGGGGACGAGGACACCGGCGTGGCGGCGCTGGGCGCGTACACCCGCATGTTCCTCGACTGGGACCCGGAACCGGTCGACACCCCGACCCTGCTGGTACGGGCCACGCAGCCGACGCCCGAGATGGCGACGGGCGCGGAGCCGGACGAGTGGCAGACCTCGTGGCCGCTGCCGCACGCCCGCGCCGACGTTCCCGGCGACCACTTCTCGTTCATGCAGGACCACACCCCGACCACGGTGGCGGCCGTCCGCACCTGGCTCGACTCCCTCGGCCGCACGGACGCGCCGTCGGCGCCGACCACAGAAGGAGAGCAGTGAACCCCACCGGTGAGCAGTCGGAGGCCGAGGAGTTCGACGTGATCGTCGTGGGCGGCGGCCCGGCCGGGGCGACCGCCGCGTCGGCCGTCGCCCTGCGGGGCCACCGCGTCCTCCTCCTGGAGCAGCAGACGTTCCCCCGCTACCAGATCGGCGAGTCGCTGCTCCCGTCCACCGTGCACGGGGTGTGCCGCATCCTGGGCGTCGAGGAGGAGGTCGCGCGGGCGGGCTTCAAGACGAAGCGGGGCGGGACCTTCCGTTGGGGCCGGAACCCGGACCCGTGGCAGTTCTCCTTCGCGCTCTCCCCCCGGCTGGCCGACCCGACCTCCTTCGCCTACCAGGTCGAGCGGTCCCGGTTCGACGCGATCCTCCTGGACAACGCCCGCCGGGTCGGCGTGGACGTACGCGAGGGCTGCCGCGTCAAAGGAGTGCTCGCCGACGAGGAACGCGTCCGGGGCGTCGGCTGGACCGGCCCGTCCGGCGAGATCCGCGAGGCCAGGGCCCGCTACGTCGTGGACGCCTCCGGCAACGGCAGCAGGATCCACGGCGAGGTCGGCGGCAGGCGGACGTACTCCGACTTCTTCCGGAACATCGCGGTGTTCGGCTACTTCGCCGGAGGCAGGCGGCTCCCGAAACCGAACGACGGCAACATCTTCTGTGCCGCCTTCGACGAGGGCTGGCTCTGGTACATCCCGCTCCGGGACGACCTCACCAGCGTCGGAGCGGTGGTGAGCAGGGAGAACACCGCCGCGATCCAGCGGGACCCGGTGACGGCCTGGCGCCGGCTGATCGACTCGTGCCCCGAGGTCCGGGACCTCCTCCACGGGGTTCCGCAGGCCACCGAAGTGCCGTACGACCAGGTGCGGGTCCGCAAGGACTGGTCGTACTGGAAGTCCCGGCTGTGGCGGCCCGGCATGGTGCTGGTGGGCGACGCGGCCTGCTTCGTCGACCCGGTCCTGTCCTCCGGAGTGCACCTGGCCACCTACGGCGCTCTGCTCGCGGCCCGGTCCGTCAACAGCGGCCTCGCCGGGGCGCTGGACGAGGGCCGCCTCTTCGACGAGTTCGAAGCCCGCTACCGGCACGAGTACGGGCTGTTCCACGAGTTCCTGGTGTCCTTCTACGACATGCACCAGGACGAGCGGTCGTACTTCTGGAAGGCCCGCAAGGTCACCCACGTCGACACGACGGAACTGGAGGCGTTCGTGGACCTGGTGGGCGGTCTGGCCTCCGGCGACACGTCCCTCGGCGGACCCGCCGAGGCGGGCGCCCGGCTCACGGCCGCCGCCTCGGAACTCGACGAGGCCGTGGGCCGGCTCCCGGACTCCGACGGCCGGCGCAACCCGCTCTTCGAGTCCGCCACGATCCGCCAGGTCTTCCAGGAGGGCGCGGTCCTGCAGGAACGGGGCGTCTTCGGCGGCCCGTTGGAGGACGAGACACCGCTGCGCGCCGACGGCCTGGTGGCCTCGGAGGACGGGCTCACGTGGGTGGATCCCGGCCGCTGAGGTTCCAGGAACCGTCCGCGGCTTCCGCCGTCACCACGTCGACGTATTCTTCGACCGTGGCCGAGATCGAACTGATGCAACTTCCCGACATGCCGCTGCACGATCCGTTCGTCGTCGCCGACAAGAAGACCCGCACCTACCACCTCTACACATCCAACGACCCTTCCGTGTCGGGCGTGGACGGCACCGGCACGATGGTCTACCGCAGCCACGACCTGCGCGACTGGACGCGTCCCGTCGTGGTCTTCCTGACCGCCGAGCAGAACGGGATCTGGGCGACCGACGGCGGTTGGGCGCCGGAGGTGCACGAATGGGGCGGCAGGTACTACCTGTTCACCACGCTGCACAACCAGGACAAGCCGCTCCCGGTGCCACCCCCCGACCAATGGGGCGCGCCGTTCCAGATCCCGAACCACATGCGCGGCACGATCACGGCCGTTTCCGACTCGCTGCTGGGTCCCTTCACCGTCATCGACCCCTCACGCCCCACCCCGCCCGCGAACCTGATGACCCTCGACGGCACGCTCCATGTCGACCCGTCCGGGCAGCCCTGGATGGTGTACGCACACGAGTGGCTGCAGACCATCGACGGGACCATGGAAGCGATCCGGCTGACTCGGGACCTGTCCGGGACGATCGGAGATCCGGTCTTCCTGTTCAAGGCCTCGGACGCGTTCTGGATCACCGAGCAGATCCCCGGCGGCGTACCGCATCAGCTCCCGCCCTATGTCACCGACGGCCCGCAGCTGTACCGCACCCCTGACGGGTCTCTGCTCATGCTGTGGTCGACGTACGAAAAGAACACGGCCGGCCAGGACGGCACCGTGAGCGGCGGCTATGTGCAGACCTGTGCCGTCTCGAAGTCCGGCGACATCACGGGGCCCTGGCAGCAGCAACGGCCGTTGGTCCGCAGCGACAGCGGTCACGGCATGCTGTTCCGAACCTTCGACGACCGGCTGATGATGGTCCTCCACCGCCCCTTCGACAACGCGCGGGGAAAGCTGTACGAGATGGAACTCCTCGGTCACGAGCTGCGGGTGCTCCGCCGGCGCACGGACCTCGACGGTGGCGGATGACGCCGTCACGTCGCACATCCCGTCGGACGGCGACGAGTTCCACGCCGAAGCGGAGGATCCTCACACTCTGCGCCGACCGTGCTCCTCATGCTCAGACGTCGGCGGGATAATCGGCGCTGAGAGTCACGTCGCGCCACGTGGTGAAGTCGGTCCGCAGCGCGTCGAGCCTGGCCAGAGCGACGTCGAGGGCGACCTTGCCCAGGAGCAGTCGCAGCGGCGGGTTCTCGGCGTCGACGGCGGCCATGATCGCGGCGGCGGCACGTTCGGGGTCTCCCGGCTGGTGGCCGTGGGTGTCCAGGGTGCTCTTGCGCCGTGCTCCCGCGGTGGCCGCGTAGTCCTCGATGTGCGTCGCAGACCGGCGCATGGACGGCCCGGACCAGTTGGTGCGGAAGGCTGCGGGTTCGACGATGGTGACCTTGATGCCCAACGGGGTGACTTCCGCCGCGAGCGATTCGGAGAGGCCTTCGACGGCGAACTTCGTGGCGTGGTAGTAACCGGTGGCGCCGAAGGCGACGAGGCCGCCGAGGGACGAGATGTTGACGATGTGGCCGCTGCGCTGCTCGCGCATGCCCGGCAATACGGCCCGGGTGACGTCCACTAGGCCGTGGACGTTGGTGTCGAAGAGGGAGCGGACCTCGTGGTCCTCCCCCTCTTCGAGGGCGGCGAGGTATCCGTACCCGGCGTTGTTGACCAGGACGTCGATGGGGCCGAGGGCTGCGGTCGCCGCCTTGACGGCGTCGGCGATCTGGGCGCTGTCGGTCACGTCGAGGGCCAGGGCCAGGGCCCGGTCCCCGTGGCCGGAGACGAGGTCCGCCACCGTTCGCGGGTCGCGGGCGGTGACCACGGCCTTCCAGCCGCGTTCGAGCACGGCGGTGGCCAGGGCACGGCCCAGACCTGTGGAGCAGCCCGTGATGAACCAGACGGGCGTGGTGTCGGCAGACATGTGCGACATGTCCCTTCGTCGAGATGGCTGTTCGTCGAGTCGTGGCGCCGACCACCCGACCACCCGGCATACGGGCATGCGGGCATGGCCGGGCGGAGCACCGTGTGGCGCGCTCGGGGCGGGGGCGGAAATGCGGTGAGGCGGGCCGTTCAGCCGTCGTGGGCGGGGCGGTCCGCCGCTTCCGCCGCTTGCGCCTCTTCCGCCGCTTGTGCGGTTTCCCGGGTCTCTGAGGCGGTCAGGCTGCCCAGCAGGGCCAGCGCGTGTTCGGAGGGGCTGCCGGGTTCGGCCTGATAGACGACCAGTTGCTGCCCCGGCGCACTGTTGACGGTCAACGACTCGTATTCCAGGGCGAGTTCGCCGACGACCGGGTGGTGGAACCGCTTGGTCTCCCGCCTCTTCCGGCGGATGTCGTGGCGTGCCCAGAGCCTGCGGAAGGCGGCGCTCTTGAGCGACAGTTCGCCCACCACCTCGATCAGTTGGGGATCGTTGTGGTCTGTTCCCACCGCCTCGCGCAGCCCGGCCACCGTGTTGACGGCGACCCGGTCCCAGTCCGGGTAGAAGTCCCGGGCGTCGGGATCGAGGAAGACCAGGCGCATCAGATCCCCGCTGTAGGTGTGTCCGGCAAACAGTGCCTCGCCGAGCGGGTTGTGTGCCCGGACCTTCATGCAGCGGTCCAGGATCACGGCCGGGGTGTTCGGCCAGTTGTTCAGCATCCGCAGCAGGCCCGGGCCGAGCCGCGGGCTGCGCGTGCTCCGGCGCTCCCTGGCGGGCAGCGGCCGCGCCAGCTGGTGCAGGTGGACGATCGCGTCGTCATCCAGGGTCAGAGCACTCGCCAGGGCCTCGAGCACCTGAACGGAAGGGTTCCGCTCACGCCCCTGTTCGAGGCGTACGTAGTAGTCGGTGCTGAGCCCGGCCAGCATCGCCACTTCCTCCCGGCGCAGGCCCGGGACCCGGCGCCGGTCGCCGGCCGGCATGTCCAGGTCCTCGGGCCGCACCTGTCCGCGGCGGGCTCGCAGGAACTGTCCAAGGAGGTTGTCGCTGTCCATGACTCGACAGTAGACCCGGGTCCGTGGCGCAGAGTGGCCCTGATACTCCTAGGCATCCTCGGCTGATGCGGTGCGACCACCAGGCCTCCGGATACCCGGAAGGCCGCCCTCCCACGAACGAGAGAACGGCCTCCGACCTGCAACAAAGCTGGTCGGGACGACAGGATATTAGAGCGCCCTACACGGGCCGCCGGTGGCGCCTGACACCACGCGCCGCCCGCCTCTTGAGTCGCCGTGTCCATGGATGCGGATCGCGCCCTGTGTGGTGCATCGTCAGTCCGCCCTCACCGGATGCGTAAGGTTCGCTCCGGTCGCCGGGTCGAACACGTGAGCCTTGGCCATGTCGACCTGCAGCTCTACGGGTTCGCCCTCTCGGGCACGCGTGGCGGCGTCCAGACGGGCCACGATGTTATGGGTGTCGGCGCCGGTGTCGCGCAGACCCGAGTCCTTGGCGAGCTCCTCCAGTTCGGCGGTCGTCGCGGGCCCGCCCTCCGCGGTGAAGTAGACATACGCATCGGAGCCCAGTGACTCCAGTACCTCCACGATGGCGGTGTAGACCGGGCCCGTCCGGTCCCCGTCATGTGACAGGGCGACGTCCTCGAATGCCTCCGGTCGTAGCCCGACGATGACCTCGCGGGGCGCGTTCTGGCGTTCCAGCGCCTGCCTCGTACGGTCGTCGAGGGGCAGGTCGCCCAGGGACGAGCGCAGGGCAACGCCCTCCAGCGTGGCGTTCAGGAAGTTCATCGCCGGGGAGCCGATGAAGCCCGCGACGAAGATGTTCCGCGGCAAGTCGTACAGTTCGGCAGGTGTGCCGATCTGCTGGACCAGGCCCTGTCTCATGACCACGACGCGGTCGCCGAGCGTCATCGCCTCGGTCTGGTCGTGGGTGACGTACACGGTGGTCGTGCCGAGGCTCCGCTGCAGCCGGGAGATCTGAGTGCGCATCTGTACCCGGAGTTTGGCGTCCAGGTTGGACAGCGGCTCGTCCATCAGGAACGCCTTGGGATCACGGACGATCGCGCGCCCCATGGCCACCCGCTGGCGCTGACCGCCCGAGAGGTTGGCGGGCTTGCGGTCCAGGTGCTCGGTGAGGTCGAGGATCCGGGCGGCTTCCGTCACCTTGGTGTTGATGGTGTCCTTG
Source organism: Streptomyces sp. MMG1533 (assembly GCF_001279775.1). GTDB lineage: Bacteria > Actinomycetota > Actinomycetes > Streptomycetales > Streptomycetaceae > Streptomyces. The sequence continues at coordinate 19,651 of NZ_LGDG01000233.1, read as the reverse complement.
TCCACCTTGGCCAGGCGCAGCGGGAAGCCCATGTTCTCCCGGACGTTCATGTGCGGGTACAGGGCATAGCTCTGGAACACCATGGCGACGTCGCGCTCCTTGGGAGCCAGGTCGTTGACGACTCGGTCTCCGATGCGCAGGGTGCCCTCGGTGATGTCCTCAAGTCCGGCGATCATGTTCAGAGTGGTGGACTTGCCGCATCCCGACGGACCGACCAGGATCACGAACTCGCCGTCGGCGATCTCGAGGTCCACGTCCTTCACGGCGAGGGCCCCGTCGGGAAAACGCTTGGTGACTCCCTCAAGGATGATCTCGGCCATGGATGGTGCCTCCTTGCCTTGATGCCTTCCGGCTCCGGGTACCGCGGTCGGTGTCCCGGACCGGTGGCCTGTCTGCGGCGGTCGGCCCGTTCACCCCTTGACTGCGCCGGAGGTGAGTCCGGCGACGATCCGCCGCTGGAAGAACAGGACGAAAACGATGATCGGGATGGTGATGACCACAGCGGCGGCGGCGATCGACCCCGTGGGCTGCTGGAACTGGGAGCTCCCGGTGAAGAACGCGATCGCGGCAGGCACTGTGCGCGCGGACTCGGTGGAAGTCAGCGAGATCGCGAACAGGAAGTCGTTCCAGCAGAAGATGAACACGAGAATGGCCGTGGTGAACACGCCCGGCGCGGCCAGCGGCGCGATGACCATCCGGAATGCCTGCGCGGGCGTCGCCCCGTCGACCTTTGCGGCCTTCTCCAGATCCCAGGGGATCTCCCGGAAGAAGGCCGACAGGGTGTAGATCGCGAGCGGCAGGGAGAAGGTCATGTACGGGATGATCAACCCGATCCAGGTGTCGAAGATCCCGATGATCCGCTCGATGTTGAACAGCGGTGACACCAGGGAGATCGGCGGGAACATGGCGATCAGCAGTGACATGCCGATGAGCACCCGCTTGCCGGGGAAGCGCAGCCTGGCCACCGCGTAGGCGGCCATGGTGCCCAGCGCCACCGCGATCACCGTGGCGATCAGGGCGATACCGATCGAGTTGATCAGCGCGCGGGTGAACTCGGAGGTCTCGAAGATGCCCTGGTAGTTCTCCCAGGTCCAGTCCGTGGGGATGTAGTTGCCGTCCGTCAGGGTGGTGGGGTCCTTGAACGACAGCGCGGCGATCCACCACACCGGGAACAGGGCGTACAGCACCACCACCACGTTCATGACACCCCATCGGGCGGCATGCGTCTTTCCTGCTGCGGCCATCAGCGCTTCACCTCCGCGCCCGGTGCTGCCGTGCCGAACATCTTGACGAAGGCGAAGGCGATGATCCCGACGCAGATGAAGATCAGGACCGAGATCGCCGACCCGATACCCAGGTTCAGCGCGGTGAACAGGTTGTCGTACCCGAGGATCGACACAGAGCCGGTCCCCTGGGCGCCCGCGGTCAGGATGTAGATGTTGTCGAAGATCCGGAACGCGTCCAGCGTGCGGAAGAGCAGTGCCACCAGGATGGCCGGTTTCATCAGCGGCAGCATGACCTTGGTGAACCGCTGCCAGGCGGTGGCACCGTCCACCATGGCCGCCTTCAGGGTCTCCTCGGGGACCAGCGCGAGGCCCGCGAGCAGCAGCAGGGCCATGAACGGCGTCGTCTTCCACACCTCGGCGAGGATGATCAGCCACAGGGCGGGCCACTGCTCGGTCAGCGGGGCCTCTCCGCTGGGCAACAACTCGGCGAGGTATCCGAGCTCCGGGGTCCAGGCGTACTGCCAGGAGAAGGCGGCGACCACGGTGACGATCCCGTACGGAATGAGGACCGACGTGCGGACGACGCCGCGCCAGAAGATCGTGCGGTGCATCACCAGAGCCAGCCCCATGCCGAGGACCAGCTCGATCGCCACGGACACGGCGGTGATGAACAGCGTGACCCAGAAGGCGTCCCACCAGAACGGGGAGGACAGCACCGCCCCGTAGTTGCTCAGGCCCACGAACTCGGCCCGTCCGGGAAAGCGCAGGTCGTACCGCTGGAGGGACAGATAGACGGCGTACCCGATGGGGTAGGCGGTCACGGCGATCATGACGACGACCGCGGGCGCACAGAGCAGCCAGCCGAGCCGCCGCTCCTGCCTGGCGCCCGCCGAGAGTGCCGCCCGGTCCGGCCCCGCCTGCTCCGACTGCACCTCGGGGGACGGCGGGGTTCCCGCCGGTTGCGCCCGCGTGCTCATCTCAGGCCGTCCGAGGACGAGGCCCGCGCGCTGCGGCGCCGGCTGACGGAGTGGTGCGGGAGGAGGTGGTTCACGGGATCACACCCTCGGATCGCAGGGCATCGTCGATCTGCTCCCTGATGGTGTCGACGGAGCTTTCCGGCTTGATCCCCGACGGCGGGGACAGCGTGTGGGAGACCGCGATCGACACGTTCTGATAGACCGGAGTGATCGGGCGCACGCTCGCCGACTCCAGGGCGGCAAGGACCTCCCCCGAGAAGGGGTACTCCTTCATGAACGCGGGCTCGTCGTACAGGGCGCGCAGGGTGGGCGGCAGACCGCCCTCGAGCGCGGCGGTGAGCTGGTTCTCCCGGTTGCGCAGGCACAGCGCCGCCTCGAAGGCCAGGTCGGGGTGGCGCGAGTAGGCGCTCACCGCCAGATCGATGCCGCCGATGGTGGGCCGTGCCGGGCGGTTCGCATCGACCCTTGGGTACGGCGCCCAGCGGAAGTTCTTGAACAGCTCGGGGTTGTTCGCCTTCATCGACGGATAGACGAACGGGTAGTTGAGTTCGAACGCAGCCGTCCCCGACTCCATGGCGAGGCGGTTCTGGTCCTCCATCTGGTTGGGCAGGGAGGGGTCCGCGGCCGGGGACTTCGCGAGATCCCGCATGATCCCGGCGGCCCGCACTGCAGGAGGACCGAGGGAAGGCTCGGTCGCGCTCGCGTTGAGGATGGAGCCGCCCGCACTGTTGATCAGCGTGTTGAACCAGACGGTCAGGCCCTCGTACTGGGCGCCCTGGATCTCCACGAAGTGCGGTTTGCCCTCCCGGGCGAGGGCGCCGGCCATGTCCAGCATCTCGGCCCAGGTCCTGGGCGGGGTGGGCACCAGGTCCTTGCGGTACCACAGGAGCTGGGTGTTGGTGTTGTACGGGACGGCGTACAGCTTGCCTTTCCAGGTCGAGGTCTGCAGCGGCACGCGCAGGGTGCCCTCGACAGCCTGCTGCTTCGCCGCCCCCGTCCATTCCCGGATCCACCGCGCCTCGGCGAACTCCGCCGCCCACGTGACGTCCAGGCCCAGGATGTCGAGCGAGTCGTCCTCGGCGGCGAGTCTGCGGACAAGCTGCTGGCGCTGGCCGTCCGCGGCACGCGGGAGCTTGTTGTAGCTGATTCTGTAGCGCCCGCCCGACGCCTGGCTGCACCGGTCGGCCGCCTTCTGGAGCGCACCGGAGTCGTCGGGGAAGTTGTACCAGTTGAGGGTGGGCCTACTGGAGCCCTCGTCACTGCCACAAGCGGCGAGCACCGACGCCAGCAACGGCAGTACGGCGAACGCCCGCAGCCATCGCGTCCCTCCGGGACGTCCCTTCTGACCCGAAACGGGCCGGCAGCCGCACCTCACGTGCACGCGCTCCACACCTCGCTTCCGGACGGTGACACGGGACTCGCACCTCGCAGCGCTTCCCTCCTGGCGAACACTAAAGACCATATAAGGCAAGATCAAGCACATATCGCATCTAATCGCCCAACCAGGTCTAATCGCCCAGCCCGGCCTACTGGTGGGACCGGCTCGGCGAACCTGCGGGCATGGAAGGGGGGACGATCAACTTCGGCTACTGCCTACTGCTCTCGGCAGGGTGCGCGATCCGTTCGACATGGAAGAGTCCGCCGAACCCGATCGGGGCGCCAGTTGTGCGCGGTCGGGCTCTGTCGGAGCGTTTGACGATCGCCCCGGTAAAGAAACTTGACCGAGTCAAGGTGCGTTACATGACCGCCGCATGGCGCTCGGTCCTCGTCTGGTCCCCGAGAACGACGAAGAGGCCACTTCCGGTCAACCGGAAATGACCTCCGACCTGCTACTTCGCAAGTCGGGACGACAGGATTTGAACCTGCGACCCCTTGACCCCCAGTCAAGTGCGCTACCAAGCTGCGCCACGTCCCGGTGCGCTGCCCGCGGTGACCCGCGTGATCGCGCGAAGAGCACTTTACCCCACGTCGCAGGCCTCGCCGAAGGCGGGGAGGGCGGGCTGAGGGACGGTGCGCGGGCCGGGCGCGGGACAATCGGCGTATGGGCAGTGCATCCTCAGGACGACAGGCCGACGCGCGGGACCGGGACGACGAGGGGCGGGCGCGCAACGCGCGGCCCCGGGACGGGCTCGGGCGGCCGCTGCCGTACGGCGCGGACGGTGTGGAGCGGCAGCCGGAGGGTGTCGTCCGCAGCCCGGACGAGAGCGTCGCCGAGGCGCAGGCGCTGCTGGACGCGGGGAAGCCGTTCCATGCGCACGAGGTGTTCGAGGACGCCTGGAAGTCGGGTCCCGAGGAGGAACGCGGCCTGTGGCGCGGCCTGGCGCAGCTCGCCGTGGGGCTCACGCATGCGGCCCGGGGCAATGTCACGGGCGGCGCCCGGCTGCTGCGGCGCGGCGCCGGGGCCGTGGAGGAGTGGGCGTCGGCGGCGGGGCGGGAGCGGCCGTACGGAATGGATCTGCCGGGGGTCGTGGGGTGGGCGCGGCAGCTGGCAAAGAGCGTGGAGCGGGACGAGAGGACCATCGACGCGCGGGCGCGGGCGCCGCGGCTGCGGGGCGAAAGGGCCTTCTAGCGACGGGCCGGCGGCGGGGGAAGGGGGCTTCCGGCGGCGGGGCTGTGGACGCGGTGTACGCGGTGTCAGTGGCGTGCGGCAGACTCGGGGCGTGCGAAAGATTCATGTCATCGGTATCGGCGCGGGCGACCCCGACCAGCTGACCCTGCAGGCGGTCAGGGCGCTGCGGAGCACGGACGTCTTCTTCGTCCTGGACAAGGGCGAGGTGAAGTCCGACCTCGTGCAGCTGCGCCGGGACATGCTCGACGCGCACATACCGCAGGGCACGTACCGCGTCGTCGAGGCGCGCGATCCGGAGCGCGACCGGGCGGCCGGCGGGGCCGCGTACTCCCCCGCCGTCGGTGACTGGCGCAGTGCCCGCGCGGAGATCTACGCGCGCCTGATCACCGAGGAGTTGGGCGAGGACGAGAGCGGCGCGTTCCTGGTGTGGGGGGATCCCGCGCTGTACGACAGCACGATCGGGATCCTGGACGAGATCCTCGAGCGGGGCGCGGTGGCTTTCGAGTACGACGTCGTGCCGGGCATCAGCAGTGTCTCGGCGCTCGTCGCGCGGCACCGGACGGGCCTGAACCGTGTTGCCCGCCCCGTCCAGATCACCACCGGCCGGCGGCTCGCCGAGGGCTTTCCCGAGGGCGTGGACGACGTGGTGGTGATGCTCGACGCCCACCAGGCGTTCCGGCAGTTCGCGGACCAGGACATCGACATCTACTGGGGTGCCTACATAGGCACACCGGACGAGATCCTCGCCGCCGGTCCGATCGCGGAGGCCGCACCCCGTATCGAGCGGCTGCGCGCGGAGGCCCGCGAGCGCAAGGGCTGGATCATGGACACGTATCTGCTGCGCCGTAACCCGAAGGAGCGGTAGGTCTCCGGAGGCGCCCGGTCAGACCGCTCCGGCATGGGCGGACGGCGTACGAGGGTGATCGTGACCTCGTGACAGTCGCCGGGAGGCGCGGTTTCCTCGACTGGCGTCGGAGGTCCTGCTGTCCGTCTTCGACCGCATGGTCGACGAGGGCCATCTGACCCGCGACGGCTCCCTCCTGTCCCGCACCGAGGCGGGCGCCCGCGAGGCGCGGGTCCTCGGTGCGGCCTGGACCATGTGGCTGGAGGACCTCAGCGACGGGGTGCCGCAGCAGCAGCCGGCGGAGTTGGCCTCGAGCACGGCCCGCTGAAAAAAAAGGGGGGTGCCGCGCGGGAGGGCGGTTGCCATACTCGCGGGCATGTCTCCGGCACCGACCCGCTTCCGTGATCCGCGCAGCACCAAGTACGACTTCACCGACTCGGTGCTGGTGCGATGCCCGCGCTGTACGCGGATCGCCCATGTGGAGGTGCAACGGACGGCCGAACAGGGCCCGTCCGCACGGCTGTTCGCACCCCGTCGGCTCGTCTGCCGCGCCTGCGGGCTGTCCCGGACCTGGCAGGGCCGGTCGATCGAGTTCTCCGGCGGCTCCCACATGCAGGCCCGCGACCCCTACTTCCGCCTTCCGCTCTGGCTGCAGGTCGAGACCCGGCACGGCGGGCTGTGGGCGTACAGCCTCGAACAGCTGGAGCTGCTCAGGCAGTTCGTCGGCGCCTCCCTGCGCGAGCGAGCCCCCTGGTACGACACGGGGCAGAAGATGACCTACGTCGCCCGCCTGCCCGCCTGGGTCAAGAGCGCCAAGAACCGCGACGAGGTACTGAGCGCCATCGAACGCCTTCGCGCCCTTGTCGTCACCGCGGGCTGAGGCCGAGCCAGGCCAGGACCGCCGCCACATCGGGGACCGTGGTCACGCCGTGAGGCAGTGGCGGGCGGCCCACGACCACGACGGGCAACGCCAGTTCGCGCGCGGCCGTCAGTTTGGCCGCCGTCGCCTCTCCCCCGCTGTCCTTGGTCACCAGTACGTCGATGCAGTGGTCGGTCAGCAGCGCGGACTCGTCGGTGACGGTGAACGGCCCACGGGCCAGGAGGACTTCGGTGTGCGGCGGCATCGGCGGCTCCGGCAGTTCCACGGACCGTACGACGAAGTGCAGGTCCGTCAGATGCGCGAAGGCGGCGAGGCCCAGGCGCCCGGTGGTCAGGAACACCCGTCGGCCGAGCCGCGGCAGCAGGGCCGCGGCCGTGTCCAGCGACGAGACCGTGTGCCAGCGGTCCTGCGGGCCGGGCCGCCAGGCCGGGCGGTGCAGCACCACCGCCGGAACCTCCGTCGCCGCCGCGGCCGCCGCCGCGTTCGCGGTGATGTCGGCGGCGAAGGGGTGCGTGGCGTCGACGAGCGCGTCCACGCGCTGCTCGCGCAGCCAGTCGGCGAGCCCCTCCGCTCCGCCGAAGCCCCCGATCCGTACGTCCCCCGCGATCGCCCCCGGCCGGGTCACGCGCCCGGCGAGCGAGGTGGTGACCCGGAGACCGCGGCGGGCCGCGAGCACGGCGGCCAGCTTCCGGGCCTCGGCGGTGCCACCGAGGATGAGGACGTGCGAGAACATGGCGCCGAGCCTACGAGGTCGTGGGCCTGGAGCGGGCACCAGGGAGCAGGCGCCCAGGCCGACGGGACGCGCCAGTCAACGGCTTCACATATCTGTACGCCCTGTCAGACCCACCCCTACACTGATCCGGTGGGGGGACTTTCCTGGATTCGCACACATCCATTCCGAACAGTTGGCGCATTACTCTCGGCAGTCGTCATCGCCGCTTCCAGTTGGGCTGCCCTGCCCGACATCCATGGGACCACCGAGACCGTCGAGGCCGAGTACGCCCCCGTCGAGGGGATACCGGAGGGCGTCACGTACTGGTTGTCCCATTCCCAAGGGCGAAGCGACCGTACCTCGTCTTTTTCACTGGACATCACCATGAAGGAGAGCGGGGAACTCACCGTCACCGGTGAGGAGGTCTTCCGTATGGCCAAGGCGGATCCCCTGGCCGCGCTGGTACGCGAGGGAACAGTCACCAACGACATCAACAACTTCGAAACGGCAATGGGCTGTTCCCTGTACGCCGAGGGATCCGGCTGGGTCTATCCCCGGGCGCCGCGCACCACCACCGACGAGCGCGCGAAACAGCTCGTGGCGACCTTTCCGTTGCCGACCACCACACTCGACCTGGCCGGTACCTCCCACCTCTATGTGTCGTGTTCGTACGACGGGAGCGAGCAGTACGCCCCGCCGGTCGGGGAAAGAAGCTTCGCCTTTTCCTCGAAGGGCTGTTCGTTCACCGGGGTATCCGTGCTGGAACCGTCCGCCCAGGACGCGCACACCATCAAAGCCCGAACCCGCGATTCCGGCACGGCGTTCCACATCTACCTGGACCGCGACGGCACCCTCGACAGCGGAATCGCCATGGCCGCGGACTCGGGAGAGGGAGGTTCCCACCGCAATGTGCTGGTCCTGGTCCTCGCCGCCGTTGGTCTGGGATTCCTGGCCTCGCGGTACTGGATCTCTCCCGCACGCCGGTTCGTCGCGTACGCGGTGACGCTGACCAGCGGGGCGACCGGCTATGTCCTCGCCACGTCGGACTATTCGTTCTCGGGGTACGAGAGCACGCCCGGTGCCTACCTCACCAGCGTGTCCTTCGCCTGGTGGAGCCTGTTGCTGCCCGCCCTGCTGGTCATCGCCGTCCATCGCCGACCGGGCCCCGCGGGCCGGGTGCCGCCCTCTCGCCGGCTGAAGCAGGTCACGGCGGCGCCCTTCGCCGCCCTGCCCGGCGCCGTGGCGGCCGTGTTCTTCCGCTTCGGTGATACCGGGGCGAGCAGTTTCACGCTCGCCGTCGCCGCCGCCGGAACAGTCGTCGGCCCCTGTCTGCTGACCCAGTTGGTCGGGCAGGGATGGCGTATCGGTGCGGCTTTCGGGGTGCTGCTCTTCACCGGGCTGTGGACCGCGTCGCTGATGTCGGGCGCGGTGCCGGACACCCTGACCTTCACACTCGCGATCGGCTGCTCGCTGGTGTGGGCCGCCGCACTGTCGTACACCGCCCGACGCCTGACCGGCCCGCCGACGAGCGCGCTGGTCGCCTGCGCCCTCACCGCCGCGCTGTGCCTGGTGCCCTTGAAGAAGTACCTCTCCTGGACCGGCGACGACGCGCCTTTCAGAGCGCGGATCGACGCCCTGACCACCGCCTACGGCCTGATGGGGCTGGCGGCCCTGACCGCGACGGTCATGACGATTCACCTCCTCTTCCGCCGGGGTGGCGGGTCGGAGGCGGTCCGGGACGATGCCACCCGGGTCGCCGGCGTACTTCTCGTCGGCTTGTCGATCAGTCCGCTGCTCGCCGGTTTTTCGTTCATGGCGAGTGATGTGATCGCCTGCGTGATCGGTGTGCTCGCATTCTGGCTCCTGCTGCCACAGGCCAAGGCCGACGCCGCTTTCCGCCTCTCCCGCATCTCCCCGGGGGCCTACGTCCGTCTGATGCGCCTGGAAGCCCGCAACCGCGTCTACCGGCAGGCCTGGACGCGGTACCACAAATCGGCGTCCGGTTCTCTCGGGGCCGCGGAAACGGAAGCGGCGGAGTTCGAGCAGAAGTGGAACGAGCTCGCCGAGCGAGCGATGCCCAGCAGAAAGCGGCGCCCCACCTTCACCAGTCCGGCACTTTCCAGCAGCGCGGCCCGCACCCCGCTGCGAAACGCCCTCGACGTCGGCATCCTGGGCCTGGTCTTCGCGATACCGGTCGTCATCATGGATCTGCGTTCCTGGGAATGGCTCTTTCCCGAGATGTCGCTGGCCCAACTCCTGACGGTCGTCCTGCACATGCTCCGCTGGGTGGTCTACGGCGCGTTCTACGGCTATTTCTACACGCGGCTCCCCGGCCACCTTCCGGTCGTGAAGTCGACGTTCTTCTTCCTCGCGATCCTCCTTCCCGAACTGATACTCATACCGCTCTCCACTCCCTACACGACCCGCGACGCCATCACGGTGCTGCTGCTGCGGACCGGCGCGGTGGTCGTCTTCTGTTACGGCTTGGGCCTGTCCTGGGAAATACGTCTGGCCCGGCTGGCCGGAATGCCGTGGAACGGGCTGCGCGACCTGCGCAGGCTGTCGACCGTCACCGCGCCCGCCATCACGGTGATCGTGGCCGTGGCGACCACCGTCGCGACGGCACTCGCGGGCGCGGCGACGGTCGCCATGCTGCAGTCCGGTCCCGAGACACCCGCGGCGCCCGCCACCCCACCGGCGAGCCCCACGCCCGTCACCACGCCGTCCACTCCCCCGTCCGGCACTCCGTCCGGCACTCCGTGAGGCGGTACGCGCGGCGCCGACGACCGGAGGTCGGCCTCCGGAACGCTATGGTCCCGTCATGGAGTCAGAACGTCCCGTCCTGGGCCCGGTGCGTGCCGTCCTGATCGACATCGACGGGGTCCTCACCGTCTCGTGGCGGCCGCTGCCGGGGGCGGTCGAGGCGTTGCGGGAGATCCGGCAGGCCGGTCTCCCGGTGGCTCTGGTGACCAACACGACGTCCCGGACGCGGGCCTCGATCGCCGCGGCGCTGGCGGACGCGGGATTTCCGGTGACCGCCGGGGACATCCTGACCGCGCCGGCCGTCACGGCCGCGTATCTCGCCGAGCACCGGCCCGGTGCGCGGTGTGCCCTGCTGAACAGCGGTGACATCCGAGAGGACCTGGAAGGTGTCACGGTGCTCGACACGGACGACACCGACGCCGTTGCGGATGTCGTGGTCGTCGGCGGGGCCGGTCCCGAGTTCGACTACGCGGCGCTCGACCGGGCCTTCGGCCATCTGCAGCGCGGTGCCCGGCTGGTGGCGATGCACCGCAATCTGTACTGGCGCACCGACGCCGGGCTGCGGCTCGACTCCGGTGCCTTCCTGGTCGGGCTGGAGCAGGCCGCGCGGGTCGAGGCCGAGGTCACGGGCAAGCCGTCGGAGGCCTTCTTCGCGGCGGCGCTGGCGCACCTCGGGGTCGGTGCGCGGGACGCGGTGATGATCGGGGACGACATCGAGTCCGACGTACTCGCGGCGCAACGCGCCGGTGTCACCGGGGTGCTGGTGAAGACCGGCAAGTACCTGCCGGAGACCCATGAGGCGGCGAGCGGCACGCCCGATCACGTGATCGAGTCCTTCGCGGACCTGCCCGCCCTGCTGGGGCTAGCGCAGCAGGAGCTGTAGGCCGCCCAGAACCGTCGCCCCGATCACCAGTTGCTCGAACAGTCGCTGGTTGATCCTGTTCACAGCCCATTTGCCGATGAACGCGCCGGGCACGACGAACGCGACGAGCGCCGCGTCGAGAAGCAGCGAATGGCCGTCGATCAGGCCGAGCCCGGCGCTGAAGGGCACCTTCGACACGTTGACGATCAGGAAGAAGAAGGCGGAGGTACCGAGGAAGCCGAGCTTGCGGAAGCCGGCGGAGAGCAGATACATCGACATCACCGGGCCGCCCGCGTTGGCGACCATGGTGGTGAAGCCGCCGAGGACGCCGTACGAACGGGCCTTGACGCGGCCCGATCGGGTGGTGACCGAGTCGGGTTCCTCCTCGGCGTCGGCCGTGCGGCGGCGCCACACCGTCACCCCGGCCATCAGCAGCAGGATCGCCCCGATCGACGTGCGTACGATCCCGTCGTCCGCCCACACCAGGAACAGCGTGCCGGCGACCACGCCGACCGCGACCGCCGGGAACAGTCGCCACAGCGTGGGCCAGTGGGCGTGCCGCCGGTAGGTGAGCACGGCGAGCACGTCCCCGGCGATCAGGACCGGCAGCAGCACGCCGGTGGAGGCGCGGGCGGGCAGGACGGCGGCGAAGATCGCGAGGCTGACCGTGTTGGCCCCGCTCACGGCGGTCTTCGAGAAGCCGACGAGCAGGGCGGCGAAGGCGAGGGCGGCGAACTCCCAGCCGGTGATGTGCCAGAGGGTCATCGTGTTCATGCGAAGACCGATGCTATGTGCAGGCAACCGGGGCGCGTAAGGAGCGTCTCGCCAGGTGGCCGGTGTCGGCGCGGACGTCTCCGGGAGCCGGCTCCGCCGGGGCCCCGCGTCACCGGACCGGCAGGACAGCGTCACCGGACTGTCCGATCAGCGTCAGCGGACTGTCCGGCCGGCGCACCTAGTGCCGCTCCACCAGGACCGCGCTCCCCTGCCCCACGCCCACGCACATCGTCGCCAGACCCCGCCCCGCCCCCGTCCGCCGCATCCGGTGCAGCAGCGTCGTCAGGATGCGGGCGCCCGAGCAGCCCAGCGGGTGGCCGAGGGCGATCGCGCCGCCGCTCGGGTTGACCAGGTCCGGGTCGATGCCGAGCTGGTCCACGCAGGCGAGGGCCTGCGCGGCGAACGCCTCGTTGAACTCGGCCTCCTCCAGGTCGCCGACGCTCCAGTCGGCGCGGGCCAGCGCCTTGCGGGTGGCGGGGACCGGGCCGATGCCCATCACGTCGGGGTGGACACCGGCCGAGGCGCCGGCGACGTAGCGGCCGAGCGACTCCAGGCCGAGTTCGTTCAGGGCCTCCTCGCCGACCAGGAGCAGTCCGGCGGCACCGTCGTTCATCGGCGAGGCGTTGCCCGCGGTGACCGTGCCGCCCTCCCGGAAGACGGGCTTGAGCCGCGCCAGTTTGTCCGGCGAGGTGTCCTCGCGGATGCACTCGTCGCTGTCGACGACGACGCCGTCGGGGCGCTCCACCGGCAGGAGTTCGTCGTGGAAGTGGCCGTTCTTGCGGGCGTCCGCGGCCAGCCGGTGGCTGCGCAGCGCGAACGCGTCCTGCCGCTCACGGGTCACTCCGTACCGTTCGGCGACCTCCTCCGCGGTCTCGCCCATGGCGAGCAGGCCGTGGAGTTCCTTCATCGCCGGGTTGACCAGACGCCAGCCGAGCCGGGTGTCGACGGTCTCGATCCGGTGCGGCAGGGCCTCGTCGGGGCGCGGCAGCACGAAGGGGGCGCGGCTCATCGACTCGGAGCCGCCGGCGAGCACGATGTCGGCCTCGCCCGCGGCGATGGTGCGGGCGGCGGCGGTGACGGCTTCGAGGCCGGAGGCGCACAGCCGGTTGACCGTGGCGCCGGGCACGGTCTCGGGCAGGCCTGCGAGCAGCGCGGCCATCCGGGCGACGTTGCGGTTGTCCTCGCCAGCCTGGTTGGCGGCGCCCCAGTAGACGTCGTCGATGCGCGCCGGGTCGAGTGCGGGGACGTCGGCGACGAGTGCGCGGATCACGGTCGCCGCGAGGTCGTCGGGGCGTACGGCGGACAGGGCGCCGCGCAGTCTGCCGATGGGGGTGCGGCGGGCGGCCGCGAAGTGGACGGGACGCACGACAGGACTCCTGGCCGACATCGGTCGGCATCGGGGACAGTTAATTAGCACTGCTAGTTTTTGACTATATCCCCGCCGGTGACTCCCGGGGAAGATCCCCGGCGAGGCGTTTGCACCGGTTCGCCCTGGGCACCCGCGCCGCCATGGAGTGGTTGCCGCGAGGAGGCGAAGCAGGACGCACTGCTCCGCGCCACCCAAAACGACCCGCAAGGAGAAGCACCGTATGACTGTCGTGAAGAGCACGATTCCCGAACCCGCCCGTCAGGTCACCGGGGACGCACTGCAGAGCACGCTGGTGGACCTTCTCGGGCTCTCCCTGATCGGTAAGCAGGCGCACTGGAACGTGGTGGGCCCGCGCTTCCGCTCGATCCACTTCCAGCTCGACGAAGTGGTCACGGCCGCACGCGAGTTCGCCGACACCGTCGCGGAACGCTCCTCGGCGCTCGGCCTGCCCCCCGACGGCCGGCCGGAGACCATCGCGTCGGCCTTCACACTGCCCGCCCCGAAGGACGGCTGGGTCCGTGACTCGGACGTCGTCGAGGTGATGGTCGAGGCCCTGGAGGCGGCGATCGGACGGCTGCGCGAGCGCATCGAGGCGACCGAGAAGGCCGACCCGGTCACCCAGGACCTGCTCATCACGGTCACCGCCGAGCTGGAGAAGCAGCGCTGGATGTTCGACGCGGAGAACTGGCCGAAGGACGGCTGACCCGCGCCCGAACCCAGACGTACGAAGGGGCACTTGATGACCGACGCCCTCGAACTCGACGCGCTGTGGGAGGACTTCCACCGCGCGGTGAACATGACCTCGCAGGAGCTGGCCGCGTGGCTGCGGGTCAGCGACGCCGACGAGAACGCGGAGCCGTTGCCGGAGCACGCGGGCACGCCCACGGGGCAGCATGTCCTCGCGATCCTGCAGAAGCGGCGCACGGATCTCACCGACGACGACCTCAGCGTGATGTACGAGGTCGTGGACACCGTCGCCGAAGATGCGGACGTGGAGAACGAGCCGGAGGCCGATCAGACTCGCCGTCGGCAGCGCCTGATGACGATCGGCCACGACCCGCTCCGGCCGTGAGCGGGTCGGGAAGGCCGAACCGGCCGTACCTGCCGCCGAGTCGAGTCGGGCGGCGTCGGCCGAACAGGTGGCCGAAGACCGTCTCCGCCACGCCGCATGATCGTGTCAGACTGCTCGAACAGCCTGGCGGGCATTCCGCGGGCCCTGTCGAGCAGAGGAGCACCGCGTGACCGAGCCGGCCGTCCAGCGGACCGACACGAACCGGACGGGCGCGAAGCGAATCGACACGACCAGACCCCATCCGGCGCGGGTCTACGACTGGTTCCTCGGCGGCAAGGACAACTACCCGGTCGACGAGGAACTCGGCCGGCAGATCATGGCGATCGAGACGGGCGCCCCACGAGCGGCGCGCGCCAACCGCCGGTTCATGCAGCGGGCCACCGGCCGGCTCGCCAGGGAGGCGGGAATCCGCCAGTTCCTCGACATCGGCACCGGGATACCCACCGAGCCCAACCTCCACCAGATCGCCCAGTCCGTCACCGCGGACGCCCGGGTCGTCTACGTCGACAACGACCCGATCGTCCTGGCCCACGCGGAGGCCCTGCTGCGCGGCACTCCCGAGGGCGTGACGGAGTATCTCCAGGCGGACGCGCGCGATCCGCGAGGCATCCTCGAACAGGCCCGCCGCGTCCTCGACTTCGACCGGCCCATCGCCCTGTCCCTGATCGCGCTGCTGCACTTCGTCGCGGACGAGGACGGGGCGTACGAGCTGGTGGACACCCTGGTCGAGGCCCTCGCACCGGGCAGCTGCCTGGTGCTGTCGGCGATGACGGCGGACTTCGAACCGGAGAGCGTACGGCGCGGCATTGCCGCCTATGCGGCGGGCGGGGTGACGTTGGTGGCTCGGTCGCAGGCTGAAATGAGCGGGTTTTTCAAGGACCTTGAGGTGATGGAGCCGGGGATCGTGTCGGTCGTCGACTGGCATCCGGAGCTCACCGCGGCGGGCGAGAGGCCCGACGGGGAAGGGCCGGTGTCGCTGTACGGAGCGGTCGGCGTCAAGCCCTGACACCAACCCCTCGCCCCGGCAGCCACCGGGAAAGGAAGGTCGGCCCCTCCGCCGCGAGGCGTCCTCGCGGTCGGCCCGTCGAACAGCAGGCAGGCTCCCGCCCTGCTCACCCGGGCCAGCTGCTCCCCATCACACCGGGAACGCCGCCCGCACCTCCCAGCCGTGCCCGAAGCGCGGCCCCGCGTGCAGGTCGCCTCCCAACGCCGTCACCCGCTCCTTCAGCCCGACGAGGCCGAAGCCGCCGCCGTGCGCGGCGTCCGGGAGTTGGCTGCCGCCGCGGCCGTCGTCCGTGACCGACACCTCCAGCCGGCCCCCGTCGCGGCGCAGGCGGACGGTGACCTGGGTGGCGTCGCCCGCGTGGCGTCGTACGTTGGTCAGGGCCTCCTGGACGACGCGGAAGGCCGCCGCCTGCACCTCGTGCGGGAGGTCGTCGCGGACGGTGGGGTCGCGGAGCAGGGTGACCTTCTGGTGGGGGCTGGCGAAACCGTCCGTGAGGCCGGCGATGCCCGCGAGGTCGCCCACCGGGCGGCGGTCGGCCGGTTCGGTGCCGGTGTCTCGCAGCACGCCGACCGTGCGGCGCATGGACGCCAGCGCCTGGGTGGCGGCCCGCTCGATGCCGGCGAGCACGGGGTCGAGGTCGTCCTGCCGGGAGTCGGCCATCATGCGGGCCACCTGGGTCTGGACGAGGATCCCGGTGACATGGTGGGCGACGAAGTCGTGCAGGTCGGCGGCGATGGCGAGGCGTTCGGAGCGGCGGGTCTCGCTGACGGCCACGGTACGGCGGTAGTCCATGGAGCGCAGATAGGCGGCGAACCCGGCCGTGAGGCCGATCAGGGCCAGCCCGATCAGCATGAAGCCCGTCATGGTGTCCGGTATGGAGCGCAGGGCCCGCACCGGCAGCGCCAGGACGGCACCGCCGACCAGCACGCCGCAGGCCACGACCCAGCGGCGCGGACAGTGCCGTACCGCGATGAACAGCAGGCACAGCAGGATCGTCAGCTCGCCCGGGCCGAACGGGACGTCCGCGTACTTGAGCGACACCACTGTGTAGAGGACGGACACCCCGGCGGGCACGGCGGTGCGCACCTGAGGGGTGAGCCAGGCGGGGCGCCGGTCGACAGGCCACAGCACGGCGACGGCGCCGAAGAGCAGCACGGCCGCGACCGGCCAGGGACCGGTTTCCAGGGCGGCGGCGTAGGCCAGGTCGACGGCCGCCGCACTGACGAGGGCGCCGACACCGAAGCCCCGGGCCAGGCCCCGGAGAGAGACGGACTTCATGCTGCTCACCGTATGCGGCGCGGACGGCCGCGGGATCGGCCGAACGGTCGAGGCGGCGCCGCCCGAACCCTGGCCTTATGACCGAGGCGCGCGCCCGGGCGCGCGGGCGAGGGTGGAGCCACATTCCTCCGCCCCAGCCATCAGGAGTACGTGATGCAGCGCAAGTTCCTCGTCGGTGCCGTCGGCGGTGCGGTCACCGTCGCGGCCGTCTTCGGTGCCGGCACCCATCTGCTGTCCAGAACCCAGTCGACCACCGGGCTGGACGAATCCACCACGGTGTCCGTCGGTGGACACAAGGCACTGGCCGCCAACATCGTCGAGGGCCGCACCGAGAGCATGTACCACCCGCTCCCCTGGATCGGGGCGAAGCTCACCCGCGTCACCTGCCCCACCGGCCTCAAGGCCGTCGCCGGGGCCACCGTCACCTGCGCCGGCACGAAGAGCGACGGGAAGAACGTCGACATCCCGGTCACCGTGGTCAAGGCCACGGCCGATTCCGTCACCTGGAAGTTCGAGCGCTAGAAAAGGGCCACGCCACATCATGAACACCGTTCTGGCCGGTCACGGCCTCGTGAAGAAGTACGGCTCCACCACCGCCCTGTCCGGCGTGGACGTCGCGGTCGGCGAGCGCGACTCGCTGGCGATCATGGGCCCGTCGGGGTCCGGCAAGTCCACCCTGCTGCACACCCTGGCCGGGATCGTCCGCCCGGACGGCGGCCAGGTGCTGCTGCGCGGGGAGCGCATCGACAAGCTGGGCGAGAACCGGCTCAGCGCGCTGCGCCGGAGGCGCTTCGGGTTCGTCTTCCAGTTTGGCCAGCTGCTGCCGGAACTGCCCGCCGAGGAGAACGTGGCCCTGCCGCTGATGCTGGAGGGCACCTCCCGTGGAAAGGCCGTCGAGCGGGCCCGCCGCTGGTTCGCCCCGCTCGGCCTCGACGGGCTGGAGCAGCGCCGGCCCGGCCAGCTGTCCGGCGGTCAGGCCCAGCGGGTGGCGATCGCCCGCGCCCTGGTCGTCGAACCGGACGTGGTCTTCGCGGACGAGCCGACCGGCGCCCTGGACCAGACCACCAGCACGGAGGTCGTCCGGCTGCTGACCTCGGTCACCCGCGAGCAGGGCGCCGCTCTGGTCATGGTCACGCACGACGCGGATGTCGCCGCACACTGCGACCGCATCCTGCAGGTCCGGGACGGCCGGATCAGCAACTACAGCCAGTACACGGCCGCCTGAGCCCCGCGCGCCACGAACCTCCGGAGATGCCGATGCGTTCCCCCGTCCTGCCCCTGACCTGGCATCTGGCCCGGTCCTCCGGCCGCCGCGGCCTGCAGAGCCAGCTGCTCGCGGCCGGGGCCGCCGCCGTCGGCGCGTTCGTGATGCTGGTGATGATCGCCGCCACCGTCGGCGCCGGCAGCCGCGCCGATCACACGACATGGCGCACACCCGACGCCGTACCGGCGAAGCAGGCCACGGCCGTCCAGGCGCTCGCCACGACCTACGTCCGCCACGAGCCCGTGACCGTCGTCTCGCTGGCCGAACTGCCCGGCCGCGGGACCACCCCCGCCCCGCCCGGCCTCGGCGCCTTCCCGAAGAAGGGCGAGGTGTACGTCTCCCCCGCCCTGGCCGAGCTGATGCACAAGCTCCCCGCGAGCCAACTGGCCGACCGCCTCCCGAAGGTGACGTCGTACGGCACGATCGGCACCGCCGGTCTCGCCTCGCCCGACGAGCTGGTGGCCGTGGTGGGCCGGGCGCCTGGCGACCCGGCGGTGTCCGAGGCGGCCGCGGGCGGAACCAGCTGGTTCGACGACGGTCAGGCCGCGCGTGCCGGGATCTCCGGATTCTCCGGAACGAAGAAACCCCTGCTCACCGGCGCGGACAGGGGGGCGGCGCTGTTGGGGGCGGTGCTGCTGGCGATGCCCGTGGTCGTGCTGTCCTCGGCGGCCGGGCGGCTCGGCGCGGCCCGGCGTGAGCAGCGGCTGGCCGCGCTGCGCCTGGCGGGGGCCACGCCCCGGCAGATCCTCACCATGACCGCCGTCGAGGCGGCGGTGGTCGGCGCGGCGGGCGCCCTGGCGGGCGCGCTCGCGTATGTGGCGCTGCTGCCGGTCCTGGCCGAGGTCCCGTACGGCGTCGGCGGCTGGTACACCGATCAGCTGTGGGTGGGTGTGCCGTGGTTCGCCGCCGTGGTCGCCGGGGTCACCGTGCTCCTCACCGTCAGCGCGGTTTCGATGCTGCGCCAGGTGGCGACCGCCCCGCTGGGCGTCGCCCAGCAGGCGAACCCGCGCCGCACCCGCTGGATCCGGTTCGCCCTGTTCGCGGTGGCCCTGCTCTACATCTGGCAGTCCGCGAGCAGCGGCCGCGTGTCGTCCCGGCAGGCCGTCGTCCTGCTGGGGCTGTTCTACGGCGCGTTCTGGCTGTTCGGCCCGTGGGTCGTGGACCGGCTGGGGCGGATCGTGGGCCGCTTCGCCCGCCGGCCGGCGACCCTGCTGGCCGCCCGGCGGCTCAGTGACGACCCGCGCGGTGCCTGGCGCACCGTCAGCGGCCTGGTGCTCGCCGGGTTCGTGGCCGGGTTCTTCTCCGTCAGCCAGCTGGGCATGGACGGCGTGGACTACCGGGACCAGGTCGCCGTGGTCACCCCGAGCGCCGCCGACGCCCGGCAGGCCGCCACCGAGGCCCGTACGCTGCTCGACCGGGCGGGCGTGACCGCGACCGTCAGCACCGGTGGCGCCGACGACTACGGCAACCTGCTGGGCGGCAACCCGGGGGTGATCGCCCACGTCTCGGGCGGTACGGAGCGGATCGACACCGCCGTCACGGCCCTCGCGTCCCTCGCACCGGGCACGCCCCCGTACACCGAGGACTACGCGGCTGCCTACGATCGCACGGCCATGGACCGCATCTCCGACGTCAGCACCGCCACCCTGGCCCTGAGCTTCGCCGTGGCGACCGCCTCGGCCGGCCTCACCGCGGCGGCGAACGTCCTGGACCGGCGGCGCGTCTACGGCCTGCTGCGGCTGGCCGGCACCCCGCTGCGAGTGCTGAACCGGTCCCGGGTCCGCGAGACGGTCCTCCCCTTGGTCGTCCTGGCCGGCGGCACCACCGCGATGGGCGTCTACGGCTCCTACACGCTCAACAAGATGGCCGGCGCCACGATCAACACCACCGGCGCCCTGCAGCTGGCGGCCTGCGTGGTCATCGGGGCGCTGGCGATGTTCGCCGCCATCGCCGGCAGCAGACCGCTGCTGCGGAAGGTCACGGCCGATCCGGCCCAGACCGCGGACTGACGAGCGCCGGGAGGGCCCGCCGCACCGGCCGGGGGCCCTCCCACCC
>NZ_LGDG01000232.1 GCF_001279775.1 Streptomyces sp. MMG1533 | reverse complement strand
GTGGGGGGAAGTCGCGCGGAGAAATCCATTCGCTCCGCGAGGTGGGGGTGGGGAAGGGCGGCCAGTCCTCGGTGAGGCCGGAGTCGGGGTCGGGGTTGGCGTTGGGGTCGAATTCGGGGTCGCTTCGGTCTGTTTGGCCGTCGGCCGGGTTCGGTTCGTCGGTCGTGTGGGGGTCGGGTGATGCGAAGGGGTCGGGTGCGAAGTCGGTGGGGGAGTCGAAGGGGTTCGGCGCGAAGGGGGTGAGGGGGGCGAAGCCGTCCTGAGTGCCGTTGCCTCGCGCCGGGGGTGGCAGGGTTTCGCCCCGGTCGCGGGCGTTGGCGACCGCGCGGAGGCGGTCGACCGCGCCGTCCATGGCGAACTGTGCGGCGCCGAGTCCCTCCACCACGTAACCGCGTCGGGCCTGGCCGTTGTCCTCGAAGGCGGACAGGATGCGGTACACCGCCGAGAAGCCGCCCTCGACTCCCTCCGCGGCGACGGCTCCCCGGGTCACCACGCCGTGCCGGTCCAGCAGGACGCGGGCCAGGGCATGGGCGCGCACGGTGGGGTCGGCATCGCGGTCGGGGAGCAGGGACCAGCGGCCGGCGACGGTCGGCGGTCCGGTGCGGGACGCGGGGCGTGCGGCTGCCGTGAGGGAGCCGTAGCGCCCGCGCGGGACGGTGCGCTTGGCGCGGTGGGCCGTGGAGCCGGCGGTGCGGCCCGAGCCCAGGAGAGAGCGCATGGGGGCGAGCGTGTCGTTGGTGAGCCGTCCGGACCAGGCCAGGTCCCAGACGGCGTCGGCCAGTTGGGGGTCCGCGGCCTCGGGATGGGTCGTGGCACGGACCTGGTCGGCGATCTGGCGGAAGAACAGGCCGTAGCCTCCGGACAGGGCGTCCAGGACGGACTGGTGGAGCGCCGTCAGCTCCAGGGGGTGGGGCGGAGGGAGGAGCAGGGGGGCCGCGTCCGCGACGTACAGGGAGACCCAGCCGTCCTTGCCGGGGAGGGCTCCCGCGCCGGCCCAGACGATCTCGCCGGCCGCGGTGAGCTCGTCCAGCATCGCGGGTGTGTAGTTCGCGACGCGGGAGGGGAGGACGAGCTTCTCCAGGGCGGACGCGGGTACGGACGCGCCCTGCAACTGCTCGACGGCGCGCACCAGCCCGTCGATGCCCCGCAGACCGTGGCCCTTGCCGATGTGCTGCCACTGGGGGAGGAACTGGGCGAGCGCCGGCGGCGGCACCGGTTCCAGCTCGTGGCGCAGGGCGGCGAGAGAGCGGCGGCGCAGGCGGCGCAGGACGGTGGCATCACACCATTCCTGGCCGATCCCGGCCGGGTGGAACTCGCCCTGTACGACCCTGCCCGTCGCCGCGATCCGGTGGAGGGCGCCGTCGGTGACCGCCACGCCCAAACCGAAGCGGGCCGCCGCGGTGGCCGACGTGAACGGGCCGTGGGTGCGGGCGTAGCGCGCGAGGAGGTCGCCGAGCGGGTCCTTGACGGGTTCCGTGAAGGCTTCCGGGACACCTACCGGCAGTGCCGTGCCGAGCGCGTCGCGCAGGCGGCCCGCGTCCTCGATCCCCGCCCAGTGGTCGGTGCCCGCGACGCGGACCCGGATCGCGCGGCGGGCGGCGGCCAGCTCCTTGGCCCAGTGGGGTTCGGCGCCCCGCTCGGCCAGCTCGGCGTCGGTGAGCGGGCCGAGCAGGCGCAGCAGGTCGGCGACGCCTTCGGCGTCCTTTACACGGCGGTCCTCCGTGAGCCACTGGAGTTCTTGTTCCAGCTCGGTCAGTACCTCGGCGTCGAGCAGTTCGCGCAGTTCCGCCTGGCCGAGGAGTTCGGCCAGCAGACGCGAGTCCAGGGAGAGGGCGGCGGCGCGGCGCTCGGCGAGCGGTGAGTCTCCCTCGTACAGGAACTGGGCGACGTATCCGAAGAGGAGGGAGCGGGCGAAGGGGGAGGGCTCGGGGGTGGTGACCTCGACGAGGCGTACCTTGCGGGACTCCAGGTCGCCCATCAGCTCTACCAGGCCGGGGACGTCGAAGACGTCCTGGAGGCACTCGCGGACCGCCTCAAGGACGATCGGGAACGAGCCGAACTCGCTGGCCACCTGGAGGAGTTGGGAGGCGCGCTGGCGCTGCTGCCACAGTGGGGTGCGCTTGCCGGGGTTGCGGCGGGGCAGCAGCAGGGCGCGGGCGGCGCACTCCCGGAAGCGGGAGGCGAACAGGGCGGAGCTGCCCACCTGGTCGGTGACGATCTGGTCGACCTCGCCCTTGTCGAAGACGACGTCCGCCGCGCCTACCGGTGCCTGCTCGGCGTCGTACTCCGTGCCCGCCTTCATGGGTTCCTGGTCGAGCAGATCCAGGCTCATGAGGTCGGCGTCGGGCAGCCGTAGGACGATGCCGTCGTCGGCGTGCATGACCTGGGCGTCCATGCCGTACCGCTCGGAGAGCTTGGTGCCGAGGGCGAGCGCCCAGGGGGCGTGCACCTGGGCGCCGAAGGGCGAGTGCACGACGACCCGCCAGTCGCCGAGTTCGTCGCGGAAGCGTTCCACGACGATCGTGCGGTCGTCCGGGATGTGGCCGCAGGCCTCGCGCTGCTCGTCCAGGTAGGACAGCACATTGTCCGCGGCCCAGGCGTCCAGGCCCGCGGCGAGGAGGCGGAGGCGCGCGTCCTCCTTGGTCAGTGAGCCGACCTCGCGGAGGAACGCGCCCACCGCGCGGCCCAGTTCGAGCGGGCGGCCCAGCTGGTCGCCCTTCCAGAAGGGGAGTCTGCCCGGGACACCCGGAGCGGGGGAGACCAGGACGCGGTCGCGGGTGATGTCCTCGATACGCCAGGAGCTGGTGCCCAGGGTGAAGACGTCGCCGACTCGGGACTCGTAGACCATCTCCTCGTCGAGCTCGCCGACCCGGCCGCCGCCCTTCTTGGGGTCGGAACCGGCGAGGAAGACCCCGAAGAGGCCGCGGTCGGGGATCGTGCCGCCGGAGGTGACGGCGAGGCGCTGGGCGCCGGGGCGGCCGGTGATCGTGCCGGCTACGCGGTCCCAGACCACGCGTGGGCGCAGTTCCGCGAAGGCGTCGGACGGGTAGCGGCCGGCGAGCATGTCGAGGACGGCTGTGAACGCGGATTCGGGGAGTGAGGCGAAGGGGGCGGCCCGGCGGACCGTGGCGAGCAGGTCGTCGAGCTGCCAGGTGTCCATCGCGGTCATGGCGACGAGTTGTTGGGCGAGGACGTCCAGAGGGTTGGCGGGGACCTTGAGGGACTCGATGGAGCCGGTGCGCATGCGTTCGGTGACGACCGCTGCCTGGACGAGGTCGCCGCGGTACTTCGGGAAGACGACGCCGGTGGAGACCGCGCCGACCTGGTGCCCCGCGCGGCCGACGCGCTGGAGGCCGGAGGCGACCGAGGGGGGCGACTCGACCTGGATGACGAGGTCGACCGCGCCCATGTCGATGCCGAGTTCGAGGCTGGACGTCGCCACGACGGCGGGAAGACGGCCGGCCTTGAGGTCCTCCTCGACCAGGGCGCGTTGCTCCTTGGAGACCGAGCCGTGGTGGGCTCGGGCGATGACGGGTGGGGCGCCCTGGGCCGCTCCGGAGCCGCCCATGAGTTGGGCGGGGGCGTGGTGCTCGTCCAGCGGTTCGCCGGTGGCTCGTTCGTACGCGATTTCGTTGAGCCGGTTGCACAGGCGCTCGGCGAGGCGGCGCGAGTTGGCGAAGACGATGGTGGAGCGGTGAGCTTGGACGAGGTCGGTGATGCGCTCCTCGACGTGCGGCCAGATCGACGGCCGTTCCGCGCCCTCGGAGCCGTCGGCGACCGGGGAGCCGCCCAGTTCGCCCAGGTCCTCGACCGGTACGACGACCGAGAGGTCGAACTCCTTGCCGGACTTCGGCTGGACGATCTCCACCTTGCGGCGGGGGGAGAGATAGCGAGCGATCTCGTCGACCGGACGGACCGTGGCCGACAGGCCGATGCGGCGGGCCGGCTTCGGGAGGAGTTCGTCCAGGCGCTCCAAGGAGAGGGCGAGGTGGGCGCCGCGCTTGGTGCCGGCGACTGCGTGGACCTCGTCCAGGATCACTGTCTCGATGCCCGTCAGTGCGTCGCGTGCGGCCGACGTCAGCATCAGGAACAGGGACTCCGGGGTGGTGATCAGGATGTCCGGGGGGCGGGTGGACAGGGCGCGGCGCTCGGCGGCGGGGGTGTCGCCGGAGCGGATGCCGACCTTGACCTCCGGTTCGGGCAGGCCGAGGCGGACGGACTCCTGGCGGATGCCGGTCAGAGGGCTGCGGAGGTTGCGCTCCACGTCCACGGCGAGGGCCTTGAGCGGGGAGACGTACAGGACACGGCAGCGCTTCTTGGGGTCGGCGGGCGGGGGTGCGGAGGCTAGCTGGTCCAGGGCGGCGAGGAAGGCGGCCAGGGTCTTGCCGGAGCCCGTGGGGGCCACGACCAGCACGTCCGAGCCCTCCGCGATGGCCTGCCACGCGCCCGCCTGGGCGGATGTGGGCGCGTCGAAGGCGCCCGTGAACCAGCCGCGGGTCGCGGGGGAGAAGGCTTTGAGGGCCTGGTGCGCGGAGCTGACCATGTGTCCATCCTGCACCCGGGCACTGACAATGCGGCTGACCTGCGGGGATGCTGCGGTGGGGATGGGGTGGGTGCCTGCGGAGGCCTGTGCGGGGGGGGTGGGTTTGCTTTTTGCGCTTTCGGTTTTGGTGGGGGCGGGGCCGTGTCGGGGGGTGTCCGTCCTCGGAACGGCGCGGAATCGGTCTTCTGCAGGGGTGAACGTGTTGACGCGCCAACCGCTGCGGGCGGACACCCCCCGACACGGCCCCTTGCCGCCGTACGCGGGTGCAGGTGCGTACGGCGTCTCGTTGCCGCCTCGTGCCGCGGGCGAGTGCGGGTGCGGGCACTGTGCGGCGCTGGTGGCGGCCCGGCGGCGGTCGCCTCTTGGCCGACCGAGTCGGGTGGTGGGTTGCATAGGTCCGGGGGTCTGGGGGCGGAGCCCCCAGGGGCGTCGGCACCGGTGCCGGGGGCTGGAAACGTGGGGTGCCTGGGCTCGGCCTGCGCGCCGGTTGCGCCGACGCAGCGTCGGCAAAGGGGGTGCTGGGGCGGGCGTAGCGTAGGGGTATGACGACGTACGGATCCTTTCCCGGCACGCGGCCGCGGCGGCTGCGGACCACCCCCGTCATGCGGCGGATGGTCGCCGAGACCCGGCTGCATCCCGCCGACTTCATCCTTCCGGCCTTCGTGCGCGAGGGCGTTGCCGAGCCGGTGCCGATCGCGACGATGCCCGGGGTCGTGCAGCACACCCGGGACACGTTGAAGAAGGCCGCTGCGGAGGCGGTGGCGGCGGGGATCTCCGGGATCATGCTGTTCGGGGTGCCGGAGGAGTCGAAGAAGGACGCGCTGGGGACGCCGGGGACGGATCCGGACGGGATTCTGCAGGTCGCCATCCGTGATGTGCGGGCCGAGGTCGGGGACGAGTTGTTGGTGATGTCCGACCTGTGTCTCGATGAGACCACTGATCATGGGCACTGTGGGGTGCTCGACGCCGAGGGGCGGGTCGACAACGACGCCACCCTTGAGCGGTACGCCGAGATGGCGCAGGTCCAGGCCGACGCCGGGGCCCATGTGGTGGGGCCCAGCGGGATGATGGACGGGCAGATCGGGGTCGTCCGGGATGCCCTTGACCAGATCGGGCGTGAGGATGTCGCCGTCCTCGCGTACACGGCGAAGTACGCCTCCGCGTTCTACGGGCCCTTCCGGGAGGCTGTCGGCTCGTCGTTGAAGGGTGACCGGAAGACGTATCAGCAGGATC
This sequence comes from Streptomyces sp. MMG1533, assembly GCF_001279775.1. Classification (GTDB taxonomy): domain Bacteria; phylum Actinomycetota; class Actinomycetes; order Streptomycetales; family Streptomycetaceae; genus Streptomyces. Next base: position 65,331 of record NZ_LGDG01000232.1, on the reverse strand, counting down.
CGGCGAATGCGCGGGAGTCTCTGCGGGAGTTGGCGCTCGACCTTGAAGAGGGCGCCGACATGGTGATGGTGAAGCCGGCCGGGCCGTACCTGGACATTCTGGCGCGGGTGGCGGAAGCCGTGGACGTTCCCGTTGCCGCTTATCAGATCTCCGGCGAGTACTCGATGATCGAGGCCGCCGCCGAGAAGGGCTGGATCGAGCGGGACCGGGCCATCCTGGAGACGCTGACCGGCATCAAGCGGGCGGGTGCGCAGAACATCCTCACGTACTGGGCGACAGAGGCGGCGCAGCGGTTGTTGTGACGGCGCGGGACGGCCACGGGGTGCAACGGTTCGAACTCGGTCCGGCTACGGCTGGAACTCGTTCCGGGGAACGCACGGGGTGTGCCCGGTGGTGTTCCGGTGGTCTTGCGGGCTCCCTGGGGTGACCTTCTGGGGGTCTGTCCGGAAATCGACCCTCGGGGGTGGGGTGGTTTCGGGGCGGAGATCAAGTGCGGGGCATTGAAATGGGCGGATGTAACGAATTGACGAGTTCCCGTCAGCGTCCTTATCTTCTGCCACTGGCCTGATCCGTTCGGAGGGGTCTGAACATCGATCCCTGGGGGGATGCAATGAGCTGGTTCATCGAGGCACTGAAGAAGTACGCGGTGTTCAGCGGGCGCGCGCGCCGCAAGGAATACTGGATGTACACGCTGTTCGTGTCGATCATCTACATCGTGCTGGCGATCGTCAGCGCCGTGGCGAAGCAGCCGCTGATCGCCGTCGTCTTCTACCTGGCGATCCTCCTGCCGAGCCTCGCGGTCAGCGTTCGCCGCCTGCACGACACGGGCCGCACCGGCTGGTGGATCCTCATCGGCCTGGTCCCGCTCGTCGGCGCCATCGTGATGCTGGTCTTCCTGTGCAGCGACAGCGAGTCGGGTGCGAACAAGTTCGGCGCGAACCCGAAGGAAGCGCCGGCTCTCGTCTGACGCCCACGCTCTTGAAGGCCGCCCGGCCGGTGTCCGGGCGGCCTTCGGCGTTCAGTGCGCCGAAAGGGAGGACGTGGGGGACACGGTCGACGGACCCTCGTCGCGTACGCCCGTACCGTCCTTGCAGCCCGTCAGCACGAGCGCGAGGAGCGTGAGAGCGGTGGCGGCGAGGAGGCGGCGGGTTCGGGCGGACATGCGGGTCTGGCCTCCGTGGTGGGTGGGGGGCGGCGGATACAGAGTGCGGGGTGATCCGTGCCGAGGGCCATGGTTCGCGGGGGATTCGGGACGCCGGGGCGGTGGGATGGGGGATGACCTGCGGGGATGTTGCTTCCCAGGGATGCGGAGCGGGACGTCGTACGGTCGAAATCTGTGAAACGTGGTGGCGGGCACCATCAAGTGCCGTCGGGAGTTAGGTTGTTGACCGCCCGTCCGCCGACTCTCCGAGGAGACGCCCATGTCCGGTGACGCCCTCAGCCAGGACCCCGCCGAACTGAGAAGGAGGATCGACACCACCAAGGCGCACCCGGCCCGTGTTTATGACGTTTTTCTCGGCGGCAAGGACAACTACCCGATGGACCGCGCGGCGGCTGCGGCGGCGCTGTCCGCCAACCCGCGTGGCTACCTCGACGTACGGCACAACCGTGACTTCATGCGCCGTGCCGTGACGAGGATGGCCGCGGACCACGGCATCCGTCAGTTCCTCGACATCGGCACCGGGCTGCCCACCGGGGAGAACGTCCACCAGATCGCTCAGCGGATCATTCCCGAGTCGAGGGTGGTCTACGTCGACCACGACCCCGTCGTCCTCGCCCACGCGCGTGCCCTGCTGACCAGCGGGCCCGAGGGGCGTACCGACTACATCGACGCCGACCTGCGCGAACCGGGCCAGATCCTCGAACAGGCCGCCAAGACCCTCGACTTCGACGAGCCGATCGCCCTGTGCCTGGTGGCGCTCCTGCACTTCGTCGAGGACGGGGAGGCCTACCAGGTCGTGCGCGACCTGGCGGACGCGCTGCCCTCCGGCAGCCGTCTCGTGCTCACCCACCTCACCGACGAGATGCATCCCGAGCCGACCCGAGCGGTGCAACGGACCTACACCGAGCGCGGGTTCACCTTCGTGTTCCGGACGAAGGACGAGGTCGAGCGGTTCTTCACCCGGACGCCCGGCATCACGCTCGACGAGCCCGGAGTCGTCCCCGTCCACCAGTGGAACCCGGACCCCGCCCCCGCTCCGCCGGCCATCGATCCGGACGACTTCGAGGCGCTCGACGACATCGAGAAGATCCGCTACCGGGACATCAACGACGTGACGGACGACGACATCAACGTCTATGGGGCGACCGGCCTGAAGGGCTGAGGGCCGACGCGGGAGTGCCCGTCCGTATCGCGGAAACCTGCTTGTAGGCGGCACGTATTTCCTTAGGCTGCGCGGCACGGGTCGTTTTTCGTCCACCGTCGCAGTCGAAGGAGCCGCCATGACCGTTGCCGAGGTTGATGTCGTGCCCGCGCCGCCACTCGCCGCGCGGGCCAGGTCGGTCGGTGGCTCGGCCGTACGCGACATCCTCGCCGTCACCGCCCGCCCCGAGGTGATCAACTTCGCGGGCGGGCTGCCGGCGCCGGAACTGTTCGACGTGGACGGGATCGCGGACGCGTATCGGGCGGTGCTCGCTCAAGCGCCCGAGCGGGCGTTGCAGTACTCCACCACCGAGGGCGAGCCGGGGTTGCGGGCCGCGCTGGCGGGACGGATGTCGGTGCGTGGGCTGCCGACCGAGGCCGACGATGTTCTCGTCACGACCGGTTCGCAGCAGGCTCTGTCCCTGCTGGCGACCGCGCTGGTGGAACCCGGGGACACGGTCCTCGTCGAAAACCCCTGTTATCTGGCGGCACTTCAGGCCTTCGGCTTCGCCGGGGCGCGGGTGGTGGCGGTGCCGGGCGACGGGGAGGGGCTGGATCCGGAGGCGCTGGAGGATTTGGTGGTGCGGGAGCGGCCCAAGCTGCTGTACACCGTGCCGACGTTCCAGAATCCGACGGGCCGTACGCTGCCGGCCTCGCGGCGGGCCGCGGTCGCCGCCGTCGCCGCTCGGCGGGGGCTGTGGATCGTCGAGGACGATCCGTACGGGGAGCTGCGGTTCGAGGGGGAGCGGGTGCCGTGGATCGCCACGTACGCGGGCGCGGAGGACCGTACGGTCCTGCTCGGCTCCTTCTCCAAGGTCATGGCGCCGGGGCTGCGGCTGGGGTGGCTGCGGGCGCCGGGCTCGCTGCGGCGGGCCTGCGCGGTCGCCAAGCAGGCCGCCGACCTGCACACGCCGACGGTCAACCAGCTCGCCGCGGCACGCTACTTGGCCGACCGGGACCTGGACGCCCACGTCGTGCGGGTCGCCGGGGTGTACCGGGAGCGGCGGGACGCGATGCTCGCGGGGCTGGCGGAGGCGCTGCCGGAGGGGTCGGCCTGGAGCCGGCCGGAGGGCGGGATGTTCCTCTGGGCCCGGCTGCCGTCGTCGTACGACACGACTGAGCTGCTGCCGCGGGTGGTGCGGCACGACGTGGCGTATGTGCCGGGGGCGCCCTTCCATGCCGGAGAGCCGGACCGTTCGACGCTGCGGCTGTGCTTCGTGACGCAGACGCCCGAGGAGATCGGGGAGGGGTTGCGGAGGCTGGGGAAGGGGCTCCTCGGGGAGGACTAGGTCCAAAGGAGGGGGACGGTTCCTGCCCTCGGGCGCAGACGGGGGTGCGCGGTGTCCATACGGTGAGGGCATGTCCGATGACACTGTGGAGTTCGACCTCGACGCGTATCTCGAGCGGATCGGTTGGGAGGGGGAGCGGCGGGCCGGCGTGGCGACGCTGCAGGGTGTGCATCTGGCGCACATGCGAGGCATCCCCTTCGAGAACCTGGACCCCCTCAGGCGCAGCGCGCCCTCCCTCGAACCCGCCGACCTCATGGCCAAGTTGGTCCACAGCCGGCGCGGCGGCTACTGCTACGAGCACAACACGCTGTTCTCGCTGGCGCTGGAGGCGCTGGGCTTTCGGGTGACCCGGCTGGCCGCCCGCGTCGTCGTGGGCGCGGACCGCATCGAGAGCCGGCCGCGCACGCACATGGCGCTGCTCGTGGAGGTGCCGGGGGAGCCGGCGCCGTATCTGGCCGACGTCGGGTTCGGGGCCATCGGGGCGTTGCTGGAGCCGGTGCCACTGGTGGTCGGCGCCGAGTTCCCGGACGCGGGACGGCGACACCGGCTGATGCACGCGGAGGCGCACCGAGGGCCGTTGGAGATGTGGGTGCTCGAGGCGTACTCGCGGGAGAAGGACGAGGGGGCTGGCGCCTGGCGGGCGCAGTACGCGTTCACGCTGGAGCCGTTCGAGAAGCCCGACTTCGAGGTCATCAACTGGCACATCGGAACGAACCCGCGCTCGCCCTTCACCCAGCGCCTCTACGTGCAGCGTGTCACCCCCGACCGCCACCTCCTCCTCCACGGCCCGCTCCTCACCGAGACATGGGCTGACGGCACAGTGAGGGAGCGGGAGGTGACGGACGAGGCGGAGGCGCGTCGGGTTCTGGAGGAGGACTTCGAGGTCGCGGCTCCGGTGGGGATGACGCTGCTGGTGTGAGGGGACTGCCGGGTCAGTCCCACCAGAAGGACCAGGCGTGTTCACCGATGAGTTCCTTGGCATAGCCGCGCAGGTCGTCCGGGCCGTTCTGCAGGATGTTGTCCGGGCAGAACGCGAAGTGCTCGGCGGCGACCGCCTCGGCCTCGGCGGGGGTGGTGGGCGGGGCGGCGACGGACACGACCAGGGTGTCGGACGTGAGCGCCACGACCCGTATGCCGAAGCGGTCCTCCCAGGAACGCAGGACCGAGCAGAGCCGGGCCACGTCGTTGTCGTGGTTCAGCGGGCCGGTCCAGCCGATCGCCGCCGGGATGTCGGCGGAGCGGCGGGCCGGGACCAGGGCGAGACGCGGGTGGTGGAAGGCGGAGCCCCTGCCGCCGCGCACCGAGTCGGCGACCTCCGCCGCCCGCGCGTCCGGATCGACGGCCTCCCGGCCGGCGGGGGCGAGGCCGGGCCAGGCCCCAGCCCCGGCCCCGGCCCCAGCCCCGGCCCCGGCCCCAGCCCCGGCCCCAGCCCCGGCCCCAGCCCCGGCCCCAGTGAAGGGGGCGCCCGTCTCGTCGTGAGGGGCCTGCTCGTCGGTTGCCTCGGTTGCGTCCGCTGTGTCGGCTGTGTCGGCTTCGTCGTACGACGGCTGTTCGTCGGCCTCGTCGTGCGTGGGCGGCTCGCCCTCGCCCTTGGGCTCGACGAATGCTTCCCGGCCCGGGTGGTCCTCGTCCGCCCCGGCGGCGTACTCCGCGTACTCCTCCCAGAACTCCGCGAGCACGTCCTCGGCGTCGTGGTCCCCGGGGTACGACATCGACTCGGGCCGTAGCGCCCAGTTCTCCGGGCCGCCGCCATGCACGCCGTCCGTGTCCACGAGCACGGGCAGCAGCCCGACCCGCGCGGCGGGCGCCGCCAGCGCCGACCAGTCACCGGGGGACGGGGGCTGCTCGGCGTACCACAGCAGCGGTTCGTGCCAGGGGCCGTCGGGCGTCTCGTCGACCAGTCTCCCGGGCGGGAGTCGGAGGCCGAGGGTCGCAAGTCTCGGCAGGGGGTTGGGAAGTGTCGCCATGCCGGTGACTGTAGGGGTCGCCACTGACAGCGGCGGCGGCGGCCGGGCCGCTAACGTACGCGGCCCTCGAAGCACTCCCTCTTGCCACCCGCAGCGGGCCGGAAACATGCCTCGACGAGGGTTCCGGGGCGGGTCACGGCCATGGGGGTGTAGACGTAGGCCGCCGCGTCGACGTCGTCCTCGACCTCCGCGCTGCGGACCCAACCGCCCAGCACGTCACGACCGCCCACGGTCATCTCGACCCGGTCGCCGATCCGCGTGCCCCACATCCGCGCCCAACTGGTTCCGCACTCCGCGCTGAACCGCAGTTCCATCCAGGCACCGGTGGCCGTGCGGTGCGAGGCGAGGGTGTCCGGCGCGGCGGCGCACACCGTGTCTATCGGGTTCTTGCCCTCACAGGCGGCTCCCCGGCAGCGCGGCCCGGTCGCGGAGGGCGACGCCGACCCCCGAGGTCCGCCGTCCTGACGCGGCAGCAGGAAGAGGGCCACCGTCACGCCCCCGACGGCCACGGCACACACCGACGCGAGGACCGCCACGGCCGCCACACCCCTGTGACCGGCACGCGTCACCTCTGGCGCAGCCGGGGCCGGAACGGGAGTCGCGGACGGCTCCGGCTCCGCAGACCCACCCGTCCGCGGTGCTTCTGTCCCGCGCCCGCTCCATTCCGACTCCGCGATCTCCCACAGCGCCAGACACCGCCCGTCCGGTTTGCCGGCGAGATGGCACAGTTCCTGCACCGCCTCGCGCGGCGGCAGCGTCTTGCCGTTGAGATAGCGCTCCCAGGACGACTTGCTGAACGGGGTCTTCGACGCGAGGCCCGCCATGCTCAGGCCGGTCTGCGCCTTCAACTCCCGCAGTGCTGCGGCCAGTCGGGCGCATTCCGGCGACGGCGACGTCATCCCCGCAGGACTTTCCAGGTGTGCGGCCCGATGATCCCGTCCACGACCAGACCCGCCCGCCGCTGGACGCGCTCGACCGCGCGCTGCGTCAGCGGACCGAAGATCCCGTCGATGCCCCCCGGCGAATAGCCCGCCCTTTGCAGCAGGCACTGCGCCTCGGCCACCTCCGGCCCGGCGTGGCCGTCCCCCAGGACGGCGTCCTGGGTGCGGCTGTTGCCCGCGTACCAGCGGCCGTCACTCCGCTTCACGCGGCAGGTGTACGTGGACGCCGTCGGCGCCGACGACTCCGGTGCCGGCGACTCCGGTGCCGGCGCGGCTGACGAGACGAGGGGGGCCGCCGCTGCTTCGCCTCCACCGCCGTCGAGCCGTACGACCAGAAGGACCGCCGAGGAGATGGCCAGCACCAGAGCCACCGCCCCCGCCACGAGCGCGATGCGCAGCGAACGCCCGGGAAGCCGTGCGCTCTCGGCTCCCGCCGACAGGATCTCCGGCTCGACGGTGGCCGCCTCCGGCGCGGACGCGCCCGCGCGTCCGTCCCCCCACGCCTCGGCGGCGACTTCGTGCAACGCGAGCAGCCGGGTCGGATCGTCACCACCGATCCGGGCCATCGCCTCCACGGCCTCCGAGGGCGGCAGCGACCTGCCGCCCAGATACCGTTCCCACGACTTCGGGCTGTACCCCGTCTTCGCCGCCAGTTGCCGCAGACTCAGCCCACTGTGATCCTTCAGCCGGCGTAAGCGCACCACCAACTGCCGGACGCGCGGATCAAGTTCTGCGGGCAGCGCTTTCCAACGCGACATGTTCCCCCCACTCGCGCTCATGATCAGTGGCAGTGGTCAGCTGCCCCTGTGCGGTCGCATTCTGCATCAGCATCCACGGGACTGCATCGGAACGTGGTTCCTGCACCGATACGGAATCGGCCACCGCCCCCCGCAGCCGTCCCGCCGCACCGTCCCGGCGGACGGTGTCCCCGCAGGTCACAGGGTGGGGCATCCCGCGACGACGTCACTTCTGGGGCAACTGTGGCAGCGCTTGCCGCCCGCCCCGCACTCTCGGGTTGTCAGTCGGCGGCACGTCAGGTGCCGCCCCACCACCCCAAGGGGGAAGCATGCGATCGAACGTGTTGACGAGGACCGCCATCAGCCTCACCGCCGTCGTCGGACTCGCGGCCGGAACAGTGGCGGCCGCGGGTACCGGCTTCGCGGCGTCCCAGCCGGCCGCCAAGGCGGCGGTGAGCGCCCAGGACGTCTCCATCCTCGCGGTGAACAACCTCGGCCTGAACACCACCCGGGCCAAGAACTGGCAGTGCTGGCTGCGCGACGTGGGTTACAACCCCGGCACGATCGACGGGCAGCTGGGCACCAACAGCTGGAAGGCAGCGCAGCGGATGCTCAACGACTCGGGCTACAACGCGGGTAGCGTCGACGGAGCCGTCGGACCCAACACGATCAAGGCGCTGCAGCGCTTCCTCGGCGTCAACCCCGACGGGATCGCCGGACCGGCCACCAAGGCGGCGTTCTGGGACTTCAACGCCAGCGGCTGCTGAGCCGGCCTGACGACCGTACACACACCACGGCCCGTCCTCCCCACAGAAGGGGAGAACGGGCCGTGCGCCTGTCTCGGAGTGCCTCAGAGCCGCTCGGGCGTCCGGATCCCCAGCAGGGCCATGCCCTGGTGCAGCGTCCGGGCCGTGATGTCGCAGAGGAAGAGGCGGTTCTCCACCTGCTGCGGCGACTCGGCCTTCAGGACCGGGCACTTGTCGTAGAAGGTCGTGTACAGCGAGGCCAGCTGGTACAGGTAGGCCGCCAGCTTGTGCGGGGCGTACTCGCCCGCCGCCTCCGCCACGACCTCCGCGAACGCGTCCGCGTGCAGGCCCAGGGCGCGCTCCGCCTCGTGCAGCGACAGCTCCGGGTGCGCGGCGGGGCGTACCTCTCCGGCCTTGCGGAGGATCGACCGGATACGGGCGTACGCGTACTGGAGGTAGACGGACGTGTCGCCGTTCAGCGAGACCATCTGGTCCAGGTCGAACTTGTAGTCCCGGTTCGCCGACGTCGACAGGTCCGCGTACTTCACCGCGCCGATGCCCACCTGGGTGCCGCGCTCGGCGATCTCCTCCTCGGAGAGGTCCTGCGCCTTCTCCCGTACGACCGCCGAGGCGCGCTCGATCGCCTCGTCCAGCAGGTCCACCAGCCGTACCGTCTCGCCCTCACGCGTCTTGAACGGCTTGCCGTCCTTGCCGAGGACCGTGCCGAAGGCGAGCTGGACCGCATTGACGTCGTCGTTCAGCCAGCCGGCCCTCCGCGCGGTCTCGAAGACCATCTTGAAGTGGAGGGACTGGCGGGCGTCGACCACGTAGAGGAGGGTGTTCGCCTTCAGGTTGAAGACGCGGTCGCGGATCGCCGAGAGGTCGGTCGCCGCGTAGCCGTAGCCGCCGTCCGACTTCTGGACGATCAGGGGGACCGGGTTGCCGTCGGGGCCCTTGACGTCGTCGAAGAAGACGCAGAGGGCGCCCTCGGAGCGGACCGCCACGCCGGACTCCTCCAGGAGGCGGCAGGTCTCCGCGAGCATGTCGTTGTAGCCGGACTCGCCGACGATGTCCGGGTCCCGGACCTCCATGTCCAGCTTCTCGAAGACGGAGAAGAAGTAGATCTTCGACTCGTCCACGAACTTCTGCCACGTGGCGAGGGTGTGCGGGTCGCCGGCCTGGAGGTCGACCACCCTGCGGCGGGCCCTGACCTTGAACTCCTCGTCGGAGTCGAAGTGCCCCCGCGCCGCCTTGTAGAGGCGGTCGAGGTTCGACATCGCCTCCTCGCCGCTCACCCGGGTGTCCTTGTGGTCCAGCTCGTGCGGGTGCTCGTCCAGGTACTGGATGAGCATGCCGAACTGGGTGCCCCAGTCGCCGATGTGATGCCTGCGGACCACCGTCTCGCCGGTGAACTCCAGGAGGTGGACCGCCGCGTCGCCGATCACCGCGGAACGCAGGTGGCCTACGTGCATCTCCTTCGCCACGTTCGGCTGGGCGTAGTCGATGACCGTCGTGCCCGCGTTCTCGGCGAAGGGGACCCCGAGACGGTCGGCGTCGGCGTACCGCGCGGCCAGGTTCTCGGTGATCGCGCTGTCCGTGAGCGTGATGTTCAGGAAGCCGGGGCCGGAGACCTCGATGTCCTTGATCACGTCACCGGTGACCACCTGGGAGACGACCTGCGTCGCCAGCTCCCGCGGGTTCGCCTTCGCCTTCTTCGCGAGGGCCAGGATCCCGTTGGCCTGGAAGTCGGCCCGGTCGCTACGTCGCAGCAGCGGGTCTGCGGAACCGGCCTCCGGCAGAGCAGCCGAGAGGGCGGACGCGAGGCGCTGGTTGACGGAAGCGGTGAGGGACGTGACCGGGGCCATAGGAATGGTGCCGTTCTCCTCGTGGGAACAGGTGGGCCCGCCCAGTATCCCATGGGGCGTAAAGCGGTTTTCCCGGGCGCGAGGTGGTCTGGGAGAATGGATCGTCAGCCGTGCGACCGTGCCGGCTGCTCGTGTGGAAACTTCAGAGAAACCTTCAAAAAGAGGACGTGCCGATCGTGGCTCAGAGCACCGAGACCACCGACTGGGTCTCCCGTTTCGCGGATGAGGTCATCGAGGAGTCGGAGCGTCGGGCCCCGGGCAAACCGGTCGTCGTCGCGTCCGGGCTCTCCCCCTCCGGACCCATTCACCTGGGAAACCTCCGCGAGGTCATGACCCCGCACCTCGTCGCCGACGAGATCCGGCGGCGGGGCCACCAGGTGCGCCATCTGATCTCCTGGGACGACTACGACCGGTACCGCAAGGTGCCGGCCGGTATCGCCGGGGTCGACGACTCGTGGGCCGAGCACATCGGCAAGCCGCTGACCTCCGTGCCCGCGCCGAAGGGGTCCTCGCACCCGAACTGGGCCGAGCACTTCAAGGCCGCGATGACCGAGTCGCTCGCGGAGCTGGGCGTCGAGTTCGACGGGATCAGCCAGACCGCGCAGTACACGTCGGGTGTGTACCGCGAGCAGATCCTGCACGCGATCAAGCACCGCGGGGACATCGACGCGATCCTCGACCAGTACCGCACCAAGAAGGCCCCGGCCAAGAAGCAGCAGCAGAAGCCTCTCGACGAGGCCGAGCTGGAGGCCGCCGAGGGGTCGGGCGCGGCCAGTGAGGACGACGGCAGCTCCGGGTCCGCCGGGTACTTCCCGTACAAGCCGTACTGCGGCAACTGCGAGAAGGACCTGACGACGGTCACCTCCTACGACGACGACAGCACCGAGCTGACGTACACCTGCACCGCCTGCGGCTTCTCCGAGACCGTCCGGCTGAACGAGTTCAACCGCGGCAAGCTGGTCTGGAAGGTCGACTGGCCGATGCGGTGGGCGTACGAGGGCGTCGTCTTCGAGCCGAGCGGGGTCGACCACTCGTCTCCCGGTTCCTCGTTCCAGGTGGGCGGGCAGATCGTCGGGATCTTCGGGGGCAAGCAGCCGATCGGGCCCATGTACGCCTTCGTGGGTATCTCCGGGATGGCGAAGATGTCGTCGTCCCGGGGCGGCGTGCCGACTCCCGGCGACGCCCTGAAGATCATGGAGCCGCAGCTCCTGCGGTGGCTGTACGCCCGGCGTCGGCCCAACCAGTCCTTCAAGATCGCCTTCGACCAGGAGATCCAGCGGCTCTACGACGAGTGGGACAAGCTCGACGCCAAGGTCGCGGACGGCGCCGCCCTTCCGGCCGACGTCGCCGCGCACTCGCGCGCCGTGCGGACCGCCGGCGGCGAACTGCCGAAGACGGCCCGGCCGCTGCCGTACCGGACTCTCGCCTCCGTCGCCGACATCACCGCCGGGCACGCGGACCAGGCCCTGCGGATCCTGTCCGAGCTCGACCCGTCGAACCCGCTCGGCTCCCTCGACGAGGCCCGGCCGCGGTACGACAAGGCCGAGGCATGGATCAACACGCACGTGCCCGCCGACCAGCGGACCATCGTGCGCGACGAACCCGCCGCCGAACTGCTGAAGTCCCTCGACGAGGCCTCCCAGCAGTCCCTGCGGCTCCTCCTCGACGGGCTGGCCGACCACTGGTCCCTGGACGGCCTCACCCACCTCGTCTACGGCGTCCCCAAGGTCCAGGCGGGCTTCCCCGCCGACGCCACGCCCAAGGAACTCCCGCCGGAGATCAAGACCGCCCAGCGGACGTTCTTCGCGCTGCTCTACCACCTGCTGGTCGGGCGCGACACCGGTCCGCGTCTGCCCACGCTGCTGCTGGCGGTCGGGCAGGAGCGGGTGCGGGCCCTGCTCGGGGAGTAGCACCACGACAAGAGGCCCTCGTCAGAGGGCCTCTTGTTCGTTCCGCCTGCGTGATGTCGGCCTGTGTGATGTCCGCCTGTGTGATGTCCGACTACGCGATGTGGTCCTCTTCCAGTTCCGCCGTGTGGCGGTTCTGGAAACGCATGACCATGCGCTTGGCCTCGGCGTCCGGGACGGGGACGCCGTAGGTCGCCTCCACGTTGTCGCTGAACTGGCTCGGGGTCGGGTAGCTGCCGTTTATCGACTGCTTGAAGACCTGGTAGTACGACTCCTCGTCCGGCTCCGTGACCGGCGTGCCGCCACCCTCGCCCAGCTCGCGGGTACGGCCGGGGCTGACCGGGATGGGAAAGCTGCCGGTCTCCTCCCCAGAGGGCTCCTGGTACTGGGGTTCCAGATACTGCTCGGCCTGCTGCTGCTCCTCGTACCACTGCTCGTACTGCTCCGGCGGGTCGTAGGCCGGGTCGTAGCCGCCGTGGTAGTCGACCTGCTGAGGGGCGTTGAACCAGGGGCTCTCGTCCTCCGCGGGTGCGCCGGGGTTGCCGTCGGGCTCCAGGCGCTGCTCGCCGGGAGGTGCCGCTCTCCGTGGGTCGGTAGCGGACCCGGCGGCACGATGGCCCGCGGTTGCGTCGGCCGTACGGGCCGCGTCCGCCGCCGGTGCCAGGGCCGCATGCGGTGCCGGCGGGATGAGTGAGGGTTCGATGCCCGCCGCTGCCAGGCCCGACGGGGCCGTCTGCGCCAGCGGGACGCCGTACTTTGCCAGCCTCAGCGGCATCAGGCTCTCCACCGGCGCCTTGCGCCTCCATGCCCGGCCGAACCGGGAACGCAGACGGGCCTGGTACACCAGCCGTTCCTGCTCCAGCTTGATGACCTGCTCGTAGGAGCGGAGCTCCCACAGCTTCATGCGGCGCCAGAGGAGGAACGTGGGGATGGGGGAGAGGAGCCAGCGGGTGAGGCGGACACCCTCCATGTGCTTGTCGGCCGTGATGTCGGCCATGCGGCCGATCGCGTGGCGGGCCGCCTCGACGGCGACCACGAACAGGACCGGGATCACCGCGTGCATGCCCACGCCCAGCGGGTCCGGCCAGGCCGCCGCGCCGTTGAAGGCGATCGTCGCCGCCGTCAGGAGCCACGCCGTCTGGCGGAGCAGGGGGAACGGGATCCGGATCCAGGTGAGGAGCAGGTCCAGGGCGAGAAGGACGCAGATGCCCGCGTCGATGCCTATCGGGAAGACGTAACTGAAGTTCCCGAAGCCCTTTTTGATGGCCAGTTCACGGACCGCCGCGTACGAACCGGCGAAGCCGATACCGGCGATGACGACCGCACCGGCGACGACCACGCCGATCAGAATCCGGTGCGTCCGTGTCAGCTGCAGTGGCGCGGCCACCCGTACTCCCCTCCCGATGCATGTTGTTGCGCGCAACAGGGTGGCACATGTGTGCGTCGTACGGGTGGCCGGAAGGGTTCGGCTGCTCTAGTTGAGACCTTCGCCGGCCCTTCCTCAGACCCTCGCCAGACCCTGGTCAGCTCTTCGTCAGCTCTTCGCAGCCGACTTGGACGCGGACGCCGACGGGGACTTGGACGGCGACTTGGACGCCGACTTGGACGGGGAGGGGCTCGCACTCGTACCCGAACCCGTGCCCGTGCCGGATCCCTCGCCGTTCGCCGACGACACCGCCCCCACCGCTTCCTTGGCGGCCTTCTCCGCGAGCTTCGTCAAAGTCGCCGCGCTCGGGGTCTTCTCACCTGCGAGACCCGCGCCGTTGTAGTCGAGGGTGATGACGACGTTCTCGACCCGCGTGACGACCGTCTGCTGCCGGAAGGAGCCCTCCTTCTTCTTCAGGTCGTACGTCACCGTCGTCGCCGCATCGCCCGTCCCGGACACCGGCTGCGACTTCGCGTTCTTCGCGCCGTCCACCGTCTGGGCGTCCTGGACCTGCTTCTCGTAGTACGTCTGCGCCTGCTCGTCGCCCGCGCCCCGCGAGGCGTCCGAGTCGAAGCGGAGCATGGAGACGTTCAGCCAGCGGAACTGGGAGCCCTTCACGCCGTTGTTGTCGAGGCTGCTCCAGGAGCAGCTGCCACGCGCTGACACATCGTCCGAGGTGCCCTCCTTGCCCGACTTCGATGCCTTCGGCACCAGTTCGCCCAAGGTCTTCTTCGAGAACACCGCGCACGGCTTGGGGAGCGACTTGTACGCCGCAGCCTGCACCGTCGGCGAGGCGCTCGCGGAGGCCGACGCGGCGGTGTCCGCGCTCTTGCCGCCGGTCTCGTCGGAGCCGGAATCGGAGTCCGAGGAGCAGCCGGCGGCGATCAGCATCACGGGGACGGCGGCCGCGCAGACAAGGACGCGGCTGAGGCGCTTCGCCGCCGGCCGATCGCGCTGGTCCCGCTCGTCACGCTGGTCTACCTGTGCTGGTCGCTGCATGGTTCCTTCACTCATGGCGCTTGTGGTTCCTGCCGTCGGATCTGGTCCGAGGGGCCACGGTACGCGGTGAGGGAGTTGCGCGGCCTCGCTTCCACCGCTTTGTGTGCGGGCGTGAGAGGGGTGTGAAGGGGCCCTAGCCGGCCAGTGTCTCCGCCAGCTGAGCCGCCAGTTTCCGGGCCTTGTCCTGCATTTCCTTGCTGTCCGGGGTCACGCCGATCGTCGCCGGCTGCTCCTCGTACTCGATCGTCACGATCACGTTCGACGTGCGGAACGCCACAGTCACCGTGCGCTGCTGGGCCGTCGAACCGGAACTGCTCAACGCGTCGTCCAGGAACGCCTCGTCACCCAGATCGTCCAGGAGGCGGGGCTGGAGATCGGCCGGGGGCACGGACGTCGTGGAGGAGGGGGAGGAGGAGCCGGAGGGCGAGGCCGAGGGGGAGGAGGGCGCGGAGGGGGACTTGGAGGCGGCGCCGGTCGGGGTGGCGGTGCTCGTGTCCCCCGACTCTCCGGTGGCGACGTCGGACGTGGCGCTGGTGCTCGCCACCGCCGGGAGGTCGGCCGCGTCCTCCTTCGTCGCGAACAACTGCTGGGCCTGGGTGTCGTCGCTCACCGAGGTGTCGTACGACACCACTCGCTCGAGGTCGACGAGCAGGTGGTCGGTGGCGTCGGTGGACTCCACCTTCCAGCGGCAGCCGACCTTGCGGTCGGTGTCGTAGGTCGGAGTGGCCTCGCCCGCGTACGCGTTCTCGCGCTGTTCGTCGTCCGTGAGCTGCTTGATGCCGGGCAGCAACGAGTCGAGGGTGCCCTGGCTGACCGCGCCGCAGGGTTCCGGGAGTACGCGGTACTTGCCGGGCTGGGCCGCGGCGGATGCCGTGCCGGCGTCGCCCGGGTTCGAGTCGTCCGTCGTACCGCCGTCTCCCGAGCTGCCGGTGCAGCCGGCCAAAAGGGCCGCGAGGAGTGCGGCGACGCCGGATACGTACGCCTTCCGCTGCACGGTCAGGCTCCTCTCGGAAACGGTGGCTCGGTGCCGGGTTCTTCAGTGTCCCCGCTGGTTAATCGCTTGCCGCACGGGGGCGTGCCCTGCAGACAATGTGTATCGCACGCATGGCCGTGGACGCCGGTCCGTTGTCCCATAGATGGACCTTGGCGCCGGTTTTGCGATTCAAGACTTCTGTTGTGATTCCGGGGGAATGAGGACGATATGTCGTACGTGGAAATGCCGGGCGCGAAGGTTCCGATCCGTATGTGGACCGACCCGGCGACGGTCGAGGAAGGCGCGCTGCAGCAGCTGCGGAACGTCGCGACCCTGCCGTGGATCAAGGGGCTGGCCGTGATGCCCGACGTGCATTACGGGAAGGGTGCGACGGTCGGGTCGGTCATCGCGATGCGGGGAGCCGTGTGTCCTGCGGCGGTGGGGGTGGACATCGGGTGCGGGATGTCTGCGGTGAAGACCTCGCTCACCGCCAATGACCTTCCCGGGGATCTGTCGCGGCTTCGGTCGAAGATCGAGCAGGCCATTCCGGTGGGGCGGGGGATGCATGGCTCTGCCCTTGAGCCGGGGCGGTTCCATGGGTTGGCCACCGCTGGGTGGGATGACTTCTGGGGGCGGTTCGACGGAGTTGCGGAGGCGGTGAAGTTCCGGCGGGAGCGGGCTGCCTTGCAGATGGGGACGCTTGGCGGAGGGAATCACTTCTGTGAGGTTTGCATAGATGCGTCCGGTTCGGTGTGGCTCATGCTTCACTCCGGCTCCCGGAATATCGGCAAGGAGCTTGCCGAGTACCACATCGGCGTTGCTCAGAAGCTCCCGCAAAACCAGGGCCTGGTCGACCGTGACCTTGCAGTGTTCGTAGCGGACACTCCGCAGATGGCCGCGTACCAGAACGATCTCTACTGGGCTCAGGAGTACGCCAAGTACAACCGGTCGCTCATGATGGCGCTCTTCAAGGACGTCATGCTCAAGGAGTTCAAGAAGGCCCGGGTGTCCTTCGAGCCCGAGGTGAGCTGCCACCACAACTATGTGAGCCGCGAGCGTTACGAGGGCATGGATCTGCTTGTCACGCGCAAAGGGGCGATCAGCGCCAAGGCCGGAGAGTACGGAATCATCCCGGGCTCGATGGGCACGGGTTCCTACATCGTGAAGGGTCTCGGCAACGAGAAGTCCTTCAACTCGGCTTCGCACGGCGCCGGTCGGCGCATGAGCCGCAACGCGGCCAAGCGCCGCTTCTCGACGAAGGACCTGGAGGAGCAGACGCGGGGCGTGGAGTGCCGCAAGGACTCCGGTGTCGTGGACGAGATCCCGGGTGCCTACAAGCCGATCGAGCAGGTCATCGATCAGCAGCGGGACCTGGTGGAGGTCGTGGCGAAGCTGAAGCAGGTCGTGTGCGTGAAGGGGTGAGTCGCGGACCTCTGGCGGAGGGCCCTGGCCGAGGCAGGCCAGGGCTCTCCGTTCACTGCTCTCTCTGTGCGGTACGGCTAGCCTGCCGAGGTTTTCGGCGTCGTGCGCCTCACCGGAATGACCGTAGAGGGCTCAAAACGATGTGATCCCTTGGTGCCGGGAAGGATGATCACGGACTCCAGTAGGCCGTATAGGGTTTCACGCTTGGCGGTCATGCTCAGCCCATCCCAACGGCTGCGTGCGTCGGCGTTCTGGTGCGCGCCAGGACGATGCCTGATCATCCACGTCTGTTGTTCATTTACGAGCCGTTTGATCTCCGTCTCCTGCCGCGCCAGCTGTGAGAAGTACTCGCCATCGCTGATCTCTCCGGCGTACCACTGCTCCTGGAGGGCTGCCTTGTGGTGCTTGGCGATCTCCAACCTGTGCGTGTCGGGCCAGGGGATTGCAGACCATGCATCGAGCATGCTCTGACGGTCCAGCACGGTGAGGGCGTACTGAGTGATCAGATCGTCCACTGCGGGGCCTTGGCGGCTGACTCGGCCGCAGCCTCCGTCCAGCGCGGTTCGACAGCAGTATTCGTACGAGACTCTGGTCGGACGACCGTGCATGGATGCCCCACACTGTCGCCCGCCGTCGAGGGGGCGCCCACAGCGCACCAGCCCGGTGAGCAGATACGTTGTGCCGCCTCCCCGGAGCGCACCATTTCTGTGCCAGCCTCCGGGGTGGCGCTTCCTCTCCAGCGACTCTGCGACCAGTCGCCACTCCTCTGGTGACACGATGGGCTCCCACTGGCCGATCACGGGATTTCCGTCGTTGCCGAGGACGAGTGCGCCGTTGAGCTTTCGGTACCCGCAGATCCGCGGGTTGCGCAGGATCTGTTTGACTGTCTGACGTTGCCAGGGGTTTCCGAGGGTGCTCGTACAGCCAGAGGCGACGAATTCCTGAGTGACGGCAGTCAGCGTCTTTCCCCCCAGTAGGCTCTGTACTCCACGCCGAACCACCTCAGATTCGCCGGGATGTAGCGTGAGCAGGTCGGCATTCCAGCCGAACGGGCGGCGTACCGCCACTGGTTCACCTCGTTCTGCGCGGGCGCGATGGTTGAGCATCGCCCGCTGCTGTTGCTTCTTGCTCTCGGCGCGTGCGGCGGCTGCACCGAGAAGACCGCGCCGTGCGGCCTCTTCGCTGTAGAGGTCGTATGAGCCGAGCCCATCGGCATATACCCGGGCGGGGTGCGCGGTGAAGCAATCGAGGAATTGCTGATACGTATGTACGTCCCGATACAGCCGGTCATCAGAGACGCACACCACCCCGTCGATCGGGAATCCAGCCGTGGTGGTCCCGCACGTGAGGGCGTCGAGCATCGCCTCGAATTCGGGACGTCTGACGCCGACTTTGGAGGCAGACTTGTCGTTGTCGACGTAGCGATGAACGACGATCATGCGATGCTGCGCTGCGATGCGGGCGCAATGGCCTGCCTGGTCTTTGACGCCGTGCCCATCTCTTCTGTGCCTGTCGTTGGAGATGCGGCAATAGGCGACGACCAGGCGCCAACCGGTGTCCCGGATGGCCAGTAACTCCAGCAGTGAGGGTGTGCCGTGGGGGACTCCGCGGAGATCGTTGAGCAGGAGCTCTACTTCGTGGGCCGGAGGTTTCGGCTTTGTGCGTCGTTCGATCTGCGCGTACGAACACACGCTAGTGTCGTGGTCAGCCACGGGAAGCCTCTACTTCCTTGCTGGTCAGGTCCTCGACCGGGCGGCATCCTGGTCGAGGGCCGTAGTGTTGATGTTGTGGCGCGAGCCTAGGTTGCGCGTTCGGACGACGTGCCGGTGATCGACTCGGTTCACCCCTGTGGGTTACCGCAGCCGTTTCTCCAGCAACGTCACCGCATACGGGCTGCCCGACCCGCCGTCCTTCGCCGTCTGTTCGCCGACGACCGTGTAGCCCGCCGACTCGTAGTACGCGCGCAGGCGGGGGTTGGAGGCGAGGCAGTCCAGGCGGGCGTAGGGGCGGCCGGTTGCTGTGATGCGGGATTCCGCTTCGGCCAGCAGGTGGCGGCCGGTGCCGGGTGGGGACGTGTGCGGGGTGGTCATGAGGCGGTGGATGTAGCCCGCGTCGGGTGGCCGGGGGCCCCAGGCTGCCGGGTCGGTCCACCAGAGTTCCCAGGCGCCGGCCGGGGTCTCGTCCGCGTACGCCAGCCAGACTTCGCCCTCTTGCATGCGGGTGCGGAAGTGTAGTTCGTCCTTTTCGCCCGGCTGCCATTGGGTGATGCCGCGCGCCAGTTGCCACAGGGCCGCCGTGTCGCGGAGGCGGACCAGGAGGCTCGCGTCGTCCGGGGTGGCCTTGCGGTAGGTCAGGTTCGGGGTGGTGGTGGGGGGCGGTTCGAGGAGGGTCGTGCGGAGGGTGGCCGAGAGGGCTTTCGCGTCCATGCCCAGGGCCTGGGTGACGTATGCCTCTGTCGAGCCGTAGCGGGCATTCATCGAGGCGAGGAACAGGCGCATCGCCGACGCGGGGGCCCGGCCGAAGGCCGGCCAGGTCGGGGTGCGGCCGTCGTTGCGTGCCCTCCAGTCGGCCAGCAGGGCCGATGTCGCCAGTTCCGTGAGGGTGAAGTCCTCGGTGATCGTCGTGTCCGGGATGCCGAGGAGGGACAGGACCAGGGCCGCCAGCTGGCCGGTGCGGTCCTTGCCCGAGGCGCAGTGGAAGACCAAGGGGGCGTCCGCTTCCGCCATCAGTTCCAGCGCCCCGTGGATCTCCTTCGTGCCGTCCTGCGCGACCTCCATGTAGCGCTCCGCCAGGTACGGGCCGGGGTCCACGTCGGGGGTCTGGGCCGCCTGGTTGTACGGGCGGTGCTCGATGCTGAGGTTGTGGTACGTGAAGGAGGGGTGCGACGGGACACGGCCGCTGGTCTCGGCCTCCCGGGGGTGGCGGAGGTCGATGACCGTGCGGATGCCGAGGGACAGGAAACGGTCCCAGTCGGGTGTTCCGGGGATCAGCTTGCCGAGGGAGTCGGCGCGGTAGAGGCGGCCCGGGCGGACGCGGAGTCCGTCCGGGGTCGGGTAGCCGCCCAGGTCGCGGAAGTTGTGCAGCCGGGAGAACGGTATGTGTCTGTCCACGGACCGGGACCCTACGTCCCGGTCCCGCCGGGGGCTTCTCATTTTGGCGCGTGCGTCACCGCGTAGATCATGACGAAGGCCACGATGTGGATGCCGAAGAGGAAGTAGGCGAGCCACCACCACATCTTGCGTTCGTTCTGCTTCTCCTGGTCCAGGCGTCGGCGTTCCGGATCGGTGGTGTCGGCCATTACAGGTCCCTGTGGACCTTTGTGTTCGAGGCCTGGGCGCGGGGGCGGACGATCAGGAGGTCGATGTTGACGTGGCTGGGGCGGGTGACCGTCCAGGCGATGGTGTCGGCGACGTCGTCGGCGGTGAGGGGTTCCGCCACGCCCTCGTAGACCTTTTCGGCCTTCTCCTTGTCGCCGGCGAAGCGGGTGAGGGCGAACTCGTCCGTCTTGACCATGCCGGGGGCGATCTCGATGACGCGGATCGGGCGGCCGACGATCTCCAGGCGGAGGGTCTCGGCGAGGACGTGGGCGCCGTGCTTTGCGGCGACGTAGCCCGCGCCGCCCTCGTAGGTGCCGTGGCCGGCGGTCGAGGAGACGACGACGATCGTGCCGTCGCCGCTCGCGTCCAGCTTGGGCAGGAGGGCCTGGGTGAGGTTGAGGGTGCCGATGACGTTCGTCTCGTACATCGTGCGCCAGTCGGCCGGGTCGCCGGTGGCCACCGGGTCGGCGCCGAGGGCTCCGCCCGCGTTGTTGACCAGGACGCCGACCGACTTGAACGCACTGGCGAACTCGTCGACCGCGGTGCGGTCGGTGACGTCGAGGGCGTACGCCGTGGCCTGGTGGCCGGCCGCGTTGAGCTCTTCGGCCAGCGCCTCGATGCGGTCCTTGCGGCGGGCGGTCAGGACGACGCGGTAGCCGGCCTCGGCGAGCCGGCGTGCCGTGGCGGCGCCGATTCCGCTGCTCGCACCGGTGACGACGGCGATGCGGGAGGCGGCGGACGGTGCTGCGGTGGCCATGGCTGCTCCTCGGACGTGATCAGAAACCTGTTCGGCCAGGATAGGCAGGCTCGGCGGGCGGGCGGTTCGGCATCTCGCACTGCGGTCTGCTCGCACTGCGGTCCGCTCGTTCTCCGGTCTGCTCGTGCGGGGGCGCGGTGGGAGAATGAGGTGGGTGATCCCCTGACTTCTCTGGAGGTGGATCATGGGACAGGCGCGCGAGGTCATGGACCGGCTCACGGACGCGCTGACCGCGCACCAGGACATCAAGGCCGTCGGGGAGCTGTATGCCGACGACGCGGTCGCCTTCACCCCCGACGAGGGCGAGATCCGCGGGCGCGACAACATCGTCGAGTACTGGCGTCAGATGACGGAGGCGGTCCCCGAGGCCACGTTCGAGACGCTGCACTCGTACGAGGTCGGTGACACGGCCATCGACGAGGGGTTCTTCAGCGGGAGGAACACGGGGCCGCTGCAGTTGCCCACCGGGGAGACCCTCCCTCCGACCCAGAAGGAGATCAGGATCCGCGGGGTGGACATCGCCACCGTGGCGGACGGCCGGATCGTCGACTACCGGCTCTACTTCGACGAGATGGACTTCCTGGGGCAGTTGGGACTGCTGCCCGAAGAGCCGTCCTGAGCCGCTCTGCCGTCCTCAGTGGTCCTCAGCGGTCCTGAGCCGTCCTGAGATGTCTTCCTGACCGTTCGTCCGGTCAGTTGCCCCGCGGGGCGTACATGATCACCGCCATGCCCGCGAGGCAGATCAGCGCGCCCGTGACGTCCCAGCGGTCCGGGCGGTAGCCGTCCGAGGCCATGCCCCAGACCAGTGAACCGGCGACGAAGACACCGCCGTACGCGGCGAGGATACGGCCGAAGTCGGCGTCCGGCTGGAGGGTGGCGACGAAGCCGTACGCGCCGAGGGCCAGCACGCCCGCGCCGATCCACAGCCACCCGCGGTGCTCGCGCACGCCCTGCCAGACCAGCCACGCGCCGCCGATCTCGAAGAGCGCGGCGACGAGGAAGAGGGCTGCGGAGCGGAGGACGGGCATGCGGGCCAGCTTGGCATGCCGGTGCCGGGGACCATGCGTCACCCTGATGGGCTGCGCCTGCGGGGCGCCTGGCGTGGGATACATCCCCTACGACCACGGCTGACTGCTGACTGAGGAGTGGTGGCATGCAGGAGCAGGTTCTGCGGGTTCTGCGGGGTCCTGCCGTGTGGGGTGCTGCTCTGGTGGCGGTGGGCGGGGTGGTTCCGGTCGCTTCCGCCGACGGGGGGCCCGAGGCCGATCTCGCCTATCACGGGTCCGCGGCCATGGCCTCCGGGCTGGTCGACGTGCGGCTCACGCCGCGCAATCTCGGGCCGTCGGCCGTCCCGGACGCGACGGTGCGGCTGCGCTGGTCGGAGCCGCTGGCGTATCGGCAGGAGTTGCCGGGCGGGTGTGCGCGGTCGGGGCTTCGGGTGGTGCTGTGCCGGGTGGGGGAGCTGGCCGCGGACGGGCTGGGGGAGCGGGTGGAGCTGGGGGTACGGCTGCGGGGGGCGCCGTCGGAGGTGCTGATGGAGGTCGACACGGTGTGGAGCGGCGGGGTGGTGGACCGGAACCGGGCCAACGACCGGCAGCGGCTGCTGGTCCTGGACACCGGGGACGAGTACTACTTCTGAGCAGGCGGCGGCGCCGCACCCACTCCGGCGGCTGCGTCGTACGATCTCTGCGCGGCGCAGAGGAGAGGCGGACGGGATGGCCGGCGAGGCAACGGCTGGTGGGGCGATGGCCGGTGGGTCAACGGCCCGTGGGGCAACGGCCGGTGGGGCGCGTGAGCGGTTGCTGGAGGAGTTGTCGACCGTCTCCCGCCGCTATATGGCGTCGTACGCCCTGTTCAACCAGGCGGTCGCCGATCATCTCGGGCTGCATCCCACCGACTTGCAGTGTCTGAACCTGCTCACGCTGGAGGGCGGGCCCGTCACGACCGGCCGCGTCGCCGAGCTGACCGGGCTGACGACCGGGTCGGCGACGCGGCTGGTGGACCGGCTGGAGCGGGCGGGGTACGTCGTACGGGAGCGGGACGCGGCCGACCGGCGGCGGGTGCTGGTGGCGACGGTGCCGGAGCGGATCGCCGAGTTCGGGCGGGTGTGGGAGCGGCTGGGGGGTGGCTGGTCCGCCCTTTTCGACGACCTGGACGACTCCCAACTCGGGTTGATCGTCGCCCACATGAGGCGTACGACGGAGTTCAGTGCGGCTCAGGTGGCGCGGCTGCGGGCCGGCGAGGTGTGAACCTTGGTGCGGGGCCGGGACCAGCGTCGGACGATCGGCTTCTCCACCCACTCGTAGAGCGCCCAGGCGAGCAGGACGGCCACCGCGCACTCGGCGACGAGCACGGCGATCGCGGCCGGTACGGAGTCCAGGTCCGGGCCGAGTAGCCGGCGGCCCTCGGCCAGTACGACGAAGTGCAGCAGGTAGAAGGCGAAGGACACCTCGCCGAGCCAGGTCATCGCGCGGTTGCGGAAGATCGTGAAGCGGCCCTCGGCGTCGGCGATCGCCCCGGCCGCGATCAGCAGGACGCAGGGGACCACGCACACCGCTCGCTGGGCCAACAGGTAGGGCATGCCTGGGAGTTCGGCGACCGCGTAGCTCGCCACGAGGAGCAGTCCCGACCAGGCCATGCCGATGTTGCGCCAGCGGCCGAGCAGCACCGCGCGGGCGACGAGGATGCCGAGCAGGAAGTCGAGCAGGCGGGCGGGCGGGAAGACGTACGCGAACCAGAGGTGGAGGCCGGAGACGGAGGGTTCGTTGGACATGTGGACCTCGCCCGCGGGGATGACGGCGGTGGTCACGAAGGGCGTGGCGACGATGGCGGCCACGACGGCCGCGGTCCAGTACTTGAGCCGGTGCGGGGCGATGCGGCGGGCCCAGGCGAACAGCAGCGGGAAGCAGAGGTAGAAGAAGGCCTCGGTGGACAGGGACCAACCGGGCGGGTTCACGCTGAAGTTGGTGTCGTAGTCGGGGATCCACGACTGGAGCATGAAGAGGGTGGCCAGCGATCGCCAGGGAGCGGTGCCGGCCGCGATCAGGGCCGTCGCGAGGGCCCAGGCGACCAGGTAGTTCGGCACGATCTTGACGTAACGGCGGCGCCAGAACGAGCGGTTGGGGTCGCCGACGCGGGCGGACCAGGCCAGGACGAAGCCGCTGAGGACGAAGAAGAAGGTGACGCCGAGACCGCCCGCCTGCTCGGCGAGCCGGGCGACGAGGCTGCCGTTGGCGTCGTCGCCGAGGAGCCAGGCGGCGGGGAGCGAGACGTGGAAGAGGAAGACGAGGAGGGCCGCGGGGAAACGCATGCCGGTGAGCGAGGGCAGGCGGGTGGCGGAGAGGGCCGGGGCGGGGGTGTCGGGTATGCGCTCGGCGGTGGCGGTGGCGGTGGCGGTGGCGGTGGCGGTGGCGGTGGCGGTGGCCGCAGTGGTGGCGGTGGCGGTGGTCGTTGGCGCGGCGCCCGGTATGTGCTCGGCGGGGGACGTCTGGTCCGTGGCCATGACGGCATGACTCCTTGTCGGGTGGGGAGGTCAGGGAGGTGCTGCCCTGCCGCCCCGGTCCCGGCGGAGCGTGTGGGCTGGCGTTGAGGGGGTCTGGCGTTGAGGGGGCTGGTCAGCTCAGGAACTTCTGGATGGCGTCGACGAGTTCGTCGGGGGACTCGGCGGGGACCAGGTGGCCGCTCTCGATCTCCAGGTAGGTGCTGTCGGCGATCGCCTCGTGCAGTTCGCGGGAGTGCTGGACCGGTACGAGCTGGTCGTGGCGGCAGCCGACGACCAGGGTGGGGGCGGTGATGCCCGGCAGGAGGTCGCGGATGTCGGCTTCGAGGCCGAGCTCGATCTGCCGCAGCGTGCCCTCGCTGACCTCGATGCCGCCGGTCGACGTCGTGAACGTCTCCTCGTCCAGGTCCGCCAGGAATCCCGGGGTGAACAGCAGCAGGCTGATGTAGTGCGAGTACAGCTCGGGGTCCACGTCGGCCAGCCGGCGCCACAGCTGGAAGCCGAGGCGCTTGCGCAGGTCGTCGTTGCGTGCCCAGCCGGCGACCAGGACGAGGCGGCGGACCCGCTCGGGGTGGCGGGCGGCGGCCGCGGCCGCGATCACCGCGCCCAGCGAGAAGCCCACGATGTCGACGGGCTCGCCGGTGACGTCGCCGGAGGCGCCGAGGACCTGGTCCACGAGCTGGTCGAGGGCGAGTTCGGCGCCGTCGTCCACGGTGTCGCCGCTGCCCGCGTAGTCGGGGGCGATGACGGTGTGGTGTTCGGTGAAGTGCTTGAAGAGGTGGCCGTAGTTGGTCTCGCCGGTGGCGCCGGTGCCGTGGACGAGGAGCAGACCGGGGCCCTGGCCCTCCGTGCGGTAGTGCACGGTCGCGTTGCCGACAGTCGTCTGGTGCATGACTTTCCTTGGGTGTCGTCGAAGGGTGGTGGGGGCGGGTCAGCTCAGCTTGAGCAGCACCTTGGGCCGGGTACGGCCGCCGTCCGCGAGCCTGAGATAGGCGTCCCGGGGACGGTCGTACGGCAGGACGGCGTCGATGAGCGGGGACAGTCGCAGCGCGCCCGAGGCGACGGCGTCGAGCAGGGGTTTCCAGTGCGCGATGCCGGACAGCACGCCGTGCAGGGTGATGTCGCGCAGGACGAGTTCCGCCGTGGGCATGCCGTCGACCGCGTGGTGCGGGGTGCCCAGTTGGGCCACGCGGGCGCCGTGCGCGCACAGCAGGGGTGTGGCGCGTACGGCGGCCGGTGCGCCGGATGCCTCGATGACGGCGGTGAACGTGCCGTGCGGGGCGTTCTCGGGCGGGTCGGTGTCGAGGCCGAGCTCCGTCGCGAGGGCGCGGGCGGGTGCGGCGGGGTCGTAGAGGTGGACCTTCGCGCCCCGGGCGCGGGCGAGTTGGGCGGCGGCCAGGCCCAGGGTGCCGCCGCCGAGGACGGCCACCCGGTCGGTGGCGTCGATGCCGAGCCGGTCGACGGCGTGCATGGCGGCGCTGCACGGTTCCAGCAGGGCGGCTTCCTGGTCGGTGACCTGGTCCGGCAGCCGCACCAGGGTGTGCGCGGGCACGTGCAGGTACTGGGCGGCGGCGCCGGGTTCCGGGCCGAGGACGCCCATCTCGCTGCGCCGCGGGCAGGAGGCGATGCGGCCTTCCGCGCAGTGCGAACAGGCGCCGCAGGGGCGGAAGTTGTGCCCCGTCACGCGCTCGCCGACACGTATCTCGTCGATGCCGTCGATGCCGTCGATGCCGTCGATGTCGTCGGCGACGGCCACGACCTGGCCGCTCCACTCGTGGCCGGGGACGAACGGGTAGTTCTTGAGGCCGTCGTGCACGTAGTTGCTGGAGCCGTCCCAGAAGCCGAGGTCGGTGCCGCACAGGCCGACGTAGCGGACGGCCACCAGGCAGTGTCCGGGGCGCAGTTCGGGGGTCGCGACCTCCGCCGTCCGGACCCTTTCGGGGCCGGTGAGCAGCAGGGCGGTCATGGACGGGGGCACGGAGGCGCCGGTCATCGGGTCACCGCCTCGGCGAGGGCCGGCGCGGTGGTCAGCATGGTGCGCAGGCCGTCGGTGACGTCGGCGGGCTGCCAGCCGGGGATGCCGGTGACCGGGGCGAAGTCGTCGCAGTGCAGGGAGGAGTAGCGGGGACGGCTGGCCCACTCGCTCTCCGCGCGCGGCACCGGGGTGGCCAGGGTCTCGTCGGCGCCCGCCAGGCGGTACGCGGCGAAGGCGAAGTCGTGGCGGCTGAGCTGGCGGGGGCCGGAGAGGTGCGACAGGGGCTCCACGGCCCTGCGGTCGACGCCCGGGCCGCACATCGCCCGCAGGACGGTGGTGACGTCGTCCAGGTGGACGGGGGTGAACCACTGGTCCTCCGGCGCGGCCAGGGGCTGTCCGGCGAGGGCGGCGGTCAGGCAGCGCTCGGCGAAGGTGACGCGTTGTCCGGGCGGGGACCAGCCGCCGTAGACGAGGCTGACCCGCACGACGTGGCCGCCCGCGTCGAGTACGGCCTGTTCGGCGGCCAGTTTGACGTGGCCGTAGACGTTGGCGGGGGCCGGCGGGTCGGCGGGGGTGCGCAGGGGTTCGGTGCCGGGGTAGACGTTGTCGGTCGAGACCAGCAGGATCCTGGGGCCGAACTCCTCGGCCACCGCCCGGGCGAGGCCGGCGTGCGCCTCGGCCGCGTCCTCGGGGTGGGCCTCCATCCAGGTCACGTCGCTCGGGCCGTGGGTGAGGACGACCCGGTCCGGCTGCCACCTGCGGAGGGCGGCGCGCAGGGCGTCGCGGCCGTGCCCGGTGCCCAGGTCGCACGGCTCGTGGTGGGCCGTACGGGCGCCGCTGCGGGCGACCGTGTGCACGGTGGCCGCGTCGCGGCGGAGGGCGGCGGTGAGGGCGGAGCCGATGAGACCGCGGCCGACGACGGCGATATGACGAGGTGTGGCACTCACGGGGATCACCCGACCCTTTCGTGCGCAGGGGTGTGCGGGTGCGTGCTCGTGAGCAGCCGTGCCCCGCCGGTCGCCGGGTCGCGGTCCAGGGTGAGCAGGGCGAGGGTGTCCACGAACGTGGCGAGGGTCGGTTCCGTGCCCGTGAGGGTGCCGCCCGCCACGCCGATCACCGCGGCGCCGGCGGCGTGGCCCGCGCGGGCGCCGGGTTCGGCGTCCTCGACGACGACGCACTCGCGCGGGTCGACGCCGAGGGCGCGGGCCGCGGTGAGGTAGCCCTCCGGGTCGGGCTTGCCGCGGGTGACGGCGTCGGCGGTGACGAAGACGTCCGGTTGGCGGTGGCCGACGGCGGCCAGGCGGGCGGACGCCAGCGGGCGGGTGCCGGAGGTCACCACGGCCCACGGCACCGGTGCCCTGTACGCGCCGCTGTCCAGGGCGGCGATCAGCTCGGCGGCGCCCTGGCAGGCCGTCAGGCCCTCGGTGTCGGCGGCCTGTTCGGCCTCCAGGGCGACGGCCTCGGCGGCGGCGTCCAGATGCGGCGCGAGGAGTGCGATGGTCTCCACGGACGGGCGGCCGTGGCAGGTGGCGAGCACCTCGTCCGCGTCCAGTCCCTGCCGACGGGCCCAGTCGGCCCAGGAGCGTTCGACGACGGTTGCGGAGTGCACCAGCACGCCGTCCAGGTCGAACAGCACGGCACGCACGGGAATTGTCGTGGTCGCTGACTTTCCCCCGACGGACAAGGGAGCCTCCTCGAACTTGGCTGGGGCACAGAAGTGCGGAATGTTTGCCGGTATGTTGCAGGGGTGTTGCCGAAGTGGTTGCGCGGCAATGGGATGCCGCCCGGCAATGGGATGCTGCCGGGCAATATCGGGCGGCCGGCTCGTTGGACCGTAACCGGCTCGTTCGACCATAAAGGGACCCGTTCCCCGCGGACAACGCGCGCCGGTCATGACGTCCCCCACAGGGACTGTGTCAGTTTTCGGCGTGACCCATGGCGTTGCCGGACTCCATTATTGACCCCGGATTTGTTCGGCGAATTACCGGAGTCGCCCCCATGCCGTTGCCCGTTTTCGCTCTGATGTTGTGCGTGTTCTGCGTGGGGACCGCCGAGATCGCCATCGCCGGAATTCTGCCCGACGTGGCGGACGGCCTCGGTGTCTCCGTCCCGTCGGCCGGCCTGCTGGTCACCGGGTACGCGGTGGGCGTCGCCCTCGGCGGCCCGGTGATCACGCTGCTCACTCTGAGGGTGCCGCGCAAGGCGCTGATGGTGGGCCTGATGGCGGTGTTCCTGGCCGGCAACGTCGGCAGTTTCCTCGCCGCGAACTACGCGACGCTGATGGGCGCCCGCATCGTCGCCTCGCTCGCCCACGGCACGTTCGTGGCGATGGCCGGTCTGGTCGCCGCCCGTATGTCACCGCCGGACCGGCAGGCGACGGCGATCGCGCAGGTGTCCCTGGGCTTCAACCTCGCGAACATCCTCGGCTCGCCGCTGGGCACGTTGGTCGGCCAGCGGTGGGGGTGGCGGGCCACGTTCGCCGCGCTCGCCGTCACCGCGGTCGCCTCGATCGTGCTGGTCCTGCTCGCCGTACCGGGCCGGATCGGCGCCGACGACGGCGCGGGGACCGGGGCGCCGGGCGGCTCGGTGCGGGACGAGGTGCGGGTGATGTGCCGGCCCGCGGTGTTGGCGTCGATGGCGGTCACGGTGCTGGCGCAGGGCGCGGTGTTCACCACCTCGACCTATCTGGCGCCCCTGATGCGGGACGTCTCGGGTTTCCCGGCGGGCGCGATGAGCGTGCTGCTCGCGGTGTTCGGGATCGGTGCCGTCCTGGGCAACCTGGCCGGCGGCAGGCTCGCCGACCGGGACCCGACGCGGGGCGCGGTGCTGTGCCTGACCGCGCTGGTGGCGGTGCTGGCGCTGTTCTGGGCCGTGGCGCCCCACCGCTGGCCGGCAGCCGCCGTGCTGCTCCTGTTCGGGGCGGCGGGGTTCTCCATCATCCCCGTCCTCCAGTCGCGCGTCCTCGCCCTGGCCGCGTCCGCGCCCCTGCTCGCCCTGTCCGCGAACGTCTCCGCCTTCAACCTCGGCAACGGCTTCGGCGCCTGGCTCGGCGGCGCGGTCATGGACCAGGGCTGGGGCGCCCGCTCCGTCACCTCCGCGGGCTGCGCCGCCGCGGCCGTCGCCCTGCTGGTCATCGCCCCCATGTGGGCACGTCAGCGCGGCTTGCGGACCCGCCCGGCGGAGGGGTCCGGGCAGGAGCGGCGGCCCCTCGTCGAAGCCGGTGACGGCGACGGGGCGGCCGCCGCACACGCCGGGCCGGCCGGCAGCGGCGACGCCGAGCCGACCGCGCCGGCCGGTTCCGGTGCCGGTTCCGCCGGGCGGCGGGAGGCGGCGCGGTGCGTCGGCGAGTGACGCCGCGGCGGCGGGGCCGGTGGTCCGGTGCATGACGGCGGGGCGCCGAGGCGGGCGGCCGTGGTCCTCCGAGCCGCCCCCGAGCCGCCTCCGAGCCGCCCCGGGCGGCCCCCGGGTCGAACCGGTGCCACGCGCGGCGCGCAGCATCACCGACCGTCGGACTCCGCCCCGTACCCCGCGGCGGAGCGACGCCCCCGGAGGCGGGCCGGTGGTCCGGTGCATGACGACAGCGCGCCGGGGTGGGCGGCCGTGGGCCTCCGCCCCGACCCGCCCCGACCTGCTCCGATCGGCCCCGACCCGGGGTCCGGACCGGCCCCACGCGCGGCGCGCTCCGCGCAGCACCACCGCACCCAGACTCGGCCCCGTACCCGCCCCGTACCCGCCCCGACCCGTGGCCCGGACCGGCCCCACGCGCGGCGCGCGGCGCGCAGCACCACCGCCCCCCCGGACTCGGCCCCGTACCCGCGCCCACCTCGACCCCCACTTCCAGAAGGAGCCCCATGCGCTGCATAGTCGCCGACGTCGGTGGCACCACCCTGCGGACCGCGTGCTGGGACGCAGAGGCCCAGGCCCTGACCGGTGTACGACGGGTTCCGGTGCGTGGCACCGGAGGGCTCGACGCCGAGGACGTCACGGACGTGCAGAGCTCGGTCGTCGAGCAGCTCGTCGAGGAGATCGAGCTGGCGCGCGGGAGCGCCGAGGGGCTCGGTGCGGTGGCCGTCGGGGTCGCGTTCGCCGGGCCGGTCACCGGCGACGGGACCGTCACCGGGGCGCCCACCGTGTGGGGCGGCGGCGGTCCCGCGCTGCCGTTGGCCCGGCTGCTGCGGGAACGTACGGGGATGCCGGTGACCGTCGTCAACGACACGACCGCCGCGGCCTGGCGGTACGCCGATCCGGGCGGTCCCGCGTTCTGCCTGTTCACCGTCAGCTCCGGCATCAGCAACAAGATCTACGTCGGTGACGACGTCCTGGTCGACGCCGGCGGCCACGGCGGCGAGCTGGGACACCTGCTGTGCGACCCGGCGCCGGACGCGCCCCGCTGCGACTGCGGCGGCCGCGGCCACCTCGGCGCGCTGGCCTCGGGCCGCGGCATGCTGGCCGCCGCCCGCAGGGCCGCCCGCGCCGAGCCGGGGGCGTTCGCCGTGTCCCGGCTGGCCGAGCTGTGCGCCGGTACGGCGACGCCGCCGCAGCCGGACGACATCACCAACCGGCAGCTCGCCCGGGCCGCCCGCGAGGGCGACCCCTTCGCCGTCGCGGTGGTGCGGACGGGCGTGGCCCATCTGGCCACCGCGGTGAGTTCGGTGTTCCTCGCCGCCGGGATACGCCGCTATGTGTTCGTCGGCGGATTCGCACTCGCCGTCGGCGAGCGTTTCCTCGACGTCCTCGCGGAAGAACTCCTGCGTGTGGGCTGCTTCGGGCTCACCGAACCGGAGATCCGCGACATGCTCGCTCTCGGCGCACCCGACGACGACCACTGCCTCGTCGGAATGGGGCGGCTGCTCGTAAAGCGGCACCATGCCGAGATGTCGTTTCTGACAAAGTAGCGGGCGGCTTCTCGAATTACTTGCCCAGTGTATTCGTCGCCTGCTGGACTGTGAATGTCCGAATGCCTGGATGTCCGAATGCCTGAATGCAGTGGACGCAGTGGACGCAGGCCGGAATTACGGAAAACCTCAGCAATAACTCTGTGGAGGCAGCATGACTCGGGACAACGCGCCGACGGGCCTTTTCACCCGCAGTGCGCAGGTGGACGTCTGGCAGGTCAACGCGGTGAAACCGGTCAGCTACGAGATCAGGATGTGCGACGACGCCTTCGACCCGGCGGACGAGGCCCTGCTGGAACCGGCCTCCGTCACCGGCGGCAACCGGCGCCGTTTCGTCGTCATCGACGCGCACGTGGAGCGGCTGCACGGCGAGCGGATCCGCGCCTACCTCGACCACCACCGGGTCGACTACCGGATGCACGTGGTGGAAGTCGACGAGACCCTCAAGGAGTTGGCGACCCTCGAGGACATCGTGCGGGCCCTGGACGCGTTCAGCATCGACCGGCGCCGCGAGCCGCTGATCGCGATCGGCGGCGGGGTCCTGATGGACATCGTCGGACTGGTGGCGAGCCTGTACCGGCGCGGCACCCCCGTCGTGCGGGTGCCCACCACCCTCATCGGGCTGGTGGACGCCGGTGTCGGCGTGAAGACCGGCGTCAACTTCAACGGGCACAAGAACCGCCTGGGGACCTACTTCCCGGCCTCGCTGACCCTGCTCGACCGTTCGTTCCTGGCCACCGTGGACCGCCGGCACATCTCCAACGGCCTGGCGGAGATCCTCAAGATGGCCCTCATCAAGGACGCCCGCCTGTTCGACCTGCTGGAGGCGCACGGGCCGTCGCTGATCGAGAACCGGCTCCAGGGCAGCCGCTGGGGCGCGGGCCGGACGGCCTGCGAGGTCGTCCAGCGGGCCATCCACAGCATGCTGGAGGAGCTCCAGCCCAACCTGTGGGAGGCCCAGCTGGAACGAGTCGTCGACTACGGGCACACCTTCAGCCCCACCATCGAGATGCACGCCCTGCCGGCGCTGCTGCACGGCGAGGCGGTGTGCGTCGACATGGCGCTGACCACCGTCATGGCCGCCCGCCGGGGCATGGTGAGCGCCGCCGACCGCGACCGGATCCTCGCGGTCATGGACGCCCTCGAACTGCCCACCTGGAACGACCTGTTGGAGCCCGGGCTGCTCGCCCGCGCCCTCGCCGACACGGTCCGCCACCGGGACGGCAGGCAGCGGCTGCCGCTGCCGGTCGGCATCGGCGAAGCGGCCTTCGTCAACGACGTCACCCCCGCCGAACTGGCCGCCGCCATCGACGACCTGCGCACCCTCGGCACGGCCGGCCGCCGCGGCGCGGTGCTCGAGGAGGCGGCGTGATCGTCGCCGACGTCTCGGAGGCGGCCGAGGTCCACGGAGTCCACGGCACCGAGGGACTGACGTACTGGAAGTGCCTGGCCCGGCGGACCGGGACGGACGGTTCCTGGGAGGCCGTCGAGTGGGCGTCGCTGCCGCCCGGCGCGGTCAGCGGGGAGCATCTGCACACCCGCACCGAGGAGATCTACTTCGTCCTGACCGGCGAGGGCGAACTCCTTCTCGACGGCGAGCCGCACGCCGTGGGCCCCGGCTCGATGGCCCTGACCCGCACGGGCAGCACCCACGGCCTGCGCAACACGGGGGCCGAACGGCTCGACTGGCTGGTCGTCGAGATGTCGACGCCGCACACCCACGCCGTGCTCACCGGGGCACGGCGGTCCGACCGGGAGAACGCCATGCCCCGCAGCACCGTCCACCTCCTGCGGGAGGACACCGTCGTCGACCCCTCGGTCAGCTTCGACGGCCCCCTCCGCACCATCCGCACCCTCGCCCTGGACGAGGGGGAGAGCCTCGCCCTGGCCGCCGACGGCACCGAGCACGTGCTGTTCGTCCTCGCGGGCGAGGGCACCGCCGCAGGCAGCGGCACCGAGGTCGCGCTCGCGGCGGGCAGCGCGCTGACCCTGCCGCTGGGCGGCGAGGTCGAGGTCATCGGCGGGCCCGGCCGGCTGCGGCTGTTCCACGCCGTGATGGCCGTCGCGCCCGCGGTCGGGGAGGTGACCGCCGCATGATCGTCTCCCGGGCGGCGGCACACGCCGTACGGCAGGGCGGGCCCGAGCGGCGCTGTCTGGCCCGGCGCGGCATGCTGCACAGCGAGTGCGAGGCCGTCGACCACGTACGGCTGCCGGGCGGCGGCGCGGTGGAGGAGCGGGGGCGCAGCGGCACCGACGAGGTGTGGCTGGTGCTGTCCGGCGCGGTCGCGGTCGAGGAGTGCGACAGCCTCCCGTGGACGCTGCGCACCGGCGAGGTCATGCTCAGCCCCGCCGGCGCCCGCCCCCGGCTGACGGCCGCGGACGGCGGAGCGGAGCTGTTGCTGATGGCCGTACTCCCGCACGACCGGGTACGAAGGCTGCCGCGGCGCGCCCCGGAGCTGGCCCATGACTGAGCCGCAGCCGGCCGGGGCGGGACGGCGGGGCATCCCGACCGCGGGCAACGTCGACCACGTCGCCTACACCGTGGCCGACTTGGACAAGGCCGTCGCCTTCTTCGTGGACGTGCTCGGCGGCGACCTCGTCTACCGCGAGGGGCCGATCCGCCGGGACGACGACTGGATGGCCGAGCGGCTGGACGTGCATCCGCGGGCCGTCGCCCGGATCGCCATGATCCGGCTCGGCCCCACCTGCAACGTCGAGCTGTTCCAGTACACGGCCCCGGATCAGCGCACGGACCCGCCGCGCAACCACGACGTCGGCGGCCACCATCTCGCCGTCGCCGTCGAGGACATCGACGCGGCGGTGGCGTACCTGGGCGCCCAGCCGGGCGTGGAGATCCTGGGCGGCCCCGAGACCATCAAGGACGGCCCCATCGCAGGCAACCGCTGGACCTACCTGCGCACGCCCGTCGGCATCACCCTGGAACTGCTGTCCATCCCCGACGGCGGCCTGCCGTACGAGAAGGAGACGGACGCCCGGCGGTATGCCGGGGAGCCGGGCGGCTGGGGCGGCGGACGCTGAGCGCTGCGGGCGCTGACGGCCGGGGCCCGTGAACGGACGATCCGTTCACGGGCCCCGGCCGTTCTCGGGTACGTACGTCAGCGGCGTCCTTCGCCGAGCACGAGCGCGGCGTACGCGGCCGAGGCGAGCGTCATGTGGCGGTGCCAGCCGGCGTAGGAGCGGCCCTCGAAGTCGCGCAGGCCGACGCGGGCGCCGGTACGGGCCGTGTCGCGGGCCGCCTGGTCGGCGAGGCCGGTCAGCCGGTGCAGTTCGGCGGCGGGCGCCTGGGCCAGGGTGGTCAGCCAGAAGTCGGCCCGGCCGGGTTGGTCCGTCCGCCACTGGGCGTACAGCAGCAGTCCGTCCCGCGGCCTGCCGTCCGGGCGCGACGCGGACGGCGTGGCCCGGGGCCGGGGCGGGGCGACCCGCGCGGTCGCGGCCCGGACCCCGGGGGCGACCTCGTACGTCCGCAGCCAGGGCGCACCCGGGACGGCGACGAGCCGCTCGACGGGCAGCGCCGTACC
Organism: Streptomyces sp. MMG1533; assembly: GCF_001279775.1. Classification (GTDB taxonomy): domain Bacteria; phylum Actinomycetota; class Actinomycetes; order Streptomycetales; family Streptomycetaceae; genus Streptomyces. The sequence continues at coordinate 30,715 of NZ_LGDG01000232.1, read as the reverse complement.
GAGGGCGGGCCGGCCCGAGTGGCCGAGCACCTGGAGGGTCACGCCGCCGGACAGCCGTACGGCGGCGGGCAGTGGGGAGGAGGTGAGCGCCCGCAGCGCGCCCTCCGTGTCGTCCGCCGTGCTGTCCCACAGGACCGGTGCCGGCGCCGTCGCTCCCGTTTCGAGCAGGGCCGTGACCGGGCGTCGGCCGGGGCCGAGGTCCACCGCCTGTGCCGTGCGGCCGGGTGGGCTGAGGACCCAGTCGACGGGGGCGTTCAGGTTCTGGCGGGCGTACCAGAGGCCGTGGGCCTGCTGGCCGTTCGTCACCTGGCCGGTCTCGGGGACGAAACGCCGGTGCACGCCCACCGAGTTGCTGCCCGACTTGGGGATGAGCAGCGGCCGGACGACCCAGGCCTGCGGTGGTGCGAGGTCGGTCAGATGGCCGGCGAGGGCCTCGCGGACGGGCTGCCAGCTCCAGGGGGCGTTGCAGACGAAGTGGTGCAGGCGCTGCGCGGCCCCGGAGTCGCCGAGGGCGCGGGCGATGTTCCGGACGGACTTGCGTCCGGGGGCGGTGAGCAGGCCCCGGAGGTACTGCTCGCCCTTGAGACGGTGGCCGGCCCGGGAGAAGGACGGGAAGAGACGGTCGGACAGCTCGGAGACCAGGGACTCCGTGCAGGGGGAAGATCGTGCGGCGCGCGGGGAAGCGATCGCCGCGCATGGGGACGTCAATCCCGACGCATACATGACACACCCCTCCTTGCAGGGTGACGAGTGGAGCGGCCACCTGCCGCGAAGGACATGCGCCCGGGCGGGGACCTCAGGCGCCGCGGGCGGCCACGCCGGGACACCGGCGCGTCGGGACGCTCGGCCCCGCCGGGTCGTCGGCCGCCCCGCGCCGCAGCGTCGCGAGCGCGTGGGCGACGGACGCCAGCGTCATGTGGTGGTGCCAGCCGGGATACGAGCGGCCCTCGAAGTCGGACAGCCCGAACTCCGAGTTCAGCGCGGCCAGCGACGCGTGGGCCGCGTCCGCGTGCCGCAGCAGCCCGCGCACCCCGCCGGCCGCGAGGTGACGGGAGTTGGTGACCGCCCAGCGGACCGTCCGCCCGGGCCCCGGGGCCCGCAGCCGCCACAGCCGCAGCACCTGGGCGCCGACCGCACCGCTGCCGGCCTCGACGGGCCGGACCAGTGCCGTGCGGACGACATCGTCACCGTCGTACGACGGCAGCTCGTCCAGCCGCACCGCACGGGCCGGCCCGCCCACCGGCACGACCCGCTGCCAGGTGCCGGTCTCGGCGAGGAACACCGTGCCCCGCCGGGTGAGTTCGGCGGCCAGCGGCGCGAGGTCCTCGGCGCACCGGGCGTCCGCGACCACCGGCAGCGGGCCCGCGCCGGAGGCCAGCGTCAGCGCGTGCTGCCAGGCCTGCCGGGGTGCTGCGGAATCGGGCAGTCGCACGCGCCGCCGCCGTTCGGGGTCGGCGCACCACTCCTGGTCGAGGACCAGACGCCAGTCCACGGGAACCGCCCTGCGGCCGGTCGACAGGAACAGACCGACACCCACCTGGGCCGTGACGGCCCGTCCGCCGGCCGGGTCGAAGTGCGCGCCGACGCCCACGGAGTGGCTGCCCCGCTTGGGGATCAGCGCCGCCGTGAGCACATGGGCGCGCACCGTGAGCCGTTCGGCGACCCGGCGTGCCAGCTGTTCCCGGACGGGTGTCCAGTCCCAGGTGCTGTTGCCGACGAACTGGTGCAGCGCGTGCGCCGCCTCGGGCGAACCCGTCGCCGCCAGGGCGAGGTTGCGCGGGGACTTGCGCCCCTGCGCGGTCAGCAGGCCGCGTACGTACACCTGCGCCCAGTGACGTTGGTCGCTGCGCGGCAGGTGACCGAAGAGATCCTCCATCCTGCATCCCCTTTGCCGACGGCTACACCACAGAGAATACAGAACGTTCTCTTTGTTTTTCGACCCGGGCTGTCCCGGTTGGTGCGACTTCGCCAAGTCGGGCAGGGAATTGCCTGGTGGTGAGGGGTGCAGATGTCAGGTGGGCGGTTTGGGCAGCGCGAGGTCCCACACCAGCGTCGCGTGGTGCGCGGGTGCCGCGACCCGTTCCGCGCCCGGCAGGCCGTCCAGCCGTACGGCGGTCTCCGCGCCCGCGACGACCGAGAGCGCGAGGGCGACGACGGCCTGCGGCGAGGCCCACGCGGCCAGCTCCTCGTCCGCGCGCCCGACGAGATCGTGCAGCAGCGGCAGCCAGGTCCCGTACCAGCCGGCGCCGACCGCCGAGCGGTCCCAGGTGAGCCGGGCGGCGGCCCGTACGACGACCTCCTGCTCCAGCAGACGGGCCAGGGTGCGGGTGAAGCCGACGACGTCGGCGACGCCGGCCGGGCCCGGCCGGAGCGGCAGCGCCTGTCGGGTCGTCGTGCCGCCCGACTCCGCGACCGCGTCGGCCAGTTCGCCCTTCGTCGCGAAGTGGAAGGTCAGGGCACCCATGGTCACTCCGGCGGCGCCGCTGATCCGGGCCAGCGAGGTGCCGGCGAAACCGTGCTCGGCGAACTCCCGGGCCGCCGCGTGGATCAGGGCCCGACGGGTCCGCTCGGCCCTTTCCTGTCGTGCCACTGTCCGTCTCCGATCACACGAAGACGCGCCGACCGGGCACGGCGTGGTTGCCCATGCCGGACGGGGAGAGGCCGTCGCCCGGCTCTGGACGACTGCCGCCCGCACAGGTCCCGGTCCGCGCGCACGGCCTACAGATTCGCAATTCGCCGATCCTAAGGGGCGGTTGGGAGCAGCCCTACGACCGGGGCGAGGGGGCCACGTACTTTGTCACCTCGGGCACCGGGCCCAGGTGACGTACTTCGTCACCTCGGCCACCGGGGTCCGCGTCATGCCCGAGTCATACCGGCGCCTGCCCCCGCTCCACGCTCACCATCAGCCGCTGCCTGACCTCGGCCGGAGCCAGACCAGGCAGCAGGTAGCGCCAGAGCGAGGCGATCCGTTCCGGGAGGTCGGCGCGCCGGGTCGCGACCTGGGACATCACCTGCGTACCGGTGAAGCTCGCCACGAGGACGGCCGCGAACTCCGCCTCGTCCACCTCTGGCAGCAGCTCGCCGCGCTCACGGGCCACGTCGAGTTCGCGGCGGAACTGGTTGATCCACCACTCGTAGACCGAGTACTCGTCGAGGCCCGACTCCTCCTGCTCGACGGCCAGCCGCACGCCCGCCCTGAGCAGGACGTTGCGCTGGAGCTCGTGGGCGAGGTGCAGCGTGATGTCCACGAGCTGCTGGAGTCCGGCCGGGTCCGCCGGCAGCTTCAGCTCCTCGGCCTGGTTGACGATGACGGCCCGCGCCAGGTCCTCCTTGGACTTGAAGTGGAAGTACATCGCTCCCTGGGTGGAGCCCGCGCGCTCCAGGATGCGGCTGATGCTCGTGCCCGAGTAGCCGCACTCGTCGAACACCTCGGCCGCCGCGTGAAGGATCAGCTGCTTCGTGCGGACAGCGCGTTCCTGCTTGGGCCGTGCCATCGGCTCTCTCCTCTGTCGATGCCTGTGAGGCCCTCGTCGGCCCCGTGACGTCGCCCCTTCGACAAAAAACAGAACGTACTCTATTTTTTTCTGCGACGCAGCCGGCGGCTGCACCGAAGCCCTTCAAGTGGGGGAGGTTCCGTCATGACCACCTTTGTGTGCGAACAGCAGCAGCCGAGCGTGGCCGACCGGCCCGTGACCCGGCGGCTCGTCCACAAGTCGGACGCCGAAGAGGTCCTGCTGACCCGCTGGCGCCGTACGGCTCCCGACTCCTTCCGGGTCGCCGCCTGCTGGCCCGGCGACCATTCCTTCTATACGGCCGCGTCCGGGGCGTACCAGCCCCTACTGGTAAGCGAAACGATTCGCCAGCTCTTCCCGCTGCTGTGCCACGCCGGGTACGAGGTGCCCGACGGCCACCACCTGGTCTGGGAGGAGTACGAGTTCGACCTCGCACCCGAGGCCCTGCACCCCGGCCCCGCGCTGCCCGAACTGCGGGTGACCTGCAGCGACATCGCGCGCAGGCGCACCCATGTGGCCGCCATGACCATGGACGTCGACCTGGTGCGCGACGGCGCGGTCCGCGCCCGGGCCCGCTCGCGTTTCACCATCCAGGCGCCGGCCGTGTACGACCGGCTCCGCGGCGACCGCGTGGACACCGCCAGAGCGATGGCCGCGGCGATACCTCCGCCGGCGCCCGCCCCGGCCGAGGTGCTCGGACGGGACCGTACCGAGGACGTCGTCCTGTCCCCGACGGAACACGCGGACCGCTGGCAGCTGCGGGTCGACACCCGCCACGCCAAGTACTTCGACCATGCCGTCGACCACGTACCGGGGATGCTTCTCATCGAGGCCGCGCGCCAGGCGGCCCAGGCGGTACGGCATCCCGCACCCGTGCTGCCCGTGGCCATGGAGACGGCCTTCCGCCGTTACGTCGAGTTCGACACCCCGTGCTGGATGGAGGCCCGGCCTCTGGACGGGAGCACGGACACGGTCCGGGTCGTCGCCCGCCAGGACGGCGAGGTGCGGTTCACCGCGGACGTACGGACGCAGGCCCGCTAGGGGCGGGTGCTACGAAGCCGCCGCGTCCCCGGCGTCGTACTGCTCCCGTGCCTCCCGGACCTCCTCGATGTGGGTCTCCGCCCAGTCCTTCACCGCGAGCAGCAGCAGGCTCAGGCTGCTGCCCAGTCCGGTGAGTTCGTAGTCGACGCGGACGGGGACGGAGGGGGTGACCGTGCGGGAGAGGATGCCGTCGCGTTCCAGTGAGCGCAGCGTCTGCGTCAGCATCTTGGGGCTGACGCCGGCGATCTTGCGGGCCAGGTCGCTGTAGCGCAGGGGGCCGGGGGCGAGGGCGGAGACGACGAGGCTGACCCACTTGTCGCTGAGCCGGTCCAGGAGCTGGTTGGTCGGGCAGCTCTTGAGGAACGCGTCGTACGCGGTGCGGGCCTGTTCGCGCCGCTGGGCCGCCGTCATGGTCGCCATGGCTCACCTCCGGGGTATGTACGCACCTTCGGGTAACTACTTCCCGATGGATAGTAACTCTTCCTAGGGTTGCCGACAGCTGAGGAGATACCGAAGCAGTCGGTGACGTATGGGGAGTTGAAGGACATGCGAGCTGTGGTGGTGACGACGTTCGGCGGGCCCGAGGCCGTGCGGGTCGTGGAGACGGAGCTGCCCGAGCCGGCGGCGCGGCAGGTGCGGATCAAGGTCGCGGCGGCCGCGCTGAACCCGGTGGACGCCGGGGTGCGGGCGGGGGTCTTCGGCGGCGCGGGCAAGCAGATCGGGCTCGGCTGGGACGCGGCCGGGACGGTGGACGCGACGGGCGTGGGGAGCGCCTGGAGCGTCGGCGACGAGGTGGTGGCGCTCGACTACGGCATGGTCAAGCCGCTGGGTACACACGCCGAGTACGTGGTGGTGGACACGGACGCCGTGGCGCTCGCCCCGAAGTCGGTCGACGCGGTGGCGGCGGCGACCCTGCCGCTGAACGCGCTGACCGCCGTACAGGCCCTGGATCTGCTGGAGTTGACGCCGGGCCGGTCGCTCCTGGTGACGGGGGCCGCCGGCGCGGTGGGCGGCTACGCCGTCCAGCTCGCCGCGTACCGAGGGGTGTCGGTGACCGCGCTGGCCCGTGAGGAGGACGCGGAGCTCGTACGGTCGTTCGGGGCCTCGTCCTTCACGGCCGGTGCGGTCGAGCCGGGCAGCGTCGACGCCGTGCTGGACGCGGCGGTCCTCGGGGAGAGCGCCCTGGAGTGGGTGCGGGACGGGGGCGCCTTCGTCGGCGTCATCCCGCAGGCGGCCCCGGCGCCGGTGCGGGGCGTGCGGGCCGCCGCGGTCGAGGTGAGCGCCGACGGGGCCCGACTGGCCGAACTGGCCGGCCTGGTGGACCAGGGGGTGCTGACCCTGCGGGTGGCCGAGACGTACGCCCTGGACGAGGCTCCGAAGGCGCACGCCCGGCTCGCGGAGGGCGGGGTTCGGGGGCGGCTGGTGCTCGTTCCCTGATCACCGGGACGGAGGTCAGGCCAGTGCGCCCAGCGTCATGGCCGCGACCACTGGGGCGGCGTACACCAGCGGGAACGGGATGTGCGCGTACCACCGCGCCCGTGCGACGGTGACGACCGCCCCGGCGAAGTACAGCACCAGGCCCGTCCCGGCCGCGACCCCGACGACGGGCACGAACAGGCCGACCAGCAGGCCGACGGCCCCGGCGGTCTTCGCCGCGCCGAGCCAGGGCCACCACGAGCTCGGCACCCGGTAGTCGGTCAGGGCCTTGGTAATCCACTCGGCGCGGGTAAGGACGACGACTCCGGAGTAGCCGGCCATGGCGGCGGCCAGCAGGGTGACGACGGTGTGGGCGACGGACATGGCGTGCTCCTCGTTGGCGGGCTTGATCGCGGTGGGCTTCATCGCGTTCACCGGGTTGACGGGGAGCGGGGCGGGAGTGTGACAGGGCGGCCGATGACTGCATCGATACGAGTTGCTACGCAGCCCTCTACGCCCAGGTCCAGAACTGACCACCCGGCCCTCCGGCCCTCCGGCCCCCCCCCGGCCCCGGCCGCCTGGCCACGCGGTCGGGCGGCCCTCAGTGGTGCTGCTCCGTGGGCGCCTTGCGCGGCAACAGCCGTACGAGGGGCAGGCACAGGAGCGTGGCCGCGGCGACCACGACGAGGCTCACGGTCATCGCGTGGGCCTCGCCGCCGTCGGCCGTGTGGAAGTACACGGTGGTGACGGACGCCGCCCCGATCGCGTTGGCGACCTGCTGCACCGCGTTGAGCGAGCCGCTCGCGCTGCCCGCCTCGTCGGGGGCGATGTCGCCGATCGTGACGTCGTAGACCGTGCCGAAGCAGGTGCCCATGCCGAGGCCGATGACGAGGACGGGCGGGACCAGGGCCCAACTGCTCACGGAAGTACCGGAGTTGCCGACCAGGAGAGCCAGGTGACCGCAGCCCGCGAGGATCATCAGCAGTCCGGCGACGACGAGCCGGCGGCCGTAGGAGTGGATGAGGCGGTAGCAGGCGATGGACGCGATGACGATGCCGAGCGAGAGCGGGATCAGGCCGAGCGCGGTGTCGGAGGGGGAGCGGCCGAGGCCCCGTTGGAAGAAGAGGGAGATGACGTAGAGGAGTCCGGCGGTCGCGGCGAAGGCCACGATGCCGAGGATCAGGCCCGAGGTGAAGCCGCGGTTGTGCAGCAGTGACGGCTGGACGAGCGGGTGGGCGGCGGTGCGCTGGCGGTGGCAGAAGCCGGCGAACAGGGCGAGCCCGAGGAGCAGCAGGACGAAGGCGCGGGGCGTCCAGCCGTGGTCCGAGCCGTCGATGAGGCCGCCGAGCAGGCCGAGCAGCGCGCTGGCGAGCAACGCCGATCCCGGGCCGTCGACGGACACGGACGGATCGCCGGTGTCCCGCGGCAGCAGGCGTACGGCGGCGAGCAGGGCGGCGCCGCCCAGGAGCAGGTTGATCAGGAACATGGGGCGCCAGCCGAGGCCCGCGATGTCGGCGTCGACCAGGAACCCGGCGAGGATCGGGCCGCTGACGGCGGACAGTCCCATCACCGGCCCGAACAGGCTGAACGCCTTGCCGATCTGGTCGCGCGGCCAGGTGGCGCCGAGGATGCCGAAGCCCTGCGGGATGACGAGGGCGGCACAGGCGCCCTGGGCGAGGCGGGCGAGGACGAGGGCCGCCGGGGTCGGGGCGAGTCCGCAGGCCAGGGATGCGGCGACGAATCCGGCGGGGCCGTACAGGAACAGCCGACGGCGCCCGTACTTGTCGCCCAGTCGCCCGCCGGGCACGAGCAGCACGCCGAGTGCGAGCGCGTAGGAGGCGCCGAGCCACTGGACGAGGCCCGGGCCGCCGCCGAGGTCCTTCGTGATCGTCGGGGCGGCGATGTTGGTGATCGTGGCGTCGAGGAGGTCCAGCACGTCGGCGGCGAGGACCACGGCGAGGATCGCCCAGCGGGTGCGGGCGGGCAGGTTCTTTTCTTTTGCGTCATGCAGTATCTGCGTCACGCAGATAAATGTGAGGGCAGGAGCGCTGGGCGGTCAAGCGCATTGTTTTCGGAGGAGCCGGAGGAGCTGGACGAGCCGGAGGGGGGTGGAGGGGGTGGGGGTGGGAGACGGCCGGTCAGTGCACGCCCTGTGCGTACGCCGTCGGCGGGACGCCCACCGTCGCCGTGAAGTCCCGGACCAGATGGGCCTGGTCGGCGTAACCGAGGTCGGCGGCAAGTGCCGCCCAGTCCACTGCTTGTTCCGTCTCCGCGCGCTCCAGGGCCTCGTGGATGCGGTAGCGCAGGATGACCCACTTCGGGCCGACGCCGACGTACGCGGCGAACAGGCGCTGCAGCAGTCGTACGGACATGCCCTCGGCGCGGGCGAAGTCGGTGACGCGGCGGATGGTGCGGTCGGTGCCGATGCGTTCGACCAGGGCCGTCGCGAGGTCGGCCTGTGGGTCGGGCCGGGGCTCCAGGCCCAGGAGGAAGGTGTCGAGGGCGGTGATGCGGGCCTTTTCGTCGTCCGGGGAGAGGATCGCCGGCGGGTCCGTGTCCGGGAAGACCTCGGGGGAGCGGATCCGCCGGCCCGTCCACTCCGTCACCGGGCGGTCCGGGGCGAAGGGGCGGAAGCCGCCCGGTCGGAACTTGACGCCGCACACCCTGCCGCGGCCCTCCAGCTTCTGCGCGAAGAGGCCGAGCTGTACGCCCGCCACTTCGACGAAGGGGTCCTGGTCCTCGAACTGCTGGAAGACGATGTTGACGGCCGGGTGCGGGACCACGTGGGAGACGTACGGCTCGGTGAGGTTCCAGTCGATCAGCCAGTACTGCTCGACGTGCCGGCGCAGCGGCTCGGCGGGCTCGACGCGGCGGAAGTCCACCTGCGTGAAGAGCTCCGCGGCGTCGACGATGCCTCGGGTGTCACGGCGTACGGGGGCCATGCAGCGATCGTAGGACGGGGCACTGACAGTCGCCGGGTACCCGGAATACGGGACGGGGGGCGATCGTTCCAAGGGTATAGTTGAACGGTCAACAACTTTGGAGGTTGAGCGACCATGCAGTTCGGGATCTTCAGCGTCGGCGACGTCACGCCGGACCCGACCACGGGCCGTACGCCGACCGAGCGCGAGCGCATCAAGGCCATGGTCGCCATCGCGCTGAAGGCCGAGGAGGTCGGGCTCGACGTCTTCGCGACCGGCGAGCACCACAACCCGCCGTTCGTGCCCTCGTCCCCGACGACCATGCTCGGGTACGTGGCGGCGCGGACGGAGAAGCTGATCCTCTCCACCTCCACCACCCTCATCACCACCAACGACCCGGTGAAGATCGCCGAGGACTTCGCGATGCTCCAGCACCTCGCGGACGGCCGGGTGGACGTGATGATGGGGCGCGGCAACACCGGCCCGGTGTACCCGTGGTTCGGGCAGGACATCCGGCAGGGCATCAACCTCGCCGTCGAGAACTACGCCCTGCTCCACCGGCTGTGGCGCGAGGACGTCGTGAACTGGGAGGGGAAGTTCCGGACGCCCTTGCAGGGGTTCACCTCCACGCCCCGGCCGCTGGACGGCGTACCGCCGTTCGTCTGGCACGGCTCGATCCGCTCGCCCGAGATCGCCGAGCAGGCCGCCTACTACGGCGACGGGTTCTTCCACAACAACATCTTCTGGCCGGCCGACCACACCAAGCGGATGGTCGAGCTCTACCGGAACCGGTACGCCCACTACGGGCACGGCACCCCGGAGCAGGCGATCGTCGGGCTGGGGGGTCATGTCTTCATGCGGCGCAACTCGCAGGACGCGGTGCGGGAGTTCCGGCCGTACTTCGACGTCGCGCCGGTCTACGGACACGGGCCGTCGCTGGAGGACTTCACGGACCAGACCCCGCTGACCGTGGGCTCCCCGGAGCAGGTCATCGAGAAGACGCTGAGCTTCCGCGAGTACGCCGGTGACTACCAGCGCCAGCTGTTCCTGGTCGACCACGCCGGGCTGCCGCTGAAGACCGTGCTCGAACAGCTCGACATGCTGGGCGAGGAGGTCGTGCCGGTGCTGCGCAAGGAGTTCGCCGCCAGGCGTCCGGCCGATGTGCCCGAGGCGCCGACCCATCAGTCGCTGCTCGCGGCCGCCTCGAAGGGAGTGAACGCCGAATGAAGCTCGTCGTCGTCTCGGCCGGGCTGCGTGTCCCGTCGTCCACCCGGCTGCTGGGGGACCGACTGGCCGCGGCCGTGGACCGGCAGACCGCGGCCGAGGTGCAGGTCGTCGAGCTGCGCGACCTCGCCGTCGAGATCGCGCACAACTTCACGAACGGGTTCCCGGGGCGGAAGCTGTCCGCCGCGATCGACGCGGTGACGGGAGCCGACGGGCTGATCGTGGTCACGCCGGTGTTCTCCGCCTCGTACAGCGGGCTGTTCAAGTCGTTCTTCGACGTGATCGACAAGGACGCGCTGGCGGGGAAGCCGGTACTGATCGCCGCGACCGGCGGTACGGCCCGGCACTCCCTCGTACTGGAACACGCGCTGCGTCCGCTCTTCGCCCATCTGCGGGCCGTCGTCGTCCCGACCGGGGTGTACGCCGCCTCGGAGGACTGGGGTGCCGAGGGATTGGACGGGCGGATCGAGAGGGCGGCGGGGGAACTGACGGCCCTGATGACGGGGCTGTCGGCGGCCGCACCCGTCAAGGACGACTTCGAGGTCGTCCCCTTCGAGGAGCGGCTGGCCGCGCTGCGGACCGCAGGGTGAGAGGACGGTAGGGGCGCGGCCCGGGTTGCGCCCCCACCGGTGAGAGGGCAGTAAGAAGGGCACCCGGTGAGCCGCTCATCACGTCGTACGACTGTGAAGGCTTGGCACACTGAGGACGTGCCCCGAACTGTGCTGCTCGCCGAAGACGACCGCGCCATCCGTCATGCGCTGGAGCGCGCCCTGACCCTGGAGGGTTACCGGGTCACCGCGGTCGCCGACGGGGTCGAGGCGCTGGCGCACGCCCACAAGAGTCCGCCGGACGTGCTGGTCCTGGACGTGATGATGCCCGGCATCGACGGGCTGCAGGTGTGCCGGGTGCTGCGTGCCGAGGGGGACCGGACGCCGATCCTGATGCTGACGGCGCTCGTGGAGACCCAGGACCGGATCGCCGGGCTGGACGCGGGCGCCGACGACTACGTGGTCAAGCCCTTCGACGTCGAGGAGGTCTTCGCCCGGCTGCGCGCGCTGCTGCGCCGGACCAGCCCGGTCGGCGCGCTGAGCGGCGTGACGAAGCCGCAGCCGCAGGTGCCCGAGGTCTCCGAGGGGCGGGTCGAGGCGGCCGGGCTGGTGATGGACGTACAGGCACGGCGGGTCTGGCGCGGGGGGCGGGAGCTCGAGCTGACCCGCACCGAGTTCGAACTGCTGGAGCTGCTGGTCCGCAACGCGGGGATCGTCCTCGACCACTCCACCATCTACGACCGGATCTGGGGTTACGACTTCGGGCCGGGCTCCAAGAACCTCGCCGTGTACGTCGGCTACCTGCGCCGCAAGCTCGACGAGCCGGGGGCGCCGCTGCTGATCCACACGGTCCGCGGTGTGGGTTACGTGCTGCGGGAGGACTGAGCGGTGGGCCGCCTCGGGCGGCTGCTGGTGAGACGGCGGCCCCGGCTCCTGTCGCTGCGGACCACCTTCGCGGTGTCCTTCGCGGCCGTGACCGCCGCCGTCACCGTCCTGGTCGGCGTGCTCTCCTACAGCGCCGCCGCCCGACTGGTCCGCGTCGACCAGGAGTCCGTGTTCGACCAGGTCGTGCAGGACCTGCGGGACGAGGTGCGCACGCACCGGATGACGCCCGACGACTTCTCCTCCTCCGCGCCGGGCCACGACCTCGTCCGGCCCGCCCGGACGGACGTGCAGGTGCTCGGGCCGGACGGCAGCGTCGTCGACCCCGGCCGGCCGGGGCTGCCGGTCGTCTCCGGCGACCGTGCGATCGCGGCGGACTCGCTGGCCGGGACGATGGTCGAGCACAAGGACGTCGACGTCGGCAACGACGTCTACCGGATCGCGACCGTCGCGCTCGGCGGCGGGCGGGGCGCGGTGCAGGTCGCGCAGGAGTTCAGCGACACCGAGGACCTGCTGCAGGCCCTGCAGCAGCGCACGCTCAGCCTCATGGCCGCGGTCGTGGTCGCGGCCGGGCTGTTCGGCTGGTGGCTGGCCCGGCGCATCACCCGCCGGCTGGTGATCCTCACCTCCGCCGCCGAGGACGTCGCCCGCACCCGCCGGCTCGGCATCCAGGTGCCCGTCGCCGGCTACGACGAGGTCGGCCGCCTCGGCCGCGCCTTCGACCGCATGCTCGGGCGCCTCGCCCAGTCCGAGGAGGACCAGCGGCGGCTCGTGCAGGACGCGGGGCATGAGCTGCGGACGCCGCTGACCTCCCTGCGGACGAACATCTCGTTGCTGCGCAGGATCGACGAGCTGCCCCCTGACACCCGGGACGAGCTGGTGGCGGATCTGAGCCAGGAAGCCCGTGAACTCACCGACCTCGTCAACGAGTTGGTCGACCTCGCGGCCGGGCAGTCCGACACCGAGCCGCCGCAGCGGGTCGACCTCGCCGACATCGCCGAGGACGTCGCCGGGCTGGCGCGTCGCCGCACCGGGCGGGAGATCGTCGTCCGGGCAAGCGGCGACACGACCACCGACGGTCGCCCGGGGATGCTGCAGCGCGCACTCTCCAACCTCGTCGAGAACGCGTCCAAGTTCGACCGCGACGGCACCGCGCCCATCGAGATCAACGTCGCCGGTCCCGCCCGCCCCGGCGCGGTACGGGTCGAGGTCCTCGACCGCGGTCCCGGCATCGTCGACGCCGACCTGATCCGCGTCTTCGACCGCTTCTACCGCGCCGCCGACGCCCGCTCCCTGCCGGGGTCGGGCCTCGGCCTGTCCATCGTGCGGGAGGTGGCGCTCGCGCACGGGGGATCGCCGTTCGCCGTGCGGCGGGAGGGTGGCGGGACGGTGATCGGGTTCACGGTGGGCGGGGGCTGAGAAGGTCGGCTGACCGGTCGGGGTGTGTGGGGCGTGGTGGGTCGGTTGACCCTCCGGTGTCCGCAGGTCGCGGCGGGTCGGCCGGTCGGCCGGTGTGTGCGGGTCGTGGTGGGTCGGCCGGTCGGCCGGTGTGTGCGGGTCGTGGTGGGTCGGTTGACCGGCCGGTGTGTGCAGGTCGCGGCGGGTCGGCCGACCGGTGTGTGCAGGTCGCGGCGGGCCGGCCGGCCGGTGTCTGCAGGTCAAAGGGGTCGGCCGACCGGTCGGTGCCTCGCGGTTCACGGTGGGCGGCCCATGGGGCGCCGTAATGGCCCCACGCGGCAAGAGCCGCCTACATAGTCGCGCCCGTCCCCGCCTGTCAACCCGGCTCGGCGGATGCGTCGCCCAACGCATCCATGCGCGTAGCGCGCGCCCCGTCATGTTCCCGCAGTGCGGGTTCCGGCACCCTTTGTGATCTTGAGTGGGGTGCCGGGACTGGGTCAGGCTGGCCGAGGCCGCGCGACGGGCTGTGAACAGCGCCGTACGGAGCGTGGCCCGCTCACACCCACCCGCACCGCACTCAGAGAGGCAGTACCACCGTGCTTCGCCGTCTGCTGATACCGGCCACCGTCCTCGGGGCCCTCCTGCTCACCGGCGCATCCGCGCTCGAGACCGACATCGGCTGGGACGTCGCCCGGCCCGCCGCGCCGTCCGCCGTCTGAGCCGTTGCCCGAGCCTGTCGCCTTAGGGGGAGACCTGATGACCACCGCCGCGCCGTACCTGCACATACCCGCCGCCGAGACGCTCGGCGCCCTGGCCGCACACTCCGAGGAGGAGCTGAAGTCCTTCCGGGAGACCTGGGAGGACCTGCCCGTCGACGCCTACCTGAAGGACGGCGCCGACTTCCGGCGCCGCCGCTACGGCTCGTTCCGCGGCGTCGACCGCATGGAGCCCGACGCGCAGGGCGCCTTCCACCAGTCCGTCGAGGTCAACGCCTTCGTCGGCGGCATCGACCGGCACTTCCCGCCGCTCGCCGAGGAGTCCGCGTCCTCCGCCGTGCTGCGCACCCTCGTCGCCGCCCTCGCCGACCGGCTGCCCGGCGAGTTCGACCGGGAGAACGGCGGCGTCGGCCTCCACCAGATCCGCATCACCGCCACCCGCGACGCCGAGGGCCTGCCCGCCCCCGAAGGCATCCACGAGGACGGCCACCACTTCGTCGCCCAGGTCTTCATGGGCCGCAGCGGAGTCCAGGGCGGCACCTCGCAGATCTACGACCGGGAGCACCGGCCCCTGCTGCGCACCACGCTGACCGAGCCGTTCGAGACGATCATCATCGACGACCGCCGGGTCTTCCACGGCGTCGACGCGATCGAGCCGGCCGACGGATACCGCAGCGGTGTCCGCGACATGCTGCTCGTCGACTTCTTCCCGCGCCATGACGGCTGACGTTTCGCCCAGCGCGCCGACCGTCGGGGCAGCCGTCCCGGAGGGCTTCCTGCGGGAGCTGGCCCAGCGGCTGCCCGGGGCCCGCACCGACGCCCTGACCAGGTCCGCGTACACCGCGGACGCGTCGATCTACCGGGTCGTGCCGGGCGCCGTCGTCGAGCCCCGTGACGCCGAGGAGGCCGCCACCGCCGTGGCGGTCGCCGCGGCCCACGGGGTCGGCGTGACCTCCCGCGGCGGCGGCACCTCCATCGCGGGCAACGCCATCGGCCCGGGCCTGGTGCTGGACTTCTCCCGGCACATGAACCGCATCACGGCCGTCGACCCGGACGCCCGTACGGCGACCGTGCAGCCCGGCGCGGTCCTCGGTGCCGTCCGGGCGCGGGCCGCCGAGCACGGGCTGACCGTCGGCCCGGACCCGTCGACGTACTCGCGCTGCACCATCGGCGGCATGATCGGCAACCACGCCTGCGGGCCGCACTCCGTGGCCTGGGGCACCACCGCCGACATCACCGAACGCGTCGACGTGCTGCGCGCCGACGGACAGCTGCTCAGCGTGGGCGCGGGCACGACCGGCGACCCGGCACTCGACGTACGGCTGCGGGATCTGCGGGATGCCCATCTCGCCGGGATCCGCACCGAGTTGGGCCGCTTCAGCCGCCAGGTCTCCGGCTACGGGCTGCACCGGCTGCTGCCCGAGCACGGTTTCCACGTGGCCCGCTCCCTGGTCGGCTCCGAGGGCACCTGCGGCATCGTCCTCGGCGCGACCATCGGCCTGGTGCCGGTGCCCGCCGCCCGGGCGCTGCTGGTCCTCGGCTTCCCCGACGTCTACGACGCCGCCTCCGCCGCCCCCGCCCTGGCGCGGGCCGGTGCGCTGACCGTCGAGGGCATGGACGCGGCCCTGGTGGACGCGCTGCGCGCACGGCCCGGCCGCGCCGAGGGCGTCGACCTGCTGCCGCCCGGCGGGGCCTGGCTGTACTGCGAGATCGAGGGTGCCGACCAGGCCGACGCCGAGGCCCGGGCCCGGCGCGTCGGGCGGGAGACCGGCGCCCGCTTCGAGGTCTTCGCCGACCCGGCACGCACCGACGCCCTGTGGAGCATCCGCCGCAACGGCGCCGGCATCGCCACCCGCATGGCCGACGGGCGGGAGGCCTGGCCCGGCTGGGAGGACTCCGCGGTACCGGCCGAGAACCTCGCCGGGTACCTGAAGGACCTGCACGCCCTGATGGCCGAGCGGAAACGGCAGGGCACCATCACCGGCCACTTCGGCGAGGGCTGTCTGCATCTGCGCGTCGACTGGGACCTCACCGGCCGGGCCGGCATCGCCGACTACCGCACCTTCATCGAGGCCGCCGCCGACATCGCCGTCTCGCACGGCGGCTGCGCGTCCGGCGAGCACGGGGACGGGCGGGCCCGCTCCGAGCTGCTCACCCGCACGTATTCGCCCGAACTCCTCGGCGCATTCCGCGAGTTCAAGCGCATCTGGGACCCCGACGGGCTGCTCAACCCGGGCATCCTGGTCGACCCGGCCCCGCTGGACGCCTCCGTGCGCCCCGGGCCGGGCCACGACAGGCACGCGCTGCCGCTGCTCACCCTCTCCGCCGACCGGGGCTCGATGGCGGGCGCGGTACGCCGCTGCATCGGCGTCGGCAGCTGCCGCAACGCCACCGGCGCGATGTGCCCGTCCTTCCAGGCCACCGGCGACGAGGTGCACTCCACGCGCGGCCGGGCCCGGGTGCTCGGCGAGATGCTGCGCGGCGAGACCCTGCCGGACGCCTGGCGTTCGGACGAGGTCCGCGAGGCGCTCGACCTGTGTCTGTCGTGCAAGGCGTGCAAGAGCGAGTGCCCGGTCAACGTCGACATGGCGTCGTACAAGGCGGAGTTCCTGCACCAGCACTACAAGGGACGGCTCCGGCCCAGGGCGCACTACGTGCTGGGCTGGCTGCCACTGCTCGGGCGGCTCGCCTCGCTCGCACCCGGCGTCCTCACCGCGTTCACGAAGCGGCCGCGGATCGCCCGCGGGCTGCTGCGGATCGCCGGTCTGGAGACGCGACGGGACCTGCCGGAGCTTGCTCCGCGTACGTTCCGGCAGTGGTTCCGGGGCCGACGATCCGCAGTGGGCGTCACGGAAGTGAGCGCCACGAAACCGGGCGCCACGAGGGAGACCGTCGTGCTGTGGCCCGACACCTTCTCCAACTACCTCGACCCGAAGGGCGCCCAGGACACCGTCGAGGTGCTGGAGGCGCTCGGCTACGACGTCGTGCTGCCGGACGGCCCGGTCTGCTGCGGCCTGACCTGGTACTCCACGGGGCAACTGGGCGTCGCCCGGTCCGTGTTGGGCCGCTCCCTGAAGTCCCTGGAGCAGCATCTGGCGGCCGGACGCACGGTCGTCGGCGTCGAACCGTCCTGCACACAGGCGCTGCGCGAGGAGTCCGTCGAGCTGCTGCCCGACTCCGACACCGCGCGCCGCCTCGCCGCGCAGACGACGACGCTCGCCGAACTCGTCGCCCGGCACGAGGGCGAGTGGCCCTTCGGCACCCTCGACCAGGACGCCGTACTCCAGCCGCACTGCCACACCGAGGCGGGCCCCGGCCACGGCGCCGAACTCGCCGTCCTCAAGCGGCTCGGCGTGGACACCGACGTCGTCGGCGCCGGCTGCTGCGGCCTCGCGGGCAACTTCGGCTTCGAGACCGGGCACTGGGAGGTCTCCCAGTCCTCGGCGGAGCGCGAGCTGTACCCCAAGGTCCGGGCGGCCGGCGAGGACGCCATGATCATCGCGGACGGCTTCTCCTGCCGTACGCAGATCTCCCAGGGCACCGAGCGCAGCGCCACCCATCTGGCGGGGCTGCTGCGCAAGGCCTTGGGGACCGGGCGTGACACACCGGCAACACCAGCACAGCGAAGGAACGGGTAACGCATGCGCATCGTGAGGTACCAGGAGACGGAAACCGGGGAGGTGTCGTACGGCGTCCTCGGCGCCGGAGAGCTGATCACCCCGCTCGACGGCGACCCGTACGGGGAGCACCGGGCGGCCGACGGTCCGGCCCGCCCCCTCGGCGAGGTGACTCTCCTCGCCCCCGTCGAGCCCTCCAAGGTCGTCGCGGTCGGCCGCAACTTCGCCGCCCACGCGGCCGAGTTGGGCAACCAGGTTCCGCAGCGGCCGCTGATCTTCCTCAAGCCGTCCACCAGCGTGGTCGGGCCCGGGGCGGACATCGTCTTCCCGGAGTACACCGAGGAACTCCACCACGAGGCGGAGCTGGCGGCCGTCATCGGGGTCCGCTGCCGCGGCCTGAAGCCCGAGGACGTGCCCGGGGCGCTGCTCGGCTACACCTGCGCCAACGACGTCACCGCCCGCGACCTGCAGAAACCGGACGGCCAGTGGTGGCGGGCCAAGGGCTCGGACACCTTCTGTCCGCTCGGCCCGTGGGTGGAGACCGAGCTGGATCCCGCCGCGCTGCGGGTCACCGCCACCGTCAACGGCGAACTCCGGCAGGAGGGCGGCACCCACCAGATGGTCCGTCCGGTGCACGAGCTGATCGCCCACATCAGCGCCGCGATGACCCTGCTGCCCGGCGACGTCATCCTCACCGGCACCCCGGCGGGCGTCTCCCGGATGCACCCCGGCGACACGGTGACGATCGCGGTCGAGGGCGTCGGAGAGCTCACCAACACCGTGGTGCGCGCGATATGACGGCCGCCGTCCTCGGGGTCTTCCTCGTCCTCACCCTCGCGTCCGTCATCCGCACCACCGCCGGCTTCGGCTTCTCCCTGGTCGCCGTGCCGCCGCTGACACTGCTGCTCGACCCGGTGACCGCCGTCGTCGTCGCCGCGATCATGGCGGCGCCGCTCAGCCTGTGGATCGCCGTACGGGACTGGCGCCACGTCCACCAGCGGATCACCGCCGTCGCGCTGGGCGCGGGCCTGGCGGGAGTGCCGTTCGGGGTGTGGCTGCTGCACGTGCTGCCCGCACGGGCGCTGTCGCTGGTCATCGCGGTCGTGGTGCTGCTGTGCACGGTGATGGTGTGGCGCCGGGTCACCGTGCGCGGCGGGCTCGGCGCGGTCGCCTGGATCAGCGCGTTCTCCGGCGCGTCCTTCGCCTCGACCGGCATCGACGGCCCGCCCATGGTCGCCGCGATGCAGAGCCTCAACCTGCCGCCACGCGTCCAACGGGCCACCCTGGGCGTCGTCTTCTCCGGCACGAGCCTCGCCTCCCTGGCCGGCTTCGGCATCAGCGGCCAGCTCACCTCCAAGGTCGGCTGGGCCCTCCTGGCCGGTGTCCCCGCCCTGTTCATCGGCATCTTCGTCGGCGAACGCATCTTCGCCCGCTTCGACTCCGAGAGGTTCCGGCGGGCGGTGCTGGGACTGCTGGTCGTCAGCTCGGTGTCGGTGCTGGCGGGGGTGGTCGCGGGGTGAGAGCCCATCCCGTCCCCTTCACGTTCCTCCCCCCACAGATAGGAGCCCCGCATGCGCCTGGCCGCTCGTGCGCACTCCGTGTCCGGATCCAAGACGTCCGGCACTCGTAACAAGGCCGAGGCCCTTCGCGCCCAGGGCGTCGAGATCGTCAACTTCGCGGCGGGGGAGCTGGATCTCGCCCCGCCCGCCGAAGTCCTGCGTGCTCTGCACGTGGCTGCCGATGCCGACACCCACCGCTACACCGACACCGCCGGACTGCCCGCCCTGCGCGCGGCGCTGGCCGAGCGGATCAGCCGCCTGTCGGGGGTGTCGTACGAGCCCGCCGAGGTGATCGTCACCACCGGTGCCAAGCACGGTCTGCACCTCGCCGCCCTCGCCCTGCTCGACCCGGGCGACGAGGCGCTGGTGCCGAACCCGGGCTGGGGGACCTTCGCCGCGCAGATCCGGATCGCGGGCGGCGAGCCCGTCGCGGTTCAGACGTCGGACACCGGGTTCGTGCCGGACGTGGATCGCCTGGAGGCGCTGCGCACCCCACGCACCCGCATGCTGGTTCTCAACACCCCGAACAACCCGACCGGCGCGGTCTGCCCGCCCGAGCAGCTGGCCCGGATCGCCGCCTGGGCGGTCGCCCACAGGGTGTGGATCGTCTTCGACGAGTGCTACGGCGAGCTTGTTCTGCCGGGCGTCGAACACGCCCATCCCGCCGCCCTGGTACCCGAGGCCCGCGAACTCACCGTCGGCATCGGATCGTTCTCCAAGAGCTTCGCCGTCACCGGATGGCGGGCCGGCCACGTGCACGGACCTCGCGCGATCATCGACGTCCTGAAGAACCTGCAGAGCCACACCGCGTCGAACGTCACCAGCGTCGTCCAGCACGCCCTGCTGCCCGCCGCCCGCGGCGAGCTGGACGGCTTCACCGCGCAGGCCCGCGACATCCTCGCCCACCGGCACGCGCGCGTCGCCGAAGCGTTCGCGACCATCGACCACATCCGCCCCGCCACCACCCCCGAGGGCGCCTTCTACTACTTCCTCGACGTCCGCGAGGTCCTCGGCCGCAAGGTCGGCGGTGTCCCGGTCCCGGACACCGACACCCTCACCGGCGTCCTCATGGAACAGGCCCGCATCGCCGTCACCCCGGGCACCGCCTTCGGCGCCGAGGGCTTCGTACGGCTGTCGTACGCGATCGCGGAGGACCGGATCGCCGAGGGACTGGACTCGCTGCGGGAGGTGATGACCCATGTCGAGTGAACCTCTCGTGCTGTACTTCGGCGCCGTCCAACGGCCCGAGTTCTACGCCGGGTTGCTCGACCGTGGCGTCGCGCTCGGCGTGCTGCGGGACTCCGAGAGCGTGCACACCCTCGAACCCGAGGAGTTCGCCCTCGTCGAGCGGACCCGGTTCGCCGACGGCGCCGACGCGGTCGTCCGGCACATCGAGGAGATCGGCCGGACCTGGCGGATCGAGGCCGTGCTGAACGTCGACGAGACGCTCGTGCCGCTGTGGGCGGAGGTCTGCGGGCGGCTCGGGCTGCCCGCCATGAGCGGCGAGGCCGCGGCGGCCGTCCGCAGCAAGAGCGAGATGCGGCGACGGTTCGCCGAGCACGTCGGGGAACACGCCTCGGCCCGCTCGGCCGTCGTCACCGGCGAGGAGCAGCTGCTCGCCTTCGCCGACGCCACCGGCTACCCGGTCGTGCTCAAGCCCGGCAACCTGTGGGGGAGTTACTTCGTCTCCCGCTGCGAGAACCCGGCGGAGCTGGTCGCCGCCTATCGCGAACTGGCCGCCACCCTGCCGGAGTTCAGCGCCGGCCAGCGCATCACGGACACCCCGGCGGAGATCCTCGTCGAGGAGTTCCTCACCGGCACCAACCACTCCGTGGAGTGCCTCGTCCTCGAAGAGCGGGTGTGGACGACCCCGGTCGTCGACGTCGTCACCGGCACCGACCTCGGCGGCACCGACTTCCACCACTTCGCCCGCGTCACCGCCACCCGCCTCACGCCCCCCGAACGGGAGCGGATGCGCGCCCTGGCCGCCGACGCCGTCCGCGCCCTCGGCATCCGACGCGGCCTCGCCCACGTCGAGTTCGTGCACGGACCCACCGGCCCCCGCCTGATCGAGGTGGCCGGCCGGCCCGGCGCCAACCGGGCGCCCCTGCTGCGCGAGGCGTACGGCATCAACCTCATCGCCGGCTACCGGGACGTCCTGCGCGGTGTGGCCCCCTCGGTCGCCCGGGTGCGCGACGGCGCCGCCGCCGTCGTCACGCCCTACCCGGAACGGGCCGGAACCCTCGTCGAGTACGCCGGCCTGGACCTGGTGCGCGCCCTGGAGTCCACCGCCCAGGTCGACGTGTACAAGCACCCCGGCGACCTGGTCCAGCCCCGCCACGAGGGCGCCGGATCACCCCTGCGGATCGAACTGCGCGCCGACTCGCCCGAGCAACTCCTCGCGGATCTCGCCGAGTTGCAGAAGCTGAGCGAGGAGCTGTTCGTCGTGCGGGAGCCGGAGGCCACGCCATGAGCGGCCGGCACGTCGTCTTCCTGGAGAGCAACCTCACCGGCAGCGGCTACGAGGCCCTCGCCGCCGCCCGGCGGGCCGGACACCGGGTCACCTTCCTCACCCGGGACCTGCCGATGTACCTCGCGCCCGGCCACGAACGCCTCGACCTCTCCCAGGTCGACGAGGTCGTCACCTGCGAGACCAACGACCCGGCCGCCGTCGTCACCGCCGTACGCGGCCTCGACCACCCCGCGGACGCGATCGTCGCCGTCGGCGAGTGGCACATGATCAGCGGCGCCGAGGCCTCCCGCACCCTCGGGCTGCCCGGCCCCGACCCGGCCGGGGTCCGCGCGGCACGCGACAAGTCCGCCACCCGGCGGCTGTGCGCGGCGGCGGGCGTGCCGGTGCCGGGCTTCGCCCGCGTCGAGGCACCGGAGGAGGTGTACGGCCTCGGCCTCGCGTACCCCTGCGTGGTCAAGCCCCTCGACGACGGCGGCAGCAACGGCGTACGCCTGTGCCGGGCTCCGGAGGACGCCGCCGACCACGTACGGCTGCTGCTGAAGGACACCCACAACGAGCGCGGCCAGCGCAAGATCCCGGCCGCGCTCGTCGAGGAGTACGTCGACGGGCCCGAGGTCAGCGTCGAGGTGCTGGTGCGCGGCGGCGTGGTGTCCGTGCTCGCGGTCACCTTCAAGGAGCTCGGCGAACTGCCGTACTTCTGCGAGACCGGCCACCACGTGCCCGCCGCCCTCGGCTCCGGACTCGACGAACACTGCGCCGAGGTCGCCGCCCGTTCCCTGGCAGCCGTCGGCTTCGACTTCGGCGCCGCGCACGTCGAACTCCGGCTGGCCGCCGACGGCCCGCGGCTCATCGAGATCAACTGCCGCCCGGCGGGCGACCGGATCACCCGGCTGGTCGCGCTGAGCACCGGCGTGGACATCCCCGCCGAACTCGTCGCGATGCACCTGGACCCCGTACGCCCGCTGCCCGCGCCCGGAACCCACCAGGCCGCCGCCGTCGCCTTCCTCCCGGCGGCGGAAGGCGTCGTCTCCGCCGTCGCCGGAGCCGGCACCGCGGCCAGGCTGCCCGGGGTCGTCGACGTCGCCCTGTACGTCGAACCCGGCACCCGCGTGCCCGCCCTCCCCAACAACACCGCCCGCTACGGCCATGTCGTCGCCGTCGCCCCGACAGGGCCGCAGGCCCTGCGGCGGGCCCGGGAGGCGGCGGACGCCATCACGGTCACCGCGTCCCTCTGAGAACACCGACCCCCACCAGAAGGAGCACCGCCA
Source organism: Streptomyces sp. MMG1533 (assembly GCF_001279775.1). GTDB lineage: Bacteria > Actinomycetota > Actinomycetes > Streptomycetales > Streptomycetaceae > Streptomyces. The sequence goes on along the minus strand of NZ_LGDG01000232.1, from coordinate 8,140 downwards.
TGCTCAAGTCCACCCCCCACCCCACCTTCCGCTCGGTCCTCGCCGCACGTCGGGCCGCCGGGAGCGCGGTACGGGTCGCCGGCGCACACGACGCGCTGGGCGGCCGGCTCGCCGAGGCCGCCGGGTTCGACGCCGTGTGGGCGTCCAGCCTCGAGGTGTCCGCCGCCCGCTGCCTGCCCGACGCCAGCGTGCTGACGATGACCGAGTACCTGGAGGCCGCCGCGAACACGCAGAAGGCCCTCGGCATCCCGGTCGTCGCCGACGTCGACACCGGCTACGGCAACAACCTCAACGTCGCCCACATGGTCCGCGAGTACGAGGCCGCCGGGATCACCGCCGTCGCCATCGAGGACAAGCAGTTCCCCAAGATGAACAGCTTCGTCGCGACCTCCCACACCCTCCTCGACACCGAGACCTTCGCCTCCAAGCTGCGCGTCGCCAAGCAGGCTCAGCGCACCGAGGACTTCTTCGTCATCGCCCGCACCGAGGCCCTGATCGACGGACTCGGCGTCGAGGTCGCCCTGGAACGCTGCCACGCCTACGTCGACGCGGGCGCCGACGCCGTCCTCGTGCACTCCAAGAAGCCCACCAACGAGCAGGTGCTGGCCTTCCTCGCCGAGTGGCAGGACCGGGCGCCGGTCGTGGTCGTCCCCACGACCTACCCCGACTGGCACATCGACGACGCCGTCAAGGCCGGTGTGTCCACGGTGATCTACGCCAACCAGGGTCTGCGCGCCACGATCCGCGCCCTGCGCGAGACCTTCGGCACGATCGTCGACCGGGGCGCGACCACCGAGCTGGAGGACCGGATCGCCTCCGTGAAGGACATCTTCGCGCTGCAGGGCCTGGCCGAGTGGCAGGAGCTGGAATCGGCATGACGGTGGTGCGCACGGCGTCCCCGGAGGGAGCGGCCGATGCCAGGCGGCCGCTCCCGCCCGTGTTCTGGCTGCTGTTCGCCGGGACGCTGCTCAACCGGCTCGGCATCCTCGTCCCGGCGTTCCTGTCCCTGTACCTGGCCGCCGTGACGGGCCTGTCCACCGGCACCATCGGTGTGCTGGTCGGGCTGTGGGGCGCCGGGTCGGTGGCGGGGTCGCCGGTGGGCGGGGCGCTGGCCGACCGGGTCGGGCCGCGGACGGCCGTACTGCTCTCGCAGGCCGTGTCCCTGGCCGCCTCCACCGCCCTGGCCTGCACCCAGCGCGCCGAGGTGCTGGCCGGGGTGGTCCTGCTGTCCGGCTGTGCGTCCACCCTGCACAAGCCGGCCGGGGCGGTCGTGGTCTCCCGCGAGCTGCCGCAGGCCGCGCACGTGCGGGCGTTCGGGCTGCTCTACTGGGCGTCCAACATCGGCGCGGCGGTCTCGCCCGCGGTCTCCGGCGTCCTGCTGGAGTGGGATCCGGTGTGGCTGATCGTCCTCAACGTCGTGACGGCCGTGGGCTACGGCGCGGTGGCACTGCGGCTTCCCGACCGGGAGCCGGGGGCCGGCCCGGTGCGTTCCCCGGTCCGCGGCCTGCTCGCCCCCTTCCGCTCCGGCCCGGTCGCCCGCTTCCTGTTCCTGTCCTTCTGCCTCGCCCTGATCTACCTCCAGAAGCAGTCGACGCTGCCCCTGGACATGGCCGCCCACGGCCTCGCCCCGCACACCTACGGCCTGGTCGTCGCCCTCAACGGCCTGCTGATCATCGTCCTCCAGCCCGTCATCTCCCGGCAGGCCGAACGGCTCGGCATGGACGCCCAGTTCGTCCTCGCCGGCCTCCTGGTGGCCGTCGGCTTCGGCGCCAACGCGATCGCCGGGAGCGCATGGTCGTACGCCCTCGCCCTGACCGTGTGGACACTCGGCGAGATCCTCCTGGTGCCGCAGGCGTCGGCGTTCCTGGTGCGGCACGCGCCCGAGGGCGGCGCGGGCTCCTATCAGGGCGCGTACCAGTTCGTGTGGAACCTCGGTCTGGTGCTGGGCGCGCCGCTGGGCATGACCGTGCGCGAGACGTGGGGCGGGGACGCCCTGTGGGCCGGGTGCCTGGTGCTGGGTGCCGGGGTGGTGACGGCGTACGCGGTGTCCGCGCGCCGGTCCGCTGACGCGCGCCGGTCCGCTTACTCGCGTCAGTCGGCGCCGGAGAAGGCAGGAAAGCGGGACACGTGAACCGAGCCCGGCACCGCCTTCGTGCACGCGGCGCTCTCCGGAATCTCCGCCGAGTCCGCTTCCAGCACCCCCGACTTGGCGATCAGATACCCCAACTGCGCACGGCTGCGGCTGCCGAACCGGGCCGAGAGCCGGGCGATGTACTCCTGGCAGCGCCGGACGCTGATCCCGAGCTGCTGGGCGGTCACCGCGTCCTTGTCGCCGGCCACCACGTGCCGCAGGATGGCCAGTTCCAGTTCGTCGGTTATCCGGGCCGTCACCCTGTCCCGGCCCGGCGGGGTGAAGGGGACGGCCCGGATCCAGGACCGTTCGAAGGCGACCGCGAGGAAGTCGACGACGGCCGGGATCCGCACCTCGACGGCCACCGTGCGGTCGGCCGTGCTGGGGATGAAGGCGACCTTGCGGTCGAAGATGATCAGCCGGTCGAAGTTCTCGTCCAGGGTGCGCACTTCGGCGCCGTGCTCCTCGATGGTGCGCACATAGGCCCGGGTGGCGGCGCTGGTCCGCGCGTTGTGCTGGTAGATCGTCTTCATCCGGGCCCCACGGCCGAGCATCGCGAGCGTCGGCGGCAGCGAGTCCGCGAGCACCTCCGCCGAGCGCGGGCCACCCGGCTGCGAGGTCAGGATCTCCTCGTGGCACTCGCGGGTGGCGATCTCGATGGCGGCGTTGATGTGCGCGAGCCCCGAGTGCACCTCGTACCCGCCGGAGTCCCGGTGCCGACGGTAGGCCTCCACCGCCGGCGCCAGTGTCTCCTGACTGCGCATCAGCCGCCCGACGACCTCCTGCGCCTCTTCGAGGATCTTCGCCGCCCGTCTGCTGCAGACGTGGCCGGGGTTCACGGCCATGTACGTGGCACTGCCCGTGCCGTGACTGTCGCCGTCGCCAGCGTCGCTACCGTCGCCATCGCCATCGCCATCGCCATCGCCGTCGTCTCCGTCGCTGCGGTGCAGCAGTCCGCTCGCCACGAGCCGCCGTACCGCGTCCGGCGGTGCCGCCCCGTCGATCGGTCCCGGCAGCCGCGGCAGCAGCGAGGCGTACGCCTCGATGTCCTCCTGCCGCAGCGGCCACCCGCCCTGCTCGTCCACCCACATGCCTTGTTCCGTCACGACTCCCCCGAACTGTGGCCATCAGCACGCCATCATCTTCAAAAGTTAACCGCACACGCCATGCATGACACTTGACAGTCCTGTGATGGCTGTCTCCTTGGCGCTTTTCTTGCGCTGCGGTCCACAGAGGGGGTGGAGTTTCTCCGTGTGCGGTGGTGAATGTACGGTCCGGCCAGGAGAAGTTGGCCATTTTCCTTGATCGTTCTCACGGGGGAGAGCTGATGAGGTTGTCGTTGCCGGTGCCGTTGCTGCGGCGTTCCGGCCGTGCACGCACTGCCGTCGTCCTGGCCGCGGCGGCCGGACTGGTCGCGGGGGCCGCCCTGGTGGTGCACGAGGTGAACTCGCCCGCCTTCGGCCTGGAGGCGGCACCGCGGGGCGACGCCCCGGAGTGTGCCCGCGTCGCGAAGGACTCCCCGGACGGCGTCGGCGGACAGCGCCGGGCCGATGTCACCCTCCCCGGCGTCGCCGTCTGGGGCGACGGAACGGTCGTCCTGCGCTGCGGCCTGCGCCCACCCGCCGCGACCGTCGACCCGTGCCTCACCATCGACGAGGTCGACTGGGTCTGGCGCGAGGCACGGTCCCGCGCCGGCGAGAAGGTCCTCATCACCTACGGCCGCGACCCGGCCGTCGAACTCACCGTCTCGGACCGGGTCGGGGCGATCGACGAGGTGCTGGTCGAGCTGAGTCACGCGGTCGAGCCGATCAGGCAGAAGAACAAGTGCGTCAGCGTGGCGGACGTGCCGCCGACCGTCTCCTGACCGGTTGGGGGGCCGAGCCCGTGCGTCCGGCACGGTCCGCTCGCCGGGTCCGAGGAGTAAGCTGGCGGTTACCGAGGATATTTCGCGCACCGGCTTCCACGCCTGTGTCGTTTTCGGCGATCGAAGACGCCGGGCCGGTTGCGGCCGGTCCGGGGCAGGGTCCGCGTCATGATTGCGACCATCACCCACTCGTCGGCCAACTCGGCGCTCTCGGCACTCGAAGACCGGCCCTCGGCCCCCTCTCTTCGCCTGTCCCTGGCTCCCGTCGGCTCCGCGCCGGCTCTTCTGGACGGCGCCTGGTGGCCCCGTTCCCGTGACCTCGGGGCCGAACTCCCCTCCCTGACGGCCGTACTCGATCCGCTGTGGGGGCGGATCACCCGTGTCACCGTGAACCCCATCCACTGGTCGACCGTCCCCCGCAAGGCGCCCGTCGCCGGCCACGTGGTGAAGGTGGGCTGGTTCCGCGCCGAGCAGGACGCGCACGAGCTGTTGCTCCTCTCGTACCACGTGGGCCGCTGGAATCTGCTGGTGATCCCGCCGCAGACGCCTCCGGCCTCGGCCGCCCGGCTGATGGCCGCCGCGAGCGACCCGCGGCGCACGGCGACCGCGAGCCGGTTGATGGAGGAGGAGGCGGCACTCCTGCTCACCGGGGCGGAGAACGACGACGACCGGGCCGTGGAAGCGGTCTGGGACTCCGAGGGAGGGCATGAGGCAGGCACCCACGCGCCACGGAATCAGCCGACGGGAAGGTGAGGACGATGGAGATCTTCGTGACCGTGGCCGTGATCCTGGCGATGATCGCCCTGGGCGTGCTCCTCATCCACCTGCTCAACTCGCAGCACGACCAGCGCATCGCCGCCTTCCGCTACAGCTCGCCTCGACCGGCTCTCCGGGTACCGGCGGCACCCCGTCCGTGGAAGTCACTTCGCACCCGGCGCCGCGTCCGGAAGGGCCAACGGACGGCCGACGCTCCCGACCGGTAGTGGAACCGGACGGGACCGGTCGTGGAACGGGATCGGACCGGCGGTCGTGGAACCGGACAGGGCCGGTCGTGGAACCGGACAGGACCGGTCGTGGAACCGGACAGGACCGGTCGTGGAACCGGACAGGACCGGTCGTGGAACGGGATCGGACCGGCGGTCGTAGAACCGGACAGGACCGGTCGTAGATCCGGACAGGAATCAGTTTCCGGACAGGAATCAGTTGTCGAAACCGGCAAAACCAGTCGTCGAACCCGACAGGACGCCCCAGCCCCCGGCGGCACGCCACCCCGTATCGGCGGTGCGCCACGAGGGTCGTATCCGGCCCCTCCGTGCGGCGCTCTCTCCGGCGGACCACCAAACCGAGGAGCCATGGTCCATCCCCGACTGAACGTGTACCGGCACGACCGCACCGCCCGTGCCGGCCGCACCACCCGTGCCCTGATCACCCTCGCCGGAGAGATCGACCTCGCCACGGCCCCGCTGGTGCACACCGCGCTGGCCGAGTGCCTGCGCGACGGCGTCCGAGCCGTGGACGTCGACCTCACGGCGGTCACCTTCTGCGACGGCAGTGGGCTCAACGCCTTCCTCACCGCATCCCTGCTCGCCGCCGAGTCGGGAACGACCCTGCAACTGCACCGGCCGCCGTCGACCCTGACACGCGTCATCGAGATCACCGGCTCCGGCTTCCTGCTCCTCGACCCGCTCCCGGCCGCGCGAACGGCCTCGCGTCTGATCCCCGCCGCCCTGGGCGGTGCGCCGTGACGGCCGCGCGCCGGCGGGAGCCGTCGCGGCGAGAAGGACGCATGCCGTCACCTGCGAGCGGGGTACGCCTGCGCCCCCTGAACCGCTGGCAGGCCGAGACCCTGCGCGAGGACCTGGCGGATCTGTACGTGGAGTCCTCACGGGCGCGGCCCGGCGAGGAGTACGAAGGCCGGGAGGCGTTTCTGCGTCGGCTCACCGGCGACATCCGCCGGCCCGGGTTCGCCCTGCTGATCGCGGAGGACACGGCCTTCGCCGGGTGCGCCTACGGATTCCCCGTACGGCGCGAGGGGGCGTGGTGGCGGGGGTTCGTCGGCCCCCTTCCCCGCAGCGTCGAACAACTCACCGCGTCCGGCCACGTCTTCGCGATCACCGAGACCCTGATCCACCCCCACACGCAGGACCGGAACCTCGCCCGCCGACTCCAGGAACGCCTCCTCGCCGACCACCACGCCTCCCTCGGGGCGACGCTGGTCGACCAGACCGACGCCATGGCCCTCGACGCCTTCCTGTCATGGGGATGGGAGGACATCGGCCAGGTCCTCCGCCGCCCGTCGGACCCGGCGAGCCTTCATCCGTCGGACTCGGAGGCACGCCGCGCCCTCCGCGCCCTGGTCCTCCCGCTCGGCCCACACACGATCGCCGACCCGCAGGCCCTCGCACACGAGAACCGCACCCAACGGCCGGACTGATCGCAGCTCAGGCGCGTTGGCGGCGGCCCTTGAACAGGGCTGCTCCCGCTCCCATGGAGACGACTGCCATGCCGATGCTGGTGGCGATGCCCTTTGCGCTGTCGTCGATGAGTGGGGCGGCGAGCGCGACGGTGAGGTTGAAGAGGAACAGGAACCACAGGACGGGGCGGGAGGAGAGCATCGCCTTCACGGGAGGTGCCTTTCGGGGAGAGTGGTGGATCTCCCCGACGGGGAGCCGTTGACCTTGTGAGATCAACGATCCCGTCTGCGGGCTGCCGTTCACGAGAGAGCGTTCTCCCCAATGAGGGGTGTAGCCCGCTCCACCTCCGTCCTACGTCGGCCGGGCGGACGCGTCCGGGAGATCGAGGCCCGAGTAGACGAACGCGGTGCGGATCCGGGGAGCGGAGAGGCAGTCGGCCTCGCCCGACTACACCGCCACCCACGAGTCCGAACCCCGCCACCAGGTGTCCGCCAGTCCTCTCACTTCCGGCACCGGCTCATGGGCGTCCAGTGCGATGCCGTCGACGTCGTCGCCGGTGACCCTGGTGATCTGCTTCGGCCACATGGCCGCCGCGTGGTGGAGCGCAAGCGACTCCACCCATCCCTCGATCGTCGCGTGCCGCGGCGTCCACCGTTCGGCATGGATGCCGAACTCGCCGGCCGGGCCGATCATGGACGTCGTCGAAGAGGTTCAGAATCATGCGGCGGACACCAGGGGGGTGGCGGTCATGCCCCTCACGCGTCCTGCCGGGCGTCGATCTCGGCGATCAGGGCCTCGATGCGGGTCCTGATCTCGTCGCGGATGGGGCGGACGGCCTCGACACCCTTGCCCGCCGGGTCCTCCAGGGCCCAGTCCAGGTACTTCTTGCCGGGGAAGACCGGGCAGGCGTCGCCGCAGCCCATCGTGATGACGTAGTCGGACGCCTGGACGGCCTCGGTGGTGAGGATCTTCGGCCGGGCGTCGGCGATGTCGACGCCGACCTCCTTCATGGCCTCGACCGCGGACGGGTTCACCTGGTCACCCGGGACGGACCCGGCGGAGCGGACCTCGATCCGGTCGCCCGCGAGGTGGTCCAGGAAACCGGCGGCCATCTGTGAGCGCCCGGCGTTGTGGACGCAGACGAAGAGCACGGAGGCGAGCGGGCCGGAGGAGGGCATCGGTTCTTCCTTCGTGATGTGGATCAAGGGGTGGGGATGCGGATCCCGAGGTTCAGCCCTGGCTGGTATCAGTCTGTAGTGATGTGACACTATCAGTCCATGATGACCTCGGTCGACACTGATCTGATGCGGGTTCTGGCGGACCCGCTCCGGCTCCGGATCGTCACTCTGCTCGCCAAGGAGACGCTCTGCAGCACCCACCTGATCGAGGAGACGGGGGCCAGGCAGACCAACCTCTCCAACCATCTGAAGGTGCTGCGCGAGGCCGGGGTCGTGGAGACGGAGCCGTGCGGCCGGTTCACCTACTACCGGCTCAAGTCCGATGTCATCGCCTCGCTCGCCGGCCAGTTCGCCGACCTCGCGGAGACGGCGCGCGCCACCGCCGAGAGCAACACCAAGCGGTCCTGTCCCTGAATCCCGCCGCCCCCATGGCATCCCCGCCCCCTACGGCGACTGCACCGAGGAGACCTGTTGACCGCCACCGAGGCCACCGAGCACGACAGAGCAGGGGAGCCGGAGCTCGCCACGGCCCCCGCCGCCCCCGGCCCCGAGC
>NZ_LGDG01000231.1 GCF_001279775.1 Streptomyces sp. MMG1533 | reverse complement strand
CAGCAGGGCTCTGGGTCCCTGAGCTGTCCGGACCTCCCGGATCTTGAAGTCCATCGCGTCCCCTGAGCTGGTGTGTTGCAACGACCACTAGAACGGAAGGATCGGGGTCCGGCCTTCGGCGGCGTGTCAGACAGACGGTCGGGGATGTCAGCCGACGGCGACGCCCTTCGAGCGGAGGTAGGCGACCGGGTCCACGTCCGAGCCGTAGTCCGGCGTGGTGCGGATCTCGAAGTGCAGGTGCGGGCCGGTCACATTGCCGGTCGCGCCGGAGAGGCCGAGCTGCTGGCCGGCCGTCACGGACTGGCCGCTCGAGACGGAGATCGAGGAGAGGTGGGCGTACTGCGCGTAGTAGCCGTCGGCGAGCTTGATGACGACCTGGTTGCCGTACGCGCCGCCCCAGCCCGCGGAGACGACCGTGCCCGCACCCACGGCCTTGAGGGAGGTGCCGGTCGGGACGACGAAGTCGACGCCGGTGTGGTAGCCGCTGGACCACATGCTGCCCGCCACGTGGTAGGCGGTACCGACGGCGGCACCGCTCACCGGGAGGGCGAAGCCGCTGGAGGTGTTGGTGGTGTCGGCGCTCTGGGTGGCCGCCTCGGTCTTCGACGAGGAGGAGGACCCGGAGGAGGACGACTTCGACGAGGCGGACGAATCCGACGAAGAGGACGACTTGGACGAAGAGCCGGAGGAGGACGACGACTTGGGGGTGCTCGTCGCGGCCTTCTTGCCGATCGAGAGCTTCAGACCGGGGTGGATCAGCGAGGGATTGCCGCCGACGGCTTCGCGGTTGTCGGAGTAGAGCTTCTGCCAGCCACCGCTGACATTCTGCTCGTCCGCGATCTTCGCAAGGTAGTCACCGACCTGCACGGAGTAGGTCTTCGCGCCCGCGGTCTGCGCAGCATCCTTCTTTTCGGCCGCCGCCTTTTCAGCCACCTTCTTGACGGTGATCGGAACGGACGACTGAACGGCCTTTTCCGAGACGGACTGCGAGGTGGCGGCGTGCGCGCCGGTGGCCCCGAGAAGCGGGAGGGCGAGTGCGGCGCCGCCGGTTCCGGCGACGGCGATGGAGCGGGTGAAACGCTGGGTCTTCGGGCGGCGGTGCTTACCCTTCGCGGGCATGGCGAATTCCTCTCCGGCGCCTGCGAGGTGAGCTGTCGGGTTCGGACTGGAGATGCCCGGCCGTACCGAAGTACGACTTAACCCCTAGCCGTTCCGGAGACCGGAACAGGCGGTTCTACCTGTGGGTCCCCCGCTCCTGCCGTGTACGGGTGAGTGTGTGCGGGCTCCGGGCGGCGGCAGGATTGGGCGTCCGTCCGGATGGATGGTGAACGTAAGCGACCAAGACGCAAAGGGACAAGTAAGTGGTTGCCCGTGAATGCGTTTCTGTTGGTCACCTGAGAGAATTACCAGTCACCCTGAGTGCATTAGGGACTCGCCCTTTTGGCCAAACACCCTTGAAAAGGCCCCTCATTACGTGAACATGACGGGCGACGCACGGTCACGAATATGACGCTCCTCACGCACCCTCTTCCCAGGTCGCTTTATTCCAGACGGAGTTGGAACGAAGGCACCAATTCAGACAGAAGCCCTAGATGCGACGGAGACGGAGAACTGTCGCATCAAGGTCACCGCCAAGTCCCGACCGCAGTCCGTGATGCAGCAGTACGGCACCTCTGTGAACTTCGCCCGTTTCGCGGCATTCATACGATGCTGTCGGGTCGAGACCGCGCAGCCGCAGGGCCGGCACGGGCTCGCCGTAATGCTGCGCCTGGAGCCAGGCGAGGACGACGGCCTCGTCGCCGAGCAGGTACTGCACCGCACTCAGGCCACCCTCCGGCGCCCGCAGCCGGTAGAGGTCGCCGCGCTGCACGAGGGGCCGGATCTCCTTGTAGAGATCCACCCAGCCCCGGGCCTCGGCAAGCTCTTCCTCGGTCCACTCGGCGAGATCCCCACCGACGCCGAGCACCCCGGCCATGGCACTCACGAATCGGAAGCGCAGGGAGCTGACCCGACCGTTGAGCTGGGTGTTGGGACTGTCGGTGACCCAGGCGGCCATGGCCCGGGCGGGGTGGATCTGGGTGAAGCCGTGCTGGATGGCGAGCCGGTCGAGCGGGTCGGTGTTGTCCGAGGTCCACACCTGGTCCGTACGACTCATCACGCCGAGGTCGATCCGGCCGCCGCCGCCCGAGCAGGACTCGAAAGCGACGCCGGGGTGGGCGGCCCGCAGCCGGTCCAACAGGCGGTACAGGGCGCTCACGTGATCGACCCACAGGCGCTGCGGGTAGGGCTCGCCGGGCCATCCGGCGTCGGTGAAGCAGCGATTGAAGTCCCACTTCACATAGTCGATCGGAGCACTGGAGAGGAGCGTGTGGAGCTGCTCCCAGAGGTACTCCTGGACGTCCTCGCGCGCGAGGTTCAGTACGAGCTGATTGCGCAGTTCCGTACGCTTTCGTCCCGTCTGGTGCTGTACCCAGTCCGGGTGCGCCCGGTAGAGCTCGCTGTCCGGGTTGACCATCTCCGGCTCCACCCAGATGCCGAACCGCATGCCGAGCGCGTGCACGTAGTCGCCCAGCGGCTTCAGGCCGCCGGGGAAGCGGTCCGGGTTGGGCTTCCAGTCGCCGAGCCCGGCACGGTCGCTGGTGCGCGCCCCGAACCAGCCGTCGTCGACGACGAACAGCTCGACGCCGATCGCCGCGGCCCGCCGCGCCAGCACCCCCTGCTGCTCCTCGGAGATGTCGAACTCCGTCGCCTCCCAGGAGTTGAACAGCACCGGCCGGTCCCGGTCCGCGTCCGGGATGACGTACGCCCGCTGGTAGGCGTGCCAGGTGCGGCTCGCCCCGCCGAAGCCGCCGTCGCTCCACAGGCCGGCGAAGACGGGCGTCGTGAAGGATTCCCCGGCCGCCAGCCGCAGCAGCCCGGAGTCGTCGTGGCCGGCCCCGCCGGTGATCTGCACGCGCGCGTCCGGGAGTTGGGCCACGGCGATGCGCCAGGACCCGGACCAGCCGAGGGCGCAGCCGTAGACCTCGCCGCGCTCCTCGGTCGCGTCGGTGTCGAGCGCGACCCACGGCAGGTGCTGGTGGCCGGTGTGGCCGCGGCGGCTGCCGATGACCTTCTCACCGTAGGTGAGGGGGGACCGTACGAGCCGGGACTCCGCGGCCCAGCGGCCGTGCAGCTGGGACAGCCGCCAGCCGTCACGGTCGGGCAGGGTCCAGACGGCGGAGTCGGCGCGCAGGAGTTCCACGACGGGCCCGTCGTTGTCCAGGGTCGCCCAGCGTTCGAGGACGTCGCCGCGCATCCGGTAGTGCAGCGTGATCGCCAGCCCGCCGTCCCGGAACCGCAGCCGCAGTTCCTCGCCCTCCGCGCCCTGCGTCTCGTACCCCTCGAAGCTCCACTCGGTGCCGCGCCCCTCCTGCGTGCGCACCGACAAAGCGGGGCGGACGAAGCGGGGGCCGCCCTCGACGGGGTACTCCTCGCGGCCGTCGAGCGGGGACTCGAAGGGCCAGTAGTCGGGCAGCGGGCGTACCGCGAGGGCCTCGGCGTCGGCGAGGGCGATGCGCGGTCCCCAGTGGAGGTGCAGGAGCTCGTCCTCGGCCGTGAGGTGGACGGCGTAACTGCTGGTCGGCCCGGACAGGAGCCAGGTGCGGCCGTTCTCGGCGATCTCCGGCATGCAGTCCCTCACAGATTCGAACAGGTGCGAACAGGTGCGCTCAGGCACCAACATCATCAAGGTCACGGAGCCCTCGATGCAACGCCTGTGGAGAACTCATTGCCCCAGGAACCCATGTCGTATCGTCGGGTGGGTGCCCGTCGTCGAGCCGCGGCAGCGGGACCGAGTGGGAGGAGCCCTCGTGACGCAGCAGGTCCCGTCGACCGAGCCCGATCTGGCCGGGGTGCGCAACTTCCGAGACGTCGGCGGACTGCCGACGGTGGACGGACGGCGGGTGCGGCACGGAGTGCTGTTCCGCAGCGGCCACCTCGCGCACGCGACCGAGGAGGACTCCGCGTTCCTCGACTCCCTGGGCCTGCACACGATCTTCGACTTCCGCAACGCCTCGGACCAGAAGCTGGAGGGGCCGGACGTCGAGCTGCCGGGCGTGCGCAACGTGAACCTGCCGCTGAGCGACCCGGCGGACGGCGCCGAGTTCTGGAAGATGGTCCGCGACGGCGACCTCGACCAGCTGCGCGAGCTGCTGTCCGACGGCAAGGGCGCGACCCGGATGATCAGGTCGTACCGCAAGCTCATCAAGGAGCGCACCGCCGAGCACTCGCAGGTGTTGCGCGCACTCGCCGAGGACAGCGTCCCCGCGCTGATGCACTGCGCGGCGGGCAAGGACCGCGCCGGCCTGTCTATAGCCGTGACGCTGCTGACCCTCGGCGTCGAGCGGGAGGCGATCGTCGCCGACTACCTGAAGTCGAACGCCAAGCACCGGCGCTACAAGGTGCGTCGCAGCAGCACCTCCGCCTCGGCCTACTCCCCCGAGGTCATGGAGCTGCTCAGCCCCTTGTTCGACGCGCGCGCCGAGTACCTGTCGGCGGCCTTCGACACCATCGAGGAGACGTGGAGCAGCGTCGAGGTCTACCTGGAGCAGGGGCTCGGGGTCACTCCGGAGATCCGGGAGCGGCTGCGGGAGCGACTGCTCGACTGACCGCTCATTGCTTGGCCCCCAGCGCGAACAGCAGGTAGATGAAGGCGGCGAAGAGGTGCCCCACCGCCAGGTAGATGATCAGCCGCACCCACAGGGCGCGCGGGAACTTCTCCTCGAAGTTGCTCATGACATGTCTCCAGTGGTGGGACCCAGGCACAGCGCGGCCGTGGGGCTCTGCAGCAAGGTGTGGACGAACAGGAGCTCCACGCCGCGGTGGTCCTCGGCGACGATGCGGTGCGGGGTCAGCGAGTCGAAGTGCGCGCTGTCGCCCGCCGCGAGCAGATGCGTGGTGTCCCCGAGGCGCAGCCGCAACCGCCCCTCGAGGACGTACAGCCACTCCTCGCCGGGGTGCACACGCACGATGTCGCCCTGGGAACCGTGGGGCACGTGGACGCGCAGGGCCTGCATACCGCGGCCGGATGCGCCGGCCTGCCAGTAGGTCCAGCCGCCCGCAGCGGTCGGCTCCATGTCGGCGTGGCGCACGACCGCGTCCCGGTCGGCGACCGTCTCGCCGAGCAGTTCCGAGACCGTCGTACCGTAGATACGGGCGAGGCCCAGCAGCATCGGCAGCGAGGGCTGGCGCTGCCCGGTCTCCAGACGGGAGAGATGGGCGGGCGACAGCCCGGCCGCGCGGGCCGCGGCCTCCAGGGTGAGGGAGGCGCGGCGGCGCAGCGCACGGAGCTGCGGTGCCACCAGCGGGACCGCCTCGGCCTGCGGGCCTGGCGGCTCGGACTCGGGAGAGCTCATGCTCTCCATTCAGCCGGACACTTGCCTCTGCGGCAAATTTCTTACCTCAGAGGCAAAAGGTTCCGGCGGCGCGCTTCACCGGTTGGCGACCGCCTGCTTGATCAGCGTCTTGCTGAAGTCCCACATCAGCCCGCCGCCGCTGTGCGCGTCGTCCATCACGTCCGTGAAGGCGTCGACGAACCGGTCCACCTCCCGTTCGCCGATGATGAGCGGCGGAATCAGCTTGATCACCTCCAGGTGGTCGCCGGAGACCTGGGTGAGGATCCGGTGGCGCTGCAGCAGCGGGACGACGACCATCTGCGCGAACAGCCCCTTGCGGGCGGCCTGCAGCATGGTCCAACGGCTGCGCAGCTTCAGCGACTTGGGCCGGCCGAACTCGATACCGATCATCAGGCCCCGGCCGCGGACGTCGGCGAGCAGCTCGTACTTGTCGATCAGTGCCGTGAGCCGGGACTTGAGCTGTTCGCCGGTGGCCCGCGCGTTGGCGACGACCTGCTCGTTCTCCATGACGGACAGCACGGCGAGCCCGGCCGCCATGGCCTGCGCGTTGGATCCGAAGCTCGCCGAGTGGACCAGCACCCGGTCCATCGACGAGTAGACCTTCTTGAAGATCCAGTCCTTGCCGAGGGTGGCGCCGACCGGCACATAGCCGCCGGAGAGTGCCTTGGCCACGCACACCAGGTCGGGTTCGACGCCGTCCTCGTGCTGGTAGGCGTAGAAGTCGCCGGTCCGGCCGAGGCCCGTCTGCACCTCGTCCAGGATCAGCAGCGCCTTGTGCTTGTGCAGCAGTTCCCGGGCGGCGCGCAGGTAGCCGGGCGGGGCCTCGTGCACGCCCTTGCCCTGGATCGGCTCGACGACCAGGGCGGCGACGTCGCCCTTCTTCAACTCCCTTGCCAGGGCGTCGAGATCGCCGAGCGGAATAGCCGTGTCGGGCAGCAGCGGGGCGAAGCCGTCCCGGAACCCGTCCTCGCCGTTCACCGACAGCGCCCCGGTGGTCAGGCCGTGGAAGGCGTGGTCGCAGTAGAGGATCCGGGGCTTGCCGGTGGCGTAGCGGGCGAACTTCAGGGCGCCCTCGACGGCCTCGGTACCGCTGTTGCCGAAGAACACCCGGTCCAGGTGCGGACTGTGCGCGAGCAGCTTCTCGGCCAGCAGCCCGGGCAGCGGCTGACAGTCGAAGCGGGTGAGGTCGGCGAGCTGGGCGTCGAGGACGTCGTGCAGCGCCTTGCGGACGACGGGGTGGTGGCGCCCCAGGCCCATCACCCCGAACCCGGCGAGCATGTCGAGGTAGTCGTTGCCGTCCGCGTCCCAGAAGTAGGGGCCCTCGGCACGCTCGTAGACCTTGTCGAAGCCGATGGTGTGCAGCATGCGCGGGAGCTGGTGGTTGAGGTGTCTGGTGTGCAGCTCGTAGCGCTCGGCCCCGCGTTCGGCCAGCAGCGCGCCGAGGTCGAACTCCCCGGCCTGCGAGGAGGACGACGCGGATTTGGCGGTTGTCATTCCTGTTTCTCCTTGGACAACTCTTCCTGGACGGCCGGGCCCGCTTCCTTGACGGCCAGGCTCGCGCTGATCCGTCCTGCGACCTCGACGGGCGTGAGACCGATGTCGGCGAGCACCTCGCCGCGCTTGGCGTGCGCCAGGAACTGCTCCGGGATGCCGAACCGCCGTACGGGGACGTCGACTTCGGCGTCCCCGAGGGCGAGCGCCACCGCGGCGCCGACCCCGGAAGCACGGCTGTTGTCCTCGACGACGGCGACCAGCCGGTGCTCGGCGGCGAGGCCGGGCAGCGCCGGGTCCACGGGCTTGACCCAACGCGGGTCGACCACCGTGCAGTTGATGCCACGCGCCTCCAGCAGCTCGGCGACCTGGAGGCAGACGGGCGCCATCACGCCGACGGCGACCAGCAGGACCCCCGGCTCTCCCAGGGAGCGGTGCAGGACGTCCAGCCCGCCCACCCGGTCGATCGCCGGGACCGACGGCCCCACCGACTCCTTCGGGAAGCGCACCAGCGTGGGCGCGTCGTCCACCGCGACCGCCTCCCTGAGCTGCGCCCGCAGCTGGTCGGCGTCGCGCGGCGCGGCGATCCTGAGGCCCGGGACGACCTGGAGGATCGACATGTCCCACATGCCGTTGTGGGAGGCCCCGTCGACCCCGGTGACACCGGCCCGGTCCAGCACGAACGTGACCCCGCACCGGTGCAGGGCGACATCCATCAGGAGCTGGTCGAAGGCACGATTCAAGAACGTCGCGTAGACGGCGACGACCGGATGCAGCCCGCCCGTGGCGAGGCCGGCCGCGGACACGGCGGCGTGCTGCTCGGCTATGCCGACGTCCCACACCCGGTCCGGGAAGCGGGCCGCGAACTTGCCGAGCCCCACCGGGTGCAGCATGGCCGCGGTGATCGCCACGACGTCGTCGCGTTCCTCCCCGATCCGCACGATCTCGTCGCCGAACACCGAGGTCCAGGAAGGCCCGTTGGACGGCGCGAGCGGCTCGCAGGTGAGCGGGTCCATCACGCCGACCGTGTGGAAGTGGTCCTCCTCGTGCGCCAGGGCGGGTTCGTAGCCGCGCCCCTTCTCGGTGAGGCAGTGGATCAGCACCGGCCCGTGGAAGCGCTTCGCGCGCCTCAGTGCCGACTCGACGGCCTTGAGGTCGTGCCCGTCGATGGGGCCGACGTACTTGAGGCCGAGGTCCTCGAACATGCCCTGGGGTGCGAAGGCGTCCTTGAAGCCCTTCTTCGCGCCGTGCAGCGACTCGTAGAGGGTGTTGCCGACGAGCGGGGTCCGCAACAGTACGTCCTTCCCCCAGGCCAGCACCTTCTCGTAGCCGTCGGTCGTGCGCAGGGTGGCCAGGTGGTTGGCGAGGCCGCCGATGGTGGGCGCGTACGACCGCTCGTTGTCGTTGACGACGATGATCAGCGGCCGGTCCTTGGCGGCCGCGATGTTGTTGAGCGCCTCCCAGGCCATGCCGCCGGTCAGGGCCCCGTCGCCGATCACCGCGACGACGTGTCCCTTCTCCCCTTGTACCTGGCGGGCCTTGGCGAGCCCGTCGGCCCAGCCGAGGGCGGTTGAGGCGTGGCTGTTCTCGATGACGTCGTGCTCGGACTCCTCGCGCGAGGGATAGCCGGACAGGCCGCCCTTGCCGCGCAGTTTGGAGAAGTCCTGACGCCCTGTCAGGAGTTTGTGTACGTAGCTCTGGTGGCCGGTGTCCCACAGGATGCGGTCCACCGGTGACTCGAAGACCCGGTGGAGGGCGATGGAGAGTTCCACCACCCCCAGGTTGGGCCCCAGGTGTCCGCCGGTCCTGGCCACCGCATGCACCAGGAACTCCCGTATCTCTTCGGACAGTTCGCCGAGTTCCGCCTCGGACAGCGCCTTCAGGTCGCGTGGTCCCCGGATGTTCTCCAGAATCGTCACGTCGGGCCCCCTATCGGTCCGTGCTGTTCAACTCACGGTGACGGCCGGCTCCCCCGACGCGACGCCGTCCTGCTCCATCTGTTCGGCGATCTTCATCGCCTCTTCGATCAGGGTCTCCACGATCTTCGACTCGGGGACGGTCTTGATGACCTCGCCCTTCACGAAGATCTGCCCCTTGCCGTTCCCGGAGGCGACGCCCAGATCGGCCTCGCGCGCCTCTCCCGGGCCGTTCACCACGCACCCCATGACGGCGACCCGCAGCGGGACCTCCATGCCCTCCAGGCCCGCCGTGACCTCGTCGGCCAGCCGGTAGACGTCGACCTGGGCCCGCCCGCAGGAGGGACACGACACGATCTCCAGCCGACGCTGCCTGAGGTTCAGCGACTGAAGGATCTGGATGCCGACCTTGACCTCCTCGGCGGGCGGGGCCGACAGCGACACCCGGATGGTGTCGCCGATGCCCCTGCTGAGGAGGGCCCCGAAGGCCACCGCCGACTTGATCGTGCCCTGGAAGGCGGGACCGGCCTCGGTGACGCCCAGGTGCAGCGGGTAGTCGCACTGCTCGGCCAGCAGTGTGTAGGCGTTGACCATCACCACCGGGTCGTTGTGCTTCACCGAGATCTTGATGTCCCTGAAGCCGTGCTCCTCGAAGAGCGAGGCCTCCCACAGGGCCGACTCCACCAGCGCCTCGGGCGTGGCCTTGCCGTACTTCTGCAGCAGCCGCCGGTCCAGCGACCCGGCGTTGACCCCGATCCGGATCGGCGTGCCGTGATCCTTCGCGGCCCGCGCGATCTCCTTCACCTTGTCGTCGAACTGCTTGATGTTGCCGGGATTGACGCGTACGGCCGCACAGCCGGCCTCGATCGCGGCGAACACGTACTTCGGCTGGAAGTGGATGTCCGCGATCACCGGGATCTGCGACTTGCGGGCGATGGTGGCGAGGGCGTCCGCGTCGTCCTGCGTGGGGCAGGCCACGCGGACGATCTGGCAGCCGGACGCGGTGAGCTCGGCGATCTGCTGCAGGGTGGCGCCGATGTCGCAGGTGCGGGTCGTCGTCATCGACTGCACCGACACCGGGGCCCCGCCCCCGACCGCCACCGGACCGACCTGGATCTGCCGCGACACGCGCCGCTCGGCGATGGGACGGACCGGTACCTCGGGGACGCCCAGGGAGACGGCGGTCATGACGTCACTCCCGGTTTCCGGAGACCGTCTCGCGCATGGCGCGCAGCGACTCCTTCAGGGAACCCATGGTGGCGAGGACGGCGGTGGGCTCGTAGCCGCAGTGCGCCATGCAGTTGGCGCAGCGCGGGTCCTTGCCGCGGCCGTACTTGTCCCAGTCGGTGTCCTCGATGAGTTCGCGGTACGTCGGGACGTAGCCGTCGCTCATCAGGTAGCAGGGGCGCTGCCAGCCGAAGAGCGAGTAGTTCGGGATCGCCCAGGCCGTGCACGGGAAGTCGACCTTGCCCTCCAGGAAGTCCAGGAAGAGCGGGGAGTGGTTGAGCCGCCACTTGCGCCGGTTGCCGCCCGCGAAGGCCTTCTTGAACAGCTCGCGGGTCTGCTCCACGCCCAGGAAGTGCTCCTGATCGGGTGCCTTCTCGTAGGCGTAGGCGGGCGAGATCATCATCTCGTCGACCTGCAGGTCGTCATTGAGGAAGTTGAGCACCTCGATGATGGTCTGCGGGGTGTCGGTGTTGAAGAAGGTCGAATTGGTGGTGACCCGGAAGCCACGCTTCTTGGCCTCCTTGATCGCCTCCACGGCCTCGTCGAACACACCCTCCTTCGCCACCGACTCGTCGTGCCGCTCCCGCAGCCCGTCGATGTGCACGGCGAAGGCGAAGTAGGGAGAGGGCTTGAACTTGTCCATCTTCTTGCGCAGCAGCATGGCGTTGGTGCAGAGGAAGACGTACTTCCTCTTCGCCACCAACTGCCGCACGATCTCGTCGATCTGAGGGTGCATCAGCGGCTCACCGCCGGCGATGGACACCATCGGCGCACCGGACTCAAGGACCGCCCCGACGGCCTGGGCCACCGGCATGCGCTGCTTGAGCACCCCGGCGGGGTGCTGGATCTTGCCGCAGCCCTCGCACGCGAGATTGCACGCGAAGAGGGGTTCCAGCTCCACGATCAGCGGGAACTTGTCCCGCTTGCGAAGCTTCTGTTCGGCCAAGTATGTAGCGACCTTGATGGTCTGACGCAGCGGCATGGCCATCTGGCTCACCTCCTGGGGAGCAGCAAGGAACGGTGCCATTCGTAGAAAGCAGGAAGGATGGAACGAAGGACGCGGAAGGCTGATATTCCACCGCGCACCGTGCCGATCCGGACGAGTTCATGTTCTGGAGCGTCCACGACCACCCGGACGGCCGCAACAGGGCGCTCGCCCGCGCGCACGGCGCTCAGGAGCGTGGCCGCGGACTCCATGTCGACCGCGATCGCGCCGGTCGCGAACAGGTCCGACCGTTCGTGACCACGTACGACGTGATCGGAGCCGGTGAGGGGCCCGGTGTGAACGGTGCGCCCGGGCAGCGCCCGTACGAGCTCCTTGACGAGCAGCTCGGTCCCGACGCACGGGACGGTGCCGCGCGGGTCCCGGGTCTCCTCGGCGACGACCAGGTCGCCGGGGTGCATGCCGGGGGCGAGCCCCGCGCAGAATCCCGTGGCCAGTACCGCGGCCTCGCCGAGCGCCGGGCCGGCCAGCACCCGGGTGACGGAGCGCTCGGCCGCCGTCGGCCCCATGCCCGTGCGCAGGACGGTGACCTGCCCGTCGGCGCCGCCGCGGTCGCCGCTGCGCAGCGCGAGGTGCTCGCTGCCGAGCGCGCAGGCGATCAGCAGCGGGGCCGGGGCGGGCTGCGTGCTCATCAGCCCTCCTTGACCCCGGAGAACGGCTCTCCGTGGACGTACCGGCCGAGTGCGGTGAGCGGGAACACCTGCCGGTAGAGGTGGTAGTTGATGGAGAAGTCCCAGGGGAAGCCGGTCCCGGTGAAGTGGGGCTCGTCCCAGGAGCCGTCCTCGTGCTGGGTGCTCGCGAGCCACTCGATGCCGCGCTCGACCGCCTTGGACTCCTTCTCCCCCGCGGCCAGCAGGGCCATCAGCGCCCACGCCGTCTGCGAGGCGGTCGAGGTGCCCCGCCCGCTCCACTTCTTGGCGTCCCGGTACGAGCGCAGGTCCTCGCCCCAGCCGCCGTCGTCGTTCTGCACGGACTCCAGCCAGGTGACCGCGCGGCGGATCGCCGGGTGCGAGGCGGGGATTCCGGCGGCGGTCAGGGCGGGTACGACGGACCCGGTGCCGTAGACGTAGTTGACGCCCCAGCGCCCGAACCACGAGCCGTCCGCCTCCTGTTCGGCGAGCAGCCACTCGATGCCGCGGCGGGTGCGCGGGTCGTGCGAGAGCCCCTCGACGGCGAGCATCTCGACGACGTGCGCGGTGACGTCCGCGGACGGCGGGTCGATGACCTCGCCGAAGTCGCAGAACGGCAGGCGGTTGGGGAACGGACTGGTGTTGTCGACGTCGAAGGCGCCCCACGCGCCGTTCTTCGACTGCATCCCGAGGTTCCAGCGCACCCCGCGACCGATGGCGTTCTCCACCCGCTCCGGGTCGTGATGCCTGACGCGGCGCAGCGCGAGGACGACTTCGGCGGTGTCGTCGATGTCGGGGTAGTTGTCGTTGTGGAACTCGAACGCCCAGCCACCGGGCGGCAGCCCGGGCCGCTTGACCGCCCAGTCGCCGGGCCGCACGATCTCCTCGCCGAGCATCCAGTCCGCTGCCTTGACGAGCTGCGGATGGTCGGCGGGGACCCCTGCGTCGGCGAGCGCGATGGTCGCCAGACAGGTGTCCCAGACCGGGGACTGGCAGGCCTCGATCATCCGGGCCCCGTCCTCGCGCCAGATGGCGAAACGGTCCAGCGACTCCAGGCCCGCACGCATCACGGGGTGTTCGAGGTCGTAGCCGAGCAGGTGCAGGGCGATGACCGAGTACACGGCCGGCGGCTGGATGCCGCCCCAGCAGCCGTCGTTCTCCTGCCGCTCGATGATCCAGCGGGCGCCGCTGTTCATCGCGGCTCTGCGCAGTCTGCGCGGGGCGACCTTGCGCAGCGCGTGCAGGGCCTTGTCGAGGCGCTGGAAGACGCCGTCCCAACTCGCCATCGGCGCAAGCGGCTTGAGCGGGTTCGGGTGCGCCGGGTCGGTGTGCAGTTCGTCGAGCGGGAAGGGCGCCGGCCTGACCGGCCGCTTCGCGGAGACGATCGTCAGCGGGACGATGGTCTGTCGGGCCCAGCACCCGAAGTCGTAGATGTTCAGGGGCATCCACGAGGGGAAGTAGATGAGCTCCGGCGGGAGTTCGGGCAGGTCCTCCCACTTCCACCAGCCGAACAGGGCCAGCCAGATCCTCGTGAAGACCCGGGAGGCGGCGATGCCGCCCCGCGCACGGATCCAGGCGGACGCCTTCGCCATGTGCGGCGCGTCCGGCGCGTCGCCGGCCAGGCGGAGCGCGACGTACGCCTCGATGGTGGTGGAGAGTTCGCCGGGTCCGCCGTAGAAGGAGGCCCAGGTGCCGTCCTCGCTCTGCTCGCCGCGGATGAAGAGGGCCGCGGCGTGGGTGGTGGACTCGTCGCGGATGCCCAGGAACTGACGGAGCAGCAGATCCTCGGCGTCCATCGTGACGTTGGTCTCGAGGTCGCCCTTCCACCAGCCTTGGGCGTCCTGCCTCGCCAGCAGGAAGTCGGTGGCGCGTTGCACGGCGCGTACGGCGGCGTCGTGCACCCCGGCCGCCACGGGGGTGTTGATGTCGGTTTCGCTGGCCGCGGCAGCGCGGGGCGGCAGGGCCCCGGTGCTTCCGTCGGTCGTCGCTGTCATGGCTTCCCCTTCGTGCAGTGTGCAATCGGTGCGTTCTGCTGTGGGTCCGCCGTCGGCCGGTGCTCGTCTTCCTCGCAACACCGGCCGGCGACTACGCGAGGGCTATTCGACCGATAGTGATCATCTCTTTCGTACGACGACGAAGTCGGCGAGTGCCGTGAACTGCGCCCGCACCCGGTCGGGCATGTCGACGGCGTCGAGGGCTTCGATGGCGATGGTGTGCTGACGGCGTGCTTCCTCGGCGGTCCACTCGCGGCCGCCCGCCTTCTCGATGAGGGCGGCACGGGCCGCGAACTCCTCCTCCGAGAAGTTCTCGAAGTCGCTGCTCTTGGCGTCGGCGGCGAGCAGCTCGCCGAGCCGCTCGGAGGCGGCACCGCCCGCCGCGAGCGCGGCCACGACCGGCAGGGACTTCTTGCGCTGGCGCAGGTCGCTCCAGGTCTGCTTGCCGGTGGAGATTGGGTCGCCCCAGATGCCGAGCAGGTCGTCGACGGCCTGGAAGGCGAGGCCGAGGTGGTAGCCGTACTTCTCCAGGGTGTCGGCGGTGCGGTCGTCCGCGCCGCCGAGCACGGCGCCGATGGAGCTGGCGCAGGCGAGCAGGGCGCCGGTCTTGTTGCCCTCCATGTCCAGGCACTCCTCGACGCTGACGCGGTCCCGGTGCTCGTAGGAGATGTCCTGTGCCTGGCCGTCGATGAGGGCGCGGGTGGCGGTGGTCAGGCGACGGGTGGCGCGGCCGGCCTCGACCGTGCCGAGCTCCAGCAGAACCTCGTTGGCCAGGGCGAACAGGGCGTCCCCGACCAGGATCGCCTGGGCGGGGCCGTGCACCTTCCACACGGTGTCGCGGTGACGGCGCTGTTCGTCGCCGTCCATCAGGTCGTCGTGCAACAGCGAGAAGTTGTGGACCAGCTCCACGGCGACGGCGCCGGGGATGCCGGCCTCGGGCTCGGCTCCGGTGACCTCCGCGGAGAGCACCGCGAGGGCGGGGCGTACGGCCTTGCCGCCGTCCCCGGCCGCGGGGTTGCCCTCGGCGTCGATCCAGCCGAAGTGGTAGGCGGCGACAGTGTCCATGGGAGGTGCCAGGCGGTCGATGGCCGCCCGCAGTACCGGTGTGGCAAGGGTCCGGCCGCGCTCCAGGAGCGCGGACACGTCCACCGCGTCGGCAGCCGTCGAGGCCGGGGGCACAGTGGGCACAGTCTCTCCTCTTGTTGCGGTACCGAAGGTGCGGGGGCCTGCCGTGCCCTGTTGATCGAGCGTCACGCCGCCTCCTCGAATTCGAAGAGGTGACGGGGGCGGGGCCGGCCCAGGGCGTCGAGCGCGGCGTCCGCCGCACTCACACCACTGCGGACCGCACTCTCCATGGTCGCGGGCCACCCGGTGGCGGTCCACGCTCCGGCCAGGTAAAGGCCGGGTGCCTTGGTGCGGGCGCCGGGCCGCAGCCGTCCGACGCCGGGAGTGGGAGCGAACGTCGCCGTGCGTTCCCTGGTCACGAAGAAGTCCTTCACCTCGGCCCCGCGCGCGCGGGGCAGCAGCCGCTCCAGCTCGGGCAGGTAGCGCTCGCGCAGCGCGGCGACGGGCTCGTCGATCTCGTCCTGCGCGGCCGACTGCGACAGCGCCAGATACTGACCGGCCTTCAGCCCGGAAGCCTCGGTCCGGTCGAACACCCACTGCACCGGGGTGCCGAGGGCCGCGAAGAACGGCCGGGAGAGCACCTTCCGGTCGTACACGACATGCACGTTGAGGATCGGTGCGGTGCCGATCTCCAGCACCCGCTCCGGGGCGTCGAGCGCTCCCGCGGGCAGCAGGTCGTGGGCCTCGCGCGGCGGTACGGCGAGGACGACCGTGTCCGCCCGGAGCGTCTCGCCGGGAACCTGAACGCTCCAAGTCCCGTTTTCGTCAGTAGAGATGGAGGTGACGCGTGTACGGACCTCGGTACGCACGCCCGCGGAGTCGAGCGCCTTGCGGGCCAGCCGGTCATGCAGTTCGCCCAGCGGGACGCGCGCCCATCCGATGTCGGCCGCGCCCGGGTCGGACAGCAGACCGGTCTTGAACACCATCGCGGCGAGCCCGAGCGAGGCGTCGCCCGCGACCGCGTTGAGAGTGGCGACCCCGACCAGGTCCCACAGGGCCTCGACGGCGCGCGCCGACTGACCGTGCGCGGTCAACCAGCTGCCGAAGTCCTGCGTGTCCAGGTTCGGATCGGCGAGGTCGAGCCCCTTGAGCGCGAGCGCGGCACGCCCCACCCTGGCCCGCTCGGCGAGCGAGAGATGCGGGTACGTCGCGAGGCTGCGCCCCAGATGCAGGGGCACCGGCAGCGCGTCGCGCCGCAGCCTGCCGAGCCGCCGTCCCTCGGGCCGGTCGACGTCGAGTACGGGCACGTCGAGACGATCCTGCAGCGGAGCCAGCGCCGCGCCCTCGATGCGGTCGAGGAACCAGCTGTAGGCGGTGCAGCAGCGCAGGTACACGTGCTGTCCGTTGTCGACGGTCAGTCCGTCGCGCTGGAAGGAGAAGGCGAGCCCGCCGAGTCGCGGCCGGCCTTCGAGCAACGTCACCCGGACTCCGGCGTCGGCGAGCGCGAGCGCGGCGGTGATGCCGGCGAGCCCTCCGCCGATCACCACGGCGTCCCGGCCGGGCCGCCCCGCCGTGTCCGCGAGCGACCCACCGGACCACGTACCGTCCGTCATCGTGCACCCTCCCCCGAGCGCCGGCCGTGCGCGGTGAACCGTGCACGGCCGGCCGTTGCAGTCAGGGACGCTGTCCCCACCCGGAGGGTTGCGTGCCACTTTTCGCCACCGGCACCACCTTGGACCGAATTGTCCATCAGGCGCGCCTCCTGACGGTCCTGCGGGTCACATGCCGGGCGTCCAGACCGGACAGACCGCGCACCGCGACATACGCCTTCTCCCGCCCGGGCAGCGAGACCCGGCCGCGCAGCACGGCCTCGGGGTCGCGCTCGATGCGGTCGAGGAGGCGGCGGTAGATGCCGGCCATGGCGGCGACACAGGCGCCGCTGCGCCGGTCGAGCATGGGGAGCAGCCGGTAGCCCTCGGCGAAAAGGGCGCGGGCCCGACGCACTTCGAAGTGCACGAGGCCCGCGAAGTCGGCGCCCTCCGGCGGTTTCGCCCCCTTGAAGCCGGCCGAGCAGCCGAACTTGGCGAGGTCGTCGGCGGGCAGATAGGTACGCCCGCCCACGGCGTCCTCACGGACGTCTCTGAGGATGTTGGTGAGCTGGAGTGCGAGCCCGAGCGTGTCGGCGTACTCCGGCGCGCGCTCGGCGCCGCGCGCCCCCGCTTCCGCACCGAACACGCCGAGGGAGAGCCGCCCGATGGCGCCCGCCACACAGCGGCAGTACACCTTCAGGTCGTCCCAGGTCTCGTAGGTCTCGCCGCGCACGTCCATCAGCACGCCGTCGATGAGTTCGTCCAGGCCGCCGAGCGGGATCGGGAAGGTCCCGGCGGCGTGGGTGAGGGCGACGGCGACCGGGTCGGTGTCGTCCTCGGCGACCGAACCGTCGCGCACCCGGGCCAGCATGGCCCGGGTGTCCTCGAGTCTCGCGCTCTTGACGTCGTCGGCCAGCGCGCCGTCGCCGATGTCGTCGACGCGCCGGGAGAAGGCGTAGAGCGCCGACATCGCGCGGCGCTTGGGCGTCGGCAGCAGTCTGATGCCGTACGCGAAGTTGCGGGCCTGCTGTCCGGTGACGGCCTCGCAGTAGCTGTAGGCGGCGAGTACCGGTGCGGACACGTCTTGTTCCGACTCCACGGTCCGGATCACCCCTCTCCTCGCAGAGTCACGCCCACCTCACGCAGCAACCGGAGCTTGCCGGGCTTGGGCGGGCCGGGAAGTACGTCGTATTCGGTGGCGGCAATCGCGTGGATTGCCGCCCTTCCCCCCGCCACGAACCCTGCGAGCAGCAGCCTCAACCTGCCGTGGACGCTACCCACCAGGGGGGCGCCTTCATTCAGGAGATCGCTGGCGCGTTGCGCTTCGTATGCAACCAGTGCACGCACGGATGCGCCTCCGGTTTTCGCGGCGAGATCCGCTTCCTGGACGTGAAAGCGCTTCATGTCCTCGGCGGGCAGGTAGATGCGGTCGCGGCCGAGGTCCTCGGCGACGTCCTGGAGGTGTTCGACGATCTGGAGGGCCGTGCAGATCGCGTCCGACAGACGGACCCGCTCGGGGGTCGAGGTGCCGGTGACGGCGAGGACGAGACGACCGACGGGATTGGCGGACAGTTCGCAGTAGGCGACGAGGTCGTCGTAGGTCTCGTAGCGAGTGACGAGCTGGTCCTGGCGATTGGCGCCGATCAGACCGAGGAAGGGCTCGGGGGTCAGCGCGCGGCGGCGAACGGTCGGCCGGAGGCGGCGCAGCAGCGGATGGCGCGGCCCTGGGCCGGCCGCGTCGAAGACCCGGCGGAAGTCGGCCTCGAAGGCGTCCAACATCACCAGGCGGTCCTCGGACTCCGCGGGCGACACCCCGAGCAGACGGGCGTCGGCGCCACCGGGGGCGAGGTCGCCGTCGCCGATGTCGTCGACGAGGCGGGCGAAGCCGTAGACGGCCATGAGGTCGTCGCGCCAGTTGCGGGGCAGGAAGAAGGGGGCCACGGGGAAGTTCTCCGCCGCGGCCTTGTCGAGCGTGCCGCGCTCCGTCCGGTCGGGGCGCGTCGTGCCGGTTCCCGTCACCGCCGACTGCCCGGGGCGGGGACGGCACGTGCTGCGTGGAGCTGGGGAGTTTCCGTAGCCATCGCCGTCACATCTCCCGTTCTACACCGCGGACCCAATACACACTATTTCGGACACGCCGCCCGGCCGTGCGCGCGGCCGCCCCAGTTAGAGGGTGTCGCGCATTATCGCCCTACTTGCCGCGATTCGGGACCGGTACAGCTTACGTTGTACAACGCGTCACGGATCTCCGGGGTGTCCTGCGCATCACAACAACACACCGATTGGCCCCAAGATTCCTAAGGCGGGCCGAAGTTGACGTTTCCTTTGCAGACGCGGAGCCCCGCCGGAGCAGTTCCGGCGGGGCCCTGGGAAGCGGGGTGGGCTCTTTCGCCCGAGTCCGGGTGGACTACTTGCCCGTGAACTTCTCGTACTCCTTGAGGACCTCGTCGGTCGGGCCGTCCATGCGCAGCTCGCCGCGTTCCAGCCACAGGACGCGGTTGCAGGTGTCACGGATCGACTTGTTGTTGTGACTGACGAGAAACACGGTCCCGGCCTCCTTGCGCAGTTCCCGGATGCGCTCCTCGGAGCGCTTCTGGAACTTGCGGTCGCCGGTGGCCAGGGCCTCGTCGATCATGAGGACGTCGTGGTCCTTGGCGGCGGCGATGGAGAACCGCAGACGGGCCGCCATGCCGGAGGAGTAGGTGCGCATCGGGAGGGTGATGAAGTCGCCCTTCTCGTTGATGCCGGAGAAGTCGACGATCTCCTGGTAGCGCTCCTTGATCTGCTCCCGGGTCATTCCCATGGCGAGCCCGCCCAATATGACGTTCCGCTCGCCGGTGAGGTCGTTCATGAGGGCCGCGTTGACGCCGAGCAGGGAGGGCTGGCCGTCGGTGTAGACCTTGCCCTTCTCGGCGGGGAGCAGACCGGCGATGGCGCGCAGCAGGGTCGACTTGCCGGAGCCGTTGGAGCCGATCAGACCGATGG
The DNA here is from genome assembly GCF_001279775.1 of Streptomyces sp. MMG1533. Classification (GTDB taxonomy): domain Bacteria; phylum Actinomycetota; class Actinomycetes; order Streptomycetales; family Streptomycetaceae; genus Streptomyces. Next base: position 52,114 of record NZ_LGDG01000231.1, on the reverse strand, counting down.
CCTCGCCCCGGTAGGCGACGAAGGAGACGCCCCGGACGGCGTGCACCTTGCGCACGCCGCGTTCCTCGCCGCGCTTGACGATGCGGCTGAGGGCGGCGGTGGCGCTGCCCTTGCCGGCCTTGGCGCCGTTGACGCGGTAGACGATGTGCAGCTCGTCCGCGATGACGGTGGGGATCTGCTCGTCGATGGTGTGCTCAGCCACGGCCGTACCTCTCCTCCGCCTTCCAGAAGTACACGAATCCGCCGAGGGCCAGGAGCAGCGCCCAGCCACCCGCGGCCGCCCAGACGTGGTTGGGCAGGTTGTCGGAGCCGTAGCCGTCGATGAGCGCGAAGCGCATCAGGTCCATGTAGATGGCGGCCGGGTTCCACTGCAGGACGGTCGCCATCCAGTCCGGCTTGTCCTTCAGCATGATCGGGATGGAGAACATCACGCCGGACGCGTACATCCACGTACGCATCACGAACGGCATGAGCTGTGCGAGGTCCGGGGTCTTCGAGCCGGCCCGGGCCATGATCAGGGCGAGGCCGGTGTTGAAGAGGAACTGCAGCACCAGGATCGGGACGATCAGCGCCCAGGACAGGTCGGGGTAGCTGCCGAAGGCGGCCGTCACCGCGAACAGCACGATCATCGAGGCCAGCAGCTGCTGGAGCTGCTGGAGTGCGAAGGAGACCGGCAGTGAGGCGCGCGGGAAGTGCAGGGCGCGGACCAGGCCGAGGTTGCCGGAGATCGCGCGCACACCCGCCATCACCGAGCTCTGCGTGAAGGTGAACACGAAGACACCCGTGACCAGGAACGGGATGTAGACCTCACGGGACATGCCGCGGTCGGCCTCGAGGATCACACCGAAGATGAAGAAGTACACGGCCGCGTTCAGCAGCGGCGTGACGACCTGCCACAGCTGGCCCAGCTTCGCCTGGCTGTACTGGGCGGTCAGCTTCGCCCGGGAGAAGGCGAGGATGAAGTGACGCCGGTCCCAGAGCTGGCGGACGTACTCGACGAGGGAGGGCCGGGCGCCGCTCACGGTCAGGCCGTACTTCTCGGCGAGCCGTGCCGCCGTCAGGCCCTCGTCGGGCGGTACGGGCGCGCTCACCGCGACCGTGCCGTCGTGCGTTGTCTCACTCACTAGTGGAAACTTTCGTCTTCGGGATGCGCAGCCTGTGCGGGCATGGCATGAGCCCGGAACCTCGGTACGGCCCCGGTGCTCTCAGGAACGAGCTTGTCAGATGACAGGGGGCCGGCCCAGCCGAGTCAGCCGCCACACCGTACGCCACTTCATGGGCCGGCGCTGGCCGCAGGGCGTGGTCCAACCTTCCCGGAATCCGCCGAACCACGCCTTCAGGGCGGGGCGCGAGGGGCGGCGCACCAGGGTGAGCAGCAGCCAGACGCCGAGGTAGACCGGGATCAGGGGCCTGGGCAGGTTGCGGCGGGCGAGCCAGACCCGGTTGCGGGCGACCATGCGGTGGTAGACCGCGTGCCGCGAGGGCGCGGTCGTGGGGTGGTACAGCACCATGTCGGACCGGTAGTCGATCATCCAGCCCGCGTCGAGGGCCCGCCATGCCAGGTCGGTTTCCTCGTGGGCGTAGAAGAACTCGTCCGGGAGGCCGCCGACTTCGGCGAGTACCTGGGTGCGGACGGCGTTGGCGCCGCCGAGGAAGGTGGTGACCCGGGAGGAGCGCATCGGGTCGGAGGCGCGCAGCCGCGGGACGTGGCGGCGTTGGGTGACACCGGTCTCGGGGTCGGCGATGCGGAAGCTGATGATGCCGAGCTCGGGGTCGGCCTGGAAGGCCTGGCGGCACAGTTCGGCGGTGTCGTGGCCGGCGAGCAGGCCGTCGTCGTCGAGGAAAAGCAATATGTCGACGTCGCGGCCGCTGGGGCCGAAGGCCTCGATGCCGACGTTGCGGCCGCCGGGGATGCCCAGGTTCTCCGGCAGTTCGATCGTACGGACGCCTTCGGGGACGTCCGGGACGGGCGAGCCGTTGCCGACGACGACCGCCTCGACCGGGGCGCCGTCCTGCTTGGCGACCGAGTCGAGCAGGGCGCGCAGTTCGTCGGGGCGGTTGCCCATGGTGATGATGACCGCGCCGACCTTGAGGGAGGATGTCACGGCACTCACCGCAGTCTGCTCGACGCGAGGATGGACACGAGGTGCAGCAGGGTCTGCAGGAGCGCTATGCCGGCCAGCACCGCGACGCCGAGCCGGGAGAAGAACAGGTCGTCGCGCACCTGGTCCAGGACCGCCAGGACCAGGATCAGCAGGGACGCCTCGATCCCGAGCACCAGCCGGTGGAACTTCAGCGCCGCGGCGGCCTTGCGGGCCAGCGCCATGCCCGAGGAGCGCGGCTCGGACGCCGCTTCCTTGACCGGGGGCAGGCCGCCCTGGTGGCGGGCGACACCGACGAGGTCGGTCTCGGCCTTGATCAGGATGGCGCCGAGTGCGGCCAGGGTGCCGAGGAAGGCCCACAGCCAGTCGATGCGCCCGGAGCCCCACAGGTCGGCGGCGCGCAGTCCGAAGCCGACGAGTACCGCGGCGTCGGTCAGATAGGCGCCGACCCGGTCCAGGTAGACACCGCCGAGCGAGTACTGCTTCTTCCAGCGCGCGATCTCGCCGTCGACGCAGTCCAGCAGCAGGTACATCTGGACGCACACCACGCCGAGCACGGCGCCCGGGATCCCCGGCACCAGGAGTGCCGGGGCCGCGAGGACGCCGAAGACGGTCATCAGGTACGTGAGCTGGTTGGGCGTGACCCTGGTGTTGACCAGGTAGCGGTCGACCCGCAGGGACACCTCGCGCATGTAGAGGCGCCCCATCCAGTGCTCACCGCTGCGCCGGTCCTTCACCCCTGCGGGGTGGACGACCGGACGGAGTTCAGCTACCGATGGCCTTGACATAGTCGGCGTAGATGTCCTTGATCTGTTCGGTCTTGAGGTCGAGGTGTTCGAGGATCGTGTAGCGGCCGGGCCTGGTCTCGGGGGCGAACTCCACGGCGCGGACGAACTCGGCCACCGTGAAGCCGATCTCCTCCGGCAGCACCGGCAGCCCGTGCCGGCGCAGTACCTCGGCCATGTAGGCCGACTCCTCGTGGGCCCCGCGCAGGTACATCGCGAAGGCCGCGCCCAGTCCGCACTGCTCGCCGTGGGCGGCCGCCCGCTTGGGGAAGAGCAGGTCGAAGGCGTGGTTGATCTCGTGGCACGCCCCGGAGGACGGCCGTGAGTCGCCGGACACCGACATCGCGATACCGCTGAGGACCAGCGCCTCGGCGAGGACCTGGAGGAAACCGGTGTCCCCGATGCCGCCGGGGTGCCTGAGGACCGCCTCACCGGCCTGGCGGGCGATCGCGGCGGCGAGGCCGTCGATCTTCTCGCCCTTGACGCGGTTGGCGAGCTCCCAGTCGGCGATCGCGGAGATGTTGGAGATCGCGTCGCCGATGCCCGCCCGCACGAAGCGCACCGGCGCCTCGCGGATGACGTCGAGGTCGATGACGACCGCGATCGGGTTCGGCACACCGTAGGAGCCGCGCCCGGCGTCGTTGTCGAGGGTGGCGACCGGCGAGCACAGGCCGTCGTGCGCGAGGTTCGTCGGTACGGCGACCAGCGGGAGGCCCACGCGTGCCGCGGCGAACTTGGCGCAGTCGATGATCTTGCCGCCGCCGAGGCCCACGACCGCGTCGTAGTGGCCGGCCTTTATGTCACCGGCCAGCCGGACCGCGTCGTCGAGGGTGCCGCCGCCGACCTCGTACCAGGTGGCGCCGGTCAGCGAGGGGGCGAGGCGCTCCCGCAACTTGGCGCCGGAGCCGCCGCTGACGGCGATGGCGAGCCTGCCGGAGTGCGAGATGCGCTCGTCGGCGAGGACGCCGACCAGGTCGTCCAGGGCACCCGGGCGGATGTCGACGACGACCGGCGCGGGGATGAGCCGGGTCAGTAGAGGCACGCGATCTCCCGTCCACGGGCGAGATCGTCGTGGTTGTCGATCTCCACCCACTTGACGTCGCCGATCGGCGCCACGTCGATCCGGAAGCCGCGGTTCACCAGCTCCTGGTAGCCGTGCTCGTAGAACTGCTGCGGGTCGGTCTCCCAGACCGTCTTCAGCGCGTCGGCCAGCTCCGGGGCGGCGTCGCCCTCGATGAGGGTGACGCCGATGTACTCACCGGTGGCCTCGGACGGGTCCATCAGCTTGGTGATCTTCGTCATGCCCTTGGCGGGGTCGACGACGACCTTCATCTCCTCGTCCGCGAGGGACTTCACCGTGTCGAGGGCAAGGATGATCTTCTTGCCGTCGCCGCGGGCGGCGAGCAGCGTCTTCTCGACGGAGACCGGGTGGACGGTGTCGCCGTTGGCGAGGATCACACCGTCCTTGAGGGCGTCACGGCCGCACCAGAGGGAGTAGGCGTTGTTCCACTCCTCGGCCTTGTCGTTGTCGATGAGGGTGAGCTTGAGGCCGTACTTCTGCTCCAGGGCCGCCTTGCGCTCGTACACCGCTTCCTTGCGGTAGCCGACGATGATCCCGACCTCGGTCAGACCGATCTCGGCGAAGTTGCCGAGTGTCAGGTCCAGGACCGTCGGTTCGCCCTCTATGCCCGCGGGCCCCACCGGCACCAGCGCCTTGGGAAGGCTGTCGGTGTAGGGGCGCAGACGCCGTCCGGCGCCGGCCGCCAGCACGAGGCCGATCATGCGGGTTCTCCTTCATCGTGTACGGCGGGCGCCCCGGAGGACGCCCAGAAGCGGATGCTCTCGACGAGCACCACCAGGGCGACGGCCACGGCGAGGACCGTGAGCGCGACCTTGAACTGCGAAGCGGTGAGCACCGCAGCCAGAACGGTGACGAGCAGCGTCCGCCCTTCGTGCCCCCCGATGGCGCGCACCAGCCAGGCCGGGGGCGCTCCGGCGTTGCCGCGGATGCGGTACACCGTGTCGTAGTGATGGTAGGCGACGGCCGCCACCAGGCCGAAAGCCGCAGGAAGGGCCCCGTTCACGTCCGCTTGGGCCGCCAGTACCAGGACGGTGCCGTATTCGGCGGCGCGGAAGAGCGGGGGGACGAGCCAGTCGAGGGAGCCCTTGAGGGGGCGGTACAGCGCCTGGCCGGCGGTGATGGTGTACACGACGGCACCCGCGACCGGCGCCCAGGTCGCTCCGGAGAAGAGAGACACGGCGAGGACAATGGTCCCGGCCAGCGCCACCAGCAGCGGGGTGCCGAGGCGGGCGCGGGTGGCATGCGCCACAAGTGAGGCGAGCGGCCCGTTGTCCGCGAGGTCCGCCAGGGCCTGAGCGGCCCGGTCCGTGCGCCGCGCCTTCCGCGTCAGCGACCGCAGCACGCGCCCCGCCGTCGTGTACGTCGCCGCGAACGCGCACCCGATGAGCAGCGCGTAGAAGGTGATACGAGGAGTGGTCACCGCGGTGAGGACGGCGATCATCGCCCAGCGCTCGCCGATCGGCAGGACGATCATCCGGCGCACCCACACGGTCCACCCGACGCTGTCGAGCTTGTCCGAAAGGGCAGCCGTGGGGCTGGTGTTGGCGGTGGCGTCGTGGTTGGCCTCGTTGAAGGAGAAGTCCACGACGTGCCGGCAGGTCTGCAGGACCATCGCGCCGAGGGCGAGGGCCCATACGTCTTCGCCGCCTCGGGCGGCTCCCAGGGCGAGGCCCGCGTAGTAGGCGTACTCCTTGGCCCGGTCGAAGGTGGCGTCCAGCCAGGCGCCGAGCGTCGAGTACTGCAGGGAGTAGCGGGCGAGTTGTCCGTCGGTGCAGTCGAGGACGAAGGAGAAGATCAGCAGGATGCCGGCCGCGACGAAGCCTTCGCGGGTGCCGGTGGCCGCGCAGCCCGCCGCGATCAGCGCGGTGATCAGGGAGGCGGTGGTGACCTGGTTCGGGGTCAGGCCCCGGCGGGCGCACCAGCGGGCGATGTAGCGGGAGTACGGGCTGATGCAGTAGGTGGTGAAGAAGCCGTCGCGGGCCTTCACGGCCGACTTCAGGCGTACGGCTTCGTCGTCGACGGCGGCGACGGCCTGCCGTGCCTCGTTGCGGGCCTGCGGGTCGGCCGGGACTTCGGCGACCAGGCTGCCGAGCTCGGGGCGGTGCACGTCGGTGCCGTCGGCCGCGAGGGCGGTGACGATGCGGTCGGCGAGGCTGTCGACGGCGACGGCCGTACCGCCGCCGGCGGAGTTCTCGCGGGCCACCGCCCGGGTCAGGGCCTGGCGGCCGGCGGGCTGGGCGGTCACGGCGCCCGGCACCGCGGCGAGCGGGAAGCGGGGGTCGGTGAGGCCGAGGCGCAGGGCGTGGACGTGGCCCACGAAGCGGGCGTCGACCACGGCGGCCCGCTGGTCACCCGGCACCTGGGCGAGGAGCGCCTCGGCGTCGGCGGTGTCGGCGGCTATCCGGACGTCGAAGCCGAGGGACCGCAGATCGCCCTCGATCGACGATCCGGGGACCGGCTGACCGGTGAGGATGGCGGTCGACAACCGAACTCACTCCCTGAGTGCCGACGCGGGGGGCGCCGGGCATGTGCATGGTGGGGCGCCCCTTGGCGTGGCTGGCTGCACCAGCCGGGCGGCATGTCGGCAGAGGCTATCGGATCCCCGGAAGGCCGTGTTCACCGCCCGTTCACGGGCAGATCAGCACCGTCTCCACCGGCCTTTGCCGCGATCATCATCGGTGATTGCGGGCTCCGCCCACAAACCTGCGCCCCCAGAGCGGGCATACAGGACATTGCGCGCGGCGTCGGAGCCTCGGCATAGGGTGGGCGACCATGACATGGCTGATCACCGGCGGTGCCGGGTACATCGGGGCACATGTGGCGCGGGCCATGACCGACGCCGAAGAGCGCGTCCTCGTCCTTGACGACCTCTCCACCGGGGTGCCCGCACGGCTCCCGGCACACGTCCCGCTCGTCCACGGCTCGTCGCTGGACGCGGACCTGCTGAAGCGGGTGTGCGCCGAGCACGGGGTGACGGGTGTGGTGCACCTCGCGGCGCGCAAGCAGGTCGCCGAGTCCGTGGCGCAGCCGGCGCGCTACTACCGGGAGAACGTGGGCGGTCTCGCCACGCTCCTGGAGGCGGTCGCCGAGGCCGGTGTCGAGCGCTTCCTCTTCTCCTCCTCGGCAGCCGTGTACGGCAACCCCGACGTGGACCTGATCACGGAGGACACTCCGTGCGACCCGGTGAACCCGTACGGCGAGACCAAGCTCGCCGGGGAGTGGCTGGTGCGGGCGGCGGGCCGGGCGCACGGGATCTCGACCGTGTGCCTGCGCTACTTCAACGTCGCCGGGGCGGCCGCGCCGGAGCTGGCGGACACGGGCGTCTTCAACATCGTTCCCATGGTCTTCGACCGGCTCACCCGTGACGAGGCTCCGCGGATCTTCGGCGACGACTATCCGACGCCGGACGGCACCTGCATCCGTGACTACATCCATGTCGCCGATCTCGCCGAGGCCCACCTCGCTGCGGCCCGGCGACTGACCGGAGCCACCACTCCCGGTGACCTGACGGTCAACATCGGTCGCGGCGAGGGCGTATCCGTACGCGAACTGATCACGGTCATCGGCGAGGTGAGCGGGGACCGACGGCCGCCCCTCGTCGAGGCCCGGCGCCCCGGAGACGCGCCCCGCGCGGTCGCCTCGGCCTCGCGGGCCGCCGAGGAGCTGGGCTGGACGGCCCGGCGCGAGGTGCGCGAGATGGTCGAGTCGGCCTGGCAGGGGTGGCTGCGGCACCACGGCGGGTGAGCCGCGAACGGGCCGGCGAAGCATCGCCGACGCCCTGACCTGCGGATCGTTTCTGCAGGTCAGGGCACATGACAACGGTGTTCAGTGCCGCGTTGCCCCATACCCCCCACCCGTAGTTCACTGTGATCCCGGGCGGAACATCAGGAGGACGCTTTCATGGGGGCTGGGCACGATCACGGGCACGCGCACGGGCATACGCACGGTGCGTCGGCCGGCGGTACGGCGACCGCGGCGTACCGCGGGCGGCTGCGGGTCGCGCTGTCCATCACGCTCGGCGTCATGGTGGTCGAGATCATCGGAGGCGTGGTCGCCGACTCGCTGGCGCTGGTCGCCGACGCGGCGCACATGGCGACCGACGCGCTGGGCCTCGGCATGGCACTTCTGGCGATCCACTTCGGGAGCCTCCCGCCGAGCGATCGGCGCACCTTCGGGCTGGCCCGCGCCGAGATCCTCGCCGCCCTCGCCAACTGCCTGCTGCTGCTCGGGGTCGGCGGATACGTCCTGTACGAGGCGGTCCACCGGTTCCTGACGCCCGCCGGGACCGAGGGCGGGCTAACCATCGTGTTCGGCGCGATCGGTCTGGTCGCGAACATGATCTCGCTGTCGCTGCTGATGCGCGGACAGAAGGACAGTCTGAACGTGCGCGGCGCGTTCCTGGAGGTGGCCGCGGACGCACTGGGCTCGGTCGCGGTGCTGATCTCGGCGGTCGTGATCCTCACCACCGGCTGGCAGGCCGCCGACCCGATCGCCTCGCTCGTGATCGGCCTGATGATCGTGCCGCGCACCTGGAAGCTGCTGCGCGAGACCCTGGACGTGCTGTTGGAGGCGGCCCCCAAGGACGTCGACATCGCGGAGGTTCGGGCCCACATACTCGCCCTGGACGGTGTCGAGGACGTCCACGACCTGCACGCCTGGACGATCACGTCCGGGATGCCGGTCCTGTCCGCGCACGTGGTCGTGCGCTCCGACGTCCTGAGCGCGATCGGCCACGAGAAGATGCTGCACGAGCTCCAGGGCTGCCTCGGCCACCACTTCGACGTGGAGCACTGCACCTTCCAGCTGGAGCCGAGCGGGCACGCGGAGCACGAGGCGCGACTGTGTCACTGACACACCGGTACGGCCCCTGAAACACGGGTTCCGACGGAACGCATCGGTCCGGTGCGCGGCTGCGTCCTCATGCTCACAGCCCCGCCCCGAACGGTTCCGCAGCCGCCGCGCCGGGCACGATCAACTGCCGGGAGTGCCGGATTCGTACGGCACACTTGGGGCGCGAAGACCAATGCGAAGGATGGGTATGCCGATCACACCTGCCACCGCGACGCACAGTTCGTCGAACGGCACCGTGGACGCGATTTTGCTGGAACTGGTCGACGAGAACGGTGTGACGATCGGCACCGCGGAGAAGCTCGCCGCCCATCAGCCGCCGGGGCAGCTGCACCGCGCCTTCTCGGTGTTCCTCTTCGACGAGCGGGGCCGGCTGCTGCTCCAGCAGCGTGCCCTGGGCAAGTACCACTCCCCCGGCGTCTGGTCCAACACCTGCTGCGGCCACCCCTACCCCGGTGAGGCGCCCTTCGCCGCGGCCGCCCGGCGGACGTACGAGGAGCTCGGTGTCTCCCCGTCGCTGCTCGCCGAGGCGGGCACGGTCCGCTACAACCACCCCGACCCGGCCTCGGGCCTGGTCGAGCAGGAGTACAACCACCTCTTCGTGGGGCTGGTGCAGTCCCCGCTGCGGCCGGACCCGGAGGAGGTCGGCGCGACGGCCTTCGCGACGCCCGCCGAGCTGTCGGAGCGACACGAGAAGGACACCTTCTCCTCCTGGTTCATGACCGTCCTGGACGCGGCCCGACCCGCGGTCAGGGAGCTGACGGGCGCGTCCGCCGGCTGGTGAGCCCTACGGCACCCGCGCGGGCTTGAGCGGCAGGGCGACCCAGATCACCTTGCCGCCGCTCGTGGTGTGCTCGACGTCGCACACCCCACCCGCCTCCCTGGTGATCTCGCGCACCAGAAGGAGTCCGCGGCCACCGGTCTGGCCGTGGTCGGCCTCCAGGGCGGTCGGGCGGTAGGGGTGGTTGTCCTCCACGGCCACCCGCACCCATTCCGCGCCGACGGCGATCTCCACGGCGAGCATCGGCGAAAGCAGCGCCGCATGCCTCACCGCATTGGTGACCAGCTCCGAGACGATCAGCAGCAGCCCCTGGACGAGGTCGTCCGAGACCGGCACTCCCTGGCGGTGCAGCAGGTCCCGTACGGCATGTCGCGCCTGTGGGACCGAGACGTCGACGGCGGGAGCGGTGAACCGCCACACCCCCTCGTACGGCAACGGATCCGGCGGCCTCGGGTCGAGGGGCTCGTCCGTGCCGCCTGCTGGGCGTGGGGCCGACCCGCGCCCATGGTCTTCCATTGTCCGGTCGCCACCCTTGCGCTCGATTGTCACCACATCTCGAGTGTTGGCAACGAGCTGCTCCGCCCCGAAGAGCTGAACAGAAGTCAGCAGATATCGAGCACTTCTGACCGTTGGCGTATGACACCGTCAGATGTGGGACCGCTCCTGTCCCCCTCGCGCAGCCTTCGCGAACTATTCGGGTTGTACGGGTTTGACGGCCACCGCGCGCGATGCGTACCGCCTGCCGCTCACGACCTCTCTTGATCGCCTGTCCACCTGGGCGGATAGCATCCGGCCCATGGAGCCGCAGCTGCTGCACACCGTCACCGACTCGGTCGCCACCGTCGTCGTCCACCATCCGGCCAAGCGCAACGCCATGACGGCCGCGATGTGGCGCGCGCTGCCGCCGCTGCTCCAGGCGCTGGCCGCCGATCCCGACGTACGGGCGCTGGTGCTGACCGGTGAGGGCGGGACGTTCTGCGCGGGGGCCGACATCTCCACGCTACGGGGGTCTCCGGAGGAGGCGCAGACACTGGCCGTGCGTGCCGAAGAGGCCCTCGCCGGCTTCCCGAAGCCGACGCTCGCGGCGGTCCGCGGTCACTGTGTGGGCGGCGGGTCACAGCTCGCGGCGGCCTGCGATCTGCGGTTCGCCGAGGAGGGCGCGCTGTTCGGGGTGACTCCGGCGAAGCTCGGAATCGTGTATCCGGCCTCCTCCACCCGGCGGTTGGTGTCGTTGGTGGGCCCGGCTGCCGCCAAGTACCTGCTGTTCTCGGGCGAGTTGATCGGCGCGGAACGGGCGCTGCGCACCGGCCTGGTGGACGAGGTGCTGCCCGAGGGCGAACTCGCCAAGCGCGTCGCGGAGTTCACGCGGATCCTGGTGTCCCGCTCGCAGCTGACGCAGGCCGCGGCGAAGGAGTACGCGAACGGACGTACGGACCGCGACGCGTACTGGACCGAACAGGCGCGCGGCAGCGGCGACACCTCGGAGGGCGTCGCCGCGTTCCTGGAGCGCAGACAGCCACGCTTCACATGGAACGTGCCTACGTCAGGATGAAACGGCTCTTGCCGCGGAACTCCTCGACGAGGTGCGCCGGGGCCTTGTCCGGGGATCCGGCGTCGTAGGGCGGCTGCGGGTCGTACTCCGTCAACAGCTGTACGGCCTGCGCGTGTTCGTCGCCCGCGATCCTGCCGAGCAGGGTCAGGCCCATGTCGATGCCGGCGGAGACGCCGGCCGCGGTGACGTACTTGCCGTCGAAGACGACCCGCTCCCCCGTCGGCTCGGCCCCGAACCGCTTCAGGAAGTCGAGCGCCAGCCAGTGGGAGGTCGCTCGGCGCCCCTCGAGGAGTCCGGCGGCGGCGAGCAGCAGGGAGCCGGAGCACACGGAGGTCGTCCAGGTGCTGGTGGCGTCGGCGGTGCGCAGCCAGTCCAGCAGGGTGTCGTTCTCCATCTGCGGGGTCTGGCCGGGACCGCCGGGCACGACCACGATGTCGGGGCTCGGCACCTCGGCGAGCGTCCGGTCGGCGGTGAGGGCGAGGTTCCCGGTTTCGGTGCGCACGGGGCCGGTCCGCTCGGCGACGAAGACGGTCTCCGCGTCCGGGAGGCGGCCCAGCGTCTCGTACGGGCCGACGGCGTCCAGGGCGGTGAAGCGCTCGAAGAGGACGATGGCGATCTGCATCTGTTTCCTTTCAGCGGGCGGGTGCGGGGCTGAACCGGCGGCGGTACTCCGCCGGGGCCGCGCCGAGCGCCTTGAGGAAGGCGCGGCGCATGGCCTCGGGGGTGCCGTAGCCGCTGGCCCGGGAGATCTCCTCGACTCCGTCGCCGGTGTCCTCCAGGAGGCGGCGGGCGTGTTCGAGGCGGACGCGGTCCACGTAGCGGCCGGGCGTCATGCCGGTCTCGGCGCGGAAGGCGCGGGCGAAGTGGCGGGGTGACAGGCGGGCGCGTTCGGCGAGCGACTCGACGCTCAGGTCGCCGGCGGGATGCTCGGTGATCCACTGCTGGACATCGCGCAGCGGTTCGCGCCGGGCGGTCTGGGCAGCCAGCTGGGCGCTGAACTGGGCCTGGTTTCCGGGCCTGCGCAGGAAGACGACCAGGTGACGGGCGACGATGAGCGCCACGTCCCGGCCCAGGTCCTCCTCGACGAGGGCCAGGGCGAGGTCGATGCCGGAGGTGACGCCCGCCGAGGTGAAGACGTGCCCGTCCCGTACGTAGATGGGGGCCGGGTCTACCTCGATGGCGGGGTGGTCGCGGGCGAGTGTGTCGCAGTACGCCCAGTGGGTGGTGGCGCGGCGGCCGTCCAGCAGGCCCGCCTCGGCGAGCAGGATCGCGCCGGTGCAGACGGAGACGAGGCGCCGCGCGCGCGGGCCGTGCTCGCGCAGCCAGGCGGTCAGGCGCGGGTCGGGGGTGCGGGTGCCCTGGCCGCCCGGGACGAGAAGGGTGTGCGGGCGGGGTGTACCGGTGAGGGTCTCGTCCGGTACGAGGGTCAGGCCGCTGGAGGTGCGCACCGGAGCGCCGTCCACGGAGGCCGTGCGGACGCGGTACGTGCCCGGGGCGCACGTCTCGGCCCCGGCGAAGACCTCGACGGGGCCGGAGACGTCCAGGCTCTGGACGCCGTCGAAGAGGACGACGAGGACGGTTCGCTGCGGCATGCGGCCGATTCTTCGCCGACGGCCGGCTGGCTGCAATGACGAGTAACCCACCTTTACTGCCATCGGACGTGGAGTCGCGCGCATGGGCGGCGATCTCCGAGGTACTCGGCCGTCCCGGCCACGGTGTCGGGAGAGGAAAGGGGAATCACGTGTTCCGTGCGATCGCAGACGTTCTGCGCCAGATCGGTGGTGCCATCGCCACCGTCGTGACGCTGCCCTTCAGGGCTCTGGCCCGCCTCTTCGGGGGTGCCTCGGGTTCGACGCGCAGCCGCCGGGCCTGACGGCCCGCCCCGCCGGGTTGCCGCCCTGATCCCCGACTGTCGGTGTCACCTGCCACAATTGCCGCGCAACCTCAGTGGAGAAGGCGGTACGGGATCGTGACGACACCCCTCGCAGGGTCGATCGAAGGCAGGATCGCCGAGGAACTCGGCGTACGGGAGCGGCAGGTCAGGGCTGCCGTGGAACTGCTCGACGGCGGTTCGACGGTGCCCTTCATCGCCCGCTACCGCAAGGAAGCGACCGAGATGCTCGACGACGCGCAGCTGCGCACGCTCGAGGAACGGTTGCGCTATCTGCGGGAGCTGGAGGAGCGGCGGACGGCGATCCTGGAATCGGTGCGCGAGCAGGGCAAGCTGACGCCCGAGCTCGAGGCGCGGATCCGCGGTGCCGAGACCAAGGCGCGGCTGGAGGACATCTACCTGCCGTTCAAGCCGAAGCGGCGCACCAAGGCGCAGATCGCGCGCGAGGCCGGTCTCGAGCCGCTGGCGGAAGGGCTGCTCAGCGATCCGAGCGTGGATCCGTTCGCCGCGGCCGCCGCTTTCGTCGACGCCGACAAGGGTGTCGCCGATCCGCAGGCGGCTCTCGACGGCGCCCGGGCGATCCTCACCGAGCGGTTCTCGGAGGACGCCGACCTGATCGGTGAACTGCGCGAGCGGATGTGGGTGCGCGGGCGGCTGGCCGCCAAGGTGCGGGAGGGCAAGGAGGAGGCGGGCGCCAAGTTCGCCGACTACTTCGACTTCGCCGAGCCGTTCACCGAGCTGCCCTCGCACCGCATCCTCGCGATGCTGCGCGGCGAGAAGGAGGACGTCCTCGACCTCGTCCTGGAACCCGAGGAGGCGACGGAGGGGCCTTCCTCGTACGAGGGGATGGTGGCGCACCGGTTCGGGATCACCGACCGGGGCCGTCCGGCCGACAAGTGGCTGCAGGACACGGTCCGTTGGGCCTGGCGCACCCGTCTGCTCGTGCACCTCGGCATCGACCTCAGGCTGCGGCTGCGGACGGCCGCCGAGGACGAGGCCGTCAACGTCTTCGCGTCGAACCTCCGCGACCTGCTGCTCGCCGCCCCGGCCGGCACGCGCGCGACACTGGGGCTGGACCCCGGTTTCCGTACCGGCGTCAAGGTCGCCGTGGTCGACGCGACCGGCAAGGTGGTGGCGACGGACGTCATCCACCCGCATGTCCCGGCGAACAAGTGGGACGAGGCGATCGCCAAGCTGGCCCGCCTCTCGAAGGAGCACGCGGTCGAGCTGGTCGCCATCGGCAACGGCACGGCGTCCCGGGAGACCGACAAGCTCGCCGGTGAACTGATCGCCAAGCACCCCGAGTTGAACCTCACCAAGGTGATGGTGTCGGAGGCGGGCGCCTCCGTGTACTCGGCCTCCGCGTTCGCCTCGCAGGAACTGCCGGACATGGACGTGTCGCTGCGCGGCGCGGTCTCCATCGCCCGGCGGCTGCAGGACCCGCTGGCCGAGCTGGTGAAGATCGACCCGAAGTCCATCGGTGTCGGCCAGTACCAGCACGACCTGTCCGAGGTGAAGCTGTCGCGTTCGCTGGACGCGGTGGTGGAGGACTGTGTGAACGGCGTGGGTGTCGATGTGAACACCGCGTCCGCGCCCCTGCTCGCCCGGGTCTCCGGCATCTCGTCCGGGCTCGCCGAGAACATCGTGGCGCACCGGGACACGAACGGCCCGTTCAAGTCCCGCGCGCAGCTCAAGGGGGTGGCACGGCTGGGCCCCAAGGCGTACGAGCAGTGCGCGGGCTTCCTTCGGATCCGCGAGGGCGACGACCCGCTCGACGCGTCCAGCGTGCACCCGGAGGCGTATCCCGTCGTACGGCGGATGGTGAAGACCGCGGGCCAGGAAGTGGCGTCGCTCGTCGGCAACACCGGTGTGCTGCGCTCGCTGAAGCCGCAGGACTTCGTCGACGAGACGTTCGGTCTGCCGACGGTGACCGACATCCTCAAGGAGCTGGAGAAGCCGGGGCGCGACCCTCGGCCCGCGTTCAAGACGGCCACCTTCAAGGAGGGAGTCGAGAAGATCTCCGACCTGTCCTCCGGGATGATCCTCGAGGGCGTGGTCACGAACGTGGCGGCCTTCGGGGCGTTCGTGGACGTCGGCGTCCACCAGGACGGCCTGGTGCACGTCTCCGCGATGTCGAAGACGTTCGTCAAGGACCCGCGGGACGTGGTGAAGCCGGGCGACATCGTCAAGGTGAAGGTGCTGGACGTCGACATCCCGCGCAAGCGGATCTCGCTGACGCTCCGCCTCGACGACGAGGCGGCCCCCAAGGAGCGGCAGCCGGCCGCGGGCGGCGGCGAGCGTCGGCAGCGGGGCGGACGCCCGCCGCAGCAGCGGCAGAACCGGGGCGGTGGCGGCGGCGGCTCGCGCCAGGCTCCGCCGCCCGCCAACAGCGCGATGGCCGACGCCCTGCGCAAGGCGGGGCTCGTCGACCCCAAGAAGGGCCGGCGCTGAGCGGCAGGGGTTGACCCGTCCGGCCCGGACTCTCCGGTACGCCACGGAGGGTCCGGGCCGGTTCGTCCGTAAGGTGGCGCCATGCGGACATCACGTGTGATCACCTGGGACGTGTCCGGGAGCGAGGGCTACGAAACGGCCTGGATCGACCTCGACGAAAGGACGCTCCGGGCACGTGGCAGGGCCATCGGTACCGTGCCCGAGACGTACTGGATCTCGTACGCGCTCGACACGACCGACGGCTTCGTCACCCGTCGGCTGCTGGTGGAGGCCGCCACCACGCACGGCACCCACCTCCTCGACCTGCGCCACGACGGCGAGGGACGGTGGACCGCGAACGGCGAGCGGATCGCCCAGGCCGACGGCGCCCTCGACTGCGACCTCGGCCTGTGCCCGCTGACCAACACCATGCCGGTGCTGCGGCACGGCCTCCATCGGGCACCCGGTGAGCGGGAGTTCCTCATGGCGTGGGTGTCCGTGCCCGATCTGACCGTGGAGCCGTCCCGGCAGACCTACACCCACCTCGGCTCGGGGCTGGTGCGCTTCGCCTCCGGCGACTTCCGCAGCGACCTGGAGGTCGACGAGGACGGGTGCGTGGTCGAGTATCCGGGCCTGGCTCGGCGTCTGACCTCGTCCTAGCGCTCCGTCACCTTGCCGTCGGCCACCTCCAGGCGGCGGGTCACGTGGATCGCGTCCAGCATGCGGCGGTCGTGGGTGACCAGGAGGAGCGTGCCCTCGTAGGCGTCCAGCGCCGACTCCAGCTGCTCGATCGCCGGCAGGTCCAGGTGGTTGGTCGGCTCGTCGAGGACCAGGAGGTTCACGCCTCGGCCCTGGAGCAGGGCCAGCGCCGCCCTGGTGCGCTCGCCCGGGGAGAGCGTCGATGCCGGGCGCAGGACGTGGGCCGCCTTGAGGCCGAACTTGGCCAGGAGCGTGCGGACTTCGGCCGGTTCGGTGTCCGGGACGGCAGCACCGAAGGCCTCCAGGAGGGCTTCCGTGCCGTGGAACAGCTTGCGGGCCTGGTCGACCTCGCCGACCAGGACACCGGAGCCGAGAGCGGCCGCACCCGCGTCCAGCGGGACGCGCCCCAGCAGGGCACCGAGCAGCGTCGACTTGCCCGCGCCGTTCGCTCCCGTCACCGCCACCCGGTCCGCCCAGTCGATCTGGAGGGACACCGGGCCGAGCACGAAGTCGCCGCGCCGGACCTCGGCGTCGCGCAGGGTCGCGACGACCGCGCCCGAGCGGGGGGCCGACGCGATCTCCATGCGCAGGTCCCACTCCTTGCGGGGTTCCTCCACGACGTCGAGGCGTTCGATCATGCGCTGGGTCTGGCGGGCCTTGGCGGCCTGCTTCTCGCTCGCCTCGCTGCGGAACTTGCGGCCGATCTTGTCGTTGTCGTTGCCCGCCTTGCGGCGCGCGTTCTTCACGCCCTTGTCCATCCAGGAACGCTGGATCTGGGCCCGCTCCTGGAGGGCGGCCTTCTTGTCGGCGTACTCCTCGTAGTCGCCGCGGGCATGCCGGCGGGCGACCTCCCGCTCCTCCAGGTAGGCCTCGTAGCCGCCGCCGTAGAGGGTGATCTGCTGCTGGGCCAGGTCGAGTTCGAGGACCTTGGTGACCGTGCGGGTGAGGAACTCGCGGTCGTGGCTGACGACGACGGTACCGGCGCGCAGGCCGCTCACGAAGCGTTCGAGGCGCTCCAGGCCGTCCAGGTCGAGGTCGTTGGTCGGCTCGTCGAGGAGGAAGACGTCGTAGCGGGACAGGAGGAGGGAGGCGAGGCCCGCTCGGGCCGCCTGGCCGCCCGACAGCGACGTCATCGGCTGGTCGAGGTCGACGGCGAGGCCGAGCGTGTCGGCGACCTCTTCCGCCCGCTCGTCCAGGTCGGCACCGCCGAGGTCGAGCCAGCGCTCCAGGCTCGTCGCGTAGGCGTCGTCGGCGCCCGGTGCGCCGTCGACCAGGGCCTGGGTCGCCACGTCCATCGTGTGCTGGGCCTCCGCGACTCCGGTGCGGCGCGCGAGGAACTCCCGTACGGACTCGCCGGGCCGTCGCTCCGGCTCCTGCGGCAGGTGGCCGACGGTCGCCGTCGGCGGGGACAGACGCAGCTCGCCCTCCTCGGGGGCGAGGAGGCCGGCGAGCATCCGGAGCAGCGTGGACTTGCCCGCGCCGTTGGCTCCGACCAGCCCGATGACGTCTCCGGGCGCGACGACGAGGTCGAGCCCGGAGAACAGGGAGCGGTCGCCGTGGCCGGCGGCGAGGTTCTTGGCGACGAGGGTGGCAGTCATCAGACCGCCGATGATAGTGGCCCGCCCCGGCGGACCGCGTCCCGGTTTCTCAGTGGGCCATCGCCTCCACCAGCACACTCCCCGACGTCCGGGCCACCACGAAGGACTCCCCCTTCACTGCCCTGGCGTCCAGGGCGATGCGATGACGGCCCGGTTCCAGGATGCCGTCGAAGACCTCGTGGGTGTGGATGCGGTAGAGGCGGTCGAGGCGGTACGCGGTGAGGCGGACCCGGCACGGGGAGGTGACCTCGACGCCCGCCTCGCCGTCGGCGGCCACCAGGCGGGTGAGGCGGCGCCGCTCCAGGGGGCTGCGGTCCAGGGCGTTCTCTATCTGGGCGACGAGGAGGGGGACGATGGGGGCGAGGCCGTCGACGTAGACCACGTCGACTCCCGCGCGCTCGAAGGAGTGACGTACGGCGGCGCGTTCCTCCTCGGTGATCGCTCGGCCGAAGGCGACCGCGCCGTAGGCGCGCAGTTCGTCGGCGGGGACGTCGTGCGCGTCGCGGGTGATGTCGGCGCCGATGCCGATGGTGCGCAGGGCGGCGGCGAGCTTGGCGAGGAGGGCGACGCGGGCGCCGATGAGCAGGACGCGGCGTCGGGGGGTGTCGGCGGAGGTGTCCAGGAGGGAGGTGAGCGCCGCACGGTATTCGGCGCCGTGGAAGCGGAACGGGCCGATGCCGTGGTAGCCGTTGCGCTCCAGGTCGGCGTGTTCGTCCGTCTGCCAGGCGAAGTCCCGCCAGACGAAGTCGTCACCGTCGCGGTCGATCACCGCGGTGACGGCGCCGCACCCCAGGTCCTCGCACTCGGGGCAGCCGTAGACGACGTAGCGGCCGCCGGGCAGCGGCGCGTCCGCCTCCAGGAGCAGGCTGCGGACCTGGGCGGTGAAGATCGCGGGTGGGACGTCGGAGGCGAGTGGGGAGACGGCGTCGAGGTCGGAGAGCTGGAAGAGCAGCGGGCGCCCGTCGACGATGAAGTCCACGAAGTCCCGGTGTATTTGGTAGTCACCGTTGGCGAGGACTCCACCGGCACGCATCGCCGGTGCCAGGCCGAAGGTCGCGTACTCGGCAGACATGCTGTGAGTATCCCCAGACTGGGCCCGATGTGAGCACGGCATGACATATTCCGCTAGCGTCCCCGCGTGAAAAGCGAACTGAAGGACGACGTCGTCGTGGTCGGTGGCGGTGTCATCGGGTTGACGACGGCCGTCGTGCTGGCCGAGCGCGGCCGACGGGTGCGGGTGTGGACGCGGGATCCGGTCGAGCGGACCACCTCGGCGGTTGCCGGGGCGCTGTGGTGGCCGTACGCGATCGAGCCGGTCGCCCTCGCGCGTACCTGGGCGCTGCGCTCGCTGGACGTCTACGAGGAGCTCGCGGCCTCGCCCGAGGCGACCGGCGTACGCATGGTCGAAGGGGTACAGGGCGAGGCGGATCCGGACACGTCCCAGGCGTGGGCGGGCGCGCGGCTGCCGGGGCTGCGGGCGGCGACGACCGAGGAGTACGACGGGACGGGGATGTGGGCGCGGCTGCCCCTCATCGACATGTCGACTCATCTGCCGTGGCTGCGGGAGCGGTTCCTCGCGGCGGGCGGGGCGATCGAGACGCGTACGGTGTCGGACCTGGCCGAGGTCGAGGCTCCGGTCGTGGTCAACTGCACGGGGCTGGGTGCCCGCGAGCTGGTGCCGGACCCGGCCCTGCGTCCCGTGCGCGGGCAGCTGGTCGTGGTGGAGAACCCCGGCATCCGCACCTGGCTGGTCTCCACGGACGCCGCCGGGGAGAGGGCGTACTTCTTCCCGCAGCCCGGCCGGCTCGTGCTGGGCGGCACCGCGGACGAGGACGAGTGGTCCCTTGAACCCGATCCCGCGGTGGCGGAGGCGATCGTACGGCGGTGTGCGGCGCTGCGGCCCGAGATCGCCGGGGCACGGGTGCTGGCGCACCGGGTGGGACTCAGGCCCTCCCGGGGCACGGTCCGGCTGGATCGTGAACTCCTTCCCGGCGGGCGGGTGTTGGTCCACAACTACGGTCACGGCGGTGCGGGGGTGACCGTGGCCTGGGGATGCGCGGAGGGGGCGGCCGGGCTGGCCGCCCCCTGAGAGCCCGAGCCGGAGCGTGCTCAGCCGTGGTCGTGGCCGAGTGGGTCGCCCTCCGTCTCGGTGCCCGCGCCGGGGCCGACCCTGATCTCGAAGTCGCCGTCGTACCTCTTGTGGCCCTCGATCACGGCGAGTGCGACGGCCTCGGAGCCCATCTCACCGCGCACGATGACCGGGTCCTGCCGCAGGTCGCGCATGAGGGCGACGCACATGCCGATCATCACGAGGACGAAGGGTGCGGCGGCCAGGATCGTGAGGTTCTGCAGGCCGGTGAGCGCGTCGCCCTGGCCGCTGCCGACGAGCAGCATGATGGCGGCGACGCCTCCGGTCACCACACCCCAGAACACGACGACGAACCGGCCCGGCTCCAGGGCGCCCTTCTGGGAGAGCGTGCCCATGACGATGGACGCGGCGTCGGCGCCGGAGACGAAGAAGATGCCGACGAGGATCATCACGAGCAGGCTGGTGACGGTCGCGATCGGGAACTCCTGCAGGACGCCGAAGAGCTGGCCCTCGGGGGTCGACTCGCCGCCGAGCGCGCCGCCCTCCTTCAGCTTCATCGCCGTACCGCCGAAGACCGCGAACCAGACGAGGCTGACGGTGCTGGGCACCAGGATGACGCCGCCGACGAACTGCCGGATGGTGCGGCCGCGGCTGATACGGGCGATGAACATGCCGACGAAGGGCGTCCAGGAGATCCACCACGCCCAGTAGAAGACGGTCCAGCTGCCGAGCCAGTCCGCGACGCCCTCGCCGGCGGCGGCCTCGGTGCGGCCGGCGAGCTGCGGCAGGTCACCGAGGTAGGAGAAGACCGAGGTGGGCAGCAGGTCGAGGACGATGATCGTGGGGCCCGCGATGAACACGAAGACGGCGAGCACGAGGGCGAGCACCATGTTGATGTTGGACAGCCACTGGATGCCCCGCTCGATGCCGGAGACCGCCGAGGCGACGAAGGCCAGGGTCAGCACGGCGATGATGGCGACGAGCAGGCCGGTGCTCACGTCGTCCATCCAGTCCAGTTCCTGGAAACCGGAACCGATCTGGAGGGCGCCCAGGCCCAGCGAGGCCGCGGAGCCGAAGACGGTGGCGATGATCGCGAGGATGTCGATGACCCGGCCCGCGGCACCGTTGGCGTGCTTCTCGCCGATGAGCGGCGTGAAGACCGCGCTGATGGTCTGGCGCCGGCGTTTGCGGAAGGTGCTGTAGGCGATGCCGAGGCCGACCACCGCGTAGATCGCCCAGGGGTGCAGCGTCCAGTGGAAGAGGGTGGTGGCCATCGCCGTCTCCATGCGTTCGGCGGAGTCGGCGGGGCTGGTGCCCGGCGGTGGGGTCGTGTAGTGCGAGAGCGGTTCGCTCACGCCGTAGAACATCAGGCCGATACCCATGCCGGCGCTGAACATCATCGCGACCCAGGACACCGTGCGGAACTCGGGTTCCTCGCCTTCGGCGCCGAGGTGGATCCGGCCGTAGCGGCTGACTGCCAGCCACAGCGCGAAGACCACGAAACACGAGGCGGCCAGCATGAAGGCCCAGCCGCCGTTGTGGATCAGGCCGTTGAGCATCTTCGTGGAAACGCTCTCCAGCGAGTCCGTCGCCGCCGCGCCCCAGATCACGAAGGCCACGGTGATGACGGCGGTGACGCCGAACACCACCCGGTCCGTCTGACGGCCGGGAACGTCCGAGGGACTTTCCCGGCCACCCCTCTTCTTCAGATCTTCTGTCATGTGCAGCGCCTTGCCGAGGAAGCCATCCGTACACCTGTTGTGCGTGGTGCCCTACGGCCTACCACAGCTGCCGCCGGTCTCAACCGCCTCAGCAGCCGGTGTCGGGCTCCCCGACCGTGAGGTGGTACGGGGCGCGTTCGTCGAGGAGCAGTGGGACGAGGGCGCGCAGGGGCTGGCGGAGCGGGACGTTGGTGCCCTTCGTTCGTACTCCGTGCAGGGCGAGTTCGTCCTTCACCTCCGCGTACTGGTCGGCGGTGAGCCGGTAGCCGCAGGGCTGGTCCTGGATCACCTCGGCCGGTTCGGGCGGGTCGTTGTCCGCGCCGCCGACGTAGACGGGCCCGGTGGCGGTGTACCCGGCGCGCCGGGCCGCGTCCGTCGAGGCCCCGACCTGGGCCCGGCGCTCGTCGGCGAACCCGAACAGCCCTTCCAGTGCGGCGAGTTGGGAGTTCACGCGGCGCTTGTTGTTGACCGCTTCATCGACGTCCGTCAGGGCTCCACCCGGCTCTCGATGAGCAGGCCGAGGGCGTGCTTGACTCCGGACATGTTCCGCAGGATGCGCTCCTGGCCGTCCCCGGCGACCTGTCGGATCGGGTCGCCGGTGACGGGGTCGGTCCAGATGCCGTACGTGCCCGTGGTGTACCCGGCGCGCTGCGCGGCGGGCCGTCCGGGACCAACGCCCCGACGTGATCTACGACTTGCACGAGTACGGCGCCACGCACACGAGCAGCACCTTGTCCGGGGCGTGCCGTGCGCCGACCTGGACGAGTTGGAGCGGGCGGCCCTGTTTCGTCGTACCGACGGAGGTGACGGAGACACGGCTGCTCCCCCTGTCGACGGCAGCCAGGAATTCCTGTTCCTCGGACTCCCCTGTCCAGCGGGCGCCGTCCGACTCCTCGAAGCCGGTGCGGGGCGGGGTCGGGGCGGCGTCGGACGGGGTCGCGACGAGGGACGCGGCCAGGGCCGCCGTCGCGAGTGTCAGGGTACGGATCACCGGGCTCCCTCCGGGACGCGCTGGGCGGTGCGCGGTCCCTGGACCCCGTCGAGGGCCGTGGCCTCGGGGGCGGCGGACGCGGAGCCCGAGGTGGCGCGCGCGAACGCGGCCGCGCCGCCGATGAGCGGCACGCGTGCGGACGTACGGGACAGGTCCACCGTCAGCGTCGGGTTGCTGGACGGCGGGTCGATGAGGTCCTTGTCCGTGCCCGCGACGATCAGTGCGAGGCGGTGGCCGGCCGGGACGACGTGGTCGGTGGCCCCGAGATCGAGGGTGATGGTGTACGCCTTGCCCGGAGTGAGCGGGACGCCCGTGCCGGAGGCGTGGTTGCCGAGGTCGGCTCAGCCGCGGCTGACGACCGTGTAGCCGACGTCGGTGGTCTTGGCCTGCGTCTCCTTGAAGCAGGCGCTGTCGCCCGTCGTGCTCACGCCCCAGCAGGTGCGGTCGGTGAGCGTGCTGATGCCCTCGCCGCTCGCCGCGTAGTCGCGGATGGTGTCGGGGCCGAGGTCGACCAGGACGGCGGACAGGTGGGCCGTCGAGGTGGTCGGGGTCGCGGTGACGGTGACCTGGGAGGAGCCGGACACGCGCAGGTCCCGGGTGAGCGGCCCGGTCACGAAGCCCGCCTTCTCGGGCGTCGACGTGTCGATCCGTGCCGCCCAGTCGGTCTCGCTCAGCTGCGGGTTGTCGGTAAAGGTCTCGGTGCCGGTGCCCTTGCGCAGGCCGAGGGTGCCGACGCCCTCCTGGCTGCCCTCGGCGGGGCGCAGGGTCGTGGCGCTGGTGCCGCGCGGCGGCCAGGACTTCGAGGTGGCCCACTGGTCGGGGTGGCGTTCGATGTCGGCAACGGGCTCGCGGTCGATGCCGTTGTCGTAGCCGAGGAGTTCGTGGTCGAACCAGCGGTGCAGGGTGTCGACCCAGGTGGCGCGGCGGAAGTCGAAGGGGTCGACGTGACCGGTCTGGGAGAGCCAGATCTTGCGCTCCACGCCGTTCTTCGCGAGGGCGTCCCACCACGGACCGACGTGCTGCATACGGACGTTGAGGTCCTGCATGCCGTGGATCAGGAAGACGCTCGCCTTCACCCTGCTCGCGGCCTTGACGTAGTCGCGCTCGCTCCACAGCGGGGTCCGGTCGCCGGTGCGCGGCGCTCCGTCGACGAGTTTCTGCTGGACCGCCGCGCACTTGGCGCGGGCGTCGGGGCTGTCGACGTAGTCGGACAGCCAGTCGGGGCCGGAGTCGTAGAGCGGGGCGCCCTTGGAGAAGTAGTAGTCGTACCAGGTGGAGATGGCGCTGATCGGGACGATCGTCTTCAGGCCCTTGACTCCGGTGGCGGCCACGCCGTTGGCGATGGTGCCGTCCCAGCTCTTGCCGATCATCCCCGTCCTGCCGTTGGTCCAGGTCGCCTTGGCCGCGGTGGTGCCGGTGCGGCTGGTGTAGGCCTTGGCGCGGCCGTTCAGCCAGTCGACGACGGCCTTCGCGGACTGGATGTCGGAGCGTCCGCCGACGTCCACGCAGCCGTCGGAGCGGTTGGTTCCGGCGAGGTCGACGCCGACGAAGGCGTAGCCGCGGGGAACGAAGTAGTTGTCGTAGAACAGCGGCATCCGGACGACGTTTCCGGCGGCGTCGTACGTCTTCTTCTGGCTCTCGTTGCCGCGCCCGCAGCAGGAGTAGTACGGGCTGGCGTCCATGATCACGGGTATCTTGCGGCCCTGCTGGGCGGGTTCGCGCGGCCGGACGATGTCGACGGCGACGCGGTCCGTCTTCCCGTCGCTGTCGCCGTCGAGTCCGGTGTCCACCCAGACGGCCTCGCGGACGGCGTTCTCGTACGAGTAGACCGGTCGGCTCTCCTGCGGGGCGGCGTGGGCGGCCATCGGGGTGACGAGGGCTGCCACCAGGGCGGCGACGGCGGCCGTGGCGAGCGATCTCCAGGTCGTGAAGCGCATGCGTATCGGCATGCGCGGGACGGTACATCGGTCAACTCCCGTGCAGAAGAGGGCAACCGGACGTTTACGGGGCGCGTGAGGCATGCGGAACGGCGGGTTCATGACGGCCGAATGGCATTCGTGTGACAGGGGTGGCCATGGACAGACTCGGGCCCACAGGGGATCAATAGGCTGCGAACAGACTCCGTGCCCCTACGACTTGGAGCTTTTGTGCACCGCAGAATCATCGCGCCGGGCGCACTCGCAGCGGCCACCCTGTTGCTGGCGATCCCGGCATCGGCCGCGAGTCACTCCCCCGGAGCGCCGGGTATCGGCGACCCCTACTACCCGGACTACGGCAACGGCGGATACGACGTCTCCCACTACGACCTGCGACTGAAGTACCAGCCGTCGACCGACGAGTTGGAGGGCACGGCGACCCTGCTGGCCCGCACCACACAGGACCTGTCCCGCTTCAATCTGGACTTCCTGCTCGATGTCGGCGAGGTGCGGGTCAACGGCGCGAAGGCGTCGTTCACGACCTCCGGCGAGCACGAGCTGGAGATCACCCCGAAGACCCCGCTCGCGAAGGGCACCGACGTCACCGTCGTGGTGCGCTACAGCGGTGTGCCCTCGTCGAAGCAGGCGTACGGCTTCACCAGCTGGCACCGCACGCCGGACGGCGGGGTCGGGGCGAACGAGCCCGAGGCGGCCTGGTGGTGGTTCCCCGGCAACGACCACCCGCTGGACAAGGCCACCTTCGACGTGTCGGTGCTGGTGCCGGACGGCAGCCAGGCCATCTCCAACGGCACCCTCCAGTCGACGAGTTCACGCGCCGGCTGGACCCGCTACAACTGGCGTTCCAACAAGCCGCAGGCCACGTATCTCGCCACGCTGGCGGTCGGGAAGTTCGACATCACGACCGGCACGACCGAGAGCGGCATTCCGGTCGTCAACGCCTACAGCAAGGACCTCGGCGACAACTACGGCGCCGCGCGGGCGAGCATCGAGCGGACCGGGGAGATCGCGGACTGGCTGACCGGCTACTTCGGGCCGTATCCGTTCAACGCGCTCGGCGGGTACGTGCCGAACACCAACACCGGGTACGCGCTGGAGACCCAGACCCGGCCCTTCTACAGCCCTCGGCAGTTCGCGGGCGGGACGAACACCTCCGTGGTCGTGCACGAGCTGGCCCACCAGTGGTACGGCGACCTCGTGTCCGTCGCCGGCTGGAAGGACATCTGGGTCAACGAGGGCTTCGCGCGGTACGCCCAGTGGCTGTGGTCCGAGCACGAGGACGAGGGGACGGCGCAGGAACTCGCCGACTACGTGTACGCCTCGCATCCGGCGGACGACGCCTTCTGGACGGTGAAGCCCGGAGGCCCGGGGCCGGAGAACCAGTTCCACCTCGCCGTCTACGACCGGGGCGCACTGGCCCTGCAGGCGTTGCGCAACGAGATCGGTGACGAGGCGTTCTTCGCGATCCTCAAGGGCTGGCCGCAGACCTACGCGCACGGCAACGCGTCGGTCGCCGACTTCCAGAAGTACGCCGAGCAGGTGTCCGGGAAGCCACTGGCCGCACTGTTCGACACGTGGCTGTTCCAGCCGGTGAAGCCGTCGGCGCCCGCGGCGCGGGAGGCGTCTCTCGCCAGGGCGGCGGCTCCCGTTCAGCCGAAGTCGTGGAAGAAGATCGCCGCGACGAACGACGTGCACGAGCACGAGCACGAGCACGAGCACGAGCAGTAGCAGTCGCACGGCCGACGTCACGACGACGACCACCAGGGCCGACCACTGCGGTTCGACGGCCCACGGTCTGCGGCCTACGGTCCAAGGCCGACGGCCGGCGTCATACGCGGCCGCCGGCCGGCTCGGCCGGCTCCGTTGCGGACGTGTCCCACAACTCCGCCGCGCGGGCCAGGAGTTCGGCGCGCGAGATGGCGTCGGCGCGGGTGGAGGGCACGGTGCAGGCGTAGGCGCCGGCCACCGCGCCGTACCGGGCGCAGCGCAGGGGGTCCTCGCCGCCCAGCAGGCCGAGGAGGAAGCCGGAGGCGAAGGCGTCTCCCGCGCCGTTGGAATCCACCACCGGTGCGGGGGGCGTGGCGGCCGGTACGTGCGTCAGCTCGCCGTCGGCCAGCAGGTACGCGCCGTCGGCCCCGGCGGTGGCGACGACGATCCGGGCCCGGCCGCGCTCGGCGATGTCCCGCATGGTGCGCTCCGGTTCTGCCAGGGCGGCGGTGGACAGGAAGACCAGGTCCGCCTCCAGGGCGAAGGCCTCGTGGTAGGGGTTGGCGCCGTCCCAGTCGTGCAGGTCGGTCGAGATGGTCACCCCGGCCTCCCGCAGCAGGGGCAGCGCGTACGCGCACGGGTGGGTGATCACGACGTGCGCGTGGCGGCAGGCGGCGGCGAGTTCGCGCACCGTCGCCTCGGGCAGCCGGTCGGACTCCTGGCTGCGACTGATGTCGTACAGGGACAGTCGCCGCCCGTCGGGGCCCACGAGGTTGACGGCCCGCTTGGTGCCGCACGGCTGCAGGACCGCGGTGAAGGGAATGTCCCGGTCGCGGTGGAGCGCGCGCACCAGATCGCCCTCGTGGTCGTCGCCGATCATGTCGAGGTGGTGGGTGCGCAGGCCCAGCGCGCTCAGGCCGAGCGCGACGAAGTCCCCGCTCTGACCCGCGCGGGTCTCGATGCCCGGCCGGATCATGTAGCTGTCGGCGAACGGGAGTGGCAGCTCGGGGACATGGACGATCGTGTCCACGCCCGCGCCGCCCAGGACGAGGACATCGCTGTCGGCGGTCATGGGGTTCCTCTCGGCCGGCGTCGGCAGCCGAGTCAAACAGCCGACCCCACCCTTGGCAAGAACTTGCAGCAAGTTTCGGCAAGTTGCCCTGCGTCAGCCCCAGGGGTCATACCTGCGTCAGTCCCCGTGGTCGTACACCTGCGTCAGTCCCCGTGGTCGTACACCGTGACCGCGATCCCCCGCTGCACCAGGCGCTCGGTGATCAGCGGCTCCACCCGCGACCATTTGCCCCCGGCCAGCCCGCACCCTATTCGGGGCATGTGCACGGAGGCCCCGAGCTCCACCGCTTTGTCGGCCACCCGTCCGAGCGCTGTGTCGATCGCCTCGTAGCGCACGGGGACGCCCTTGCTGCCGGTGCGTATGCCGCGTTGTCCTACCATGTTGGCCACCCACACGTACCGCTCGACCTGCACGAACTGGACCGCGCCCAGCCCGAAGTCGTTCGCCGCGCGGTCGCGGTGCCAGGCGCGGAACGCCGCCTCCGGTTCCGGCCAGCGCCGCGAGACGGCCAGGACGAACCCCTTGCCCCAGCCCCCGATGTCGTTGCAGACATGGGCGATCACCTTGACGCCCTTGACCGACGGAGCGGTGGCGTCACCCCGGACATACATGATCTCCGACATGACGCCACCGTAGGCGCTGCCACTGACAGTGGCCCCTGAGCTGCTACTTCGTGAGGTCGGTCAGCTCCCGGTCCGTGGTCTGCGACACCCTGCGCCGGATGCCGAACCACCCCGCCGTCAGCAGGGCCGCGATCACCGGGATGAGCAGCAGCGTCTTGCGGCCGACCTCGGGGTCGTTCCACATCATGCCGAGGCAGGCCAGAAGGAAGGCGATCGTGGTGATCTCCGTGACCGGGCTGCCCGGGAGGCGGAAGGAAGGGCGGACCAGCAGGCCCGCGCGTGCGCGGTGGACGAAGACCAGGTGGCAGACCATGATGATCACCCAGGTGCTGATGATGCCGAGGGAGGCGACGTTCAGCACGATCTCGAAGGCCTGGCTCGGCATGAGGTAGTTGAGGCCGACGCCGAGGACGCAGACCGCGCAGGTGAGCAGAATGCCGCCGTAGGGGACCTGGCTGCGGTTCATGCGGGCGGTGAACTCGGGGGCCGAGCCCGCGGTCGCCATGGAGCGCAGGATGCGGCCGGTGGAGTACAGGCCGGAGTTGAGCGACGACATCGCGGCCGTCAGGACCACCAGGTTCATCACGTCGTCGGCCGCCGGGATGCCGATCTTGGAGAGCACCGTGACGAAGGGGCTCTCGCCGGCCGAGTAGACCGAGCCGGGCAGGAGAAGGGCCAGGAGGACGACGGAGCCGACGTAGAAGAGGCCGACGCGCCACATGATCGAGTTCACCGCGCGCGGGACGACCTTCTCCGGCTCGGCGGTCTCGCCGGCCGCGACGCCGACCAGTTCCAGGGCGGCGTACGCGAAGATCACGCCCTGCATGACGAGCACGACGGGCATCAGGCCGTGCGGAAAGACGCCGCCGTTGTCCGTGATCACTCCGACGCCGGGGGTCCGGCCGCCGACCTCGTGCCGGGTGGCCAGCAGGAAGATGCCGATCAGCATGAAGCCGACGAGGGTGGCGACCTTGATGATCGCGAACCAGAACTCCATCTCTCCGAAGATCTTGACCGAGATCAGGTTCACGGCCAGGACCACCGCGAGGGCGATCAGGGCCAGGGTCCACTGCGGGATGTCGGTGAACAGGCTCCAGTAGTGGGTGTAGAGCGCGATCGCGGTGATGTCGGCGATGCCGGTCGTCGACCAGTTCAGGAAGTACATCCAGCCGGCGACGTAGGCGCCCTTCTCGCCGAGGAACTCACGCGCGTACGACACGAAGGAACCGGACGACGGGCGGTAGAGGACCAGCTCGCCGAGGGCCCGGACGACGAAGAAGGCGAAGACTCCGCAGACGAGGTAGGCGAGCGCGAGCGCCGGGCCCGCGGTGTGCAGGCTGCCGCCGGCTCCCAGGAAGAGTCCGGTGCCGATCGCGCCGCCGATGGCGATCATGTTGACGTGACGGGCCTTGAGGTCCTTGCTGTAGCCGGCGTCGCCCGCGTCCACGGGCGTCGTGGCCGCCCCGGTGCGGGAGCCGGCCTGTGCCGATTCCACGGCGTCCTTGCTCACGGGTGGTTCCACTCTCTGGTGCGCCCCGGCGGGTCTCGCTCGGGTGTCCGGACGTGACTCGGCCCGTGCCCCTGGATGAAAAGGCACAGGCCGAGGGGGCACCTTCCCCGGAGGCCGCCTCACACGCGGTGGCACGCGTCACAGCGGGACCCGTCTCGCACAGGCGTGACGTCATGATCGGCGACGATGCCCAAGAGGTTTCACACCATTGGTGAGACAGCGATACTGCTGCACATGACGACCGACACCACCGATGCCGGGGAGCCTGCCCTCACCATCGACGAGCTGGCCGCGCGGGCGGGTGTCACGGTCCGCACGGTCCGTTTCTACGGCACCAAGGGTCTGCTGCCCCCACCGGTGATCGGTCCGCGACGGGTCGGGCACTACGGCCGGGAGCACCTCGCCCGGCTCGCACTGATCGAGGAGTTGCAGCAGCAGGGCATGACGCTGGCGGCCATCGAGCGCTACGTGCAGCAGCTGGCGCCGGATCTGAGCGCGCACGACCTCGCGATCCACCGGGCGGTGGTGGCCTCCTGGGCGCCGGACGCGGTCGAGACGGTGTCGCTGGAGGAGCTCCGGCGGCGGTCGGGGCGGGAGCTGGGCGAGGAGGACGTGGCGCGGCTCGCCGCGATGGGTGTGGTCAGGGCGGACGGCGGCTCGTACCGCGTCGACCTGGGCCTGCTGCGGCTCGGCGTCCAGCTGCTCGACGTACCGCTGTCGCAGGAGGCGATCCGCGCGTCGCGGAAGGTCCTCGTCGAGCACTCGCGCGCGGCGGCCCACGAACTGGCGGAGCTCTTCCGCGGCGAGGTGTCGGAGCGGGACGCGCGGGATGTGAAGTCGCTCTCGGCGCACATGCATCCGCTGGTGGTGCAGGCGCTGCTGACCACCTTCCAGCGGTCGTTGCAGGAAGAGCTGCGCGAGTGGCTCACGCGGTGATGGGACGTCCGACGGCGGTTCTCGCCCCCGCCGCCCCCACCCGTTCCCGTCCTTCTGGGGCTCCGCCCCAGACCCCGCTCCTCAAACGCCGGAGGGGCTGATTTCAGCCCGTCCGGCGTTTGAGGACGAGGCCCGTTCAGGGCCGAAGGGGGGTCTGGGGGCGCAGCCCCCAGGGACGGGACGGGGCGGCGGGGGCGGGAAACCCCCGAGGGCCAGGGATCTCACGCGTCCCGGAACCGCTCCCCCTTCTCTGCCTTCTCCACCAGCAGCGCGGGCGGTGTGAACCGCTCCCCGTACCGCTCGGCCAGTTCACGCGCGCGTGCCACGAATCCCGGCAGGCCGCCCTCGTAGCCGTTGATGTATTGCAGGACGCCCCCCGTCCACCCCGGGAAGCCGATACCGAAGACGGAGCCGATGTTGGCGTCCGCGACGGACGTGAGCACGCCCTCCTCCAGCAGCCTGACCGTGTCGAGCGCCTCGGAGAAGAGCATGCGTTCCTGCATGTCACGGAAGGGGATCTCCGCGCCCTCACGCGTGAAGTGCTCCCGCAGTCCCGGCCACAGGCCGACCCGCCTGCCGTCCTCCCCGTACTCGTAGAAGCCCGCTCCCCCACTGCGGCCGGTGCGGCCGAACTCGTCGACCATGCGGTCGATGACGGCATCGGCGGGGTGGGACGCCCAGGTCCCGCCCGCTTCCTCCACCGCACGCTTCGTCTCGCCCCGGATCTTGCGCGGGAGGGTCAGCGTCAGCTCGTCCATCAGGGACAACACCTTGGCCGGGTAGCCGGACTGCGCCGCCGCCTGTTCGACCGACGCGGGCTCGATGCCCTCGCCGACCATCGCCACGCCCTCGTTGATGAAGTGCCCGATGACACGCGAGGTGAAGAAGCCGCGCGAGTCGTTGACGACGATCGGCGTCTTCTTGATCTGCCGGACCAGGTCGAAGGCGCGGGCGAGGGCCTCCTCGCCGGTGCGCTCGCCCTTGATGATCTCGACGAGCGGCATCTTGTCGACGGGCGAGAAGAAGTGCAGCCCGATGAAGTCGGCCTGGCGCTCCACGCCTTCGGCGAGGGCGGTGATGGGGAGGGTCGAGGTGTTGGAGCACAGCAGCGCGTCCGGCTCGACGAGGTGCTGGATCTCCTGGAACACCTTGTGCTTGAGCGAGGTGTCCTCGAAGACGGCCTCGATGACGGCGTCGCAGCCCGCGAGGTCGGAAGGGTCGGCCGTGGGCGTGATGCGGGCGAGCAGCGCGTCCGCCTTGTCCTGGGTCGTACGGCCCCGGGAGACGGCCTTGGCGCACAGCTTCTCGGAGTAGCCCTTGCCCTTGACGGCCGCTTCCGGGGAGACGTCCTTGAGGACGACGTCGATGCCCGCGCGGGCGCACGAGTAGGCGATGCCCGCACCCATCATTCCGGCGCCGAGGACGGCGACCTTGCGGACCGGACGCGGTTCGACGCCCTTGGGCCGGTTCGCGCCGGAGTTGACGGCCTGGAGGTCGAAGAAGAACGCCTGGATCATGTTCTTCGAGGTCTGCCCGGCGGCCAGTTCCACGAAGTAGCGGCCCTCGATGACCTGCGCGGTCTCGAAGTCGACCTGGGAGCTCTCGACCGCGGCCGCCAGGATGTTGCGCGGCGCCGGGTAGGGAGCGCCAGCCGTCTGCTTGCGCAGGGTGGCCGGGAACGCGGGCAGGTTCGCTGCGAACTTGGGGTTGGCGGGCGTACCGCCGGGGATCCGGTAACCCGGCCTGTCCCAGGGCTGCTGCGACTCGGGGTTGGCCTCGATGAAGGCGCGCGCCTTGGCGAGCAGTTCCTCCCGGTTGGCGGCCACGTCGTCGACCAGGCCGTTCTCCAGGGCGCGCCGCGGGCTGTACTGGGTGCCCTGGAGGAGCACCTTCAGCAGCGCGTCGGCGATGCCCAGCAGGCGTACGGTACGGACGACGCCGCCGCCTCCGGGGAGCAGGCCGAGGGTGACCTCGGGACAGCCGATCTTCGAGCCGGGGGCGTCGAGGGCGATGCGGTGGTGGCAGGCGAGGGCGATCTCGTAGCCGCCGCCCAGGGCCGCGCCGTTCATCGCGGCGACGACCGGCTTGCCGAGCGTCTCGATGCGGCGCAGATTGCGCTTGATGGCCATGCCGCCGTCGAACAGCTCCTGGGCGGTCTCGGGGGTGACGCGGATGAGGTCGCGCAGGTCACCGCCCGCGAAGAAGGTCTTCTTGGCGGAGGTGATGATGATGCCGCGGATGGTGTCCTTCTCGGCCTCCAGGCGGTCGGTGATCACCGCGAAGGAGTCGCGGAACGCCTGGTTCATGGTGTTCGCCGACTGGTCCGGGTCGTCGAGGACGAGGGTGACGACGCCGGTGCGGTCCTGTTCCCAGCGGATGGTGGTGCTCTGTGTCATGACAGGGTCTCCGTAGAGGTCTCTTGGATCCGGATTCCGCCGGGGATTCAGATGCGTTCGACGATCGTCGCGATGCCCATGCCGCCGCCGACGCACAGCGTGGCGAGGCCGTACCGCTTGTCCTGGCGCTCCAGTTCGTCGACGAGCGAGCCGAGGATCATGGCGCCGGTGGCGCCGAGCGGGTGGCCCAGCGCGATCGCGCCGCCGTTGACGTTGACCTTGTCGAGGGACAGGCCCATGTCGCGCACGAAGCGCAGGACGACCGCCGCGAAGGCCTCGTTGATCTCGACGAGGTCGATGTCGTCGATGGTCAGCCCGGCCTTCGCCAGGGCCTTTCGGGTGGCGGGCGCGGGGCCGGTGAGCATGATGGTGGGCTCGGAGCCGGAGACGGCGGCGGAGACGATCCGCGCGCGCGGGGTGAGTCCGTGGCGCTCGCCGACCTCCCGGGAGCCGATGGCGACCAGCGAGGCGCCGTCCACGATGCCGGAGGAGTTGCCCGCGTGGTGGACGTGGTCGATCTTCTCCACCCAGTGGTACTTCTGCAGGGCCACCGCGTCGAAGCCGCCGAGGTCGCCGATGTCCGCGAAGGACGGCTTCAGTTTGGCGAGGGAGTCGGCGGTGGTGCCCGGGCGCAGGTACTCGTCGTGGTCGAGGACGACCAGGCCGCTGCGGTCCTTGACCGGCACGACGGAGCGGTCGAAGCGGCCCTCCTTCCAGGCGGTCGCCGCGCGCTCCTGCGAGAGGGCCGCATACTCGTCGACGTCCCGCCGGGAGAAGCCCTCGATGGTGGCGATGAGGTCGGCGCCGATGCCCTGCGGCACGAAGTTGACGGCCAGGTTGGTCATCGGGTCGTTGAACCAGGCGCCGCCGTCCGAGGCCATCGGCACTCGCGACATCGACTCGACGCCGCCCGCGAGGACGAGGTCCTCCCAGCCGGAACGCACCTTGGCGGCGGCCATGTTGACGGCCTCCAGACCCGAGGCACAGAAGCGGTTCTCCTGGACGCCCGCCACCGTGTCCGGGAGCCCGGCGGCGACGGCGGCGATCCGGGCGATGTCGGAGCCCTGGTCGCCGACCGGGCCGACGACGCCGAGCACGATGTCGTCGATCGCCGCCGGGTCGAGGCCGGGGAAACGGTCGCGGATCTCGTGGATGAGTCCGACGACCAGGTCGATGGGCTTCGTGCCGTGCAGGGCGCCGTTCGCCTTGCCGCGGCCGCGCGGGGTGCGGATCGCGTCGTACACGTACGCTTCGGTGCTCACATCAAGCCTTTCGGGGAGGGTCAGCCCAGCAGGGAACGGCCGATGATCTCCTTCATGATCTCGGTGGTCCCGCCGTAGATGGTCTGGATGCGCCCGTCGGTGAAGGCCCGGGCGACGGGGTACTCGGTCATGTAGCCGTAGCCGCCGTGCAGTTGGAGACAGCGGTCGGCGGCGCGCTTCTGCAGTTCGGTCGCCCACCACTTGGCCATGGAGGCTTCCACGGCTCCGAGTCCGCCGCGGGAGTGCTCCTCGATGCAGCGGTCGAGGAAGGCGCGGGTGACGGCGCACTCGGTGGCCATCTCGGCTATCTCGAAGCGGATGTGCTGCTTGCTCGCCAAGGGCCGGCCGAAGGCCTCGCGCTCCTTGACGTACTCCGTGGTGATCTCCAGCAGGTGCTCGGCGGCGGCGATCGCGGCGACGGCGATGCTCAGGCGCTCCTGGGCGAGGTTCGTCATCAGGTGGACGAAGGCGCCGTTGAGCTCGCCGAGCAGGTTCTCCTTGGGCACACGCACGTCGTGGAAGAACAACTCGGCGGTGTCCTGGGCCTTCTGGCCGATCTTGTCGAGGTTGCGGCCGCGCTCGAAGCCCTGCATACCGCGTTCGACGACGAGGAGGGACAGGCCGTGGGCTCCGCCCTCCGGAGTCGTCTTCGCCACGACGATCACCAGGTCGGCCAGGATCCCGTTGGAGATGAACGTCTTGGAGCCGTTGAGCAGCCAGTGGTCGCCCCGGTCCTCGGCGTGGGTGCGGATGCCCTGGAGGTCGGAGCCGGCGCCGGGCTCGGTCATGGCGATGGCCGTGATCAGCGTGCCGTCGCAGAAGCCGGGCAGCCAGCGCCGCTTCTGCTCCTCGGTGGCCAGGCCGGTCAGATACGGCCCGATGATGTCGTTGTGCAGGCCGAGGGCGAGCCCCGGGGCACCCGCGCGCGTGAACTCCTCGGCGAGGACGGCGCTGTAGCGGAAGTCGGCGCTGCCGCCGCCTCCGTACTCCTCGTCGACGGCCGGCCCGAGCAGCCCCTGTTTGCCGGCCGCCCGCCACGCGTCGCGGGAGACGATGCCGTCCTTCTCCCACTGTTCGTAGTACGGCAGCACCTCCCTGGCCAGGAAGCTGCGCACGGTCTCGCGGAAGGCGTCGTGCTCGGGGGCGAAGATCTGCCGCTTCATGCGAGGCCCTTCATCAGGTCGGGTACGTCCCAGTCGCGGGCCACGTCCGCGGTGTCGGCGCCCGGCAGGGCGGGGCCGGTGCGGACCTTGGTCGGGGTCGCGGAGAAGCGGGGCGCGGGCGCGGGCTGGGTGATGCCGCCGTGGTCGGTGAAGGTGCCGCGGGCGGCGAGGTGCGGGTGGTGCGGGGCCTCGCGCAGGGACAGTACGGGTGCCACACAGGCGTCGGACCCCTCGAAGACGGCCGTCCACTCCTCACGGGTGCGGGATTGGAAGCGAGCGGCCACCGCCTCGCGCAGCTCGCCCCAGCGGGTCCAGTCCTTGCGGGCGTCGGCATGGTCCTGGAGGCCGAGCAGGTTCAGGAACTCCTCGTAGAACTGCGGCTCCAGGGCGCCCACCGCCATGTACCTCCCGTCGGCGGTCTCGTAGGTCCCGTAGTAGGGGCAGCCGCCGTCGAGGAGATTGGCGCCGCGCCGGTCCTGCCAGCCCCCGGCGGCGAGCATGCCGTGGATCATCGCGGAGAGGTGGGCGGTGCCGTCGACGATGGCGGCGTCGACGACCTGCCCGGTGCCGGTCGCACGGGCGTGGTGCAGGGCGGCGAGGACGCCGACGACCAGATAGAGGGAGCCGCCCGCGTAGTCACCGAGCAGGTTGGCCGGGACGGCGGGCGGCCGGGAGGGCTCGCCGATCATGCCGAGGGTGCCGGTGAGCGCGATGTACGCGATGTCGTGGCCGGCGCGCGGGGCGAGGGGGCCCTGCTGCCCCCAGCCGGTCATCCGGCCGTAGACGAGCTTCGGGTTGCGGGCGTGGCAGTCCGCGGGGCCGACGCCGAGGCGCTCGGCGACGTCGGGGCGGTAGCCCTCGATCAGGACGTCCGCGCGGGCGGCGAGGTCGAGGACGCGGGCGGGGCCGTCGGGTGCCTTCAGGTCGACGATCACCGAGCGCTTGTTGCGGTTGGTGACGTCGAACTCCGGGTCGATGGCGAGCCCGGCTCCGCCGGGCCGGTCCACGCGGACGACGTCGGCGCCCAGGTCGGCGAGGAGCATGGCGGCGAACGGGCCGGGCCCGATGCCGGCCAGCTCGACCACGCGTACGCCGGAGAGCGGGCCCGGCCCTGGCGTGGGCCCTGGCGTCGGCTCTGGCGTCGTTGCCATTCAGCCCCCATAGGTATGACACAACTGATGTAACACCAGTGATGCTAAGAACGCGTTCCACTCGGCACAAGACCCGGAGAGCAAGCGCTTAGTCGGATTGTGCCCCGCCGACCGGCTCAGCGTGCGTCCAGCTCCGCTATCAGCCGCTTCGGCGCAATCGTGCGGTAGCTCTCCTCCACCCAGTCGCACAGCAGATCCGGGGCCGGGGCGCCCTGCGGCTCCAGCGGGAGGCGCACCCAACCGGACCTGCCCAGGCCGTACCCGGCGGGTTCGGCACCGGGGCAGGTCAGCGCGTGGGCGTGGGCGGCCTCGTCCTTGAGCTTCACCGTGACGCCCAGCGGGTAGCTGCCGTCGTCGACGCCGAGGAAGACGAACACCTTCTTGTTGACCTTGGCAACGGACTCACCCCAGGGGAACTCCTCCGTGGCACCCGGCATCCCGAGGGCGAACTCGCGCACTTTCTCCCACTTCCTCAGGGCGTTCTCGGCCACGGCCACCTGCATACCTCCGGCCTCCTCGTCGGGCTCCGCACTCCTCACGCTAGCCTCGGCCACCGACAACGGCGCGTGCGGCGGAATCCGAGAGGTGTCATGAGCAGGCTGAACAGGACGGACCGTCCCTACGACATCGTGCTCTTCGGAGCCACCGGCTTCGTGGGGACGCTCACCGCGGAGTATCTGGCCCAGCACGCTCCCGAGGGGCTGCGCTGGGCGATCGCGGGCCGCAACGAGGAGAAGCTTCACCGGCTGCGGGAGGCGCTGCCCGGCGGCGCGAAGGCCGGGGTGTTGAGGGCCGACGTGTCGGATCCGGCCTCGCTGCGCGAACTCGCCGAGCACGCGCGCGTGGTGGCCACCACGGTCGGCCCCTATGTGACCTACGGGGAGGAACTCGTCGCCGCCTGCGCGGACACCGGCACGGACTATCTGGACCTCACCGGTGAGCCGGAGTTCGTGGACCTGATGTACGTCCGCCACGACGCACGCGCGCGTGAGACGGGCGCCCGGCTGGTGCACGCGTGCGGTTTCGACTCGGTGCCGCACGACCTGGGGGCGTACTTCACGGTCCGGCAGCTCCCGGAGGGCGTGCCCCTGACGGTCGACGGCTTCGTGACCGTGGACGCGACGCTCTCGGGCGGCACGTTCGCCTCGGCGCTGAACCAGTTCGCGCGCGGCCGGCAGATGCTGGCCGCCGCCCGGGACCGCGGTCGGCACGAGCCCCGTCTCGTGGGCCGGCGAGCCTCCGCACGGACCGGCGCGCCACGGTTCGCACCGGAGGTCGGTGCCTGGGCGCTGCCCCTGCCGACGATCGACGCGCAGATCGTCCGCAGGTCCGCGCAGGCGCTGGAGCGGTACGGCCCCGACTTCCGCTATCGCGAGTACGCCGCGGTACGGCATCTGCCGGCCGCGCTGGGCGGGGTCGCGGCCGTGGGCGCGCTGTTCGCCGCCGCCCAACTGCCGCCCGCGCGGCGCTGGTTGTCCGACCGGCTCAAGCCCGGGGAGGGGCCCGGCCCCGAGAAGCGTGCGAAGAGCTGGTTCCGGGTCCGCTTCGTCGGCGAGGGCGGCGGCCGGCGGGTGTACACCGAGGTGTCGGGCGGCGACCCGGGATACGACGAGACGGCGAAGATGTTCGCCGAGTCGGCGCTGTCCCTGGCCTTCGACGACCTCCCGCCGACCGCCGGTCAGGTCACGACCGCGGTCGCGATGGGCAACGCGCTGACCGAGCGGCTGCAGCGGGCCGGGATCACCTTCCGAGTGGCCCGGAGCCGGTGAGCCCGCCCTACAGCGGCCACTGGGCGACGGTGTAGATCATCCCGACGATCCAGGCGAGCCCCGCGAGGGTGGCGAGGATCAGCGCGGCCATCACGGCACGCTCGACGGGCCGGTCGGGGTCGGCGAGGGGCTTCGGGGAACGGTGCGAAGTCATGCGGCACAGCCTGCCGAGCGGGCGGTCGGCGCCACATCCGTACAAGTACTCAGACGACGTACTCAGACGACGTATTCAGGCGAGGTACACAGGCGAGGTACACAGAGAGCAGCGGTCTCCAACCGGCAGCCGGCGGAGAGCAGAGGTCTCGACCGGCAGCCGGCGCATCGAGTGGCCGCCGCCGCTCAGGGGGTCGCGTCCCGCAGCGCCCTGCGGCACAGGGAGTCGGACCTGCGGGTCGTCTCCGGCAGGCGGTACTCGGGGGTCAGCGCCAGGGTGTGAGCGCAGGCGTTGTCGAGACTCACCCGGTGGCCGACCGAGACGAAGACCGGCTTGACCGCCTCCCGGGTGCGCAGGGCGCGGCCGACCTCCTCGGCGCCGGCGAGGAGGGGGGCCGTGCTGCCGCGCGGGGTGTCGGGGTCGTCGTAGGTGAAGGTGAAGGGGTTCTTTGCGACGCCGATCGTGGGCAGGCCGGTGAGGACGCCGAGGTGGCTGGCGAGGCCGAAACGGCGCGGGTGGGCGAGGCCGTAGCCGTCGCAGACGACCAGGCCGGGCGGGCAGGGCAGGGCGTCGAGGGCCGCGAGGACCGTGGGGATCTCTCGGAAGGCCAGCAGGCCGGGCACGTACGGGAAGGAGATCCGGCCGACGGCCGTGGCCTCGGCGACGACGTCGAGGGTCGCCGCGTCCAGCACCACGGCGGCGGCCGCGACCACGTCGTGCTCGTCGTCGTAGGCCACGTCGACACCGGTCACGTGGCCCGTGCCGGGCGGCGGCCCCGGCTCGTCGAGCACCACTCGCCCGCGCAACTCGTCCTGGACCGCGCGGGCCTGCTCCTCGGTAGCGGGCCAGCCGGGGGGAATTCTTACCGTCGTCATGATGGGACGAGCCTACGGGCCGTCACCCCGGCGGCGTAGCCTCGTGATCATGTTCGTACTGGAGCTGACCTACACCGCCCCGCTCGATGCCGTCGACGCCGTGCTCCGGGCGCATGTCGCCTGGCTCGACGCGCAGTACGCGCAGGGCGTCTTCCTCGCGTCCGGGCCCAAGAGCCCCCGCGACGGCGGGGTGATCCTCGCCGTCGCGGGGGACCGCGCGCGGATCGAGGAGATCACCGCGGGCGACCCCTTCGTCACCGCCGGGGTGTGCGAGTACCGCATCACCGAGTTCACCGCGACGAAGACGGCACCGGACCTGGAGCGGTACCGGCAGACGCCCTCCTAGGCTCAGCTCTTGTTCCCCAGCGCCCGCTGCAGCTGGCTCTTGTTCATGTCCGAACGGCCCTGGATGCCGCGCCGCTTGGCCTCCTCGTAGAGCTGGTCGTACGTGGGCCCTTGGGAACCCTTCCCGGACCGTTGGCCGCCCCGCTTGCCCGACGACATGTCCTGGGTCGAGGTGCGGCCGGCGGTCTTGGACTCGCCGGACCGGGCGCGTTCCTTGTTCACCGTCCGCGCGGCGATCTCCTTGGCGCGGCCGGTGCTCTCGCCCCGGTCCTCGGCGCTCTCCTTGATGTGCTCGTACTGGCGCTCGCGCTTGGGGCTCGAACCACGTGGCATGTCCGCTCACTCCTCTCACGATCGGTGAACGGGTACCCGCTTTCCGGACCCATGCGCCACACCGAGCGCCCTCAGCCCTCCAGACGGGCGACGCGCCCCTGCTCGCCGGCCGCCCAGCAGCCCAGGTCGGGAGTGCAGTCGACGGTGTCGTACGAGCCCGTGTCCACCGTCCGCCAGGTGCGCCCCCCGTCGGTCGTCAGATCCGTGCCGGTGGGTCCGACCGCGAGAGCGGCCGTACGGCTGTACGGGAGCCAGGCGACGCCCGAGCGGTAGGCGGGCGGCGGCTCGGCGGCGGGCTGCCAGCCGCGGCCGCCGTCGGCGGTGCGTGCCGCCGGAGCGGTGGACGTCTGGTCGGGCCGGTAGTCACCGCCGACCGCCAGACCGTGCGTGCGGTCGCGGAAGGCGAGGGCGAAGACTCCGCGGGCCGGGTCGCCCGCCGGGATCGGCGTGTCGGAGGCCGTCCAGGTCAGCCCCCGGTCGGAGGAGTGCAGCACACGCGCGCGTGCCGCCCCGCCGGTGGCCAGCCAGACGTCCCGCGGGCCGGCGGAGACCAGGCACTGGCCGCTCGCCGCGAACCCGGCCTCGCCGTCCAGCGCGGCCGGCATGCCGGCGCCGGGCAGCACCTTCCAGGAGCGGCCGCCGTCGCTGGTCGACAGGATGCGGAACCTCCCGTCCACGGGGTCGCTCATCGCCAGGCCGTGGCGGCGGTCGAAGAAGGTGAGGCAGTCGTAGAAGGCCCGCGCGTCGGTGTTGCGGAAGGACTCGGTCCAGGTCTCGCCGCCGTCGTCGGTGCGGTAGACGCGGGACGCTTCGCCCTCGCCGATGGCCAGCACCACCGCGCGCCGCGCGTCGAACGCCTCGATGTCCCGGAACTGCAGCTCGCCGGCGCCGGGCGGCGAGACGTTCCGCCAGTTCGCCCCGCCGTCCGTGGTGCGCAGGACGGTGCCCTGGGTGCCGGACACCCAGGCGGTGTCCCGGCCGACGGCCGCGAGTCCCCGGAACCGCACAGCGGAACTGCCGGTGTCCTTGAGTTCCCAGTGCGGTGTCCGCTGCCCGGACTCCTGCGCCTGTGCGGGTACGGCGGTCAGGGCGGCCAGTGCCGCCGCGCACGCCACCCCCGCGCTCACCGCTCGCCTCGTCCGTCCCGGCCGTCTCGTGCGTCGCGTGATCCCCAAGCGCCTCATGGCGGGCGAAGCTAGCCCACCGCCCGGGTGCCGTCCAGAGGGCCCCGGCGGCCCTCCTCGGCCCGCCGTGCTCGCCACAACTGTCTTTCACACCCCCAGAAGAAGTACCTGGCCACTTCCGTGAATGAAGACGGTGACAGAGGTCACTCGACATCGGTGTGCACGGATTGACTCATTCCGGCGTCTCTTCCAGTGCCCGGCCTCACCCCCGGATGTCCGTCCCGCCGTCGTAAGGGAGCAAGGCGTTGTCCATCGTCATCGAGCAGCCCGTCGAGGCCCGACTCGTCGCCGCCGCGCCGCGGATGCCGAGCATTCCCGCCACGCTGCACTACGACCGGCGTGACCCGTTCGCCGTCCGCATGACCTTCCCGGCCCCGGCCACCCTGGAGGGCGTGGAGGTCTGCTGGACCTTCAGCCGCGAACTCCTCACGGCCGGTCTCCAGGAGCCCGAGGGCCACGGCGACGTGCGGGTGCGGCCGTACGGGTACGACCGCACCGTCCTGGAGTTCCACGCCCCCGAGGGCACCGCGGTCGTGCACGTCCGCTCGGGCGAGCTGCGCCGGTTCCTGGAGGCGACCGGCGAACTGGTTCCGGTGGGTCTGGAGCATCTCCAGCTCGACCTGGACCACGACCTTGCGGAGCTGATGCGGGACGCCTGCTGAGCCCGACCGCGTTCACCGGCCCGGAGACGTGTTGAGCTCGCCGTAGTCGAGCCCGTCCGCCGGCGCGTCGTACGTCCCCGCGCCCAGCGGTTCCCGGGCGGCCCGGCGGACCAGGGCGTGCGCGGCCGGCTCTGCGACGGGCAGGGCACCGGGGCCGGCCATCGCGTTCAGCGGAGCGTCCACGCCGTCGGCGAGCTGTTTCACGGTCTCCGGGTCGACGGCCCCGGGGGCGAAGATCCCGTCGGCGCCCGCGGCGAGGAAGGCGGCGGCGCGCTCCAGGGTGAGGTCCACTCCCCCGGCGCCCCGCAGGAACGTGTCGATCCGGGCGTGCACGAACTGCGGCACGTCCTGCGCGTCCGCGGCCTCGCGGGTGGCAGCGGTCCAGCATGTCGCCGTCCGCCGTCCGCCGTCCGCCGTCCGCCGTGCCCAGGCCCCAGGGCCCGGGCGAGACCCGCGCCGGTCGTCGCCACCGCGGCGGCACCCGCGTCCTCGACGATGCGCGCGCTCGCGGTGTCCCAGGCGTTCGGCAGGACGAGCGGGCTGCCCGGCACGTGCGGGGACAGGAATCCGGCATGGAGGTGAGGCGGCTCAGTTGGCGGCGGACGCAGCCGCCCTCGCCGTCCACACCTCCCGGACGGCCGTCCGCAGCACCGGGGCCGCAGCCCCGCAGCGCTCGGTGAGCTCTTCGAGGCGCCCCCGGTGCTGCCCGCCGTCGGCCAGTACCCCCGCGGCCCCCGCCAACACCGCGAGGGCCGCGTCCCGCTCGGAGACCTCCGCGACCGGAACCGGCCCCAGCAGAACCGCCCGTGCCTCCTCGCGCAGCGCGTCCACCACGGCCACGCGCTCCAAGGCGTACTCCACGGTCGGGAAGACCCCGAGGACCCGCCGCTTCTCGGCACGCAGTTGGCCCCCGGCCGCCAGTTGCTCCCGTACGGCGTCCAGGGTGATCCGCGCCCGCAGGGTCACCCAGGTCCGCCACCGGTGCGGCCGGGACTCCCGGACCAGCTCGAGAAGGCCGTCGAGGACGGGGTCCCCCGTCTCGGAGTCGAGGTCGGCCGGCGTGGCGACGCCCTCCTCGTCGACGAGCAGTCCGCGCCGGGCCAGCTCGACGAGGGCGCCGGCCCGGACCAGAGGGGGCAGCCGGTCGGCGCCGGTGACGTCCGTCTCCGCGCTGTCCCAGGCCAGCAGGCACAGCCTGGCCGGGAGCGAGAGTGAGCCATGGGGCACGGGGTCTCCTTCGGACGGTGGGATCAAGGCTCAGTTAATTCGTTGACAGCCCGCAAGGCCGCTCATACGTTGTACAGCGGTCCTGTTGCCGTCGATTGGAGAAGGACGTTGCTCGTCTGAGGTCCTGAGACACCACGTCACACACATGAGGTGTGTGCGCTGCGTGCGACCTCGGCGTTCGAGCCGTCCTCCGGAACAGGGCTTTCTTCATGCTCCCGGGGCCTGTCTCCCCTCGGTCGCAGGTGTCTCGATACGCGTTTGCCCCCGACCGGCTCAAGCAACCGCGGAGACCCCGTATGTCTACTTCCATCACCTGTACATCCCTCGCCTTCGCCTGGCCCGACGGCACCCACGTCTTCGAAGGCCTCGACGTGGCGTTCGGCCCCGGCCGCACCGGCCTCGTCGGCGTCAACGGGTCGGGAAAGTCCACCCTGTTGAAGCTGATCGCCGGAGAACTCACCCCGGCCGACGGCACCGTCCGCGTCGCGGGCGAGGTCGGTTGCCTCCCGCAGAACGTCACCCTCGACACCCACTTGAGGGTCGACGAGGCGCTCGGCATCGCCGCACAGCGGGCCGCGCTGCACGCCATCGAGGCGGGCGACGCGGCCGAGGAGCACTTCGAGACGATCGGCGACGACTGGGACGTGGAGGAGCGCGCACTGGCCACCCTCGGCGAACTCGGGCTCGACCACATCGAGTTGGACCGCACGATCGGTGAGGTGTCGGGCGGCGAGTCGGTGCTCCTGCGTCTGGCCGCACTGCTGTTGCGTCGGCCGGACGTCCTGCTGCTCGACGAGCCCACGAACAACCTGGACCTGTACGCACGCAGGCGGCTGTACTCGGCCGTCGCGTCCTGGCCGGGCGTCATGGTCGTGGTCAGCCACGACCGCGAACTCCTGGAACTGGTCGACCAGATCGCCGATCTGCACTCCGGGGAGGTCACCTGGTACGGCGGCAACTTCTCCGCCTACGAGGAGGCCCTCGCCACCGAACAGGAGGCCGCCGAGCGGATGGTGCGGGTCGCCGAGTCCGATCTGAAGAAGCAGAAGCGCGAACTGGCGGATGCCCAGGTCAAGTTGGCCCGGCGCAAACGCTACGGGCAGAAGATGTGGGACCAGAAGCGCGAGCCGAAGATCGTCATGGGGGCGCGCAAGCGCGCGGCACAGGAGTCCGCGGGCAAGCACCGCATCATGCACGAGGAGCGGCTGGCCCAGGCCAGGGAACGGCTCGACGAGGCGGAGGAGGCCGTACGGGACGACGACGAGATCCGCGTCGACCTGCCGTACACGGCCGTACCACCGGGCCGTACCGTCCTCACCCTCCAGGATCTGGAACTGGCGTACGGCGCACGCGTGGCGGGCGGC
Organism: Streptomyces sp. MMG1533; assembly: GCF_001279775.1. Lineage (GTDB taxonomy): Bacteria > Actinomycetota > Actinomycetes > Streptomycetales > Streptomycetaceae > Streptomyces. The sequence goes on along the minus strand of NZ_LGDG01000231.1, from coordinate 7,879 downwards.
CTCGACCTGCGCGGTCCGGAGCGGATCGCGCTGATCGGGCGCAACGGCGCGGGCAAGACGACGCTGTTGCGCACGATCGCCGGGGAGTTGGAGCCGGTCTCCGGCGAGGCGAAGGCCCATGTCCCCCTTCGCTTCCTGCCGCAGCGGCTCGACGTGCTCGACGGCGAGCTGACCGTCGCCGAGAACGTGGCCGGGTTCGCTCCGGCCGCGACCAACAACCGGGTCCGGGCGCGGCTGGCCCGCTTCCTGTTCCGGGGTGCCCGTGCCGACCAGAAGGCGGCCACGCTGTCCGGCGGCGAACGCTTCCGGGCGGCACTGGCGGCGCTGATGCTGGCCGAGCCCGCGCCGCAGCTGCTGATGCTGGACGAGCCGACGAACAACCTCGACATGGCGAGCGTGCGGCAGCTGACGACGGCCCTGGAGTCGTACGAGGGAGCGCTGATCGTGGCCAGTCACGACCTGCCGTTCCTGGAGGGCATCGGCGTCACGCGCTGGCTGCTCCTCGACGGAGAACTCAAGGAAATCACGCCAGAAGCTGTCGGGTATCCCGCCTAGCGTCGGGTGCATGCCCGATTTCATCACCCTCACCGGAGCCCGGGAGAACAACCTCAAGGACGTCACCCTCCGCATCCCGAAAGGCCGGCTGACCGTGTTCACCGGCGTTTCGGGATCGGGGAAGTCGTCGGTCGTCTTCGACACGATCGCGGTCGAGTCGCAGCGTCAGCTGGCCGAGACGTTCACCTGGTTCGTGCGCAACCGGCTGCCCAAGTACGAGCGACCGCACGCGGACGCGCTGGAGGGCCTGACGCCCGCGATCGTCGTCGACCAGCGGCCGATCGGGGGCCACTCCAGGTCCACGGTCGGCACGATGACCGACGTCTACTCGGTGCTCCGGGTGCTGTTCTCCCGGCACGGCACGCCGAGCGCCGGACCGGCTACCGCCTACTCGTTCAACGACCCGGCGGGCATGTGCCCGGAGTGCGACGGCCTCGGCCGGACGGTACGCCCCGACTGGGACCGCATCCTCGACACGGGCCGCTCGCTCGCCGACGGTGCGGTGCGCTTCCCGCCGTTCGCCGCGGGGACCTGGCAGGGGCAGGCGTACACCAACACCGACGAGCTCGACCCCGACAGGCCGGTCGGCGAATTCACGGCCGCCGAGCGGGAGTTCCTGATGCGCGGCCGCCCCGGCAGCAAGGTCACCGTCAACGGCACGGGCGGCACCTGGACCACCGAGTACGAGGGCCTCGCCGACCGCTTCGAGCGGCTGTACCTCAAGCGCGACCTGTCCGCCATGAGCCAGAAGACCCGTGACCTGGTAGGGGAGTTCCTGGCGGAGGGTGTCTGCCCGGCCTGCGCCGGCGCCCGCCTCAACCGGGCCGCCCTCGCCACCCGGATCGGTGGCCGGAACATCGCCGACTGCACACACATGCAGGTCGGCGACCTGATCGGGGTACTGAAGGAGATCGACGCCCCGGTCGCCCGGCCGATCGCCGGGGCCGCCGTCGCCGCCCTCGAACGCATCGACGCGATCGGCCTCGGCTACCTCAGCCTCGACCGCGAGACCTCCACCCTGTCCGGCGGCGAGGGCCAACGGCTGAAAACCGTACGGCACTTGGGCTCCAGCCTGACCGGGATGACGTACATCTTCGACGAACCGAGCGTCGGCCTGCACCCGCGGGACGTGGGCCGGCTCGGCGACCTGCTGCTGCGGCTGCGCGACAAGGGCAACACCGTGCTGGTCGTCGAACACGACCCCGACGTCATCGCGCTGGCCGACCATGTCGTCGACATGGGGCCGGGGGCCGGTGCCGAGGGCGGACGGGTGGTGTTCGAGGGGACGCCGCAGGAGTTGCGTGAGGCGGGCACGCCGACCGGGCGGTGCCTGCGCCGCCGTACGACACTGAAGGAGCACGTGCGGGACGCCACCGGCGGGCTGTGGGTCAAGGGTGCCGACCGGCACAACCTGCGGGACGTGACCGTCGAGTTCCCGACCGGGGTGCTGACCGTGGTGACCGGGGTCGCCGGGTCCGGAAAGAGCACGCTGGTCGCGGAGTTCACCGCCGCCCACCCCGACGCCGTGGTCGTCGACCAGTCGTCCATCGGGATCTCCGCGCGGTCCACTCCGGCGACGTACATCGGGATCATGGACACGGTACGGAAGATCTTCGCGCGCGAGACGGGAGTCGAGCCGGGGTTCTTCAGCTTCAACTCGACGGGTGCGTGCGCCACTTGCGAAGGCCGCGGGATCATCTACACCGACCTCGCGTTCATGGACCCGGTGACGACGACCTGCCACGACTGCGAGGGGCGGCGCTTCAGGGACGAGGTGCTGCGGCTGGCCGTCGACGGCAACTCGGTCGCGGACGTACTGGAGATGACGGCCGATCAGGCCCTGGAGTTCTTCGACGACTCCGGTGTACGGCGCCGGCTGCGCGCGCTGCGGGACGTCGGCCTCACCTACCTCACGCTCGGCCAACCGCTCTCCACACTGTCCGGCGGTGAGCGGCAGCGCCTCAAGCTGGCGACGCGGCTGCACCGGACGGGGGCTGTGTACGTCCTCGACGAGCCGACGACCGGACTGCACATGTCGGACGTGGACGGGCTGCTCGGCCTGCTGGACCGGCTGGTCGACGCGGGGAACACGGTCGTGGTCGTGGAACACAACCTGGACGTGGTGGCGCACGGCGACCGGGTCATCGACCTCGGGCCGGACGGGGGCCGGGACGGCGGCCGGGTGATCTTCGAAGGGACCCCGCGCGAGCTCCTGTCCGCCCGGGGCTCCCGCACGGCGGAGCATCTCAGGAGGGCCACAGCCTGACACCGAGGGTTTTGCCCACGTGCACCGGCCCTGCATGATGGCGGGCAGGCCACAATCCTGTCCCACCCGATCCGGAGATCCCCTCGTGCCCAGCAAGAAGGCCCTCGTCCGCCGCCCCAGCCCCCGCCTCGCCGAAGGTCTGGTGACGCACATCGAGCGCGAGAAGGTCGACGTCGACCTCGCGCTCGAACAGTGGGAGGCGTATGTCGAGGCCCTGCGCACACACGGCTGGGAGACCATCGAGGTGGATCCGGAGGACGACTGCCCCGACTCGGTCTTCGTCGAGGACACCGTCGTCATGTACAAGAACGTCGCGCTGATCACCCGGCCCGGCGCCGAGTCCCGGCGCGAGGAGACCATCGGGGTCGAGGAGGCCGTGGCCCGCCTGGGCTGCTCGGTCAACTGGATCTGGGAGCCGGGCACGCTGGACGGCGGCGACGTGCTGAAGGTCGGCGACACCATCTACGTCGGCCGGGGCGGCCGCACCAACGCGGCGGGGGTCCAGCAGCTGCGGGCCGCCTTCGAGCCGCTCGGGGCACGGATCGTGGCCGTGCCGGTGAGCAAGGTGCTGCATCTGAAGACCGCGGTCACCGCACTGCCCGACGGGACCGTCCTCGGACGCATCCCGCAACTGGACGCACCCTCGCTGTTCCCGCGCTTCCTGCCGGTGCCGGAGGAGTCCGGGGCGCATGTGGTGCTGCTCGGCGGCGCCGAGCTGCTGATGGCGGCGAGCGCGCCGAAGACCGCCGAACTGCTCGGGGACCTCGGCCACGAGCCCGTCCTGGTCGACATCAGCGAGTTCGAGAAGCTCGAAGGCTGTGTGACATGCCTCTCGGTGCGGATGCGGGAGCTGTATGCATGAGCGGGTGAGCGCCTCACGTTTCCGGCCCTGGACCTGCGCTTCCGGGGCCGTTTGTCATGCCAGGGCAACACCGCTGATCAGGGATCTTTACACCGACCTTAACCTACGGTCTCGTAACCTACGGATACGTAGCCTACGATTCCGTAGGTACCGGCTCGGCACCGCTCGCCGGCTGCCCTCGTATCTGTTCCGCGTCCCCCTGGAGTACCCGTGACGATCACTTCCCCTCACCTCGGCAGCCCGTCCTCCGCCTGGACCGACGCCCGCCTGCTGTATGCGCTGGAGGAAGTCGTCGAGCAGGAGCTCAACCGGCACTTGAAGGTCGCCAAGGACTGGATGCCGCACGAGTATGTCCCGTGGAGCGACGGCCGCAACTTCCCGGGCATCTTCGAGGACGGCGAGGCGTGGGACAAGGAGCAGTCCAAGGTCACCGAGCTCGGCCGGATCGCGCTGGTGGTCAACCTTCTCACGGAGGACAACCTCCCCAGCTACCACCACGAGATCGCCAGCCTCTTCGGCCGTGACGGCGCCTGGGGCACCTGGGTGCACCGCTGGACCGCGGAGGAGGGCCGGCACGGCATCGTGATGCGCGACTACCTGCTCGCCTCGCGCGCGGTCGACCCGGACAAGCTGGAGCAGTTCCGGATGGCCCACATGGCCGAAGGCTTCGAGTCGGACAACCGCCACTCGATGCTGCACTCGGTGGCCTACGTCGCCTTCCAGGAGCTCGCGACCCGCGTCTCGCACCGCAACACCGGCCACCAGTCCGGGGACCCGGTCTGCGACCGCATGCTGGCGCGCATCGCGACCGACGAGAACCTGCACATGGTCTTCTACCGCAACCTGCTGAAGGCGGCCTTCGACCTGGCGCCCGACCTCACGATGCAGGCGGTGCGCGACGTGATCGTGAACTTCCGGATGCCCGGCCACGGCATGCCCGGCTTCGAGCGGGCCGCCGCGCAGATGGCGATCGGCGAGGTCTACAACATGCGCATCCACCACGACGACGTCCTCCAGCCCGTGCTGCGCTTCCTGAAGGTCCTGGAGATCGACGGCCTCGGCCCCGAGGGTCTCAAGGCCCAGGAGGAACTCGGCCTGTACATGGGCGGCCTGGACGCGGAGGCGTCGAAGTTCGACGAGAAGCTGGCCGCGCGCAAGGCGCGGATGGCGGCCCGCGCGGCCGGCTGACAGCCACTGCCGTCCAGGGGGGGGCGGGGCGACTGGATTCGAACCAGCGTGTTCCGGTTCTGGAGACCGGCGCGCCTGCCTCTGCGCTACGACCCCGCCCTTGATCTCAGACTAGCCCTCCGGCTGTTGCCGGGGGGCTGTTCTGTGCACGCTGCGTACGGCTGCCACGTCGGCCGGGACCTCCGGGGCCGGGACGTGGGCGCTGAGGGCGTCCAGGCGGCGTTTGACGCTGGTGGCGATGCCCCGGCCGAGGACGAAGCGGGTGGCTGTGGTGGCGTGGGGTGCGGTGTCGAGGAGGCGGTGGGCCTCGCGGCTGCGCATGCCGGTGTGGGTGAGGACGAGGTGGGTGAGGCGGTGGTCGGTGGCCGCCAGGGCCTCCGCGATCGTCCCGGCGGCCGACACGTCGATGCGGTTGTCGGTCGCACCGAGGACCGCCGCCGCCCGGACCCGGCCGAGGTCGAGCAGGGTCACACCGGCCGTGGTCGCCGCCGCCACCAGCCGGGCCGCGGCCTGCGGACCGATGCCGTTGCCGGCTACGGACAGGCGGACGAGTCGTCCGTAAGGTGCCCGCTCCAGGGCGTGGGAGAGATGGTCGGCGCCCACGTCGCCCAACCCGGCCGCGGAGACGTACAGTTCGTCGATCGCCCCGGCCTCGATCACTGCGGCGAGCGGTTCCGCCCCGGCTGTACCCAGCGGGTTGCCGCCGACGAAGAGCCGTTCGACACGACGCCCGTTGCCGGTGGCCGCGAGGAGCGCGTCGGCGAGGACGGCGACGCCCGCCGCGTCGAGGCCGGTCTGGACGAGGTCGAGGGTGCGCAACGACCGGGCCGACTCGACGAGTTCGGCCGCGGCCCGGCCTCCCCCGCGGCCCAACGGGTTGCGCTTCAGCCAGACGCCGGTGACGACCTGCGGGGAGGCGCGCAGCTGGTCGGCGATCCGGCAGGCGCCGCCCGCGGTGATGTTGTTGCAGCCGAGGTAGAGCGTCTCGACGCCGGTGTTCGCGCCGGCCACTACGTCGGCACCCGCGTCGCCGAGTCCGTCCGTGCCGAGCAGCAAGTGCCGTACGGGAGACGGGCCTTGGGAGAGCGCTTCGGCGACCAGGGCTGCGCCCTCGGCACCCAGTCCCTGCTTGCACAGGTCGAGGCGGCCGTCGGGGAGAGCCGTACCGGCCGTGAAGTCCAGGCGTTCCCCGGCCGGGCGGCCCGCCCGCAACCAGTCCAGCAGCGGGGCGAGTTCGAAGGGCGGGCGCGGCACGACGGGCGGGACACCGGCAAAGCCCGTCACGGGTCGGTCGCTCACCACTGCGCCTCCCGGTAGTCCTTGAGGAACACCCCGGACACGGGGTCCCCGGCCTCGCCGCGCACGATCGGGTCGTACACGCGGGCCGCGCCGTCCACGATGTCCAGTGGCGTACGGAAGCCCGCGCCCGCCATCCGGGCCTTCTTCGGCGCCGGGTTCTCGTCGGTGATCCAGCCGGTGTCGACGGCGCACATGTGCACGCCCTGCTCGGCGAGTTCGGCGGCGCTGGTCCGGGTGAGCATGTTGAGGGCGGCCTTGGCCATGTTGGTGTGCGGGTGGCCGGCCATCTTGTTGCGGACGGCGAACCGGCCCTCCACGGCGGTCACGTTGACCACGTACCGGCGCGGGTGCGGCGAGGCGAGCAGCAGGGGCAGCAGCCGGTCGCACAGCAGGGCCGGGGCCAGTGCGTTGACCAGCTGGGTCTCCAGGACCTCGGCCGGGTCGAGGGCGCCGAGCCGGGCCGACCAGGAGTTCTCCGGGGACGGGTCGGGCAGCAGTCCGGCCTCGTCGGCCTCGCGCAGCGCGACCGGCAGGGACGCGGCACCGCCGCCCAGCATGCGCATCGGCGTGAAGCCGGGCGCGTGACGTGCGTCCTCGGGCAGCGCGTCGTACTCCCCTGCCGCGAGCAGCGCGTACGACTCTGGCGGGCGGCGCACGGTCTGCGCGGCGTTGTTGACGAGGACGTCCAGCGGCTCGCCCTCCTGCCGCAACTCCTCGCACAGGCCCAGCACTTGGCGTGGGTCGCGCAGATCGACGGCGAGGACGGTCAGCCGGTCCAGCCACTTCTCGCTGCCCGGCTCGGCCCGGAAACGGCGCACGGTGTCGTGCGGGAAGCGCGAGGTGACCAGCAGCTGGGCGCCGTCGCGCAGCATCATCAGCGCCAGCTGGAAGCCGATCTTCACCCGGCCGCCGGTGAGGAGCACCCGGCGTCCGCCGAGGTCGGTGCTCAGGGCGCGGCGGGCCGTGTTGTCGGCGGCGCAGCGCGGGCACAGGCGGTGGTAGAAGGAATCGACCTGCCGGTAGGGCGACTTGCAGACGTAGCAGGTGCGCGGCTTGCGGAAGAGTCCGCCGGTACCCGCCGCGCCCAGTGGGGCGTCCTCGCGCCGGTCGGGCGCGCCGGTCGCGGTCGCGGCCATCACCTCGGCGTCGGCGGCGGACAGTTCGGCGCCCCGGGCCTTGCGGCGGCGCAGGCGTCCGTCCCTCGCGAAGGAGGCGGCGGCCTGCTCCGCGTGCAGGCGTACGGGGTCGTCGACGGGCAGCGCCCGTAGCCTGGCGACCGTACGGTGGAAGGCGGCCAACTCCTCCTCGCCGAGTGCGTCACGCATGTGTCCCCGCCCGTCCGGTGCCGTGCCGTGGTGGGCCGGGCCGGATTCGAACCGGCGTTTCCGCCCTGACAAGGCGGTGCGCCTGCCTCTGCGCTACCGACCCACCTGCGCGGGCCCGGACGACCGGATTCGAACCGGCGTATCCGCCTGAGCAAGGCGGTGCGACTGCCTCTGCGCTACGCCCGGCCGCGCCCCCGGATCCTAACCGCGCCCCCATCGGCGCGTCGCACGGTTTTACGGGCGGCCAGGGCGAGTGAGACGGACCGGACGTCGTCGTCGGACAGGGCCTAGAAGGCTGATGAAGATCTTGGGGTTCTGGCCCTGCCGCGTGAGCGGCAGGGCCAGACTCGTTGTGTGGCGATGGGTGAGTGGGTCGGCGAGATG
>NZ_LGDG01000230.1 GCF_001279775.1 Streptomyces sp. MMG1533 | reverse complement strand
GGGGCAGGGGTTGGGGTTGGGGCTGGGGCCAGGTCCGGGGCTTGGGTCGGCTCTGGGACCGGGACCGGGCCGCAGGGTGCGGACGCTGCCGCGTCGAGCGTGTCGAGGTCCGCCTCGGCGTCCACCTCCACGTCGATCTCCCGCTCCCACCCTGCCTGGGCCTGCGTCATGTGGCCGTACCCGGTTGCCGACACAGGCGCCACAGGAGTTTCGTGCGGCGTCGCCTCGGTGAGTTCGACGTCCGGAAGGGTCTCGTGAACGGTCGGCTCCGGCTGCGGCAGCGGCGGTGTCGACGACCGTTCGTCCGTGGGCTGTCCGGCGGACGCCGGCAGGACGTGGTCACCGGCGCGCCGGCGCAGTCCCAGCAGCGCGGCGAGATCCTCCAGTTGCTGCTCCACGGGGCCGGAAGGGTTCCAGGGCGCCTTCTTGAGCAGGTCCGCCACCGACCGTTCATGCCCTGACGAGGACTCGTAGCGTCTGACCAGTTCCCGGGCGATCTCCTCCGCCTTGTCCCGCGGCGGGGCGGCGTCCGTCTCAGGGAGGCCGTCGAGCGAGATCCGGCTGAGCAGCGGGTCGCCGGCCGCCGAAGCCCGCCACGCGGGGACGAACACGATTGAGAGCCCGTGCTCGTCCGTGGTGTCGAAGGTCGCGAAGTTGAACTCCGAGGTGAACCGGTTGCCGAAGATTTCGTGCAGGCCCCACAACAGCGGCGCCGCCATGTTGAACCTGCGCGGGTCGGCGAGCCGTTCGGACTTGACGGACAGCCGGTGCTCAGGAGCCCGGAGCACGGCGGCCGTGACCTCGGTGAGCTGAGGGGTGAGTGCCCGCGCATGCGCCCGCATCTTGTCCGAGGTGTCCCGCCAGGAAGCCTGCAGGATCGCGCGGCGGACCGGGTCGATCCGGGGACCCCCGCCCTCGGTGTAGGGAATCTCCGGCGTCGCCGACCACTTCCAGGCGACCAGCGCGATGCTCGGGAGGATGCTGAGCTGTTCTCTGCTGCCCACCAGGGCATGGCAGTTGGTGGTGGGGCGGCCGCCGGGCTCCTTGCCCGCCAGACGGTGAATCAGCACCACCTCGCCGGTCGAGACGACGGTCCGCACCAGGCTCGGCCGGTCGGGTCCGCCCTCCACCCGCAGCAGCGGGGCCAGCTCCTGGTACAGCTGCCAGGCCCGGGCCTCGTCGCAGGAGTACGCCACCGGGGCGATTCCGGTGCGGTGGGTCTGCGGGCTGTGCGCGTTGCCCTGCCAGCGGAAGAAGACCTGGTCGACCAGATCGTGATCTCGTTCCCAGTCGTTCATGCCCCCACCTCGGCGGATGCTTCCTCGGTTGAAGAGATGGTCGAGTCGATGACGCCGCACATGGCCAGCACCGACAGCAGTGGCTCGATCACCCGTCTCGCCCGCACCCCGTGCGGGTAGCGGCCGTCCTCGGCCCGGCCGCCGGTGGCGGAGGCGAAGTGCAGCGTGCACCGCGGGATGCCCTCGAACGGCCTCAGCCAGGGGCGGTGCGCGTGCAACCGCAGAAAGGCGTAGACGTCGCGGCTCTCCTTCAGAAGCCGTTCCTGGTCGAGTGAGGTCCCCGAGGCCTGCGTGACCTCACCGAGCCACTGGCCGACCGGGTTCTCGAACCTGATCAGGTCGGACTTCCCCACGACCAGGGCGGCGACTGCCTGGTGGTCGGACGGAAGCCGGTCCAGGACGGTCTCGAAGGTGGGGTCGCCCCCGGGGCTGACGTTCACCGCGTCCTTGGCACGGGCCTCGTCCAGCTGCGGCAGCGGGAGCGCCAGCAGTGGGTCGACGGCGAACACCAGGGCGTCCACGTTCAGCAGGAAGTTCAGCAGTTCGTCGGTCTTGAGCAGGTCCTCGCCGCCCAGGTCGAAGAAGGCGACGGGGCGGGTCTCACCATGCCGGTCGGTGATCAGGACGGCTTCCGCGAACTGCGCGAACGTGGTCTGCAGTGTGTGACCCAGTTCGGTTCCGCTGCGCAGCGGGGCCACCCGTTTGGTGTAGAAGTCGGAATGGATCCGCGGGCTGACGGACTGCCACCGCAGTCCGAAGGGCGCGAGTGCCTCGGCGGTCACCTCGCCGATCATCTGCGTCAGCAGATGGGTCTTCCCGCTGTGGGAGTTGCCGACCATGGCGACGATCAGCGGTCGCCCGTTGATCAGGTACGGGACCGGGACGTAGTGCGTCGGGGAGTCGTGCGCGCCCGGGCACTTCTGCACCGCCCGGCGCAGCAGATCAGCCAGCCGCTTCGAGTTGCGTTCGGATGTCACATCCAGCTTCTGGTACTGGAGTTGGGCGTCGACGATGAACAACTTGCTGTGGTCGTACGTCATCGACGCGAGGCAGTAGGGGCAGTCAACCGCCCCGGACTCGGCCTGCCCGCCCGGTCGGGGCGGCTGCCCGCCGGCGGTTGCGGAACGCGCCTGTCCCGACAACCGCTTGCGTGCCATGACGGCGTCGAACTCCCTGCGGAACGGGTCCAGCGGGTCGTGTCCGGCCGGCGAGGCCCCGCCGGGGCCGAAGCCCGGCTGGAGCCGCTCCAGCAGTTGTTCCGGGCCGGGCCGGTCCCGGGCCAGTGGGGCGAACAGCGGTCCGATGTCCGGCACCAGGGAGGGATATCTGGCCAGGTCGTCCGGCCTCCCTTGGGCATTCCCCGGCCGCCGCGCCACCAGCTCGTACATCAGCTGGGCAATGCTCCACAGGGAGTCGCGCGGATCGACCTCGCCGATCCCGGCCAGTTGCTCCGGAGGAGCGTAGGGGGCAAGACCGTACGCGGTACGCGGCCGGCCGGTCCGAGTGACCGCGCCGAGGTCCCACAGTTGCACGGTGCCGTGGTCCCAGTGGGCATACGCCGGCGAGATGCCGCGATGCACCAGTCCGAGGTCCTCCAGCAGGCGGACGGCGAGCACCAGGTCGCGCTGGATCAGCTGCTGTTCCCTGATCTGCACGCCGTCGGCCGCGGACAGCGGATCGCCGCTCGGACCGAGGTAGAGCACGAACGGCTCGGCCACGTCCATGTCGTAGCCGACCGGCACCGGGAAGAGCTGCTCATGACTGGTGCCGCGCAGCGCGGAGTTGATGTCCAGCGCCGCGCCCACCTCCGCCTCGAGGGCGCCCTGCGCCTCGGCGGTGCGGGCCTGGGCCGATGGCAGCCGGACCTGGACCAGGTCGTAGTCGCCGTCCAGGGCGACCCATCGGGCGACGGCGGGGGCTGGGGCCAGGTGGGGCAGTTCCTCGCCGGGGACCATCCACGCGGTGTGCCGCCGGCCCGCGGGATCGGTGAAACTGAGGGGGCCGCCCTTCGGCTCTCCGTTCGCCGCGGGCGGTCCGGCGGGTGGGTTCACCATGAGTGCTCCTCGTCCAAGGGGTCGTTCGCGGGGTGCCGCTGTTTCCCCTCGGGAGCGGGCGCGGTGGCCTCGTCCACGGGCCGGCCGTCGGCCGGGTGTCCCGTGTGCCGGTCGTCCGGGTCCCGCGTGCCGCCGTAGGACATCAGCGTCTCCACTGAGCCCGCGCGCAGCGGGGTCAGCCTCAACTGGCCCGCGTAGCGGCCCGAATACGTCCACACCGCTCCGTCGTCGTCGGCCGCGTGGCCGTCCACCTGGTCGCGGACGGCCGCGGGCGCGAACCGGATCCACTCGACGGCGGTCGGGTCGCGGCTCAGCAACGGCAACTGTCCGGGCGAGACGAGCTGAACCACCAGGTCCCGGTCGGCGTTGGGGGCCGCGACCTCGACCACCCGGTCCAGACCGAGGCCGAGCAGCCCGGCGGGACCGCTGCGGGTCCGCTTGGGGTCGGCGTACGGGGGAGCCGGGATGACTCCGTTGTGCAGCAAATGCCGCCGGGCGACGTCCAGTAGTTCCCTGACCCTCCTGGCCACTTGCTTCGCCGCCCCGGAGGCGGAGTGCCCGCCCTTCACGGATTCCCAGTACGGTTCCAGCGCCTGTACCACCAGATCGGCGAAGTCGCCGCCGAGCGTGGCGACCAGGTCGGGGCCGCCGTCGCCGTTCTCCCGGTCCACCCAGGGCGGCGTCCGGTCATCCGGCGAGCCGCCGGGACGTGCGGGCACCGGCCCCGCTCCGGAGAGGGTTCCGGACCCCGGGCGTACGGCGGAGACGGCCCGGGGCATCCAGGCGGGGACGTCGAGCCGGTGCCCGGTGCCCGGGTCCCTCCCCTCCCCGTCGGCGTCGAGGCCCGGGGCAGGCTTCTCGGTCCGCACCCCGGCGGCGGCCTCGGCGGTGACGGTCGCGCTCACGCCGCTGAGCACCACGGACACCGACCGGGCGGCCTCGGCGCAGCCGGTCCGTTCCGGCTCGGCCCACCAGCGCTGCCGTACCGCCTGGTCAAGCACCTCGTCGAGCGCGCGCACCGCCCCCTGCAGCGCGGCCGCGCCGCTGTCCTTCCACACCTGCCGCACGGCCCGGTTCCACTCGCGGACCATCACGATCCAGGCCAGGACCAGGCCGCCCGGCAGGCCGATCGGCGCGGTCCAGGTGGGCAGCCCCAGCAGGGTCCCCAGCGCGGCGGCGGACGCGCCGCCGAGCAGGGCTGCGGTGCCCTGCGCCAAGGAGTATCCGCTGCCGAACGCGGCGCGCACCCTTGGCGCGCTGTTCGGCAGGTGACGGGATATCAAGGATGCGCCGAACACGGCGAGCAACAAGACGCCGACCGCGCCGGCCGCCCAGGGCCAGACGCCCAGTCCGGCGAGGGCGCCCGCCAGGAAAGTGAGGACGCGTGCCCCCGCCGCTCCACTTGGTGCGTGCGGCGGGCCCCCGCCACCGGGGGCGAGCAGTTCCTGCGGGCAGGCGCGCGCGGGCCCCTCGGTCAGTGTGTCGTCCTGGTACGGCATCATCCTGGCCGAACAGTCCTCGAAGCGGTCGGCGACGCCGCTCAGGGTCAGACCGGCGCCGAAGAGGCGCTCGGCGAGTTCGCGCAGTCCCTCGCCCGACTGCTCGGGTGTGATGCCGGCCGGCGGCAGGGTGAGCCCGAGTTCCTTGAGCCGCAGCCCGGCCTCGGCGGGTTCGGTCGCCGTCTGTGGGCGCGCGCCCAGTTCGACGACGTCGCTCACCTGCTCGCGGTACTCACCGAGGGCGGTTCTGGCGCCGACCAGCGCCATGGAGAAGGCTTCTGCACCGTGGCCGGCGACCAGGCCGCCCACGGTGGCGAGATGGTTCTTCGCCTGCCCGGCGTCGCGCAGAGCGGCGACGCAGCGGTTCCGCGTCTCCTCCAGCGGCCCTCCCCGCGTGTACTCGACGGCGTGCTGCGCTCCGCTGCCGTCTGCCAGCCGGTCGAGCGGTTCCGGAAGGCTCGACGCGCCTGAGGCGACCCCGTCCGCCCTGACGTGGGTGCCGGCTCCCTGGGACGGCTGCCCGACGAAGCGGGCGGCCCCCTTCTTCCACGCGCGGTCGCGCGCCGTCGGCGACAGGTCGTACTCCAGCAGCCGCGCTCCCGGGGCGGCGACCCCGTTGCAGGTGGCGCCGAGTCGCCGCAGCACCTGGTCGAAGAGCTCGGGGACGAGGAGCAGCCCGGTCAGTGCGCCCAGGGCCAGGGGGTCGGGCGCGCCGCCGGGCGCGGGCGGCCCGTGCCGCCCCGCCGCCTTGATGTCGCCCGTCCACAGGACCCCGACCGATGTTGTCCTGAGCATGCCGGGGAGGCGCAGCATCGGGGAGTCCTCGTAGGTGCCCGATCCGGGGCGCAGATCCCCGGCGAGCACGCAGAGCAGGCTGATCCTGGGGGCCCGCTGATAGCGCAGCAGCCGTTCATAGACGGACTGGTGGTGGACCAGACCCTCGGGCGTGTCCACCACCAGGAAGCGGTAGGTGCCGGGGGCCGTGCGGCCGTAGGGCGCGAGCAACGCCCCGATGGCGGCCGCGAGGCGCTGGTCGTCGTCGAACCGCTCCGCGTCCTCCAGCAGGCTCAGACGGATCACGGGTCGTGAGGTTCCCTGGTCGCCGGTCACTCGGGATCACGCTCCCAGGAGTATGAGTCGGCCTCGTCCGGGGCGCTCCGGGGCGCGCTCCGGGGCGGCTCCTTCTCGTACGGCTCCCTCTCGTACGGCGCTTTCTCGTACGGCTCCCTCTGGAACGGGTCCTTCTCCGACGGCTCCTTCCCGTACGGCTCCCTTTCGTACGGCTCCTTCCCGTACGGCTCCTTCTCGTGGGGCCGGGCGTCGTCCGGCCGGTCCTCGTGTCCCCGGGTGGGCTCGTGGGGCGAGGCGGGGGCAGGCAGCGGCTGGGTTCCGAAGTCCTCGTCGGCAGGCCGCTCGAACCCGCGCTGTTCCGTCTCCGCCGCATTCGGCCTCAGCCGCCGGCGGTGCGGCTGCCCCTCGCGGAAGGCGTCCAGCAGATCCCGCAGGCTGACCTGGAACTCCTGCTCATCGGTGTCGACCCTCAGCGCCTCGGGAAGGGTGAACGACCAGAACCGGTGCAGCGGCTTGAGCCGCGCGGTGATCCGCGGATCGTCGAACTCCTCGCGCCGCGACAGCAGTTGCAGCTGCTGCGGAGCCACCTTCTCGACCAGATGGACGAAGAGCGGGTGCGGCTTGCCGCCGAGGCGTTCCAGCCCGTTCGGGGTGATCTGCATCAACACATCGCAGTAGGTGTCCACGATGGTGCCCTCGTCCAGCAGGGCCCAGCGCTCGTACGACCGCAGCAGCCCGACCCAGCTGGACAGTCCGTCCTGGTACTCGTCCAGGCTCAGGGTGATGCCGGGCTGGCCCGGCCTGGTGTCGGTGGTGAGCCAGATCCGAATCCGCTCCGGGGAGTCCTGGCTGCCCTCGACGACCTCCACCTGACCGTTCCACATCGCGCACAGCAGCCGGTACAGGATGTGGGTGCGATCGTCCTCGGTGCTGGCCAGCCAGCTGTCCTGGTGGCCCAGCCGCTGCCGCCAGTTGAGCATCGCCCCGTTCTTGCGGGCCGTGCGGGCCCAGGTGCGCAGCACATTGCGGGCCTCGGGCACCTCGGTGATGCTCATCTCGCTGCGGACCAGCACGACCGTGATCGACTCGGTCTCCACGCCCCGGAACTCGATCAGCCGCTTGGTGTCCCTGGGCAGTGGCAGCACCGTCCGCAGATAGTCCTCGACCTCCTGCCGGTTGGGCACCTGCGGATAGACGAGCAGCACCTTCATCGGACCGTTGCCCTCGGGGCTGAAGCCGATCGGCAGCAGCCCCTTGATCTTGTGCCCGAAGTCGGCGAGGGCGGCCTCGCCGACCTCCTCGGCCGCGCCCCGGTCACCCGCGGCCGCTGCCAGCAGCGCGCCCATCGACGGCAGCAGCGGGCGCTCCTCCTCATGCCGCAAGCGCTCGGCGAAGAGGGTCTTGACCCTCTTCTTCACGATGGACTTGACCTCGCCCACGGCGATCTCGGGCTTCTCCTTGCGCACCGCCCGCATGGCCGCGGTCCACTCGTCCGAGCCGACCAGCTTCAGCAGCAGGGTGCCCTCGTCGTCGTTCTCCTTGAGGCCGTGCCGGCTGGAGAGACGATCGGCCAGGTCGCCGTAGAACTCCCGGAGATCGCGCTGCGAGGGCAGCAGGTAGGCGACTCCTGTGCGGTCCTGGTAGAGCTCCTGGACCGCCCGCTTGTGGGTCTTCTTCTCTTCGTCGATGTGCCCGAGGAACGCCGAGGTCAGCCGCTTGACCTCGCTCTCCAGGAGCTTCCCCGAGCGTTCCCACGACGTACGGTGGGCCGCCCAGGCGGAGTGCCAGACGGCGTGACAGCGCCAGGCGTACCAGCGGTCCTGATCCGCCACCGCCGTCTGCACCTCCGAGTCGTTCCAGTGCAGCCGGGCGAGCCTGCCACCGCGGATCCGCGGGACCGCGGGCGGCTTTTCGCCGGCCACACCGGCGGGCCGGGCCGGCGGCTGGCCCCGGCGTTGCAGGATGCCGAGGAGCCCCTGCTGGACGGCCTTGTCCGGGTCGCGGCTGTCGCCCAGCACCATCCGCCTCAGATCGAACGGGTTGACCTTGCCCACCATGTCGTCCATGGCCTGCAGCGGTGTGAAGGCGTGGACCATGGCCGGCATCCGGCGGGCGACCTTCTTGCGCAGGTTCTCCAACTGCGCCTCCAGGTTGACGATCCGGTCCTGCAGCTCCTGTTCGATCGCGGTCCTGCCGCGGGGCGGCACCGTCGGGTCCGACGCCGGATCGAACGGCCGGTGCCAGAGGTCCGACAGCCCGCAGGTGTCGAACATCTGCTCAAGCAGCGGGCGCAGGGAGAGCTCCGACCGGTGGTCCTCATCGGCGAGGGCGTCCACGGCCACGGCGAGCATCCGCGCGGACATCACTTCGGCCAGTTCGTCCACCGGCACGGTGAGCGAGGCGACCAGGCTGGTGGAGACCCCCTTGCGGGCCGATGCCCGACGGGGCGCGCTCGGTGCGCTGTCGCTCGTGGTTGAGGAAGCTGGACGCGAAGGTCTGATCGTTGCCGTCCCGGGCCACGCCGCCGTTGGCGGGACCGTCCCCCAGTTCGGTGCCGATCAGCGACATCACCAACGACACGATGGAGCGCCGCAGGTCGTCGGGGCGGATACCGGCCGTACGGCTGAACAGGAAGCCGGTCGGCATCAGCCCGGGACGCATCCGGATCGGGGTCGCCATGGGGTACGTGATCCGCAGGCCTCCCGTGTTCTCCTCGACGTCCCCGAGTTCGGCGCTGGACATCGGCCGGTTCTGCTCGTCCACCAGCCGGAACAGGTCGATCAGTGACCGGGCCGCGTTGAGTTCGGCCTCGGGCCCGCCGCCGGCCCCGGCGGCGAAGGCGGAGGGCATCACGACCAGCGGATGGATCTTGACGCCCTGGAAACCCTTCTGCTTGAAGGCCTCCGCGATGAGGTGCAGATAGTCCAGGAAGATTCCGGCCCCGGTGCCGCCGGCCACCGAGAAGGACACGAAGACGTCGCAGCCGGTGATCTGGTTTCCGCCGAGCTGGGCCAGCGCCGGGCCGGAGCGCGCGATCGCGTTGATCGCCTCGCTCAGTGGGTCCATGACCCCCTTGAGGCTGTGCTGGAGCGTGCCGAACAGCGCGGCCCGGCCGATCGTCGGGTACTGGCCCGCTCCCTTGCTCAGCGGGGTTATCCGGGGCTCGTTGCGCTCCGGCGGCAGCCATCCCTCGGTCTCCCGGCGGAACTTGGCCCGCAGCACCTGGTTGACCTCGGAGGAGCTGTCGTGCGGGGGCAGCAGATCATGGGTGACTCTGGCGGTCTTGCGGAAGGCGGTGCGCAGCGTCGGGTCGCTGACGCTGTTGAGCGGCAGCAGATCGAGCTCGGCCTCGCTGAAGTCCGCGTAGACGAACTGCAGGCATTCCGGCAGCTGGTAGGGCAGTTGTACGCCGATCCGGCTGAGCGCGGTGCCGTCGGGACCGCACAGCTCCGTGCGGAGCCTGCGCTCCAGTTCGGAGCCGACCTGCCCGCCGGTGCCGCCCAGGCCGACGAAGAGCATGGGCTGGAAGACTTTCATGGGTGTTTCCCCCTGTCTGAACGCTGTCTGAACGGCGACTGTGGTCCGCCGGGGAGTCCGGAGCGGACTCCTGGGGTCAGAGGAACGGATCGAAGTCGTCGTCGAGGCTCGCGGACCCGGCGACTCCGGGCAGGGTCGCGGGGGTGGGCTTCGTGGGAGTGCGGCGGCCCAGGAGACGTTGGAGCCACCCGCCCGGTTTGGGCCCCTGGGAGCTCCCGCCCTCGGCGAGCGAGAGCCGCAGTGTGCGGTCCTGGCCGATGTCGAGCGTCACCATCCGGCCCCGGGTGAGCGGCTGCTCGCCCTCGCCGGCCGTGCGGAGCAGGACACCGGCCCTCGGGTCGCGGCGCACCGCGTAGCCGCCGCCGGGCCCGGCGGCGAGCGTCGGGTGCTCGCCGGTCTTGTCGACGACCTTGAACTCGAACCAGTTGCCCTTGCTCGCCCGGCCGGCCGGCAGCGTGCTGAGCGGGGTTCCGTCGGGGAGGCTGAGTTCGAGCCGCAGCCCGCGTGCCATGCGGTTCCAGATGCGCAGGCGCAGCGCCAGGACGACCGCCGCGACGAGCACCAGCAGCACGGTGGCCGCCAGCCCGACCACGCCGCCGTACTCGTCCATGAAGGTGGGCGTCGGCGTGATGGAGACCGACAGCGGGTTCTGGCTCAGCGGACCGCCGCCCGCCGAGCGGTCGGTGACCGTGAGGGCGCCGCCGAGCCGGGTGGTGGTGGAGACTCCGGCCGCCTTGAAGGCGGGGCTGTCGGCGACCTCCAGCTCCAGCGGGACGCTCCGGGCCTCACCGGCCGCGAGCGACACCGACGACGGGCCCGCGGTCAGCAGGCGGCCGGCGGTGTTCCGCACCGAAACCTGCAGGGTGTGCGCCTGCTTGCTGTTGTTGCGCAGCTCAAGCGTGCCCTGCACGCTGTCGCCGGGGTGGGCCTTCGCGTCAGTCAGAACCAGCCGGGAGGACACCGGGGGCTCGCCGAACGAGACGTGGCCGCCTTCGCTGCGGTCGGGGTCGGCGGCCAGCCCGATGGCGCTGAGGGTGGCCGTGGCCCGGATCGCGCCGTCCGCCGTGGAGGGGATGGACGCGGTGCCGGTGAAGGCGCCGTCCCCGGCCTCGTCGTCGGGATCGGAGCCGTCGTCGGCGAGCTTCAGCGACCGGTCGGTGAACCCGCTGCCGATCAGGGCGGCCTTCACCCGCATGCCCTTGAGGTCCTCGGGATCGGTGATCGGGGTGTCTTTCCTCGTCAGCAGTTGGAGCGTCACCTTCGCTGTGCCGCCCGGCTGCGGGTTGGGCGGGTCCAGGGTGATCGAGGTGCGCAGTTCGCCGTGCCACAGCACGCTTACGCTGGCCAGCTGCCTGCGGTGCCCGGCGGGAGCGTCGATGCGCACGGTCCAGTCGCCGGGGACCGGGTCGGTGAGCCGCAGCGACTCGACCGTCTCGCCTTGGCCGGCCAGGTCGTACTTGGAACCGTTGAAGGTGCCCGAGACCGGGGCGCCCGGCTTCAGTTGCCTGCCGTCGGGATCGGTGTAGGTCACGTTGACGGCTTTGTCGCCCTTGGACACCACGATGGCGCCGACGGTGGCGACCGCGGAGATGTGCACGTGCTGGGTGGTGGGCGGGTAGGCGCCGTCCGTGGGCTTCTCGTGGTGCAGGCAATGGGCAGAGGCGAAGGCCCGTTCGAGCGCCGCGCCGACATCGGCGGAGCCGTCCACGTCCCGCGCCGTGGGTGCGGTGTTCTCGATGCCGGGGCAGGACTGCTGGTAGCCGCCCTCAGCCATCTGCCGCAGCGTGTCCTCGTCCACGTCGGAGCCGAAGCCGAGCGGCCAGATCTGCACCCTGGCGGCCCTGGCCTCGTCGAGAGCCTGGGCGAGCTGGCGCCGCCCCTCCGCCTCGCGGTGCGCCTCGTCGCCGTACGAGGAGCTGTCCTCGACGTCGAGATGGCCGTCCGTGAGCATGAACAGCACCCGGGGGGTGCCGGCGGCCCCGTCCTTGAGATCGGCGACGCCCTGCCGGATCGCGGCGGGGAAGTCGGTGCCGGTGCCGGTTCCGGCCGCGCGGATCTTGAGTTTCGCGGTGCAGGCGCCGACCTGGGCGCGCCCGATGGAATCCAGCTTCAGCTGCGGGCAGGGGGTGTCCACGGCATGCTGCGGAGGTTCGTCGGCGCTGGCGAAGCCGAAGATGTCGACGGTGGAGTCGGCCGACACGTCGCCGAGGGCGATCCGCTCGGCGGCGTCGCGTTCCTGGAGCATGTCCGCGTCGCTGAGGCTTGTGGACTCGTCCACAGCGATCGCGAAGTCGATCGGGGCGATGGCGGCGGCTGCGCTCGGGTCCTGCGCCGGGGTGGCGCCCGCGGGCTCGGTGGCGGCGAGCAGCGGGAGGCCGGCGGCCAGCAGCGCCGAGGCCAGCAGCGCGGCGAGGCGCAGGGGCGCCCGGCGCCTCGGCGGCGGTGTCGCCGGTGACGGGCGTGCGGACCGCCCCTTGACGCGTCTGAACGCGCGGAACTCCTGTGTCATGACTACCCCCTCGGCCCCCTGGGGGCTCATTTAGATAGTTATCAGTCTTTGTCCTTGAAGAAGGGCAAAAGTAGGAATAAGGCTTTTGAGAGAAAGGTTTTTGGCGTCCAGTCAGATCCGACGCCCAGTCAGATCCGACCCCCCGTCAGGTCCGACGTTCAGTCAGGTCGTGCGCTTCCGGGGTGTCAGCCCACGACCAACCCGCAGGCCGCCAACACCGCCGCGGGCGTCAGCGCACCGACCCCCCAGCGCAGCCATCGGTACTTCGCGGCCAGGATCACGCAGATGTCCAGGGTCTGGACCACCAGCCAGTGGACCGGGTCCCTGGCCGCCTCGCCCACCCGCACCGACAGCGCCTCGGGCCCGTCCCTGTGCAGGAAGTCCGCGAAGAACGTCAGCCCGGGGCCGGCCCGGCTGGTACCGAGCCTCGGCAGCACCACCATCACCAGACAGCCCACCCCGGCCAGCCAGAGCACCCCCGACGAGGCCAGTAGCACCACCTCGGACCGGTCGAGGCCGGTCGGCCGCCAGCGACCGCCCAGCAGCAGTGCCGGCAGGGCCAGCGCGCCGGACAGCAGCACCGCGGCCTTGCTGTCGGCGCGGCCGATGTCCTCCCGCGCGGCCATCAGCAGCCGTTCGGCGACGTAGCGGTCCGCCGGTTCCGCTACCACTCGAACTTCTTCCTGCGCTCCTCGCGGGAACGGGCCGACGAGCGGGATGAGGTCTCTTCCACGTCGCCGGTCCCGCCGTCGACCAGGCGCGTGCCCCACTCCGGCTCCGCGGCCGGGGGATCGTCGTCGGCTCGGCGGGAATCCAGGGCCGGGGGGTACGACTCCTCCGGCCGGACCCGGTGGACCTCGACCCGCTCGGGCAGTTCCCGCCTGGGCTCGTCGGGCACCCCGCCGCCGTTGAGCAGCATCCTGCGTACCTGGCGCTCGATGTCCGGGGACTGGATCACGCCCTCCGAGACCCACTGCATGACCCGGTCCAGCATCTCGGCCTGGTCGCTGCGCTTCTCCTGCCGTAGCGCCTCCAGGAAGGCGCCCGCGTTGGCGTCGTCCTGCGCCAGCATGTAATTGATCTGCGCCCCTTGGCCACCCGCCATCATCGCCCGGAAGAACTCCATGCGCAGCGTGAGCAGTTCGCTCTGGTGACGCTCCTTCAGCCGGGCGGTCTCCTGCTTCACCTTGGCCTCGTGCTGCTCCCACCGCAGGTCGCGGTCGAGCTCGGCCTGCCGGACGACCTTGTCGTCCACCGCGATGCGTACGAACACCTTGGTCTGCAGGCCCACATCGGCGCCCAGGTCCCGCCATTCCCCCGCTTCGAGTTCGTTGTTCACCGCATGGTTGGCGCGCTGGGCGTCGTTCACCGCGAAGCGCTCCGAGACCTGATGCAGACGCTTCTTGATCTGCGGGCCGAGCACGTCCGCGACGTCCACCAGACGCTGGTCCACCACCCGGAAGTTGTCGATCACGATCCACTGCACATCGACCTGAGCCCGGAAGAACGCGGCGCCCCCCGCGGCCGGCAGTTCCAGCTCGAAACTGGTGGTGTGCCGACCGCGCGCTACCTCGATCACGGTGTACGGCTTCGCCCCGAAGCGCTTGCCGAAGTGCTCCGTCCCCATCGCGGAGACCACGCTGTAGCCGCCGCTGCGGTAGAACAGCACCGAGGTCAGCTGCGCACCGGGGTGCCGGAACTCCCCGGCGGGGTCGTACTCCGTCTGGAACGGTCCCTTGAGCTGTTCCGGCAGGATCAGCTCCCGACGATCCATGTTCATACCCGCTCCCTCTCCCGGTGTGCCCGTTGCGCCGGCCCCGGCCCCGGTTCGACCGTCCGCCAGATGCGTCGTGCCTGCTCGGTGGGGAGCGGGTCGTCCTCGTCCTCCACCATTCGGTTGATCAGCCAGCGCAGCTGCTCCCGGTCCTCACCGTCGTCCACCAGCAGCGGCAGCAGTTCCTCCAAGCCCGCGGACATCTCCTCGCCGTCCTCCTCGGCGGCCTGGCGTATCCAGACCGCGAGCGAGGCGCCCACGGCCTCGCGCGAGCGCAGCACCCGCAGGGCGTGCCACAGCAGATCGGCGACCGGCACCGTGCGCCCCTCCCGCGCCACGGTCAACGCCAGGGCCAGCGGCCACTTCTGATAACCCGTCAGGTCGGGTGCGGCGCTGTCGTCCCAGATGTCGCCGACTCTGGTGGCGGCCAGCCGGGCCACACTGAGCAGCCCGAGGTTCTGATCCTGCCGGTCCCTGCGGCGGCTCTGTACCCAGGCGGCGATGCGACGCAGCACCGTCATGTCGTCGGAGCCGGCGGCGAGCAGCACCGTGCTGTGCGAGGCGACGGACAGGTGCTCGCCGTCGTCCCGCGTCGCGATCCGGGCCAGCAGATCCAGCGCGGAACCCACCGTCGTCGTGGCATGCCCGTACCCGAGCGTCACCGCGGCGGTCCAGCGCAGCGGCGAGGAATCGGCCCCGGCCCACGCGCGGACCAGAGCCCGGATCCCTGCCCGATGCGAGTCGTGGCGGGCCGCCTGGTCCAGTGCGGTGGCGGCGAACATCCGGCGCCGGGCCCCGGACGCGGTGGACATCGGGCGGATCAGTTGCTCGTATCCGTGCTCGAAGTCGTGGACGCACAGTTCCCCGGCCGCGACCGCCGCGCGGATCCGCACCTGCGGCCGGGGGTCGTCGGCGAGCGAGCGGAGCCAGCGGACCACGGGCGCGCGGGCGGCGTGGTGCCGCGTCCAGACCTCCTTGAGCACGGCGGTGGGGAGCGCGCCGCCCCGGAAACGGACGGTGCGCACGGGCACGGGTACGTCGGCCACCAGGACGCGTCCCTCGTCGAGTACCGCCCGGGACAGTCCCAACGCCACCGACTGGTCGTCGCAGAACAGGGCACGCGCGGGTGCGCGCTCCGGTTCACGGGTCACCGCCAGCTCCCAGGCCAGGGCATGGGCGGTCTCGGCGACGATGCCGTGGGTCGAGCCGTTGAACACCGACAGGGCGATGCGGAAGGCCGCCGGATACATCACGGCGCCGGCGGAGGGAACGCCGGGACTGTGCTCACCGCCGATCTCCCGATCCAGCCCCGTGAACCAGGCGTGGGCCTGGCGGTCGGCCAGGTCGCCGCACCCGGCCAGCAGGTCGTCCCGGGAGAGCCGGCCGAGCGTGTGGCCCGCCAGCAGCTCGGCCAGCGTCTCGGCCTCCGCCGGGCGCAACTCCTCCAGACCGAGGGCGGTGCCGACGTCCGGCTCGTGCGCGAGCTCGGTGGCCCGCCGCAGCCCGTCGGCGCGGCTGTCCGCTCCCGCATCGGAGGACCACGACGCCAGATACTCCTCCAGCCGGGAGGCCAGCAGTTCACCGGTGGGGGCGGCCGGGCACAGGACGCCGTAGCGCCCGGACAGCAACGCGGTCGTGGCGGCGCCCGAGGCGACGATCACGACAGCGTACGCATTCCGCGTCTTCAGTGCCGCCGCCAGCGCGTCGAGGTGGACCTCGGCCGGCATCAGAGTCTCGTCGTTGCCCTCGGGGATCTCCAGGACGAATCCGTGGCCGGTTCCCCGCTCCTGCAGACTCTCGGCGGTGAGCTCGGAAAGGACGGTGCGCGGGTCGAGACGGGACACGCGCGGCGCGGACGGGTCGGGCCGCGGGTTCTCCGGGTCCGGTGCGGTGGCGGTCAGCCGGTCGAGCAGGACCAGCGCCGTGCATGTACGGCCGCTCCCCGGCGCCGCGCCGAGCACCAGGAGCCGTCGGGTGCGCAGGGCCTGCTCCAGATCGTCGAAACCCACCGGCTGCTGGTACACCCGGCGCAGCCGCTCCAGCTCCTCCTCGGGAACCGGGCCGCTGAACACGGCCGTCGCCCGCAGCGACTCAAGGCGAAGGTTGATGTCGCCGAAGTGCGCGGCGTGGAACTCCGGCCGGTGGAAGTTGTGCTGGTCGCGGCGGATGTCGAAGGAGGCCTTGGCCGAGCGGTGCGCCTGGGCGGCGGCCGCCGCGTCCGCCGCGTCCTCGTCGCCTTCCCGGCGGGGATCGCTTCCTACTTCGCGGAACAGGCTGTCGGCGCGTTCGCGTTCCCTGAGCTCGCGCTCGCGCTTCTCTTGATCGGCGCCATCGTCCTTGGCGTCCTTGGCGTCTTTGGCTTCGGCGTCCTTGGCGTTGGCCTTGTGCTGCTCCCCGTGTCCCGGTTCCGCGGCGTTCTTCGCGGCGTTCTTCGGCGCCGGAGGCTCCGGCTCGGACGGGCCGGCGGCGGGCTCTCGGGCGCCGCCCGCTGCCTCGTCACTCATGCCCGGCCTCCCCGCGCGTGTCCCCGAAGTGCACGGGGGCCTGGTAGACCGGCTGGTTGTGGTTGTGCTGGTCGCGCCCGATGGTGACGTAGCCCGCGCCGGGCTCCGGCACGTCATCCGTGACGTCGTCGGCCGCACGCTCGAAGCCCCCACCGGGATCCGTGGCGGACGGCTGCACCCGGCCCAGCCCCGGGAGGTGGAACCACGCGGTGACCTCCCCCTCCTTGAGGCGCGCCACGCTCGGGCGATACGTCTCCGGGCTGATCCCCCAACCACCTGGTCTCACCACGTCCTGATACAGCAAGTCCGAGACGACGCAGATCAGGTCGGCCTGGGCGGCATCCATCAGACGCCTGGCCTCCTGGCAGTCGGCCAGCCGGCAGGCCAGGTCGACCGCGCGTCCGCTCACTCCCCGGGAGTCCCCGCGGACCGGGCCGACGTGCATGCCCACCCGTAACCCCAGCGGACGCGCCAGCCGCCGGTTGCTCGCCCGGAGCTGCTCGTGCACCTCCACGAGCCAGACTCCGAGCAGATCGGAGGGCGGCACACAGGCGGCGACAGTTGCCAGGATGCCGTCCCCCCGGTCCTCCATGTGCACGGCGGCACCCACCGCTCCGGCTTTGAGGAACGCGGGTTCGACCACGTGGTAGAGCTGCTTGCGCAGCTCCGGTTTGTCGCCGTCGTCGTACTCGCCCGACCTCCGCGCGTCCACACTGATCACCAGCTGGTACGTCGCGGGCTTGATGTCGTCGTCACTCATAGCCGTCCCCCTGCGTGTGCCTCTGCGCCACTGCCATCAGCTTGTCCGTGCAAACCCGTGCCGTCTGTGACCGTTTACATGCGATGAGCGGCCGGTCTTCGGAACGCGGTGCCGCACCGGCGCCCGGACAGGCCCTCCCTGCTATCCGTCCTGTCCCTCCGGGAGGCCGCCCGGAGGGGCGGCATGTCCTCCGGCCAGCAGACGCAGCAACTCGGTGTCGAGGATCTCCACCCGCCGTGTCCCGGTGCGGACGATCTTCTGGTTCCTGAGCAGCCCGAGGGCTTTCGCGACGGCCTCGCGCGTCGCGCCGACCGCCGCCGCAAGGTCCTCCTGAGCCAGGCTCACGCCAGGGCGGGCGCTGGACCCCGACGCGGAGGGGCTTCCCTCGGCCAGTTCCAGCAGCCTGGCGGAGAGCCGCTGAAGCACCGTCAGCGACGCGAGAGACCGGCGTTCCCCGTCAGCACTGCGCAGCCGGGACGACAGCTGGCTCATCACGAGGCCGCCGGCGTGCGGATTCTCGATCAGGAACCGGCGAAACCGGTCACCCGGAACCAGCAGCGTCTCCACGGCGCCGAGCGCGGTCACGGTGGCACTGCGCGGACGGCTGTCCAGAGCGGCCATTTCCCCCAGCAGCTCACCGGGCCCGCGCAGGCCGAGCGTCAACTTGGCGGTGCCGCGTTGCGTCGCGGTGGACACCACCCCCCAGCCGCGCAGCACGATGAGCACGTGCGTACCGCGCTCGCCCTCCTGAAACAGATGGTCCCCGGGCGGGAACACCTGCCTGCCCCCGAGGCCCATGAGCGACTCGCACTCCGCGGACTTCAGGGCAGGAAGAAACGGCTGGCTGCGTTCGAGCAGTGCCATATCACCCCCCGCGTCAGCCCACCCTGGTCCGGTGCGGCTCACGTTTCGAGGCGTACATTAGCCCTATCGTGCACCGTAGTTGGCGTATTGCTCACTCTTGCCCGATTGTGCGAATTTACGACCGCATGGATCGGATCCAGCCGCCTGACGCTCACCCGCCGTTGCCCGGCAAGCACGTCCACCACGCGGCTCCCTCAGTGCGGAGAGCGGCGCGCGGTCGGGGCAAGAGGGCTTCGGATCGTCGATCTGCCGCCGTAGCCCGATCAGTTGGTGGCGTAGGGCCGAGTTCTCGGCATCCCTGTCGGAGATGCCGACACAGGGCAGGCGGTCACCTGCGTGGTGGGCGCGGCAGCGCGTGGACACGGTCGGCACCTTCGACCGCAACAGTCGTCCCGGGCGCGATCTCGGTGAACCCCGCGTCCCGCACCAACGGCAGCCCGCTGGTGGTGAGTTCACCCCATCGCCCCGGGGCCGCGGTCCGCACCGTCAGCGGGAAACCGGCGTCCCGCCACGCGTCCCGCTCCTCCTCGGACAGTTCCCACCAGGCGAGCTGGGCACCGTGTCCGGCCTGCGCCATCGCCTTGCCCGCAGACATGTCCAGCTCAGGGTTCATCCACAGCACGGGCGCCCCCGCGTCCGCTTCCGCAGGCGCTTTTGGGTCGTCGAGATCCGTGCCGGAGACCTGGAGCCGGGCCAGATCCTTCGGCCACCCGTCCAACGGCACCGGCGGGAAGACCCGCACCTCCGCCGACTTGCCCGTGACGGTGACGCCGGGCAGCGCCTCGGCCCGCCGCCACTCGGCGCCCCGGGCCCGCCGCACGACCTTGCGGATCCGGGCGTCCTGCCAAGCGCGCACGGCCCCGGCCCACTCCCCGTCTCCGAGGGACCGCTCGTCGCTGAGCATGACGAGGACGGCGCGGGCGGCGGTCTCCAGAGCGTCGGTACGGGCAGGGGGAGCGCCCCGCTCGATACGGACGACGAGCGGCAGCACGAACTGCGGTGCGCTGTCGCGTGCGCCGGGCTCGGACCGGAAGGGGCTTGTGTTTACGGGCGTCGACTCGTTGCTCACACGCACAGTCTGCCAACCCGGGAACGGGAACCTACGCTGGGCGTATGAGCGAGGACTACTGCACGATCCGCGAAGCGGCCCCGCCGCCGAAGGCGGACGCCCCGCCCTACGCGGAATGCGTCCTGTGCCGAAAGCCCACGGAGTACCCGGAGTCGTACAAGGGGATCACGCTGTGCCCGGTGTGCGAGTGGCAGGAGGCGCAGCGGACGGCCTGCTCGGGCTGAGCGTCGAGTCCCCGATCAGTTCGGACACCTTCACGAACCGGTAGCCCCGTTTCCGCAGCTCCGGCACGATCGCGCGCACGGCCCGCTCGGTCGCCGGCGCCGCGCTGCGCGTGCAGTGCATGACGACGACCGACCCCGGCCGCACCCCTTCGAGGACCTGCCGGGCCACGGCATCCGCATCCGTCGCGAAGGCGTCCCCGCCGACCACGTCCCACTGCACGGCGGTGATCCCGGCCGGGGTCAGCGCCTTCAGGGCCCGCCGGTCGTAGCACCCGCCGGGAAAGCGGAAGTACGGCATCGGATCCGGGATCCCGGCCTCGCGGAACGCGCCGTACGCCCGCTCCACGTCCGCGCGCATCCGGTCCGTGGAGACGGTCGGCAGTCCGTAGCAGTCGTCGGTGAAGGCGTAGTGGCTGTAGGAGTGGTTGGCGACCTCGAAGAGCGGGTCCCGGCCGATGGCGCGGGCCTGGGCCGGGTACTCCTCGGCCCATCGGCCCGTCATGAACACCGTGGCCGGTACTTTCAGCGCGCGCAGCGCCGCGATCAGCCGCGGGTTGTCGAACCGCTCGCCCGCCGCCGCCCGAGGCCCCTGGTCGGCGGTCATGTCGGCGTCGAAGGTGAGCGCGACGGTCTGGTCCGACGCGCGGCGGGGTCCGTTCTCGAAGACGGGGGTCAGACCGGCCGGGCCGGGGGCGAGGGTGGGAGGCGGGGAGGGGGCCGCCGAGAGCGCCGAGGGGGCGGGGCGGGGAGCCCGGGGTGCCTGCGCGCCGGCGCAGGCGGCGAGGCCGGCAAGGGCGGCGCCCAGGGCGCAGGCGGTGGCTGCACGGCGTACGCGAGTGGTCACCGTACGAACGTATGATGATCATCTCTCTACGGGGGCAGGCGCGGCGGGGATGTCACCCGGTCAGATCTCCCGCTGCTCCAGCGGCCGGGTCGCCGGCCCCTGGACCACCTTGCCGTCCGTGTCGAACCTGGACCCGTGGCACGGGCACTCCCACGCCCGCTCGGCAGCGTTGAAGGCGACCAGACAGCCCATGTGGGTACAGCGCGGCGCGAGAGCGTGCAGGTGACCGGCCTCGTCGCGGTACACCGCCAGGCGGTCGCCGTCCGCGCGGACCACCGCGCCCTCGCCCCGCTCGACCGACTCCACCGACTCGCCCGGCCGCAGCCGGTCGCCGACGAAGTGGCGGGCGACCTGCGCCTGGTGCTTGAGGAACGACGGTGCCTCGCGGACCGTCGAGCGCAGCCGACGCGGGTCGTACAGCTCGCTCCACGCGCACTCCTCGCCGGTGATCAGTGCCGTGAGCAGGCGGCCCGCCATCATCCCGCCGCTCATGCCCCAGCCGCCGAAGCCGGTGGCGACGTATGTGTGGTGGGCGCCCGGGTGCATCGGACCGACGAGCGCGACGGTGTCCGTGGGGTCGTTGTCCTGGGCGGCCCAGGCGTGCGTGAGCGTGACGTCGGGGAAGTGCTCGGCGGCCCAGTCGGCCAGGTGCTGGAAGCGGGCTCGGGTGTCACCGGTGCCGGGTGTGAAGTGCTCCCCGGTGACGATGAGCAGCCGGTCCTCGCCGTGCGGGGCCGTACGGACCGACCGGGTGCCCTCGTCCGGCGTGATGTACATGCCGTCCGGGTCCCGGCCGGCGCCGATGGTCCCGGCGACGACCAGCTCGCGACGTGGGGAGAGCCGGGTGAACAGCAGGGCGCGGTCGAAGACCGGGTAGTGCGTGGCGACCACGACGTCCCGGGCGGTCACCCTCGCCCCCGAGTCGGTGGTCAGCCGGCAGGGCTCACCCTCCTCCAGGCCCACGACCGTCGTGTTCTCGTGCACCTGCCCGCCGCGCGCGACCAGGTCGTCGGCGAGGGCCAGCAGGTACTTGCGCGGATGGAACTGCGCCTGCCCGGTGACCTTCACCGCGCCCGCCACGGGGAACGGCAGCCCGGTCTCCGTGACGAAGGAGGCCGGCAGTCCCGCCTCGTGGGCGGCCCTGGCCTCGGCGCGCAGTTCCTCGACCCGGCCCGCGTCGCAGGCGTACGTGTACGCGCTGCGGCGCTCCCAGTCGCAGTCGACGCCCAGCTCGTCCGCGATCTGAGCGGCCCGCTCGATCGCCTCGGACTGAGAGCGGGCGTACAGCCGTGCCCCTTCGGGGCCGCGGGTGCGCCGCAGCTTGTCGTAGATCAGGGTGTGCAGGGCGGTGATCTTGGCGGTGGTGTGCCCGGTGACGCCGGCCGCCACCCGGTCGGCCTCCAGCAGGGCCACGTGCCGCCCGGTCCGCGCCAGCTCCCACGCCGTGCTCAGCCCGGCGACTCCGGCGCCGATCACGGCCACGTCGGCGGTCAGGTCCTCCGCCAGTGCGGGGCGGTCCGGGCCGGACGCGGTCTGAAGCCAGTACGAGCCGCTGACGTGCGGGTTCTCGGTCATACGGGCCGGGTACCCCGTCCGGCCCGGTTCACTGAACGAGCAGTCGCCCGCGCCACTGCGCCACGTCGGAGCCGGACACTGCGGGGCCAGGGCCGCGCGATGCTGCTCCGGGACCTCCTACGGCACCGGCCCGTCCCTCACGGCCACGGGCCTTCCGGTCCGGCTACCTACGCCACGGCCCCGTCACTGCGAAGGTCGTCCCGGGCGTGTAGCAGTTGACGTACATCGTCCCGCCGTCCGGGGAGAAGGTCACTCCGGCGAACTCGCCCCACTCCGGCTCGTCCGGCGTGCCGATGTTCTGGCGGCCGCGGGCCATCGCGTAGACCTCGCCGCGCCGGGTGACGCCGTAGACGTGCTGGGCGCCGCTGCCGTCCTCGCAGACCATCAGACCGCCGCTGGGGGCGAGACAGATGTTGTCCGGGGACTCGCCGGGGAGCTGGATGTCCGTGTCCGGGCCGAAGACGATCACCAGGGTCAGCCGGCGCTCGGACGGGTCGTAGCGCCAGATCTGCCCGAAGTGGTCGGCCGCCGAACCGTCCGCGCTGCGCGCGAACGACGACACGAAGTACACCGACCGCCCGCCCCAGTAGCAGCCCTCCAGCTTCTGCGCGTGGGTGATGCCCTTCGGGCCGAAGTCCTGGAGGCGGATGGGGGTTTCGGCGGCGAGCGGGTCCGGTACGTCCACCCACTCGACGCGGTCGAAGCAGGCCCCCGTCTCCTGGATCGAGGACAGGTCGGGTACGCCGGGCACGCGCATCGCCTGGAGCCGGCCGCCCCTGCGCAGCGAACCGAGGCCGCCCAGCGGCTTGTCGGGCAGGAAGCGGTAGAAGAGGCCGAAGGGCTTGAGGAAGGCGTCCTCCGTCTCGTAGACGATGCCCCGCTCGGGGTCGACGGCGATCGCCTCGTGCTGGAAGCGGCCCATCGCGGTCAGCGGGACGGCGCCGGAGCGGTGCGGGTCGGCCGGGTCGACCTCGAAGATGAAGCCGTGGTCCTTGGTGTAGCCGTTGGTGCCGGCCTTGTCCTCGGTCTCCTCGCAGGTCAGCCAGGTGCCCCAAGGGGTCGGCCCGCCCGCGCAGTTGACGGCCGTACCGGCGATCGCCACCCGCTCGGACAGCACCTTGTTGTGGGAGTCCAGGGTCAGCGCCGTACAGCCGCCCTTGCCGGCCGGGTCGTAGGTCAGGCCCTCGACCGTCGGGACGGCGAGCGCGGCGGTGTTGCGGTTCTCGTGGTTGCGGACCAGGCGGACGACGGGAGCACCGCCTTGTCTGCCCGCGAAGGCCGACATGCCGTCGTGGTTGGAGGGGACCTTGCCCTCTCCGGAGCGCAGCGGGTCGCCCTCGCGGGAGAGGACCCGGTAGCGGAAACCTTCCGGCAGATCGAGCAGGCCCTTCGGGTCGGGGACCAGCGGGCCGTAACCGGTGTGGCCCAGGGACTGTGCGGCGGCGGTGCCCGCGAAGAGTTCGGAGAGGTTTCCGGCGAAGGCGATCGATACGCCCAGGACGCCCGTGCGGGCGAGCATCTGACGGCGTGTCGGTGTCGACGAGTCGGCCGTCGAGGCGGAGGTGGTCTCGGACATGGGGCA
This sequence comes from Streptomyces sp. MMG1533, assembly GCF_001279775.1. Taxonomy (GTDB): domain Bacteria; phylum Actinomycetota; class Actinomycetes; order Streptomycetales; family Streptomycetaceae; genus Streptomyces. The sequence goes on along the minus strand of NZ_LGDG01000230.1, from coordinate 78,718 downwards.
GCAACCTTCCTGCTGGCGGACAGGAACCTGTGACCCCGCCGTGTCTACCACCTACCGACGGCCTCGGGAACCACGCGCGTAGACGTGTCACTTCCCGATCGGCTTGTCGGCCGACTGCTCGACAGGCGCCTGCTGTGCCCGCTCCAGGAAGCGCAACAGCTCCACCGGGAAGGGCAGCACGAGCGTCGAGTTCTTCTCGGCGGCGACCGCCACCACCGTCTGCAACAGACGCAGTTGGAGCGCGGCGGGCTGCTCCGACATCACCCCGGCAGCCTCGGCGAGCTTCTTCGACGCCTGCAGTTCGGCGTCGGCGTTGATGATCCGGGCCCGCCGCTCACGGTCCGCCTCGGCCTGCCGGGCCATGGACCGCTTCATGGTCTCGGGCAGCGACACGTCCTTGATCTCGACCCGGTCGATGGTGACGCCCCACTCCACGGCCGGGCTGTCGATCATCAACTCGAGCCCCTGGTTCAGCTTTTCGCGATTCGACAGCAGGTCGTCCAGATCGCTCTTGCCGATGATCGAGCGCAGGGAGGTCTGCGCCATCTGCGAGACCGCGAACTTGTAGTCCTCGACCCGGACGAGCGCGTACGCCGCGTCGACCACCTTGAAGTACACGACCGCGTCCACGCGCACCGTCACGTTGTCCCGGGTGATGCCCTCCTGGGCCGGCACCGGCATCGTGACGATCTGCATGTTCACCTTGTGCAGCCGGTCCACGAGCGGGATGACCAAGGTGAACCCCGGCGGTCGCACGTCACCGGCGAGCCGCCCGAGCCGGAAGACCACCCCGCGCTCGTACTGCTTGACGATCCGCGCCGCCGAGGCGATGTAGACGGCCCCGGCGGTACCGGCGGCAACGGCCGCCGTCAACAGCTCCTGGAGCATCCCGACCTCCTTGCCCAGAGGCCCGCTGTGTCTGCTCCTGCAACGATATGCCCGATGCCCGGTCCGGGGCCATGATCGGCCCCGGACCGGGCATCGGTCCGCTTACGCGGCGGTCACCCGCACGGGCTCCGTGCCGACCGCGCTGTGCCGCTCGGCCCAGTTCTCCAGGGCCGTCCGGCAGGCGTGGTCGAGGTGGTGCAGCCCGGACAGGTCCAGTTCGACCGGGCGGTCCTGGGGCAGCGCCTCCAGACTGTCGAGTATCTTCGGCAGCCTGAGGAAGGTCGCGTTGCCCGACAGGTACGCCTGGACGGGTCCGGCGCCCTTGTCGATGACCTCCAGCTTGAGGTGCGAGGCCTCCCAGGCGGTCTTGACGACCGCCAGCGCGAGACCGATGAGCACACCCTCGAACATGCTGACCGCGACGATCGACACGGCCGTGACGACCAGGATCAGCGCCTCGCCGCGGTGCTCGCGCCACAGTGCCACGATCTCCCGGACCGGGATGAGCTTGGCGCCGGCGTGCACCAGGATGCCCGCCAGGGCCGGGATCGGGATGTACGCCAGGACGTTCGGCAGCAGCGCCGCGAACAGCAGCAGCCAGACGCCGTGCATGACGCGGGACGCCTTCGTCTTCGCGCCCGCCTGGACGTTCGCCGCGCTGCGCACGATGACCGCGGTCATCGGCAGCGCGCCGAGCACCCCGCAGATCGCGTTGCCGGTGCCCTGTGCCACCAGTTCCTTGTCGTACTCGGTGCGCGGACCGTCGTGCAGCCGGTCCACGGCCGCCGCGCTGAACAGCGACTCGGCGGACGCGATCAGCGTGAACGCGACGATCGTGGCGAGCACGCCGACGCTCGCCAGTTCGCCGAAGGCGTCCATCGACGGCGGCTGGATGGAGCCCAGCAGACCCTGCACCTCGACGGTGGCGACCGGCAGCGAGAACACCAGGGCGGCGATGGTCGCGAGGCCGACGGCGGCCAGCGGTCCGGGGACCGTCCGCAGTTGCTTCGGCATCCGCTTCCACAGCACGAGTACGGCGATGGTGGCCGCACCGAGGCCGAGCGAGGCCAGCGCCCCGGTGTTCTGGACGGCGTCGGCGAGGGCGCCGGGCAGCCCCGCTATCTTGCCGATTCCGGAGGCAGGGGCCTCGGCGTCCGCGACCGAGTACAGCTGTCCGGCGATCAGGACGAGCCCGATTCCGGCCAGCATGCCCTCGACGACGGAGACCGAGATGGCCCGGAAGTAGCGCCCCAGCTTCAGGGTGCCCATGAGGATCTGGAGGACACCGGTCGCGAGGACGATCACGCCGAGCACGGGCAGGCCGTACTCCCGGACGGCCTCGAAGACGAGCACGGTCAGACCCGCGGCAGGTCCGGAGACCTGGAGGCTGCTGCCCCGCATGAGACCGGTGACGATGCCGCCGACGATGCCGGTGACCAGGCCCAGCTCGGCCGGGACCCCGGAGGCGACGGCCACGCCGACGCACAGGGGGAGGGCGACGAGGAAGACGACGAGGGAGGCGGCGAAGTCCTGCCGCAGGTGGGGGGACTTGGTGAATGCGGTTCGCTGGTTCACGGCGGCCCTCACAGTGCGCGGTAGGAGTCGGAGGACACGTCGTGGGTCAGCACTGACCCCGTGTGTACCTCGTAGTACCAGGCGTGGAGGGTCAGTTGACCATCCGTCAGCTTCTTGTCGATGAAGGGGTACGAGCGCAGTCGCAGCACCTGGGCGAGGATGTGGCTCTGCACGCCCTCGGCCACGGCCGGGTCCTCGGCTGCGCCCGCGGGGCGGGGAGTGGCGTGCGTGAGCCAGTCGCGCACGGCCGGTACGGCGGTCAGGTCGTCGCCGCGGACCAGGGCACCGACGGCGCCGCAGTGCGAGTGCCCGCAGACCACGATGTCGCGGACACCGAGCACCTCCACCGCGTACTCGATGGTGGCCGCCTCGCTGGTGGGGTGCTCGGAGGTGTACGGCGGGACGATGTTGCCCGCGGTGCGCAGCTCGAAGAGCTCGCCGGGACGGGCGCCCGTGATCAGGGCCGGGACGACCCGGGAATCGGAGCAGGTGATGAACAGAACCTGTGGGGACTGGCCTTCGGCCAGCCTGGCGAACTCCTCAGGGCGCTGTCCGAACGTGCGGGCGTTGTCGATGAGGGGCTGCATGTGTGGTGACTCCTCCTGGCGCGCCACAGGGGCGCGTCGGGCTTACATGACAGAGGTGGGGGGATGTGACCGCTCTGCTGTCAGCAGCGGAAGACCTGAAGTGCGGCCGCGGAATGGGATGTCGAGGGTCTCGACACCCGGAAGACGCCGGGCGGGACAGGTTTGCGTACGGCCGCCGGATCCTGGGTCAGCAGCGGGCGCTCGGGTCCCTGAGGGGCCAAGTCGACGGCGCGGTGCCGGTCGCGGCTGCGCAGTGGACCGGTCGGGTCCCCGGAGGGGTCGCACTGGCGGTGCGTGACGGACTCGTCGCGCAACGCCTTGGCGGAGAGCTTGGATCCGGGCTGGGCTTTGGCCTCTGCATGACGGGCCGTGTGCGCGGATGCGAAGGATGCGGTGGGTGCGAAGAACTGGAGCGCGAGCAGGACGGCGGCGAGGGTCGCTACCACGGTCCGTACCGTCGTACCTCGGAACATGCGCCCCCCTCCGGTCAATTCGCGTCTCCGGCCCTTCTCTAGCCCAGGCCAATGATTGGTCAATGGCTGGTCAAGAAACACCTTAACCCTGCAAAGTTGTTTGCAGGGTTAACTTAACGTTTCGAGCCTGAAGAGAGGCTGAAGCGTGCAGGGTGGTTGGCGCGAACCGGCTCTTGATCTTGAAGAGTTGGTGAGTTAGGGCAGGTCCCCGGAGGGGTCGACCAGGCCCTTGGCGTCGCGGGCCAGGGCGGTGAGGCGGGAGATCGCCCGGAAGTACTTCTTGCGGTAGCCGCCCTTCAGCATCTCCTCGCTGAACAGCCGGTCGAAGGGCAGCCCCGAGGCCAGGACCGGGACCTCGCGGTCGTAGAGCCGGTCCGCGAGCACGACGAGCCTGAGGGCCGTCGACTGGTCGGGAATCGGCCGGACGTCGGTGAGGCAGACCGCCTTCAGGTCGTCGGTCAGTGCGCCGTACCGGCTGGGGTGGACGCGGGCGAGGTGGTCCAGGAGCTGCGGGAAGCCGTCGAGCGAGGCGCCTGGCGTGCGGTGCGCGGCCCCGGTGACCTGCTCGTCGGTGAACGGTGCCGGCGCCTCGGGCAGGCCGCGGTGGCGGTAGTCCTCGCCGTCGATGCGCAGGGCGCGGAAGTGCGCGGACAGGCCCTGGATCTCGCGCAGGAAGTCGGCCGACGCGAACCGGCCCTCGCCGAGCTTGCCCGGCAGGGTGTTGGAGGTGGCGGCGAGGGCGACGCCCGCGTCGACGAGCTTGCCGAGCAGGGTGGAGACGAGGACGGTGTCGCCGGGGTCGTCCAGCTCGAACTCGTCGATGCACAGCAGGCGGTGGCCGGAGAGGGTCTGGACCGTCTTCTGGAAGCCGAGGGCGCCGACCAGGTTCGTCAGCTCCACAAAGGTGCCGAACGCCTTGAGCGCGGGCTCGGCCGGCGTGGCGTGCCAGAGGGAGGCGAGCAGGTGGGTCTTGCCGACGCCGTAGCCGCCGTCGAGGTAGACGCCACGAGGGCCGGCCGGGGTCTTCGGTGCCTTGCTCCTCCCGAAGCCCGGGAAACCGCGCCTGGCCTTGCCGGCGCCGGAGGCGTGCGCACCGCCGAGCCCCGCCGCGAAGCCCTCCAGGACGCGCACGGCCTCGGTCTGGCTCGGCTGGCCGGGGTCCGGGATGTACGTACCGAAACGCACCGAGTCGAACCGCGGCGGCGGCACCATCTCGGCGACCAGCCGGTCCGCGGGGACGTACGGCTCACGGGCGCACAGGGACAGCGGGGCGGTGTCGGCTATGGGGCCGAATCCGGACGCGGCGGGGGAGGTAGGCACGGTTACCCATGCTAAGGGTCGTGCCACACTGCACGACATGCGACGCCTGTTCCCTGTGACCGATGAGACAGAGGCCGAGACGGTGACCCGGGCCCCGGGTGACGTTCCGGGCGAGGGCCCCGGGGTGGACGCCGCCGGCGGGGTCGGAAGGGCTCACCTGGTCGACCGGGAGTGGAGCCTTGCCGAGCTGGCCGCCGCCTATGCGTATCCCGAGCTCGGGCCGGGGGGAGGGTCTGGCGTCGGTTCCGGGGCCGGTCCCGGTGGGCCCGGGGCCTGGCTGCGCGCCAACATGGTGTCCACGCTCGACGGGGCCGCCCAGCACGACGGCCGCTCGCAGCCCATCTCCAGCGGCGCCGACATGCGGATCTTCGGCATGCTGCGGGCCCTCGCGGACGTGGTGATCGCCGGGGCGGAGACGGTGCGCCAGGAGGGGTATCGGCCCGCACGCGCGCGTGCCGAGTTCGCGGAGATGCGGGAGGCGGCCGGGCAGGACCCCGTGCCCGCGATCGCGGTGGTCAGCGCGAGCCTGAACCTGGACTTCACCCTCCCGCTGTTCACCTCGCCCCTGGTGCCCACCCTGATCCTCACGGGTGCCGCCGCGGCCCCGGACCGGATCGCGGCGGCCGAGAAGGCGGGCGCCCGGGTGGTCGTCGCCGGTGACGGCGTCGGAGTCGAGCCCGCCCGTGCCGTACGGGCCCTCGCGGAGCTCGGTCACACCCGGCTGCTCACCGAGGGCGGCCCGCGGCTGCTCGGCCAACTGGTGGCCGCCGGGGTGCTCGACGAGCTCTGTCTGACCGTGGCCCCGATGCTCAGCGCGGGGGACGCACAGCGCATCGCCGGCGGGCCCTCGGTCGCGGTTCCGCAGCGGTTCGCACTGGTGTCCCTGCTGGAGGAGGAGGGTTTCCTCTTCAGCCGCTACCGACGGTCCTGAGGATCGATTGGTCGAGAAATGGGCTTGATCGACACCTTTAGTGCCGATTTGGCAGAATTTGTCGTTCCGCTCGGCTTCCGACGGGCACACTCAATCCGGCAGTACCCGTGCGATCTGGGGGCAGGATGGTTTCGGCAGGGCCTCGCACGGCCCACGGAGGAGAGAGGGCCGAGCGGCCCTCGAAGGAGAAGGGGCGCCTGGTGTTCACAAGCGTTTTGATGATCGAGAAGGCCCTTACGTCCGCCGACGTGGAGTTCGTCACCACCTTGCACGGGGACGAGCAGGTCGCCTTCCATGTGCTGCTGCAGCCGCGCGGCGACCAGGCGGACCGGTTGCTGAGGGCCATCGACGACGTCGCACTCGGTGAAATCGACGAGGCCGCCCGGGAGCGGGAGGTGCCGGAGGGCGACGAGGCGAGGGGGCCGGGGGAGCAGGCGCTCGACGTGTCCCTGAGGGCCTTGCGGGCGGCAGGCAGTGAGGCGGAGGGGCGGCTGATCGAGGCCCATCCGCTGGACGCGCTGAAGTCCCTGGTCGGCGAGATCGACGCGGACGAGGTGATCGTGCTGACCGATCCCCACTACGTGGAGGAGTTCTTCCACCGGGACTGGGCCTCGCGGGCGCGGCACAAGGTGGGCGTGCCGGTGTTGAAGCTGTTCTCGCACAGCAAGGCGTGAACGCAACCGGCTGTCCGGTGCGTCCGCCGTGGGTCAGTAGGGTGGGTGGCCGAACCTTCGCCGCACCAGCACGTACAGGGAGACACGCATGGCACCCGGCCTTCCCACCGCCATGGACCGACCGCACTTCATCGGCATCGGCGGCGCCGGGATGTCGGGGATCGCGAAGATCCTCGCGCAGCGCGGGGCGAAGGTGGCGGGCAGTGATGCCAAGGAGTCCGCGACCGCCGAGGCGCTGCGGGAGCTGGGCGCGACCGTGCACATCGGGCACGCGGCGGAGCACCTGGCGGACGACGCCACGTGCGTCGTCGTCTCGTCGGCGATCCGGGCCGACAACCCGGAGCTCGCCCGGGCGGCCGAGCTGGGCATTGGGGTGGTCCACCGTTCGGACGCGCTCGCCCGGCTGATGGACGGCCTGCGCCCGATCGCGGTCGCGGGCACGCACGGCAAGACGACGACCACGTCGATGCTGGCCGTGTCGCTGAGCGAGCTGGGCCTGAAGCCGTCGTACGCGATCGGCGGCGACCTGGACGCGCCCGGTTCCAACGCCCTGCACGGTGAGGGCGAGATCTTCGTCGCCGAGGCGGACGAGTCGGACCGCAGCTTCCACAAGTACGCCCCCGAGGTCGCGATCGTCCTGAATGTGGAGCTCGACCACCACGCCAACTACGCCTCCATGGACGAGATCTACGAGTCCTTCGAGACGTTCGCGGGCAAGATCGTGCCCGGTGGCACGCTGGTGATCACGTCGGACCACGAGGGCGCGCGGGAGCTGACGCGGCGGCTGGCCGGGTCGGTGCGGACGGTGACGTACGGGGAGTCGGAGGACGCCGACGTACGCGTCCTGTCCGTGACGGCGCAGGGGCTGAAGAGCGAGGTCGTCGTCCTCCTTGAGGGCGAGGAGCTCACCTTCACGGTCTCCGTCCCCGGCCGTCACTACGCGCACAACGCGGTGGCCGCGCTCGCAGCGGGCGTGGCGCTGGGCGTCCCGGCCGCCGAGCTGGCCCCGGCGCTGGCCGCGTACACCGGTGTGAAGCGGCGCCTCCAGCTGAAGGGCGAGGCGGCGGGGGTCCAGGTCATCGACTCCTACGCCCATCACCCGACGGAGATGACGGCGGACCTGGAGGCGATGCGCGCGGCGGCCGGCGACGCCCGGATCCTGGTGGTCTTCCAGCCGCACCTCTTCTCCCGGACGCAGGAGCTCGGCAAGGAGATGGGCCAGTCCCTGACCCTGGCCGACGCGTCGGTCGTCCTGGACATCTACCCGGCCCGCGAGGACCCGATCCCCGGCGTGACCAGCGAGCTGATCATCGAGGCGGCGCGGACCGCGGGAGCGGACGCGACGCCGGTGCACGACAAGGGCGCGGTGCCGGAGACCGTCGCGGGAATGGCGAAGCCCGGTGATCTCGTTCTCACCATGGGCGCGGGTGACGTGACGGACCTCGGCCCGCGGATTCTGGACCGTCTCGCACAGAAGTAAGGGGTTGGCCGACATGTCGTACGACGTCGAGAAGCCGGACGAGCAGTGGCGCGCGGAGCTGACCCCGTCCGAGTACGCCGTGCTGCGGCAGGCCGGCACGGAGCCCGCCTTCGTCGGTGAGTACACCGACACCAAGACCGAGGGCGTCTACTCCTGCCGGGCCTGCGGTGCCGAACTCTTCACCTCCACCACGAAGTTCGAGTCCCACTGCGGGTGGCCGAGCTTCTACGACCCGCGCGACTCGGACGCGGTGGAGCTCGTCCAGGACCGGTCCCACGGGATGGTGCGGACCGAGGTGCGGTGTGCGCGGTGCGGCTCGCACCTCGGGCACGTGTTCGAGGGGGAGGGCTATCCGACCCCCACCGACCAGCGGTACTGCATCAACTCGATCTCGCTGCGGCTGACCCCCGCGGGGGAGTGAGCTGACGGTCAGCGTGGCGCTGCCGTGCTGTTCCTGACGACCAGGCTCGTCGGGACCAGGTCGGTTCCGGCCTTCGGGCCGCCGTGCGTGCGGATCTGGCGGAGTACGCCCTGCACGCAGCGGCGGCCCACCTCGGCGAAGTCCTGGTGGACGGTGGTGAGGGGCGGGACGAAGAACGCGGCGTCGGGGATGTCGTCGAAGCCGACGACGCTGACGTCCCCGGGGACGGACCGGCCGCGTTCGTGGAAGGCGCGCAGCAGGCCCAGCGCCATCTGGTCGTTGGAGGCGAACACCGCGGTGCAGTCGGGCACTTCGGCGAGCGCGAGGCCGGCCGTGTAGCCGGACTCGGCCGTCCAGTCGCCGTGCAGGGGTGGCGGCACAGGACGTCCGGCCTCCTCCAGGACGGCACGCCAGGCGTGGGTCCGGCGCTGGCCCGCGAAGGACGTCTCGGGGCCGGTCACGTGCCATACGGTCCGATGGCCCAGGTCGAGCAGGTGTCTCACGGCTTTCCGCGCGCCGTCGGCCTGGTCCGTGTCGACCACGCTGTGGCGGTCCCCGGCGTCCGAGTCCACGACGACGACATGGACGCCGGGCGGCAGTTGGACCGTGGCGGCGTCGAGCAGATGGATCTCCATGATGACGATGACGGCGTCGACGGCCAGCTCGCCCATGCGCGTGAAGGCCCCCAGCACGTTGTCCTGGGTCGGGACGTCGACGGGGATCAGGGTGATCGCGTACCCCTCGGCCGCGGCGTGCGTGGCGATCGCCTCCACGGTGCGGCTGTTGCCCGTCGAGGACAGGCTGAAGAGGATCACGCCGATGGTGTTGAACTGGCCGTAACGCAGGGCGCGGGCCGCGCTGTTGGGGCGGTAGCCCAGCTCGCGCATCGCGGCGAGCACCTGCTCCCGGGTGGAACTGATCACGCCGGGATGGCCGTTGGAGACCCGTGAGACCGTCTGCGACGAGACGCCGGCGAGCTTGGCGACATCGGCCATGGAGACACGCTGCTTGCGGCGCCCGCCGGGCACGCCCGAGCCGCCCCGTTCCACCACTGGTGCCTCCTTCGGCCGGTCCGGACCTGTTGCGCGTCGCACCGGATGTTACGTGTGGGAAACCTTGACGGCCGCTGGGGTGGATGCCACGATTCCGGCGCCGCCAAGTTTACGTAAACATCGCCCCGGGACCCCCCAGCCCGAGAGTCGGCCCCCACTTGTTGCCGCGCATGTTTACGTAAACATCTGTGATCCTGAAAGGGCACGTCGATGCGCAAGACCCCCACCAGAGCACGCTTCACGCCCCGGCTGCGTACCGCCTTCGTCGCGGTCGCGATCGCCGCGATCAGCGGCACCACCCTCGCCGGCAGCCCCGCCTCCGCCGCCGCGCCGAGCACCGACACGACCCAGTTCAAGGGCGTGAACTGGGCCGACCCCCGCGACAACTTCGCCGACGACCCGGTCGTGCTGTCCGGTCTGGCCCTCTCCGACACCTACGCCCAGACCTACACCAAGGCGAGCCGCATCATCTCGGCGTTCCGCGCGAACCTCGGGGCCAACACCGTGCGGCTGCCCATCAACCCGTACACGGTCAACGGCTCCTACTGGAAGTCGTACCGCGGAGTCATCGACGCGGCCTCGGACAAGGGCTTCAAGGTCATCGTGTCCTACTGGGAGGGGACGGGCGCCCAGAAGGACGGCTTCATCGACGACGAGGCCACCTACTGGCCCATGTGGAACACCGTCGTCAAGGCCTACAAGAACGACAGCCGCGTCTACTTCGAGCCGATGAACGAGCCGCACGGCTACACCGACACCGAGTGGGCCGACATCGCCGCGAAGTGGCTGTCGACCTACCCGTCGGTCCCGCGTAACCGGGTCTTCGTCAGCGGCGCCGGCTACAACGACCACGTCACCTCGGTGTGCGCCGACCCGCGCCTGAAGGGCACCTACCTGTCGCTGCACCACTACGGGTTCTGGAAGGAGTACGCCACCTACGACCAGTGGGTGGCCGACCTCAAGGTGCGCATCGGCGACTGCGCCAACCGGACCGTCGCGGACGAGTTCGGCTCCCCGATGACCACCGGCCTGAACTACAACGTGCCGACCCCGGACAACAACTTCATCAACTACCTCCAGGCCGTCACCGACACCTTCCGTGAGCTCAAGATGGGCTCCGTCTACTGGCCGGGCCTGCGCACCGACGACACGTACTCGCTGCAGACCCTGACCGGCGACCCCGCCCGCCCCTGGCTGGCCACCACCAACCAGTCCGGCGCCGACCGCCTCGCCTGGGGCTGGGGACGCGGCACGCCCGTCCAGCAGCCCTGACCCGGGCGACCTGGTTCTCGGTGGCTCCCGCGACTGACGCGGGGGCCACCTGCTGCTCAGCGGGGACTACGGCACAGTCCCCGTCGTGAAGATGACCGCCCGGGCATTCAACCGGGCCACGCTCGCACGCCAGTTGCTGCTGCGGCGGGAGCCGCTGGGTGTCGGCGATGCCGTCCGCCGTGTGGTCGCGTTGCAGGCGCAGCAGGCCGCTTCACCGTACGTGGAGCTGTGGAACCGGCTCACCGACTTCACGCCGGCCGAGCTGGACCGTGCCTTCGCCGACAGGGAGGTCGTGAAGGCCACCCTGATGCGGATCACCCTGCACGCCGTCCACTCCGACGACCACCGGGTCTTCCGCGACGCCATGCAGCAGAGGCTGTACGCCTCGCGACTCGGCCACCGTTTCGCGGCGGCGGGACTCACCCCGGCGGACGCCGGCGAACTGGTGCCGGGGCTGCTGGAGTTCGCCGGCCGGCCCCGTTCGAATGCCGACCCGCAGGCGTGGCTCGCGGAGCGGGTCGGCGCCGAGAAGGCGCGGTGCCCCGCGCCCGCCCGAGGACACTCCGGCGCCGCCCCGCCTGCTGGCCGATGTGGGACAGCGTCCTGCCCGCGTACGCCGACCGCGGCCGCGTCATCCCGCCCGACTACGCCGACTGGTGACCCGCAACAACGGCGACGTGCTGCCGACACTGTTGGTCGACGGTCACGTCGCCGGTGTGTGGCGTCCGGTCGGGGGCGGCATCGAGGCGACGGCCTTTCACGAGCTGTCGTCCGAGGTGTGGGAGGGGCTGGCGGGGGGAGGCCCGGTCGCCGGCGGAGCTGCCGGCCGAGCGCGCCCCGCGCGTCTACAGCCGCTACGCCCACTGGTGGGCGAAGCTCCCGGGCACTCAGGTTCGGCTGCTTCCGGACCGGCCTCAGCCGGTCCTGTACTCCTCAAAGCACCTTGCGATGGACGAGCGCCGACAGGACGAGGGCGCCCGGGAGCAGCGGCAGCCAGATCGTCACCACGCGGTAGCCGATGACGGTCGCCGTGGCCAGGCTCAGCGGCGCGCCGAGCGCGGCCAGGGTGAAGACCAGGGTCGCGTCCACGGGCCCGATGCCACCCGGCGCGGGGACGGCCCCGGCCACCGCGCCGGCGGCGAGGAACGCGAGGGTGACCTGCGCCCAGCTCAGCGGCAGGCCGAGCGCGGCGCCGACCGAGGCGATCACGCCTGCCTGGAGGAGCGGGGTGGCGGCGGCCCCGCCCCACAGGGCGAGGACGCGGGCGGGCCGGGTGTGCAGCAGCCGGGCGTCGGTCAGGGCGGTGCGTACGAAGGTGAGGGCGGGGCGGCGCAGCGGCGGTACGGCCGCCACGAGCAGGGCCGGTGCCGCGAGACCGAGTGTCACCGCTCCGGCGGCCAGCAGCAACGTTCCTTCGTCGGGGGCGAGTTGATCCAGTCGCAGCAAGTCGGGGGAGGCCGCGAGGAAGGCGAGGAGGACCAGCGTCTTCGCGATCGGTCTGACCAGTACGTAGAGGGCGAGGGAGGCGGCGGCCCGGGGGAGGGGAATGCCCCGGCCCAGCAGGAAGCGAAGGGTGACGGCGTGGGCGCCCATGCTCGCCGGGAGCACGTGGTTCGCGGCGCCGGCGGCGAACTGCGACGCGAGCAGCAGCCCCGGCGGCAGCCGCTCGGGCAGGGCGCCCTGTCGTACGCACGCGGCTGCAACCCAGCCGAGGCAGGTGAAGAACACCGCCGCCAGCAGCCACCAGGGGTCGGCGGAGGCCAGCCGGGCGGCACCGTCGTACACGGTGTGCCGGTCGAAGGCGGCCCACGCCCCGATCAGCAGGAGCGGGAGCAGGCTCAGCGCCCTGGGGAGGAGGCTCAGCATCCTGGGGAGGAGCCGCGTGGCGGAGGGGGAGCGGGGTGGTGGGGAGGGGAGCGTTCCGGGGGGACCGTCGAGCGGGAGCAGGGACACGGCGCACGTCGTCCTTCCGCGTCGCGTCCCGCGCGGTGCGGGACGGGTGCGACGGATCCGAGGCGAGGCAGGGGCGGGACAGCAGACAAGCAGCAAGCAGCAAACAGGCGAGCAGGTGGGGACCGCTGAGTCTTTCCCGTTCGGTGTGACGCCGTGGTGACCGGGAACCGACGGGGCGTGGGCGTGCGGCCGTCGGAAGTGAGTTTGCCCAATGAGTCGCGGTCTCAGTCCCTGTGCGCCCGGGGGTCGTGAATCGATAATCCACCTAACTGTTGACTTTTGGCTGAGTGAGCCAGAGGATTTCGGGGGTGAGCCCCACCGAAGGCATGACCCTCAGTACCGCTCTCCCGGTCGATCTGGACGAGGCGGCCCACCGCTGTCTGGTCGCCGGGTTCGACGGCACCACCGCCGTCCCCGACACCCTGAAACGGCTCGTCGACCGCGGCCTCGGCGGGGTCATCCTGTTCACCCGCAACGTGCGGGACGCGGAGCAGGTGCGGCGGCTCACCGACACCCTGCGGGCCCTGCGCCCCGACGTACTCGTGGGCATCGACAACGAGGGCGGCGGCATCGGCCACCTGGTGAGCGCGGGCGCCCCCGAGGTGCCCGGTTCCTTCGCCCTCGGTGTCGCCGACGATCTCGGGCTGACCGCCCGTTGCGCCGACGCGCTCGCCGGGCATCTGTCGACGCTCGGCATCACCGCCTCCTACGCGCCCGTCGCCGACGTCCAGCACCTCCCGGACAACCCGATCGTGCGGACCCGCGCCTTCGGCACCGACCCGGAGCTGGTGTCCCGCCATACGGCGGCCTGGATCGCCGCCACCGAGGCGCGCGGCATCGCCTCCTGCGCCAAGCACTTCCCCGGGCACGGCGGCACCCTGACCGACAGCCACCACGCAATGGCCGTGGACCCGCGGCCGTACGACGGACTCGACCTCGCACCTTTCCGGGCCGCCATCGCCGCCGGTGTGCCGATGCTGATGAGCGCGCATGTCGTCTTCCCGGCGCTGGACGCCAACCGTCCCGCCACCCTCAGCCGCCGCATCCTGGGCGACCTGCTCCGCCACGAGCTCGCCTTCGACGGCGTCGTGGTCAGCGACGCGCTGGAGATGAAGGCGATAGCCGACCGCTACGGCGAGGCGGCCGGGGCGCGGATCGCCCTTGCGGCGGGGGTGGACCAGGTCATCGTCGCCGTACCGGACCCGGAGGTCGCGCTGGGCTGCCGGGACGCCGTGCTCGGCGCGCTGCGCGACGGGACCCTGCCTCAGGAGCGGGTCGGGGAGGCCGCGGGGCGGGTGCGCCGGCTCGCCGAGCGGTACGCGACGCCCGCGGCCGAGGTCGCCGCGTGGGACGCGGGGGCGGGGCTGGAGGCGGCACGCCGGGCCGTACGGAGCCGGGGCGGGCCGCGGGCCGTGCGTGGCGCCCATGTCGTCGACCTGTTCCCGCCGCCGCATCCGGCGCTCAACTGGGGCGGCGAGGACCTGCTGACGGAGCTGCGCGCCGTCGACCCGACGGCCACGGGCACCTGCGTCACCGGAGAGCCCGCGGACCCGGCCGCCCTCGTCGACGGCATCGTGCGTCTGGCCCAGGGCGCGCCGCTGGTCGTCGCCACCTGTGACGCCGGACTGCACCCCTGGCAGTCGTGCCTGCGGGACGCCCTGCTGACCCGGCGCCCGGACGCGGTGCGCGTGGCCACCGGGCTGCCGGACGACGGCGCCCTGTGCTCGTACGGGCGCGGGAAGGTGAACCTGCGGGCGGTCGCGGAGACGCTGGCGGGGGTGTGACGTGGCGGGGGTGACGCCTTAGGACAGTCGTCCTTACGGCAGTCGTCCTTACGGCAGCCGTCCTCACGGCAGTCGTCCTCATGACAGCCCCGTCCTCATGACAGCCGTCCTCACGCCGGTCGTACGACCTCCTTGATCCCCCGCGCCGCCAGGTAACCCTCGTCGCCGGCCCGTGCGGCCAGTACCACCGCCGGACGGACTCCCTCCGTGCGCAGCCGCATCCACGCCTCGAAGAACGCGCCTCCCGGACCGGACACGGAACGGGAGACCGGCGTGCAGTCCAGGACCAGGGCCGTCTCGCGCGGCCGGGGTGACGGCGGCTGGGCGCGCAGGTCGGCGACCGTCGCGGCGAGGGCGTCCGCGATCGGCTTGGGGCGGCCCGCCGAGTCGAACAGGCCCAGGGTGTACTCGAGTTCCGGGTAGTCGGCGAGGGAGCGGTCTACGTCGTGGGAGCACCACCACGTCACGCCCCAGAGGTTCGCGCACTCGGCCGCGTTCCGTACGGTCGCCCGTGCGAACTCCGGCGCGTCGGCCGCCGGGATGTGCGGCTCGGGCGCGCCCGTCTCCTGGACCCAGACGGGACGGGCCGGGTCCTCGGCGTACGCCGTGGCGAGTTCCGTGCCGTACTCGGCGAGGTGGTGCACCTGAGGGGAGCCGGCGCCGTAGCGGCGGGCGCAGTCGCCGGAGAACACCCAGGGGTGGACGGTGGTCAGGTCGCCCTTGTGGGCCGAGGCCTCCGGGGTGAAGGGGTGGCCGTCGCCGTACCAGGCGGCGTCGTACGCGGAGTGCGTGACCAGGTGGCCGGGGCGCACACCCGCGCGGGCCGCGGCCAGCAGGGTGTCGAGGTAGTGGTCGACCTCCTGCACCGTGACCGGGTTGTGCTCGACCAGGTTGTTGAGCTCGTTGCCGAGCTGGAGACCGATCAGGTTGGGGCGGCCGGCGAGGGCGCCGCCCAGCGTGCGCAGGAGTTCGGCCTGTGCCTCGATGGTCCCCGGGTCCGTGAACACGTTGCGGTGGTGCCAGCTGCGGGTCCACTCCGGGTAGAAGTCGAAGCTGGACAGGTGGCCCTGCACGCCGTCCACGAGGACGTCGAGACCCGCCTCCGCGGCCAGGTCGACGAGCCGCACCAGCTGGTCCACGGCGGCGGTGCGGATGAGCGTGCGGTTGGGCTGCAGGAGCGGCCAGAGGTGGAAGACACGGACGTGGTCGAGGCCGAGCCCGGCTATCTGGTCCAGGTCCTCCCGGGCGTGCACGGCGTCGAAGTCGTGCCAGGAGTGGAACCAGCCGCGGCGAGGCGTGTAGTTGACGCCGAAGCGGAGTGTACGGATGGGATCCTCCTCGGGTCCGGGGCTTGTCCTGCGCGAATGTATCAACCACCATAGTCAGTGATGGGCAATGATTTGAACCAGAAGTTTGGCGACGAGCTCGTCGTCGGCCTCGACGCGGGCGGCACGCGTACCCGTGTCGTGCTCGCCGCCGCGGCGGACGGCCGTCTGCTGGGCGAGGGCGCCGCCGGGCCGGGCAACGCCCTGACCGTCCCCGTGCCCCAGCTCACCGGCCATCTCGCCGAGGCCGTCGCCGCGGCGGTGCCGGAGCAGGCGCGCGGCCGCGTCGTGTCCGTGGCCGGCGGCTTCGCGGGCGCGACCGCGGCCTCCCCCGACGACCCCGGGCACGTCAACGCCCGGACCGCCCTCACCGCGGCCCTGCGCCGGCTCGGCATCCCGACCGGGCCGGTCGGCATCTGCAGCGACATCGAGGCCGCCTTCGCCGCCGCGCCCGGCACCCCGGCCGACGGCCTCGCCCTGGTGGCAGGCACCGGCGCGGTCGCGATGCGCATCACCGGCCGCCGGGGCACGGTCACCGTGGACGGCGACGGCTGGCTGCTCGGCGACGACGGCAGCGGCTTCTGGATCGGGCGTACGGCGGTACGGGCCGCGTTGCGCATGGCGGACGGGCGGGGACCGGCGACGGCGCTGGCGGTGTCGGTGGGGCGGGCGTTCGGGGTGCCGGGGAGCGTTCTGCCGCCCGACGGTGACGCCGCCCGCTGGAGCCGCCCTCAGCGTGAGGCGTTCCGCATGCACCTGCTCCCGGCCGTCATGGCCGACCCCCCGATCCGGCTCGCCCGGCTGGCCCCGCCGGTGGCCGAGGCGGCGCGTGACAAGGACGCGGTCGCCGAGGCGATCCTCGAAGAGGCGGCCGACCAACTGACCGAGACCGTAAGGGCGTTGGACCCCGTCGCGGGCGAACCGCTCGTCGCCACCGGCGGCCTGCTCGGCCCCGACGGCCCCCTGACGGCACTCCTGGCCGGTCGCCTCACCGCGCTCGGTCTGACGCTCGACTGGGTCGCCGACGGCTGCCGGGGCGCAGCGGCCCTCGCCCGGCTCGCACACGGTGGCGGCAGCAGATGAACGACATGCTCTACCGCGACCCCACCGCCCCCGTCGACGCCCGCGTCCGCGACCTGCTCGGCCGGATGACCCTGCGCGAGAAGGTCGGCCAGCTCAACCAGCGGATGTACGGCTGGGACGCCTACCGCCGCACACCGGACGGCGCCTTCGAACTCACCGCCGCCCTGCACGCCGAGACCGAGCGCTTCGCCGGACTCGGTGCCCTCTACGGGCTCCAGCGCGCCGACGCCTGGTCCGGCGTCGACCACACCAACGGACCCGGTGCCGAGGACGGCGCCGCCCTCGCCGACCTGGTGCAGCGTCATGTCGTCGAGCGGAGCAGGCTCGGCATCCCCGCGCTGTTCGTCGAGGAGGTACCGCACGGGCACATGGCCCTCGACGGCACGGTCCTGCCGGTCAACTTGGCTGTCGGCGCCACGTGGGACCCCCGGTTGTACGAGCACATCGCCGCTTGCACTGCCGCCGAACTGCGCGCCCGTGGCGGGCATGTCGCCCTGGTCTCGGCCCTCGACATCGCCCGCGACCCGCGCTGGGGCCGCACCGAGGAGTGTTTCGGCGAGGACCCCTACCTGGCGGCCTGCCTCACCGACGCGCTGGTGCGCGGGATGCAGGGTGAGCGCTCCGAGGAAGGGCACTTCGCCGACGACCACGCCCCCGTGGTCCTCAAGCACTTCGCCGGCCAGGGCGCCACCGTCGGCGGACGCAACTCCGCCGAGTCCGAACTCGGCCTCCGCGAACTCCACGAGATCCACCTCCCCGCCGCCCGCGCCGGCGTCCGTGCCGGGGCCGCCGCCGTCATGGCCGCGTACAACGAGGTCGACGGCATGCCCTGCTCCGGCAACCGGGCCCTGCTCACCGAACTCCTCAGAGAACGCTGGGGCTTCGACGGGCTCGTCATGGCGGACGGCCTGGCCGTGGACCGCCTGGCCCGCATCACCGGCGACAAGGTGACGGCGGGCGCGCTCGCCCTCGACGCCGGTGTCGATCTGAGTCTTTGGGACGAGGGCTTCACGCACCTCGGGGAGGCCGTCGAGCGGGGACTGGTGGACGAGGAGGTCCTCGACGCGGCCGTCGCCCGCGTCCTGCGGCTCAAGTTCCAGCTGGGGCTGTTCGAACAGCACGGCCCGACGACGACCGGTTTCCCGGCCCACGGCAGGGATGTGAGCACCACCCTCGCCCGCGCCGCGGTCACCCTTCTCCGCAACGAGGGGGGTGTCCTCCCCATCGCCGCGACCGTATCCAGGATCGCCGTCATCGGCCCCCAGTCGGCCACCCCCGCCCACCAGTCGGGCGACTACACGGCCCCACAGCGGGCGGGCACCAGTGTCCTCGACGGACTACGGCAACTCGCCCCGCCCGGCGTCGGCATCCGGCACGCCCCGGGCTGCGCGCTCACCGGGGACGACCTCTCCGGCATCCCCGAGGCGGTCGCCGCGGCCGCCGCCTCCGACCTGGCCGTGCTGGTGCTGGGCGGCAGCAGCGCCCGTACGTCAGGTACCGAGTTCGACGCCAACGGGGCGGCGCTCAACGCCGTTTCGGAGATGACCTGCGGCGAAGGTGCCGACCTGGCGGGACTGCGGCTGGGCAAGGCGCAGTACGCCTTGCTGGACGCCGTCGCCGCGACGGGCACGCCGACGGCGGTCGTGCTGATCCAGGGCCGCCCGCATGTCGTACCCGAGCCCGCGGACCGTGCGGCCGCCCTGCTCACCGCCTGGTATCCGGGCCCGTGGGGCGGCGAGGCCATCGCCGAGGTCCTCCTGGGGCACCAGGAACCGACCGGCCGCCTGCCCGTCTCCGTCCCGCGCTCGGCGGCCCAACTCCCCGTGTACTACAACCACAAGGACACCGAGTACGGCTCGTACGTGGACGAGAGCGCCGAGCCGCGCTACTCCTTCGGGCACGGGCTGTCGTACACGAGCTTCACGTACGGCCCGCCGCGCCTGTACCGGAACATCGTCACGGTCGACGTCACCAACACCGGTGCGCGGTCCGGCCGTACGGTCGCCCAGCTCTACATCCGCCGGCTGCGCACCTCCGTCTGGCCGCGCACCCTCGAACTGCGGGGCTTCCAGGACGTCGGCCTGAAGCCGGGCGAGTCCCGTACGGTCGGCTTCCACATCGGCACCCGCCAACTGGAGCAGGTGGGCGCGGACCTGGAGACCGCGGTGCGGCCCGGGACGCTGGAGATCCGCATCGCCGAGTCGTCCCGGGCCGCGCTGACCGCCGTACCCGTCGTCGTGGACATCAGGCACTGATCGGCGTCAGAGCTTCACGGCCCCCGACGACACGCCCTTGTAGAACCACCGCTGCGTGATGACGAACAGCACCAGCACCGGGATCACGGAGATCACCGAACCGGCCATGACCATCCGCTGGTCGTAGCCGAACGAGGAGCTCTGCAGCCGGGAGAGCCCCAGCGTCAGGGTCATGTTGCTCTCCGAGCGCAACACGATCAGCGGCCACAGGAAGTCGTCCCAGGCGCTGATGAAGGTGTTGATGACGACCACCAGGATCGCGCCCCAGGCGGACGGCAGGTACAGGTGCCGGAAGCGCTGCCACTCGTTCGCGCCGTCGAGCATGGCCGAGTCCTCGATCTCGCGCGGCACCGCCAGGAACGCACCGCGCATCAGCAGGACGTTGATGGCGCCGACGAACCCGGGCAGCCACACGCCCGCCAGGCTGTCGACCAGGCCCAGGTCGCGGATGCTCAGGAACAGCGACACCATGATCGACTCGAAGGGGAACATCATGGAGGCGATCAGCACGACCCAGACCGCCTTGCGGCCCTTCCAGGCGGGCTTGGAGAGCATGTAGCCGGCCGTGGTGGAGAACACCAGCTGGCTGGTGACCGACAGGGCGACCACGATCAGGCTGTTCCTGATGTACGTGGCCACCGGCACCTGCTCGAAGACGGTCCGGTAGGCCCGCAGGGTCGGGTGCTCGGGCAGCAGGGAGGCGTTCGCCCCGAAGACGTCCTCACCGGTGCTCTTCAGCGAGGCCAGCAACTGCCACAGCAGCGGCCCGATGGTCAGACCGAGCACGAGGAACAGCAGCAGGTAGCGGACGACCAGTTCCCGGGGGCGGCCGTAGTCCCGCCAGCGCGGCATCAGGCGCCGGCGCTTCTCCACAGCCGTGGTCATGCGTCGTCCTCCTTCGTCAGGCGCTGCGCCAGCAGGGTCAGCCCCAGCGTCAGCAGGAACAGGGCCACGCTGACGGCCGAGCCGTAGCCGGCGTTGCCGGTGACCGGGTCCAGGCCGACGTCCCGGATGTAGAAGGGCAGGGTGCGGTCGGCGCCGCCGGGGCCGCCGGTGGCGCTGCCCAGCATGTAGATCTCGGTGAACACCCGCAGCGAGCCGATACCGGTGAGCGTGCCGACGAGCATCATGGCCTGCCGCACGCCCGGCACGGTGATGTGCCAGAAGCGGCGGGCGGCGCCGGCGCCGTCCATGGCGGCCGCCTCGTGCAGTTCCTTGGGCACGTTTCCGAGGGCTGCCAGGTAGAAGACCATGTACCAGCCGAGTCCCTTCCACAGGGTCAGGCCCATCGCGGACAGCAGGATCAGCCACGAGTCCGACAGGAACGGGATGGCGCTCCTGATCAGATGGGCCTTCTCCAGCCAGGTGTTGACCAGCCCGTCGTCGGCCAGCAGCCACTGCCAGCTCAGACCCACGACCACGCTGGAGGCGAGGACGGGGGTGTAGAAGGCGGAGCGGAAGAAGCCGATGCCGGGCAGGTTCTTCTCCACCAGGACGGCCAGCAGCAGCGGCAGCAGCACCATCAGCGGGACGACGATCAGCGCGTACAGGACGCTGTTGCGGGTCGCCAGCCAGAAGTCGGAGTCGTCCAGCATCCGCGTGTAGTTGTCGAGCCCGACGAAGCTCGCGGCGCCGCCGAGCGGCTTGGCGTCGGTGAACGACAGCAGCACGGTGTTGAGGAACGGGAACACCCCGAACACCACCGCGCAGACGATCGCGGGAGCGGTCCACAGCCAGGGCAGCCACCAACGGCGGTACATCGCCGCGCCGTTGGCGCCGGGAGCGGGGCCGGGCAGCACCGCCCGGGAGAGTCGTCGTATGCGGGACGGGGCCGGGCCCGGCACGGAGGCCGTGGCCTCCACGCCGGGCACGGACACCGGGCTCGTGATCTGTGCCGTCACCGTCAGCCTGCCTGCTTCAGCAGGTTGTCGGCCTTCTCCTGGGCGTCCTTCACGGCGTCCGCCGCGCTCTTCTTGCCCTGCATGGCCAGCTGCACCTGGCCCACGATGGCGTTCTGCACAGCGGTGGAGATGTTGGTCTGGTAGGCGGTGGCCGTCTTGAGCTGCTCGGCGACGAGCTTGCGGGCCTCGGAGAACGGGTCGTCACCGCTGACCTTCTGGAAGAACGGGTCGTCCAGCGAGGTCGTGGTCGTCGGGAAGATCACCACGTTCGGGTCCTTGCACCAGGCCGTCTGGTTCTCGGCGTTGGTGAGGAACTCCGCGAACGCCAGTGCGGTGGGGGCGTTCTTGCTGGTCGCGGCGGTCGCGATGTACTGCGGGGCGCCGGTGGTGTGGCCGAGCGCGTCGAAGGGCTGCTGGCCGACGGCGGTCTTGGCGTAGACCGACGGGCTGTTCTGCTTCACGAAGCGCACGAAGCTCGGGTTCGTCGAACCGTAGGCGACCTTGCCCTGGCTGTAGAGCGTGGAGGGGTCGTTGTTGGAGGACAGCGAGTCCTTCGGCATCGCGCCCTCCTTGTACAGCTTCGTCATCCACTCGACCCACTGCACGGTGCGCGGGTCGTCGGCGAAGACGGCCGACTTGCCGTCGGCGGACAGCGTCTTGATGTTCATCTGGTCCCAGTCGGCCGGTATCCGCCAGACCGGGTTGGCCATCGTCGCGTAGTACTTGCCGTCGGCCGCCTTGGCGATCTTCTCGTAGTCGGCGAACAGCCCGAACATCGTCGTCGGCGGCTTCGCCGGGTCGATGTCGGCCTTCTTCAGCAGGTCGGTGTTGTACGTCAGGACGACGCCGCCGGTGTACCAGGGCAGCACCGTGTGCACCGAGGCGCCCGAGGAGTCCTTCATGGTGCTGGACTTCCAGAACGCCGGGACGAAGGGCTTGCCGGCGTCCGGGTCCTTCACGCCCAGGTTGAGCAGGTAGCCGGCCTTGGTGAGGGAGGTCGCGGTCGGGGAGTCGACGTTGAGCACGTCCGGCAGGGTGCAGGCCTGGGCGTCGGCGACGGTGCGCTGGCCGAAGGTCGCGTCGCCGGGGTCGTCGATCCACTTGACCGAGGCGTCCGGGTGGGCCTTCTCGAACGCCTTGATCACTCCGTTGAAGAAGTCCCCGAAGTCCTTCTTCAGGTTGGTCGTCTGGAACGTGATCTTGCCCTTGACGTCGCCGGAGAGCTTCCCCGACCCGACGTTTCCCTTGTCGACCTTGCAGCCGCCGGCGGTGGCGTCGCCGCTGTCGGAACCGCCGGACAGGCCGCAGCCGGCGGCGGTCAGCGACAGAACGGCGATACAGGTCAGGGTGCGGGTCAGTCTTCTTGCACGCATGTGATGGGCCCTCCTGCGACCGGGCGAGTCAAGGGTGTGTTGGCTGGTTCAATCAACCAACTTCGACTCCGATTGATGAAAATGTGGACCAGAATTCATCGGAGGTCAATGGGTTGCCGTGTTGCTTTTAGGTTCCGTCGGAGATCAGTGCCGGTGTTCGTGGTCCGGGTGCGACGGATCGCCCGGATGCTCGTGGCCGTGCGCGTACACCACGCCCGCACGAGCCTGGTCCAACCAGTCGAAGAAGGCCCGCCGGCCCGCCGCCCGCCGCAGCTCGCGCACGATGGCCGCGCGGGCGTCCTCGTACGGCAGGAAGTCCGCCCCCGCGGCCGCGCCGAAGGGGTCGGTCCCGCGTCTGAGCGCCTCCGGGGTGAGGAAGCGGTCCCGGTTGCGCTCGTAGTAGTCCCGTACGGCCGCCTCGGGGATGTCCTGCTCGCGCTCGAGGCGGGCGAGCAGGACCCGCGCCGCGGGGGAGTGGGCGAGCGCCGCCGCGACGATGCTGCCGAGGTCGGCCACGTCCGTCTCGGCCACCGCGAGCACCTGCGCCGGGGACGCCTCCGCCGGTGGCCTCAGGCCCCGGTCCGCGCAGGCCCGGCGGGCGAGTTCGTCGGTGACGACCACCTGGGTCGCCCAGCGCCTGCGCTGCCGCTCGGCCCGGGCGAGGGCCTCAGGCCGGGTCTCGCGGTCGCGCGGCGGAACGGCCCGCAGAAGGGCGTCCACGCGCTCCTTCGCGACCGCCTCACCGTTCACCATGGCCGCATGCCCGCTCATGGAGTCACCTCCAGAACGACCGCCTCCGTATAGGCGACGCAGCCGTGCCAGGCGACCTTCGCCATCAGCCAGTACGACCCCGGCGGCACCGCCGAGCCGTCCACCTCGATCACACACTCCCGCTGCTCCCCGCCTGCCACGGTGAACCCCTGGAGGCCCGGCCCGACCCCCGGCCAGGTGCCCCAGGACGACACCGCCCACAACTGGCCGCTCACCGGCCCGAGGGTGGTGTTGCGCACGGTCACCGGAACCCTGACGCGCTCGTCCCGGCGCACCGTGATCCGATCAACTCCCAGGCTGGACAGCAGACTTGGCCCGGCCTGCCCGCCCGGCACGTCGAGCGCCACGACGTCCTCGTACGTCTGCCCGCCGTACGACAGCCGGGCCGCCAGCCAGTGCCGGCCGGGCTCGGCGTCGGCCGGCGGCGTCACCGTGACCTCGGCCAGGGTGAAGCCGCCGGGGCCCAGCGCGTACGGCAGTTCGGCGGGCTCGGCGGACCAGCCGGCCGGCACCTCGAAGTCCACCGTGCCCGACACGGGGGCGTCGGTCAGCTCCGAGCCGACCCGGACGGTCGCGGTGACGGGGCCGCAGGCGGTGAGCGCGGCGGGCGAGACGTATACGGCCACGGGCATGTTGCCGCGCGGGGCGGGCCCGGAGTTGTGGAGCCAGTAGCGGGTGTGGACCGGCTGGGCAGGCTCCCGGGCGGCGACGCCGGGGGCGTGCTCCGGCCGGCTGCCCGGCGCCGGCGTGGCCAGGACGGTGGCCACCTCGAAGCCGGTCAGTGCGGCGAAGAGGCCCCCTTCCCGGTCCGGCGCCAGCCGTTCCCCGGGCCTTTCCAGTACGTCCGCACGGGTGCCCTGCGCCCACTCCGACGGCCCGTGCACGCGCGCCCGCACCGGCCGCCCGTTCACCTCGTGCATCCGTACGACGACGCCGCGCCCCGGGTCGGCGGGCGCCGCGCTGCCCCGGGCGAGCGGGGAGCCGAGGGGCTTGAGGGCGTCGAGCAGAACCTCGCGGGCGGGCTCCAGTGTGAACAGGGAGGCGCTCCTGGGCAGTCCCTCGGTTCCGCCCTCGGCACGCAGCCGCGCGGTGAGCGGACGGTTGAACTCGTGCCCGCGCGCGGGCAGTTGCAGCTCCCGCCAGTCGCCCTCGCCCGCCACGACGGCGTACTCGAAGGTGTGCGACCAGCGCTGGAGCTGGAAGGCGGACCCGTCGGGAGCCGTGCGGCGCGGCGGGTCGACCCAGATGCCGGAGGGCCAGCCGGTGCAGGAGCGCATCAGGGACATGTAGAGGTCGCCGGAGGCGGTGACCACGCAGCCGGGCGTGCCCCGGTTGAGGACGGCGAAGCCGCGCCCGTCCCAGGCGTCGCCCGGGGGCAGCGCCTCACCGCCGCCCGCCGCGGTGGCCGTGATGCTGAAGTCGTCCAGGTCGGCGATCAGTACCTCGACCGCCTTGGCGTCGTCCTCGGGCCTCGCCCCCGCCACCACGAGCAGCGGCAGCCGCTCCAGGTCGCGCAGGTCGGCCCCGGGCACCCACTCCTCGCGCAGCCCGGCGCGCGGCGCGACCCACACGGCCGCCACGCCCCGCTCGGCCAGCTGCCGTGCGAGTTCCCGCCCGGCGGCCGGGTCCCAGCCCAGCGCCTCGGCGACCACGGAGTTCCGGTCGGGGCCGCCGACGGCGATCCGGATGTCGGGGAGGTTGGAGTCGACCTCCAGGTCGCCGTAGCGGGGGCCGCCGGCGATCGTCGAGGTCGCGGTGACGCCCGCACGGACGAGGGCCGCGGCGAGCGGCGTGCCCAGCTCACCGGCTGTGTCCCAGTCCGGGTACACCAGCTCGGCGACCCCGATCGCACGGTGACCGAGGAGGGCACCGGAGTCGTCCCGCACCGCGACCCGCGCGGTGGACCCCAGCCCGAACCAGGTGTTGGCCGGGTTGTCCAGCGTCCATGGGAACCGCTCGCTGTCCACCTCCACGAACCCGAACCCGCGCCCGATGACGGCGTCCGCCACCTCGTGCACCGGCAGCCCGCCCCGCACGTCCGACGGCCAGCGCACGCGGATCAGCCGGTCGGCGCCGTCGTAGCCGTCGACGGTCGTGGCGACGTCGAGCCGGTCGACGCCCGCCCACAGGGTCAGCCGCTGGGTGTACCGCAACAGGCCGAGATCGGCCCGGACCGTGATGCGCGAGCCGGCCGGGGAGTGCTCGACATCGATGTCGGCCCGCACGTCCCGGCTGCGGGCGGCGGTCGTGCCGGTCGGCGTGAGGTGCCAGGGACCCTCGCCGAAGCGCGGATGCCTCGGGTACTCCTCCTGCACGACGAGCTCGTTGCCGATGTCACCGGGGCGCAGCAGCTCCCGGCCGCCCTCCTCGGCGAGCGCGCGCAGGCTGCTGACGGCCCCGCCGCGCGCGGGGTCGACCGTCACCTCGTAGAACTCGTTGCGGATGGTCACGCCCTCGCCGCGGGTCCACTCGGGTATGGAGCCCGCCGAGAGGGGGAGCGCCTTCAGGCCCATGCCCGGCACCTCCGGTACGACGACCCGGAGCCGACCGTCCTCCTCGCGTACGGCGGGCAGCGGCCGGAAGTCGTCGCCCAGGGGCACCGCCCCGGGATCGTCGATCGTCAGCACGTCCCGCCGCTGCCAGGTCGCGGAGTTGAAGACGACCAGGTCGGACCCGGTGCCCCTCGTGACCCGGTCGGCGAGGGCCTGGGTCGCGTCGGCGTGCACGGTCTCGGCGAGGTCGTACAGCTCCCGCCACCCCGTGAGCAGGTCGATGTACACCTGGTCGGACTCGGAGCCGGTGATGGCGTCGTGGTGGGCGCCGTAGATCAACTGCCGCCACGCCTTGTCGAGCGCCGCGTCGGGGTAGGCGTGGCCGGTGACCAGCGAGGCCAGCGTCGCCCAGGCCTCGGCGTCGGCGAGGAGTGCCTCGCCGTACCGCTGGGCCTGCTTGGTGTCGATGTAGGAGACGTCCTTGCCGGTGTAGACCGGGTTCATGTCCCGGGTCTGCGGAGACGCCCTGCGGTCCTCCGCCTCCAGTTGCGCGCGTACGGCGGCGAAGAAGTCCCGCGGGATCGCGCTGACGAACCTCGGCCAGACGTACCGGTCGTTCCAGTCCCGGTGGATGCCCATCACCCAGCGGCACGGCGGCGCGTAGTCCCCGCCGACCGGCAGCAGCACGTTGCGGGTGAGCGCGACCTTCTTGAGCCCCTTGAACAGCTTGAGCGCTGCCGCCTCCGCCTCGGGCAGGGTCGGCGCGTTGTCGATCGCCCAGCCGGCGCCGTAGTGGTTGACCATGTACGCGGTCAGCAGCCCGCGCCCCGAGGGGGCGATCCAGCTGAACTCGGCCGGGAACTGCATCCGCTGCGGGTCCCGCGGCTCCTCCCCGAACACGGACAGTGTCGGCCCCCACTGGTGGAAGGGACCGCGCGCCCACGAACTGGAGGTGACCCCCGCGTCCGCCATCAGCCCCGGGAACTGCGGATCGTGCCCGAACGCGTCCAGCTGCCAGGCGGTCTCCGGGGACGCCCCGATGATCCCGCGCTGGAACCCGTCGCCGTACAGGGCGTTGCGTACGGTCGCCTCCGCGCCGGTGAGATTGGTGTTCGGCTCGTTGTAGGTGCCGCCCATGATCTCGACGCGGCCGGTGCGGATCAGCTCGCGCAGGAAGGCCCGCTCCTCCGGGAAGGCGTCCCAGTACGGCTTGAGGTAGTCGACCTCCGCGAGCACGAAGGTGTACGCCGGGTCGCGCCGCGCCAGATCGCAGTGGGCCCGCACCAGGCTCATCCCGGACTGGCCGCGCGAGTCGAAGGTGCGGGCGGGCAGACCGGTGAGGGCCGGGTCGTCGGCGACGTCCCAGGTCTCGGTGTAGGCGGCCTGGGTGTTCCACCAGACGGGGTCGTAGTGGAAGTGGCTGACCATGAACATGGTCCAGCCGGGCTCGGCTGCCGTGAACTCGCCTGTACGGCGGGCGAGTCGGTCGCCGTCGACGGCGGTGACGGCGATCTCGCGGCGTTCACCGACGGCCAGGTCGGTGTGCACGGGTATCTCGGCGTGCGCGGTGCCGTCGTCGGCCGTCGTCACGCGGGCCTCTCCGGTGATCCCGGGGCCCTCGACGGTGAGGCGGACGGTCCGGCCGGGGGTGTGGCTCAGCTCGACGGCGACCACCTGGCGCGGCTGCTCGGCGGTTTTGACGAAGAGCTCGGTCGACTCGACAGAGGACACGCGCATGGGGCTCCTACGAGGATGCTCGGGGGAGCCCCATCGTGGCACCGAGGGGGTGGTTCAAACAACCATCTTTACGTTTCCTCGGTGGTTCATCCATGCATCTTCGGCCGGAGCCGGCCGGTGCCTCCGGTCGGGATCAGCGGGCGCGTCGGTTCTTCACCGTGTGGTGCGGGGTGATGTGGTCGGTCAGCGCCAGTGAGGCGCTCGCGCGCTGGTAGGAGAGCTGCGCGACCCGGACGTAGAGGCAGTCGATGAGGACGAGCACGGAGTGCCGGCCGCCGATGCTGCCCGTGTGGAGGAAGCTGGTCTCCGAAGTGGCGGAGATCAGGCGGAGGTCGGCCACCTTGGCGAGCGGCGAGCGCGGGTCGGAGGTGATCGCCACGGTGGTGGCGCCGCGCTCCTTGGCCAGCTCGAACGGCTCGATGGTCTCCCGGGTGGCCCCCGAGTGGGAGATGCCGATGGCGACGTCCGCCGGGGTGAGCAGGGCGGCGGAGGTGGTCGCTCCGTGCACCTCGGTCCAGCCGCGCACCGAGCAGCCGATGCGGAACAGCCGGGTCTCGGTCTCCTGTGCCACCGCACCGCTGCCGCCGACGCCGTACACGTCGATCCGCCGGGCCCGGGCCATGGCCTGGGCCGAGCGTTCGATCGCGTCGAGGTCGATCCGGTCGATGGTCTGCTGGACCGCGCGCAGGTCGGCGGTGCCGACGACCTGGACGACCCGTTCCAGGTCGTCGTCGGGGGAGATGTCCGGCCCGATCTCGGCGGTGCCCCAGTCGGAGGCCTCGCCCCGGCCGCGCTCCTGGGCCAGCTCGATCAGCAGGTGCTGGTAGGAGTCCAGGCCGATCGCGCGGCAGAAGCGGGTCACCGTGGCCTGGGAGGTGCCGGTGCGGCGGCCCAGTTCGGCGGCCGAGCAGTGCGTGACGGCGGCCGGATCCTCCAGGATCAGCTCGCCGACCTTCCGCAGGGAGCCCGCCAGCCGGGGCAGCTCGGTGCGGATCAGTGTGGTGACGTCCGTCGGGGGCATGGGAAGAATGTATCAGCCACCGTTCAGGGGGTGGATTGAATACCAGGACCGCTCGTGATTTATTGATTCACCGCTGGAGATGTATAGGGTGGTTCAATCCATCAGTAGTGGGGAGTGTCGCGTGTCCGTCGAGTCCGTCAGCGCCCAGGGGTTCGCGCGCGAGAGCCTGGCCGTCCTCCAGCACGTCACCGAGTCCGCCCGCGAGGACGTGGCCCGCGCCGCCGAACTGATCGCCGGGTGCATCCGCACCGACGGTGTCATCCAGGCCTTCGGTACCGGCCACTCGCAGGCGATCGTCCTCGAACTCGCCGGCCGCGCGGGCGGGTTGGTGCCCACCAACCGCCTGAGCATCGCCGACCTCGTCCTCTACGGCGGCGACGACCCGAGCGTCCTCGACGACCCGCTCCTCGAACGCCGGGCAGGCGTGGCCGCGCGCCTCTACGACCTCGCCACCCCGAACTCCCAGGACCTCTTCGTCATCATCTCCAACTCCGGCGTCAACAACGTCATCGTCGAGATGGCCCTGCACGCCAAGGAACAGGGCCACCGCGTCCTCGCCGTCACCTCCGTCGCGCACACCCGCGCCGTCCCCGCCGGCCACCCGAGCGGCAAGAAGCTCGCCGACCTCGCCGACGTCGTCCTCGACAACGCGGCCCCACGCGGCGACGCCCTCCTCGACCTTCCCGGCGGCGGCGCGGTGTGCGCCCTGTCCACGCTCACCGGCGTGATGCTGGTGCAGATGGCGGTCGCGGAAGCCTCCGCCCGGCTGCTCGCCGCCGGGGAGCGGCCGCCGGTGTACGTCTCGGCCAACGTGCCCGGCGGCTTCGAGGGCAACCTGGAGCTGGAGAAGCGGTACGCCGGACGGATCCGGCGCACCGCGAGCTGAGCCTCACAGGGCTGGTGGCCGGGGCCCGTGAGCGGGCCCCGGCCACGGCCGTTCATCCGACGGGTACGGGTACGGGTGTCAGAGCGACGGCGAGCGGATAGGCGCCGGTCGCCAGGGCCGGCTCGGTGGTGCCCGAGGCCGTGTCCACCGGTACCAGGCTGTTCCCGTCGGCCGTGGTGACGTACGCCGTGCCGCCGTTCCAGTCCAGCCCTACGTCGAACGCGGACCTGCCGACCTCGATGCCCGTGCCGGGCGCGCCGGTGACCGTGTCGACGGGGGTGACGGTGTCGCCGTTGCTGGGGCTGACCCACAGGGTGCGGCCGTCCGGCGAGAGGGCGAGACCGTACGCCTGGCCGGAGACCAGGAGTGTCGGCTCGGTGTCGTTCGTGGCCGTGTCGATCGGGGTGACGGTCGAGCCGCCGGAGTCGGACACGTACACGGTCCTCCCGTCGGGAGCGGCCACGACGTTGAAGGGGCGGGGGCCCACGGGGACGGCGGCTTCGGCCTTCTGTGTGGTGAGATCGACGGGGGTGACGGTGTCGTCGTGGATGTCGGCCACGTACAGGGTCCGGCCGTCGGGTGTGATCGCCATGTTCTCGGGCCCGGAGCCGACCGGAACGGCCGTGCCCGCCTTCAGCGTGGTGGTGTCCACGGGCTGGACAGTGCCGTCCGTGTAGTTGGCGACCCACAGCGTGCCGCCGTCGGGCGTGAGCGCGAGACCGGCGGGGACGCGGCCGACGGCGACCGTGGCGGTGACGGTGTCGCCGGCCACGTCGATCACGCTGACCGTGTTCGAGCCCTGGTTGGCGGCGTAGGCGGTCCGTCCGTCGGCACTCACGACCACCTCGCCGGGGTTGTTGCCGACGGCGATGTCGGTGCTCTTCCCGGTGGCGAGGTCGACGGAACTGACGGACGCGCCGCTGAAGTTGGCGGTGAGGGCTCTGAACGTGCCTGCGGTATCCGTGACCTGGACCGGTATCGCGCGACTGAGGACGCCGTCGCCCGAGACGACGACGGAGTGGACGCCCGGGGTGTCCGCGGTCAGCGTGACGGTGGCCGAGGCCGTGCCCCCGGCGGGGACGGTCGCGGTGCCCTCGGCGGGCGAGGCCGTGACGCCGTCGGGCACGGCGAGCTTCCAGGAGACGGTCTTGGCGGCGGTGGACCGCTCGTCGGCCAGGGCGAGGGTCACCGTCCGGGAGGCGCCGGGCTTCAGGGAGAGGGAGGCGGGGGAGAAGGAGGCGTCGACACCGGGATCGGGGGCGTTGTCCAGCATGGTCCTGTAGAGGAACTGATCCATGACACCCGGCGAGACCTGCTCGGGAATGGCGTCCAGTTCCTTGCGCTCGGTCCGGAGCCGGTTCCAGTACGTGGTGACCGCGTCCGTGTCGCCCCGCTTGTTGGCGAGCAACAGGTCTACGGCCGTCCGCCCCGCGGTGCCGTACCGGCCGAGCTTGTCCAGCCAGGCCGAGGTCTCCTGCAGGAACCCGGGGTTGTCGAGGCGGGCGCGCAACTCGGCCGGCGTGGCGGCCATGTCGGCGAAGTAGGCCTGGAGCGCGGCGGCGGCTCGATCGAGGCCGCTGTCCTGCTCGTAGGCCGTACGGAAGTCGGCGACGAGGCGGGTGAGCGTGGGGGACTCGGTCGGGTCGAGTTGGGAGGAGTAGTTGTTCTCCGCGAAGATGCGCAGCCACTTGGCGGCACCGGTTCCCGCTCCGGCGAGGTCGCGGACGGAGGCGAGGAAGGCGGCCCGGGGGTCGTAGGCGTCCGGGTTCCACAGATAGGCGGCGGACGTGAACAGCGCGATCCGGCTCGCCTCCCCCTGGACCATCGGATTGGCACTCACGCCGGTCGCGGCGCTCGCGACCCCCGGCTCGCGGCCCGTGTAGGGGCCGAGCAGCAGACGGCTGGTGACGTAGTCGTTCACCGGGTAGTTGTCCCAGACCAGGATCGGATGGCCGTACACCTCACGGGCCTGCGCGACCTGGTCGGCGGTGATGGCCTGCGCGATCACGCCGACGCCGGTCCACTCCACGACCACGGACGGGTCCAACCGCTCCCGCAGCGCCTTCTTGTACGGGGAGTCGGCGAGGTCGGAGTACTCGGTGGGGACCATCTCCAGGGGGTGCAGGCCAAAGGGGTGGGCTTCGGTGAATCTCTTCCAGACCGTGTTGAGCAGCTGGGCCTGCGCGGCACCGGCCGCACCGCCTCCGGTGCCGAACTCCTTCTCGTCCTCGGCGCAGTTCCACTTCGTGTAGCTGATGTCGTCCAGCGGGATGGCGAAGGAGCGGACGCCGATCGCGTACAGCGAGTCGAACTTGGCGGTGAGGGCCTTGATGTCGGCGTCGGAGGAGTAGCAGACCGACAGTCCCGGGGAGAGGGCGTAGGTGAAGCGGACGTGGTCGGCGCCGGCCCGGTCGACCAGTTCTTCGAGCCGGGCCAGTTCGGCGGCGGGGTAGGCGTCGCGCCAGCGGGCCCGCAAGTAGTCGTCGTCCTTGGGGGAGTAGACGTAGACGTTCTGCTTCGTGCGGCCGTAGAAGTCGAGTTGGGCGAGCCGCTCGGCGTGCGTCCAGGGGGTGCCGTAGAAGCCCTCGATGACTCCGCGCAAGGCGGCGGTGGGCCAGTCGCGGATGGTCACTTCGGGCAACACGCCTTTGCCATGGACCAGTTGGCGCAGGGTCTGGGTCGCGTAGAAGGTGCCGGTGGTGTCGACGCCGGACAGGGCGAGGAGGGACCGGCCGTTCTTGCGGCCGGATGCCAGGACGTAACCGCCGGAGGCGAGGCCGTCCGGTGGTGCGGCGCCGAGTTGCTTGAGTGCCTTTCCGGTGGCGCTGTTCTCGCCGGGGCCGCCGAGATAGACGGTGAGTCCGGCGGGGGGTGGCTGGTCGTCGGCGTCGACGGTGGTGATCCGGCTCGCACCGGCGGCGCGCAGGACGGCCTCGACGACCCGGCGGGCCGACGGGTCGGTGCCGGGGCCGACGACCTCGACGACCCGGTCGGGGACGGTGAGTTGGCGGGGGCCCGTGTGCATGCTCTGCGGGGTCGGCCAGACCTGCGGTACGGCGGGGCGTGGGGCTGCCGATGCCTGGCTGGTCGGGGCTGCGAGCCCGACGGCCATCAGCAGGGCGACGGCCGTACGTCTGAGGCGCGTGGGTGGAAGCACGGGTTCTCCTCGGAGGCCGTGGGTGAATGCATCCACCGACTGATGGTAGAGATGTTGAATTGTACATTCAATGGACTTGGTGGTCCCGGTCGGCAAGCACGTCTTGGAGGCGGGCGTGGCGGAACTGGTAGAACGACCCGGCCTGGCGCAGTACGCCGCGTGCGTGTGCGTCGTCGAGGAAGCGCATGAGCCGCCAGGGCAGTCGGCCCCGCAGAGCCAGCCAGAAGACGGTTACCCAGTATCTTCCCGAGGCGCTGTTACGGAGGGTGAGGATGAGGGTGAGGAGCGCCGTGAGCAACAAGAGGAATGCCGTCGCCAGGACGGGGCGAACCGATGTCAGCGCTCCTGCTGCGACGGCCGAGGCCGCCAGGGCGCCCCCCAGCAGGGGGAACGTCAAGGTCGCCCGCCAGTCCGCCCGCAAGCTCGCCCGAGGAACGGTGAGTGTCGGCAGGCGTCTCGGCAGCCGGAGCGCGCCTCGTCCGCGGATCGTGAGGCCACTGCGTGGTTCAGGAGACCGTACGGCTGTGAACGTCACCAGCAGAACTGTCACGCCGCTCCACCCGGCGAGGGTCAGGGTGAGTTGGGGAAACAGGTCGGACACGCCGGTCTCCGCGAGGAGCCTCAGCGCCATGACCGGCGCGGTGAGCAGAACGGCGAAGCAGCCGAGGCGCAGTCTCATGCTCCATGGACTGAACGTCCGGTGCAGTTCCCACCAGGCGAACTCGCGGGTTTGTCGTTGCTCCAGATGCCGCGCGAGGAAACCGAGCCATCTGCGCGCCGCGTCCGGTGAGTAGGCGCTCCTTCGTCCGCGACCGAAGACCGGGTCGGCGACGTAGGTCGCGGGAATCAGGGCGTCGAGCAAGTGCTTCTGGATGTCACTCTCGGAGTGGAACCGCAGAAGCTCCGCGGGGTCGGTGGACGGACTGCGGTACACCTCCTCGGCCAGTCGGAGCATCAAGGGCTGAGTGAGAAGCTGTGCCAACGGAGCCTCGGGGCGCCCGGCGAGGACGTTGAGGACCGGTCCCCATCGCAGGTCGCCCGGGAGGCGGTTGTAGGAGAGGTAGGCCATCGCGTCAGCCGGCTGAAGGGGCCTGAGCTCGATGACCGCGGCCCGCGCCAGGGTACGGCCGGCGCGCTGGATGACTTCCTCGTACTCGGCGGTGCGCGAGGTCAGGACGTACCTGCCGTCCGGCGGGATGTCCCGTTGCAGGCTCTCCACCGCATGGGCCCGCGCGCTCGGTGAGAGTTCGTCGAGGCCGTCCAGCATCGGCAGCACCATGTTCGCCGTCACCAGGTGTCTCGCGGTCTGGGGCGCCATCGGGTAACAGATGCGCAGGCGATCGGTGATCCAGTCCGTGAGCGTCTGGGCAGCCGGATCCCACGACGTCAGGGACAACGACACCGGCACCGGCAGCCCGGGGACGTCCGCACGGCGCCGGAGCAGCTCCAAAGCCAGCAGGGCCAGGACCGACGACTTTCCCGACCCCGCCGCTCCGAGGATGACGAGTCGTCCGTGGGGCAGGGACGTGAAGAGGTCTTCGACGTCCCGCAGCGTGCCTGACCCGACGGGCAGGCGTCCGGCCTCGGCCGGCGTCAGGAACCGGCGGTTGAGAGACCACCGGATGTCGAACCGAAAAGGTTCGTGAAGCCTGCGCAGCCCTGGTTCCCGCAGCTGCAGCCGGTACAGAGCATGGCTGAGGGCGTCGGCCGCCTCGGCGAGTTCCGGATCGTCGTGCACTCGGCTCCAGGGCCAAGGCGAATCGAGCGGGTCGCCTTCGGTCGATCTCACCACGGGCGCCCGGCGACTGATCAGCTCCGCCAAAGGTCTGACGTCCTCAGGCGTCAGAGCGGTGACCGTGGTCCACCGTGTGGCCTCCCCCTCGTGCAGCACGTCGACCAGGTCCTCGCGGGACCCGCCCGGCAGGACGACTCCCATGAAGCGGTCGGGATGCGCGCCGTGGACGTCGCGCAGTTGCACGGTTTCCTCCACCGGCAGCCGCCGGTACGCGGGTGATGGCACCAGCAACACCACCTCGGCATCGAGGAGTTGCTGTCGCTGCCAGCGCGGCCACTCCGGCGTCCGCTGGCCCGGGGGACGGTCCAACCGGGCGTCGATTCCCTGGCCGCGCAGCAGGTACCAGAGTTCACGGACGGCTTGGAAGTGGTCGACCGAGTCGTGGGCGTAGGAGATGAACACCCGGACGGCGTGCCGCCCGTCGCTCGAGGTGCGGGGGGCCGGCTCCTGGGATCCGGCCCGCCGGAACCGGTCGAGGAGGTCCCGGCGCTCGGTCTCCTTCAGCTCTGTGACGCAGCGGGTGATCTCCTGGTCGGTGAGGTGCGCGACGATGCGCTCCGTGGCGGCCAGCACGGTGTCCTGCTGCCTGGGACGGTCCCCGATGGTCGCGAGGATCTCCTCGTACGCGTAGAAGGGCTTGTACGGCACCTCGACTTCGCCCCAGTAGCCCTCCGGGTCGGGCAGGTGGGAGAGGTAGCGGCCGAACTTGGACCGGGCGTAGTCGCGGCTCGACTCCAGCCGGGCCCGTTCGGCGTCCTCGACCCGCATCGGCACCGGGAACATGCGCAGTTGGTCGTCCGCGCGCTGCCGGTGCACCGACGCCGCGACGGCCTCGGCGCCGTCGATGGCCTGGGTGCTCAGGGCGAAGCAGTTGACCAGGATGTCCGGGAGCTGGACGGTGCAGATGCCCGCCGTGTCGCTGAGTCCCGTACGGCTGTCGATCAGCACGTAGTCGTAGCGCTCCCGCATGCTGCGCTTGAGGGCCTCGATGAACCCGCCGCCGCCGAGACGCTCGTAGAAGTTGCTCCAGTCGAAGCTGGTGACCAGCGTCGAGTACAGGGCGTCCTGTCGGCCGGCCGGCACGAAGTCGATGGTGCCCGGCCCGGGGAACTCGTGCTCGACGGACATGGCGTAGGGCTGGATCCTGGCGAGTCGTTCGTGCCAGCCCGGCTCGTCGGGTGTGGCGGGATCCATGGCCGCGGTCGCGAATTCCCAGACCAGGTCCATGACGCCCGGCGAGGACCGAAGTTCGTGGTCGGGCAGGAACGGGTGGAAGTAGCGGTGCAGGCCGGGGGCTTCCAGGTCCCAGTCCACGACCAGCACGCGCATGCCGTTGGAGGCGAGGATCCAGGCGGTGTTGGCCAGCCCCATGGAACGGCCGGTGCCGCCCTTGTACGAGTAGAACGTGATGATCCGCGACCTCAACGCCCCAGTCCTCCGGGTCCGGTCAGGACCGGCCGGTGCTGCGGCCCGGTCTCGTTCACGCGGCGCATGACCTCGGCCATCCGCATGATGCGCCCCTGGATCTCGATGAGGACCTGGCCGAGGACCTTCTCGAAGTCCTCCATCGACGGCATGTCACCCCGGAAAGTGCCCGTGCCGGCGTCCATCCAGTTCCCCAGACTGGCATAGAGCCTGTCGTACGTGTGGTTGCCCTGCGGGCTCTTGCGCATCTCGTCGATGTCCCAGGGCACCAGGACGACCGAGTTGCGCGAACGGGTCTGGTTGAGCCGGGCGAAGAGCTCCTGGTACGTGTCCAGGCCGACCGACCACGGGTCGACGATCAGCACGACCAGGCACTTGTGCTCCGCCGCCCGGTCCAGAAGCGTGAACAGGGAGTCGTCGGCCGACATCACCTGGGACATCATCTTCCGCGCGGACGCCACACCCTGGGCCCGTACGACGATGCTGTCCGAGGACGCCGGGTGGTACGGCCGCCAGTCGCCGAGGTCGTCGCCGTACACGTCCATGCCCGTGCGCATGATGTGCACCATGTCCTCCCGGTCCCCGACCGCGACGACGAAGGCCACCTTGCGCGGGCCGCCGCTGCCCCGGGACGTGACGGTCCGCTCGGCCGCCGGCGGTGACGGTTCGGCGGGGGCGAACGCGTTGGGCAGGGACAGCAGGTCCGGGACCGGTCCGGGCGGCGGAGGCGAGGCCGCCGCCTCCAGGATCATTTCTGTGTAGCGCACCAGGAAGTCCTGGTAGCGGTCCCTGTTGTCCTTCAGTTGCAACAGATACCGGAGTCCGTACTTGCGGTATTCCTCACCGAACATGTCACGGGAGTCCTGCAGGAGCCGTGCCACCGGCGGGAGTTCCCGGGGCGGAGCCCACCACACGGGCACGATGCCGCCCGGCTCGCCCCCGTTCGCCGCCCGGTGGGCGGCCACGCGGGCGGAGAAGGCGTGCCATTCCTGACCGCAGACGGGGCTGGTGAAGTAGTGCGGCGAATAGACCGGAATGAAGACCCGGCAGTTCGCCAGGGCTTCTCCCACGAGGGCCGGCCACGGCACCCCGCTCCGCTGTTCGCGGTCCAGGAATGCGACGGACTCCGGTTCGAGGCCGCCGCGGGCCGATATTTCACGGCAGAGATCGCTGTAGAACTGGTCCAGGTAGGGGTCCACGCGGTCGGCGCGCGCATAGCTGAAGAAGAAATGCCGCACACGCCCTCGCTAGTGGTCCATGTCCGCCTCCGTCTGGTGGCGCGACCCTACTGGACCGGAACCGGGGGCGGGGACCCGTCCGGAAATCTTCGACCGACCGGATGCCGGGCCGGATGCCGGGCCGGATTCCGTGACGACGCGCCCGAGCCGAAAGGCCGTCAACCGTCATGGCCACCAACGGGTTACGTCGTCCAGTGCCGTGATGACGGCGAGGAAGCGGCCGGCCGTCTGACCGTCACCAGCCGGTCAGCAGCAAGTGGTTGAGCAGCAGCGCGAGAAGGGCCTGCGCCGCCAGCCATCCCCGCACGCCCGTCAGCCACGCACCCGCCGGCAGCAGCCACATCGCGAACGGCAGCCAGATGCGTTCCGTCTCCGCCTTGCTCATGCCGGACAGGTCGGCGACGAGGAGGGCGATGAGCGCGGCGAGTACGAGCACGCCCAGGCGGACGTCCGGCCGGGGGCGCCTGTGGGCGAGCGTGACGCCGGTGCGCCGCAGCCCTGCCACCGTGGCCGGGCCCACGATCAGCACGGTGCACGCAAGGTTCGCCCACACCCAGTAGCCGTACGGCCGCACCCCGCCCGCGCCTTGGTGGTAGCGGCGGACCAGCAGCCGGTACGCCTCCCACCAGTCGAAGCCGAGGGCGGTGAACGCGATCGGCACCACCAGGAACCCGGCCAGCAGGAAGGGGAGCGGGCGGATGCGGTGCGTGCCCAGGAGGAGGACGGCGCCGGCGATGACGGCGAACAGCGTCAGGCCGTACGACAGGTAGAGGGTCAGGCCGAACAGCAGGCCCGAGCCCGAGCCGGTCCACTCCGGCCGGTGTCCCGTCACCGCCAGGGCGAGGAACGCGACCGCCCAGGCCGCCACCGCCGCGAAGTAGCCGTCGGCGGACGTGCCGACCCACACGGCGGCCGGGGCGAGGACGAGGAAGGGGGCGGCGCGGCGGGCGAGCGACTCGGCCGTGAGGGTCCGTACGGCGACCAGGACCGCGACCGCCGCCGTCGTGCCGAGGGTGATGCACCAGGCGCCCGCCCAGCCCCCGCCGCCCAGCCCGATGCGGTCCAGGAGGACGAAGGTGAGGGTGGCTCCCGGGGGATGGCCGGCGACATGGGCGGGCCAGTTGTCGGGCGCGTCGATCAGGATGTGTCCGGTGAAGTCGCGCAGGGTCGCGGGGATGTCGTCGAACCGCTCGATGACCCGGAGGTACTCGCTCCCGGTCGTCAGCTGCTCGGCGATGCCCCGGTGCCAGCCGTCGACGAGCGCCAGGGACCACGTCCAGGCCATGCCGGTGACCCACACGCACAGGAGCAACGCGCGCCACGACAGCCGGGCGGCCAGGGCGGGGCCGTACGCCACGACCGCGACCCCGACGGCCAACGCGGCCGGGGTGCCGGGGCCGACGTGCGGATCCCAGGTCGCCAGCAGGGGCGGCCATCCGACGCGGAGCGTGCCGTCGCGGTGCTCGACGGCGTTGCCGACCAGGACGGCCGTCGCCACGAGCAGTGCTGCGGCCAGGGCCGCGTACAGGTCACGTCTCAGATCGCGGTTCACGCACAAACGCTAGGTCGCGAGGGCTCGCCCGGACGGCTGACAGGCGTGGACGTCAGAGATTCGTCATGGTTCGCGGGCCGGTCCCCGGGGTGGCGCGGGCCTACGGTCGGGGCATGGCCCGCACCTCCTCATCGCCACGCAACCCCTCGTCGCCGCGCACTCCCTTCTCGCCCGCCTTCTGGCGCAGCCCGCTGCGCGGCCCCTGGTTCACCTCGGTGCTCGGTGTCGTGCTGCTCGGCGGAATCACCGTGCTGTTCGTGACCGGGCTGCTGTCGTACGCCGCCTACAACCCAGACCTGTCACCGGTGAACGACAAGACGCCGGACAAGGGGATCCTCGGCTTCTACCTCTTCTCCTGGCCGACCGACCCGCACTGGCTGTACCGCCTCAACCAGGGCGTCCACGTCACCCTCGGGATCACCCTCGTGCCCGTCCTGCTGGCCAAGCTGTGGTCGGTCGTGCCGAAGCTGTTCACGCTGCCGCCCGCCCGGTCGCTCGCGCACGCGCTGGAGCGGCTCTCGCTGGTGCTCCTGGTCGGCGGCGGGCTCTTCGAGTTCGTGACCGGTGTGCTCAACGTCCAACTGGACTACGTCTTCCCTGGCTCCTTCTATCCCCTGCACTTCTACGGCGCCTGGGTGTTCTTCGCCGCGTTCGTCGCGCACGCGGTACTGAAGACACCGATGGCTCTGCGAAATCTGCGCCAACTGCGGGAGGAGAAAACCGAGTTGGTGGCTCCGGACCCCGCCGATCCCACCGTGTCCCGGCGCGGTGCCCTCGGGCTGGTCGGCGGCGGCTCGCTGCTGCTCTTCGTCACCACGGCCGGGCAGAACTTCGACGGGCCGTTGCGCAGAACCGCTCTCCTCGCCCCGCACGGCGGTGCCGAACCGGGCACGGGACCGGGCGGCTTCCAGATCAACAAGACGGCCGCGTACGCGGGGATCGATGCGGCGGAGACGAATGAGGAGACGTGGCGGCTGGTCGTCGCCGGGCGTGACGGGACCGTCCGGCTGGGCCGTGCCGACCTGCTCCGACTCCCGCTGCACAGCGCCGCGTTGCCCATCGCCTGCGTGGAGGGCTGGTCGACGTCCGACCAGTGGTGGCGCGGTGTGCGCCTGCGCGACCTCGCCGCCCTCGTCGGGTACGACGATCCGCCCGACGTCCTCGTGGAGTCACTGCAACGCCGCGGCGCCTTCCGGCGGGCCGCCCTGCGCGCCAACCAGGTCGCCGACCCGCGCTCCCTGCTCGCCCTGTACGTCAACGGCGAGGATCTGACCCCCGACCACGGCCACCCGGCGCGGATCATCGTGCCCGCGGCGCCCGGTGTGCTCAACACCAAGTGGGTGGCCCGGATGACCTTCGGTGACCTGTGAAAAGGACGGTGAGGAGACCGGTGACGCGTCCCAGGCTCGCTGTCGGCAGCCCCTTTCAACTCCTGCTGCTCGCCTGTTCGTTCGCCCTCGCGGGATATGCGGGCGCACGGCTGCTCGCGGGGGACTGGTTCGGCGTCGCGCTGTGGTTCGTGGGCGCGGCCCTCCTCCACGACCTGGTGCTGCTGCCGTTGTACGCCGTGCTCGACCGCGCCCTCGTGAAGACGGCGGGCCGCCGACGCGCACAAGTGGCGTACGTCCGCGTGCCCGCCGCCCTGTCCCTGCTGCTCCTGCTCGTGTGGTTCCCGCTGATCAGCGGGCGGGTGGCGGGGCGTTACGCCCCGGCCACCGGCCTGTCCGGCGACGGCTTTGCGGCCCGCTGGCTGCTCCTGACGGCCGCGCTGTTCGCCGGCTCGGCGCTGCTGTTCGTGCTGCGGCTGCGCAGGGCGACGAAGGAACGCCCGCCGACCGCCCACTGACCGTCGGCACGCCAGCCCGCGCGGTTGGCGTGCCGCAGCAGGGCCGGTGTGCCGAGCCGCGCCCAGGGGAACGGGCTGCCGACCGCGCCCCGGGCGTCGGTCACGTGGACCAGCACTCGTTCGTCGAGGTCCAGCTCCGGCACCGTCTCCACGATCAACAGACCGCCTGAACCGAGGAGTTGGGACATCCGGGCGAGAAGAGCCGCCGGATCACCGCCGATTCCCACGTTGCCGTCGATCAGGAGTGCGGTGCCCCAGCGGCCCTCGCCGGGCAGCGGCTCGAAGACCGAGCGCCGCAGCGCCGGCCCGCCGAGCGCCCCCGTCCGGGAGACGGCCGCCTCGCTGACGTCGATGCCGAGCACCCGCCGCCCCTGCGCACCCAGCGCCGCCACCAGGCGCCCCGGGCCGCAGCCGACGTCGAGCACCGCGCCCTCGCAGCGCCGCAGTACCTCCAGGTCCGCCGCGTCGGCGTCGGCGCACCAGCGCTCCACCTCCAGCGGGAGCAGCCAGCCGTCGGCACGGCGCAGGAAGAGCGGGCCGCGGCCGGTGCGCAGGGCGTCGGCATAGGGGTCGGCGGACCAGGGATCGGCGAGCGGCGCCCTTTGCCGAGCGATCCGTACGGTGCTCATCGGGCCCCGGCCGCACTGAGCCGGGCCAGCTGCGCGGCGAACCGCCCGCCGGGCGCGGCCCGGGCGACCACGTCCGCGTCGTGGGCCGTGTCCACGTCCCTGAGGCGTGGCAGGTCCCGCACCCGCAGTCCCGCGAGCCGCGCACGCTGCACTGCCCCCGTCGAGGGCGTCGACATCGGCACGCCCCGCAGCAGTGCGGGATCGGGTGCGGCCAGCCCCAGCGCCCAGAAGCCGCCGTCCTCGGCGGACCCGAAGTACGCGTCGCAGTCCGCGAAGTCCACGGTGAGCAGCTCCGGCGTCACCTGCGGGGTGTCCATGCCGATGAGAAGGGCGGGGCCGTCGCAGCCCGCGAAGGCGGCGGCCAGCCGTTCGTCGAGGCCGCCCGCGCACTGCCGTACGACCTCGAAACCGGTCGGCAGCCAGGGGCCGGGCTCGCCCTCCAGGACCAGGACCCGGCGCCGTGCGGGCGTCCGCGCCACCGCGTCCAGGGTGTCCGCCAGGGAGGCCTCCGCGAGCGCGGCGGCCTCCCTGGGCGTGAACGGCGGTGTCAGCCGGGTCTTCACCCGTCCCGGGCGAGGCTCCTTGGCGATGACGAGCAACGTGGTCACGCACGGACTCCCTTCTCGGTGGCCGTCCCGGCCTCGGCCAGTACGCGGCTCATGTCCCGTACCGCCTGCCAGGTGCCGCGCCAGGTGCCGGTCACTTTGGAGGCGCCGGTGCGCGGGTGGTAGGGGACGTCGTGTTCGGTGATCCGCCAGCCGGTGTCGGCCGCGTGCACCACCATCTCCAGCGGGTAGCCGCTGCGCCGGTCCGTGAGGCCGAGGGCGAGCAGCGCCTCGCGCCGGGCGGCGCGCAGCGGGCCGAGGTCGTGCAGGCGCAGACCGGTGCGACGGCGGAGCAGACGGGTCAGGGCGAGGTTGCCCGCCCGTGCGTGCAGCGGCCAGGCACCGAGGCTCTGCGGGCGGCGCCGGCCGAGGACCAGGTCCGCCTCACCGGCCACGACCTCGCGCACGAACGGCACCAGGTCGGCCGGGTCGAGGGACGCGTCGCAGTCGCAGAAGCAGACGATGTCGGCCGTGGCAGCCGTCAGGCCGGCATGGCAGGCGGCGCCGAAGCCGCGCCGCTCCTCGTGCACGACTCTCGCGCCGAGCGCCCGGGCGATGCGGGCCGAGCCGTCCGTGGACCCGTTGTCCACGACCAGCGCACGCCAGCCGGGCGGGATGCGTTCCAGCACCCACGGCAGCGCCTCGGCCTCGTCGAGACAGGGGAGTACGACGTCCACGGACACGGAGTCCGGAACGGAATCGGAAGAGGTCGTCACGGCTCTCACCCTACGAGCGCGAAACGGGCATTTCGGACCCAGGCTCCTTACGAAACGCGGACGTCGACAGCCGGGGGCCGCAGGGGAACGCCCGAGGTGCGAGGCTGGCGGCATGGAGCAGCAACCGTACGAAGGGGCGGGGGCCCGGGTCCTCGTCGTCGACGACGACCCGACCGTCGCCGAGGTCGTCTCCGGGTACCTCGACCGGGCCGGATACGTCGTGGACCGCGCCGGGGACGGGCCCGACGCGCTCGCCCGGGCCGCCGCGCACTGGCCGGACCTGGTCGTCCTCGACCTGATGCTGCCGGGCATGGACGGCCTCGAAGTGTGCCGCCGGATGCGCGGGCGCGGCCCCGTCCCGGTCATCATGCTCACCGCGCGCGGTGACGAGGACGACCGCATCCTCGGCCTGGAGGTCGGCGCCGACGACTACGTCACCAAGCCCTTCAGCCCCCGTGAACTCGTCCTGCGCGTCGAGTCCGTACTGCGCCGCGCCCGCCCGGCCCAGCCGTCGGGAACCCTCCGCGCGGCCGGCCTCACCCTGGACCCCGCGGCCCGTCGCGCCGCCAAGCACGGCATCGAACTCGCCCTCACGGTAAGGGAGTTCGACCTCCTCGCCTTCTTCCTGCGCCACCCCGGCCGGGTCTTCAGCCGTGAGGACCTGATGCGGGAGGTGTGGGGCTGGGACTTCGGTGACCTGTCGACCGTGACCGTCCATGTCCGGCGGCTGCGGGGGAAGGTCGAGGACGATCCGGCCAGGCCCCGTCTGATCCAGACCGTGTGGGGCGTCGGCTACCGCTTCGACACCGCCGCCGACGACGAGGGATGACCATGCGCGACACGATTCTCATCGCCCTCTTCGCCT
The DNA here is from genome assembly GCF_001279775.1 of Streptomyces sp. MMG1533. Lineage (GTDB taxonomy): Bacteria > Actinomycetota > Actinomycetes > Streptomycetales > Streptomycetaceae > Streptomyces. Next base: position 35,636 of record NZ_LGDG01000230.1, on the reverse strand, counting down.
TCCTCGGCGCCGCCGCGGTCGGCGTCCTCGGCGCGTGCGTGCTGCTGCTGGTCCGGCGCCGCTCGCTCGTCACGCATCTCGGCGTGGTCTCCGGCGTCGCCGTCACCGCGATGCTCGCGGGCACGCTCGCGGTCGCGCAGGCGATGTTCCTGTCCGCGCACGACCTGAAGGTCGTCACGACGGTCGTCGCGATGGCCGCCGTGGTCTCCCTGGCCACCGCGCTGCTGCTGGGCCGCTGGGTCGTCGCCCGCAGCCGGGCCCTCACGCTCGCCGCCCGCTCCTTCGGCGACGGCGGCGACTTCACCTCGCCCGTCGGTCCCGCCACCGCCGAACTCGCCGCGCTCAGCTGTGAGTTGAAGGCCACCAGCGTCAAGCTCGCCGAGTCCCGGGAACGTGAACGCGCCCTGGAGACTTCGCGGCGCGAACTCGTCGCCTGGATCTCGCACGACCTGCGCACCCCCCTGGCCGGCCTGCGCGCGATGTCCGAGGCCCTGGAGGACGGCGTGGCCGCCGACCCCCAGCGCTATCTGCGGCAGATCCGCACCGAGGTCGAGCGCCTCAACGGCATGGTGGGCGACCTCTTCGAACTCTCCCGCATCCACGCGGGCACCCTGACGCTGTCCCCGGCCCGGATGTCCCTGTACGACCTCGTCGGCGACGCCCTCTCGGGAGCGGACGCACTCGCCCGCCAGCACGGGGTACGGCTCGTCGGCGCCGGCGTCGAACCGGTGCCGGTCGAAGTGGACGGCAAGGAGATGAGCCGGGTGCTGGGCAACCTGCTCGTGAACGCCATCCGCCGCACCCCCGCCGACGGCACGGTCGCGGTCGCCGCCGAGCGCGGCCCCGACGGGGTCGTCCTGTCCGTCACCGACGGCTGCGGGGGCATCCCCGAGGAGGACCTGCCCCGTGTCTTCGACACCGGGTGGCGCGGCACGCATGCCCGGACCCCGCCGGCCGGCGCGGGTCTCGGCCTCGCCATCGTGCGCGGGATCGTGGAGGCCCACCAGGGGCGGGCCACCGTGCGCAATGTCATCGGCGGCTGCCGCTTCGAGGTGACGCTGCCGGCTGCCGAGGCGTGAGGGATCACTCGGCCTCCGCGAACTCCCGCATCCCCTCCTCGAACCCCACCTCCGCCTTCCACCCCAGCTCCGCCCGCAGCCGCGCCGAGTCGGCCGTGATGTGCCGTACGTCCCCCAGCCGGTACTCCCCGGTGACGACCGGGTCGGGACCGCCGTGTGCGGAAGCCAGCGCCCGGGCCATCTCGCCGACCGTGTGCGGCTCGCCGCTGCCGGTGTTGTACGCGGTCAGCGCGCCCGCGCGTGAACTCGCCTCCAGTGCCGCCACGTTGGCCGCCGCCACATCCCGTACGTGGACGAAGTCCCGCCGCTGACAGCCGTCTTCGTAGACCCGCGGGGCCTCGCCGCGGGCGAGCGACGAGCGGAAGAAGGAGGCGACGCCCGCGTAGGGGGTGTCGCGCGGCATCCTCGGCCCGTACACGTTGTGGTAGCGCAGCGACACCGCGCAGCCGTCCGTGGCGCGTGCCCACGCCGCCGCCAGGTGCTCCTGGGTGAGCTTGGTCGTCGCGTAGACGTTGCGCGGATCGACCGCGGCGTCCTCGCCGACCAGGCCGGGCGACAGGCCGGCCCCGCACTCCGGGCAGCGCGGCTCGAAGCGTCCCGCTTCCAGGTCGGACACGGAGCGCGGACCGGGCCGGACCACCCCGTGCCGGTCGCAGGTGTAGCGGCCCTCGCCGTACACCACCATGGACCCGGCGAGGACCAGCCGCCGGACACCCGCGTCGGCCATGGCGGTGAGCAGCACGGCCGTACCGAGGTCGTTGCGGGAGACGTACTCCGCCGCGTCGGAGAAGTCGACGCCGAGGCCGACCATCGCGGCCTGGTGGCACACCGCGTCGATGCCGGTGAGGGCGTGGCGGACCGCGGAAGGGTTCCGTACGTCCGAGGCCGGGTCGGCGCGGACGTCGTAGACGAGGGGCTCGTGCCCGTGGGCCCGCAGGGCCTCGACGACATGGGACCCGATGAATCCGGCACCGCCGGTGACCAGTACACGCATGCGGCCACGCTAGGGCCGTGAGCGGGCCGGACGACCCGGCCGCGCCCGGCACGTCACGGCTTCGTAAGACTCGCCGGGCTCAGCGGAAGCGCCACCGTGAAGACCGTCGCCCCGGGCCCGCTGCTCAGCTCGACCGTGCCGCCGTGCGCCGCGACCAGGGAGCGGGCGACCGCGAGGCCCAGGCCGCTGCCGCCGCGGTCGCGGCTGCGGGCCTTGTCGACGCGGTAGAAGCGGTCGAAGACCCGTGCGTGGTCGCCGGGCGGGATGCCGGGGCCCGCGTCCGCGACCCGCACCAGTGTCCGGCCGGGCTCGACGGAGACCGTCACGGTCACCTCGGTGCCCGCCGGGGTGTGCACGGCCGCGTTGGTGAGGAGGTTGTCCAGGACCTGGCGGATGCGCTGCGGATCCAGGCGCAGCGGCAGCGTCCCGGGGCCCGCCGCCACCGTCAGCGGATGGTCCGGATGGCTCGCGCGGAACGCGTCGGCCGCGTGGTCGACCAGCTCCACCAGGTCCGCCTCAGTGATCCGCAGCGGCGTCTCCACCTCGGCCGCGTCCAGACGGGCGAGCAGCAGCAGGTCGTCGAGGAGAAAGCCCATCCGCGCGGCCTCCGCGCGCAGCCGGGCCAGGTGCTTGTCGCGTTCCTCGGGGGCGTTGGCGGCGGCGTACTGGAAGAGGTCCGCATAGCCCCGTACGGACATCAGCGGGGTGCGCAGCTCGTGCGAGGCGTCCGCGACGAAGCGGCGCAGCCGCTGCTCGGCCTCCGCGCGGACCGCGAGGGAGTCGTCGATGTGCTCCAGCATCGTGTTGAACGCCGTGCGCAGCTCGTCCACCTCCGGGCCGCCGTCCCGGCCGTCCGCGCGCAGCGGCAGCCGGGCCGCCGACTCGGTCAGGTCGTGCGAGGTGATGCCGTGGGCGGTGGAGGCCATGTCGCTCAGCGGTTGCAGCCCCCGCCGCAGCAGCTTCCGGCCGAACACCACCAGCGCCAGCACCGCGAGGGCGAACGCGATCACCTGCACGGTGATCAGCCGGTCCACGGTGTCCTCGATGTCCTCCATGGGCGCGGCGCTGACCAGCACCACCCCGGGCTCGACCTCGCAGGCCCGCAGCCGGTAGACGCCCTTCCCGTCGATCTTCACGGTGCGCAGCAACTCGGTGTCGGAGTGCGCCATGCGTTCGGCGAGTGCGGTGAGGGGGCCGGTGTCGTCCGGGATGTCGGCGGGCCGGCGCAGGACTGCCGATTCGCCCGACACGTCGTACACCGCGGTGAACCAGCCCCAGTACGGCTTCTGCTGCACCGTGCCGTTGGCCTCGGCGTCCTTGGACTGCACGGTCTGGACGACCTTCAGCTGGTAGCCCAGCTGGCTGTCCAGGTAGTCGCGCATGTACATCGTCAGGGCGTAGCCCACGACGGCGAACACCACCAGGGACAGCGCACCGAGGCCCAGCGCCAGCCGGGTGCCCAGGCGCAGCCTGCGGTAGGTCCGGCGCAGGCGCCGGAGGGTTCCCTTCACTCCGCGGCCTGGCGGACCACGTAGCCGAAACCACGGACGGTGTGGATCAGCGGCGCCCTGCCGGCTGCGGCCTCATCGGGTCCGTCGAGCTTGCGTCGCAGGCGGCTGACGACCAGCTCCACGACGTTCGAGCGGCCCCCGAAGCCGTACTCCCACACGTGGTCCAGGATCTGGGCCTTGGTCAGCACGGTCGGCGACTTGCGCATCAGATACCGCAGCACCTCGTACTCGGTCGGCGTGAGCGTCAGCAGCCGCTCACCGCGCCGCACCTCGCGGGTGTCCTCGTCCATCGTCAGGTCCGCGACCTGGAGGACGGACCGCTGGAAGCCGGGCCCGGCGCTGCGCCGCAGCACGGTCCGCAGCCGGGCCATCAGCTCCTCCACCGCGAACGGCTTGACCAGGTAGTCGTCCCCGCCCCGGGTCAGCCCCGCCACCCGGTCGGCGACCGCGTCCCGGGCCGTGAGGAACACCACCGGCACCATCGTCCCGGAGCGCCGCAGCCGGTCCAGCACGCCGAAACCGTCGATGTCGGGCAGCATCAGATCGAGCACCACGATGTCGGGATGGAACTCCGCGGCACGGCTCAGCGCCTCCTCACCCGAGTTCGCGGTGACGGCGTCCCAGCCCTCGTAGCGGGCGACCGTCGCCACCAGATCGGCGATCGGCGGGTCGTCGTCCACAACGAGGAGTCGTACTTTGTCCACCTGCACATAGTGCGTCACGCCGCCGCCCCGACCAGAGGGGGGCCGCCACCGCGGCCACATCGATAACCACTTGAAAGTCGTACGACAGTAAATCGACAGCTCCCGCCGGAGAAGCTCGGTTACCCAGGACCCGGATCAAGGAGCTCTGTCCGTGACGACCGTCCAATCGCCCCCTGCGCCCCCCACGGCGATACGCCCCAGGGTGGTGGCCCGCACGGGTCTGTACGCCGTGCTGGCCGCGAACGTGGCCGTGGTGACCTTCTTCTTCACCCAGGCGGGATTCGCGTCGAACGCCCTCATCGTGCTGGGCCGCCTGGCCGGTCTGTACGGCGCGCTCCTGATGGCCTTCCAGCTGCTCCTGGTGGCCCGGCTGCCCTGGCTCGACCGACGTATCGGCATGGACCGGCTGACCTCCTGGCACCGCTGGACCGGCTTCGGCATCCTGTTCACGCTGCTCGCGCACGCCGTCTTCATCAGCTTCGGCTACGCCGAGTCGTCCGACATGGACCCCGTCAGCCAGCTGGTCGACCTCGCCGAGACCGTCGAGGGCGTGCTCCGCGCGGTCGTCGCGCTGGCGATCATCATCGTGGTGGGCGCGGTCTCAGGCCGCTACGCCCGGCGCCGGCTGGCCTACGAGACCTGGCACTTCATCCACCTGTACACCTACGTCGCCGTGCTGCTGGCCTTCACCCACCAGGTCGCGGTGGGTACGACCTTCACCTCGTCGTCCGCCGCCACGACGTACTGGTACGGCGTGTGGAGCGTCGCGCTGACCTCCGTGTTCGTCGGCCGTCTGGTGCTCCCGCTGTGGCGGAACCAGCGCCACCAGCTGCGCGTCACCGCCGTCGTCCCCGAGTCCGACAACGTCGTCTCCGTCTACATGGCCGGCCGCGACCTCGACCGCATGCCCGCCCGGGCCGGCCAGTTCTTCCTGTGGCGCTTCATGACCCGGGACCGCTGGTGGCAGGCCAACCCGTTCTCCCTGTCGGCCGCCCCCGACGGCCGCACCCTGCGCCTGACCGCCAAGGCCGCCGGCGACGGCAGCGCCTCCCTGCGCCATGTGAAGGTCGGCACGCGCGTCTTCGCCGAGGGCCCCTACGGCGCCTTCACCGCGCTGCACCGCACCCGCCCGGAGTCGGTGCTGATCGCGGGCGGCGTCGGCGTCACCCCCATCCGCGCCCTCCTGGAGGAGCTGGACGGCCACGCCGTCGTCATCTACCGCGTCGCCACCGACCGGGACGCGGTCCTCTACGACGAACTGCGCGAACTCGCCCACGCCAAGGGCTGCGAGCTGCACCTGGTGACCGGTCCGCCCGTCCCGGACAAGCTGGCGCCGGCCGAGCTGGCCCGGCTGGTGCCGGACATCGCCGACCGGGACGTCTTCCTGTGCGGGCCGCCGCCCATGATGAACGCGGTGCTGGGCAGCCTGCGCGAGCTGAACGTGCCCAAGCCGCAGATCCACTTCGAGCGTTTCAGCCTGGCGGGATGAGGAAGTCACCGTGAAGCGAGCCATACCTGTCGTCGTCCTGAGCATCGCGGGCCTGGTCCCCGTCTGGCTCTACGAACCGTCGGCCGACACCTCCACCGTCCAGGTCGCCACACCCGCGCCTTCCGCGTCCTCCTCGTCCTCGTCCTCGTCGGGATCCGCCAACGTCGTCTCGGGTACGACGGTCGACACGGAGAAGGGCCCCGTCCAGGTCCAGGTGACCTTCGCGGGCCAGAAGATCACCGCCGTCAAGATGCTCCAGCAGCCGAACCACCCGCAGACGACGGCCGCGGTGCCGAAGCTGATCGCAGATCACCGCCGTCAAGATGCTCCAGCAGCCGAACCACCCGCAGACGACGGCCGCGGTGCCGAAGCTGATCGCGGCGACGCTTCAGGCGCAGAGCGCGGACATCGACACGGTGTCCGGTGCGACGATCACGACCGAGGGCTACAAGGAGTCCCTCCAGGCCGCGATCGACGCGAAGGGCGCCTGACCGTGCACCGCGTCGAACACGTCATGGGCTTCCCGGTCTCGCTGCGGATCGACGACGAGGGCATCTCCGAGTCCGCCGCGGACGCCGTCTTCGCGTGGCTGCACGAGGTCGACGTCCGGTTCAGCCCCTTCAAGCCCGACAGCGAGGTGTGCCGGCTCGACCGGGGCGAGCTGCCCGACCGGGACATGAGCGCGGACCTCCGGGAGGTCCTCGACCTGTGCGAGGAGTACCGGGACGCCACCGGCGGCGCCTTCGACGTACGGCTGCCGGGGCGCGGTCTCGACCCGTGCGCGGTGGTGAAGGGCTGGTCCGTGCAGCGCGCCGCCGACCTCCTCCGGGCGGCCGGCGCCACCCGCTTCTGCCTCAACGCCGGCGGCGACGTCGTCACCGCCGGCGGGCCCTGGCGCGTGGGCGTACGGCACCCCGAGCACGCCGACAAGCTGTGCACGGTGCTTCAGCTCACCGACGGGGCGGTCGCCACGTCCGCCCGCTACGAGCGCGGCGACCACATCCTCGACGGGCGCACCGGACGCCCGGCGACCGGACTGCTCTCGCTCACCGTCGTCGCCTCCTCCCTGACGATCGCCGACACCACGGCGACCGCCGCGTTCGCGATGGGCGCGGAGGGCGTCGAGTGGGCCTCCGAACGGCCCGGCTGCGAGGTGTTCGCCGTGGACGCCGAACGCCGGGTGCTCCGTACGCCGGGCTTCCCGGTGGCGCCGGCCCAGTCGCCGGCGGCGTAGAAGGGGCCGATTCCACCGGCTGACGAGACGGGACGGCGGCGGCATCATGTCCAAGGACATGCGAGTGCCGTCGCCGGCCTCATGGGGCCGCGCAGTCGGGGGAGCGGCGCGTGACGTGGCTCGGACGAGGGCGGGCGCCCTGGTGGACCGAAGGTTTGAGCGGCGAGGAGTGGGCCCGCGGCGCGCCCTGTATGCAGCAGGTGCTGCGTGAGTACGGCGGCGGCACGTCGACCCGATGACGGCGCACCGGTGTCATCGCGCCGGCGACGGATTCAGGGAACCCGATCAGGTTCTTCCTCGGCCCGCTGCTGCACCACACCAAGCACCCCGATCCCGATGTCTGGACCGGCGGCATCAGGCGGGAGTTCGCGTTCCAGGCCGAACGCACACCCCAGGTCCGGTGGGCCACGAGGGACGAGGAGCGGCTGCGCCCGCGCCTGCTGCCGCTGGTCCTGCCCACCCGGGAGGTCTCCGGCATGACCGACGCCCTGGTCCGCAGATGGTCGGACCGGGTGACGGCGGTTCTCTGCCAACGGCACCCGGAGGGAACGCGATGGGTCAGCCACGACCAGGCGAGGAGGGTCGGAGCGGACCCCGCCGCGTTGTGGGACGCCGCCCTGGCCAACGTACGCGCCGAACTCCTCCGGCTGGAGACCGTCGCGGGGGACGGCGGTGCGGCGGACCTGGCCTTTGCCACCGGGGACGACCGGTTCGGCCTGGGCCATCTGCTCCGGCTCGGCGAACTGATCCAAGGACCGGCCCCGCACGGGGTACTGGTGGGGATCCTCGGAGCACCCGGCCTCTTCGCGTTCCACAAGGTCGTACGACGCCGCGAGGCCGAGGCGGCGGTGGAGGCGCTTCGGCGGTTGAGCCCGGACGGCCGCCACGACACGTCCTTCACCGGCGTCTTTGCCGTGCACTGGTGGAGGGGCGGCGGCCCGAACGACACGGAGGAGGTGGCACCGAGGGCCGAGCTCTCCCCGCGGATGGCGGAGATGCTGGACGGGCTGCCGGACTGACGCGACGACGCCCCGCCGCGTCGGAAGGATGCGGCGGGGCGTCGAGGGGGGGAGGGGGCCGGCGTCAGCCGACGTCGGAGGCGTCCAGGCGGTACAGGCCGCTGTAGTCGGTCACGGCCGTTCCGTTCGCCTTGACCCAGGTGGAGACCGCGGAGTCGGTGCCGCTGCCCTGCCCGCTGTCACTGATGACGATGTAGTGCAGCTTGCCCGACTTCACCAGGCTCTTGAGCTTGGCGAGGGTCATGGCGTTGTCGCTGCCGGACCAGCCGCCCATGGAGATCACGGGCTGACCGGACTCCAGGATGATCGAGGACGCGGTCTGGTCGGTGGCCACCGCCACCAGCCAGGTCGCGCCGTCCTGGTTCTTCTTCAGGTACGTGATCATCTCGGACGAGACCTGGGTGCCGCCGCCCATGCCACCGCCGCCGGTCTGTGCGGTGCCGGACTCCGAGGACGAGGTGCTGCCGGACGGGGGCTGCCCCGTGGACTGCCCGTCGGAGGTGCCGGAGCCGGAGCCGGCGTTTCCGGTCTCGCTCGGCGCGCTGCCGCTGGGCCGCTGGCCGCCGCCCATGCCACCGCCGCCGCCCATGCCGCCACCGGTGTTCGGCCCGGCCGTGGGGTTCGTGCCGTTGGTGCTCGCGGTGGCCGCCGACACCGAGTACGCGGCGGGACCGGCGAGCAGGGCCACGACCGCCGCCAGGGCGGCGACCCCCATCAGCCGCTGCCGCTTGGTGAACCGGCCGACCAGCAGCCCGATCACCGCGGCCGCACCCGCGACCCCGGCCACGACCTCCGCGGCCGTGTACAGCGTCCCGGAGCCGGAGACCCGCTGGAGCAGGACGACCGCCCAGACCGTGCTGCCCGCGACCGCGGCCGGCAGCACCCAGCTCCACTTCGCCGCCGAGCCCTCCTGGAAGGCCCGGTAGAGCATCACGGCGCCGATCCCGGCGAGGGCCGCGATGCCCGGAGCCATGGCGGTGACGTAGTACGGGTGGAAGGTGCCCTCGGCGAGCGCGAAGGTCAGGTAGTGCAGGACGAACCAGCCGCCCCAGAGCATCAGCGCAGCACGCTTGGCGTCGGTACGGGGAGCCCGGCCGCGCAGCACGAGTCCGCCGGCCAGGGCGACGAGCGCGAAGGGGATCAGCCAGGAGATCTGGCCGCCCATGATCTCGTTGAACATGCGGTAGAGGCCGGCGTCGCCGCCGAAGCTCGCCCCGTTGCCCTGCGAGCCCACCGAGGAACTCGCCCCGAAGATACGGCCGAAGCCGTTGTAGCCGATGACCAGGTCCCAGACCGTGTTGTCGGTCGAACCGCCGATGTAGGGGCGCGAGGACGCCGGGATCAGATCGACGACCACCATCCACCAGGCGCTGGAGACGACCAGCGCGACCGTGCCGACGGCGAGGTTGCGAACACGGCGGCCCAGGCTGCCCTTCGCGGCCCACAGATAGACCAGGAAGAACGCGGGCAGGACGACGTACGCCTGCATCATCTTCGTGTTGAACGCGAAGCCGATCGCGACGCCGGACCACACCAGCGGCATCAGCCGCCCGGTGCGCACGGCCTTCATCAGTGCGGCCGCGCCGAGCAGCATCAGGAAGACCAGGACCGGGTCCGGGTTGGTGTCCCGGGTGATGGCGACCGTGATCGGGGTGAGAGCGAGCGCGAGGGCGGCGATCGTGCCCGCCACCGGCCCGAAGTCCCGCTTCACCATGCGGTACAGCAGGGCTACCGAGCCGACGCCGACCGCGACCATCGGCAGCGCCAACTGCCAGGTGCCGTAACCGAAGACGCGGGCGGAGAGGCCCATCACCCACAGTGCGAACGGCGGTTTGTCGACGGTGATGAAGCTGCCCGAGTCGAGCGCGCCGAAGAAGAACGCCTTCCAGCTCTTGGTGCCGCTGTAGACGGCGGCGTTGTAGAAGGTGTTGCCGGTGACGGAGGACAGGTTCCAGGCATACAGGGCCGTGGCCAGCACCAGGACCGCCCACAGGGCGGGGCGCGCCCAGCGGGGGTCCTCGGGGGCGCCGGTGAAGAACCTGCGGGTACGGGCGGCGAGGCCGCCGCCGGCCGGCGGTTCCACCCGGTGCCGGGGCCCGCCGTCCTGGACGGGCGCGGGCGGAGGGGCGAGGGTTGTCATGACGCGTACTCCAGGTTCGCCTGGTGGGACGGGTGGTCGGAAGCGGTGCGGGCGGAGGGGTCCGTGCCGCTGGGCAGGACCCCGGGGGACGTGCGGGCGGCCGGGACCTGCGGGGCGCTGGTCCGGCGCGGTACGGCGGTGATGCGGGCGCGGCCGGTGACGGTGGCGCGCAGCATCCGGCCGATGCCCCTGAGGTCGTCGACGGCGGTGCGCACGATGTCGACCCGGCTGTCGGGGTCGTCGACCCAGTCGACCGGCACCTCGTGGATGCGCAGGCGGTTGCGCTGGGCCAGGACCAGCAGTTCGGTGTCGAAGAACCAGGCGTTGTCCTCGATGTGCGGGGCGAGGGCCCGGAAGACGTCGGAGCGTACGGCCTTGAAGCCGCACTGCGCGTCCGAGAAGCGGGCCGCGAGGCCCACCTTGAGCAGCAGGTTGTAGGAACGGGAGACGAACTCCCGCTTCGGGCCGCGGACGACGTCCGCCTGGTGGTGCAGACGGCTGCCGATCGCGAGGTCGCTGTGGCCGGAGAGCAGGGGTGCCACCAGCGGCAGGAAGCCTTCGAGGCCGGTGGAGAGGTCGACGTCCATGTAGGCGACGACATCCGCGGACGACCGGCTCCAGACGTGCTTCAGGGCGCGGCCCCGGCCCTTCTCCTCCAGGCGCACCGCGTGCACGTGGGGGAGCCGGAGCGTCAGGCCGGTCGCCACCGGCCAGGTGGCGTCCGTGCTCGCGTTGTCCGCGACCGTGATCCGGAACGGGAACGGGAAGGACGTTTCGAGGTGTGCGTGGAGACGGCCGATGCTGTCGGCGAGGACGTGTGCCTCGTTGTGGACCGGCACCACGATCTCGACCGACCGCTGCCGGACGCCTCCCGCGTTCGTTTCGTTCATGTCAGTGACCATCGGGGCCGCTTCTGGGGGATCCCTGAGGCCGCTCTGAGGGAAAGGTGAGAATCAGCGGACTCACAGCTTGCGCACAGCGCGGTGACGCCGGATGCCAAGGGTGCGGCCCGGGAGGTGGGTCGAGCGGGGGCGGCACGGGCCGCCGGGGACGTGATCGCTAGGCTCTGACTCCCATGGGGACACCGACATCCGGGCAGTTCGGCCCGCCGCCCGCCGTGTGGACACCGCCGACCGACGTCGAACGGCGGCTGCTGGAGGCCAAGTCCCGTGCGGACTGGGACGGTTACCTGCGGGTGCTGCTGGGTGCGGACACCTTCGCCTATGCGCCGAAGGAGCAGATCGACCGCGGCAAGAAGGCCGTCAACTGGCTGCCGTACCGCGCGGCGGACGGCGGCGACTACGTAGCCGTCCACACCCGGGGCGTGCTGCTGCCGCGCCGCCCCGACGTGGTGGCCTGCGAGCTGAAGCTGCCGCTGGCGCCCGAGGAGTGGTGGGGCGAGGGCTGGCGCGGGCTGGTGGTCAACCCCGGTACGCCGGTCGAGGCGTGGTTCCCCGACGCCCGCAACCGGCGCCGCCACTGGAAGGCCCTGAAGAAGGACGCGCCGTCGCGAGGCCATGACGACGACGAGCTGATCACCAAGTACGACGGCCCCCTGCACGGCCCGCTCGCCCACGGCCTGGCCTGCGGAACCCATCTGGCCGTGCACTGCCAGGTGTTGTGGAACGACGTCGGCGACGTGTACGCCGACTACCAGGCCGACGTGGAGGGCCTGCGCGAGTCGTGGGGTACGACGGACCGCGGCCGTTGGCAGCAGCAGTTGACGTATCTCCTCGAGGGCCGCAACAGCCCACCGCACCCGGAGTTCGCGCTGAACGTGCGCCGCGAGCTGGCCGTCCACCATCCCGGAGCGCATGCCGACCCGGAGGTGTGGCGGGCGGTGTCCGTCGAGTTACTGCGGGATCGCGGGGCGGGCCAGGCGGACATCGCCGAAGTGCTGGAGGCGATCGGGCAGATCGTCCGCTACGAGGCACGCTTCCGCGCCGACGGCATCCTGCCACCGGACGGCTGGGTCACCTCCGCCCTCGGCTACGACTACGGCCGCGCGGTCAACTACGCCCGCTGGGGCGTCGGCGCCCGCTTCGCCGAACCCGCCGAGGCCGAACAGGCGGTGCTGGCGGCCGGTGAACTGTGCCGCGAGACCTACACCTCCTGGGAGGCGTTCTCGGCGGGTTACGTCCTCGGCCGGGCCCTGCGCTTCGACGAGGAGTCCTTCGGCCACATGTACTCCTCGGCCCTGACCCCGCACCGCATCCTCACCACCGACCCGGCCAGCCCCTGGCGCCACATCCCCTTCCGCTCCACGACGACCTGACAGAACCGGCCGCTCGCCCGACAAGGACACGCAACACACGAGGTCTAGACTCTCCCCGCAACGGCCTGCACAACCGTGACCGAAAACGGGCAGATTCTGCCAAACCCGAGGGGCATTCGGCGTTTTGATACGGATAGATTCAGTCACCAAGCGGTACCCGGACGGCACGGTGGCGGTCGACCGGCTCTCGTTGGAGATACCCGACCGCTCGATCACCGTCCTCGTCGGACCCTCGGGCTGTGGGAAGACGACGACCCTGCGCATGATCAACCGGATGGTCGAGCTCAGCGAGGGCACCATCCTCCTCGACGGCAAGGACATCCGGCAGCAACCCGTCAACACGCTGCGCCGGTCCATGGGATACGTCATCCAGAACGCCGGGCTCTTCCAGCACCGCACGATCATCGACAACATCGCCACCGTGCCCCGCATGCTCGGCTGGGGCAAGGACAAGGCCCGTGCGCGGGCACGTGAGTTGATGGAACGGGTCGGCCTCGACGGCGCGCTCGCCAAGCGGTACCCCTACCAGCTCTCCGGCGGACAGCAGCAGCGCGTCGGCGTGGCCCGGGCGCTCGCCGCGGACCCGCCGGTGCTGCTCATGGACGAGCCGTTCTCCGCCGTCGACCCCGTGGTCCGCAAGGGTCTGCAGGACGAACTCCTGCGCATCCAGGAGGAGTTGGGCAAGACCATCGTCTTCGTCACGCACGACATCGACGAGGCGGTCAAGCTCGGCACGATGGTCGCCGTGATGCGCACCGGCGGCAAACTCGCCCAGTTCGCGCCGCCCGCCGAGCTGCTGTCCAGCCCCGCCGACGCCTTCGTCGAGGACTTCCTCGGCGCGGACCGCGGCATCCGCAGGCTGTCCTTCTTCTCCTCCACGGAACTCGCCCTGCTGACCACGCCGATCGTCGCGATCGACTCCACCGCCGAGCAGATCGCCGCCCGCCGCGCGGCCGACGCCCCCTACCTCCTCGTCACCGACCTGGACGGCAGGCCCCTCGGCTGGAGCGAGCCACGGGGCCTGACCGCCGGGGACATCAAGGCGGACGAACTCCTGCCGTACGGGCGGCCGTTCGTCGCCGGAACGGACTCGCTGCGGGCCGCGCTCGACTGCGCGGTGCTCTCACCCACCGGCTGGGCGGTCGCCGTGGACGGCGAGGGCCGCGCGGCCGGGGTGGTCTCCCAGCAGACCATCGGCGAGGCGATCCGCGGCGCCCACGCGGAAGGCCGCACGGACGGCAAGGCCGCGAAGGCCGCACAGGTCGCCCGGGTCGCCGAATGAGCGGCTTCTTCGACATCCCCAGCGACCTCCAGCACAGCTGGCTCGGCCTCGTCGGCCTGCACCTGCGCGAGGCCCTGCTGCCGGTGCTGGCCGGGCTGGTGATCTCCCTGCCGCTCGCCCAGCTGTGCGTGCGTTTCCGCTGGCTGTACCCACCGGTGCTGTGGATCACGACCGTGCTGTACGCCATCCCGTCGCTGGCCTTCTTCGTGCTCCTCATCGACTACACCGGCCAGACCGAGCTCACGGTGATGATCCCGCTCACCGTCTACAGCCTCGTCGTCCTGGTCCCGTCGATCGTCGACGGCGTCCGCTCGGTCCCGCAGGAGACCCTCGCCGCCGCGACCGCCATGGGCTTCGGGCCCGTACGCCGTTACGTCCAGGTCCAGTTGCCGATCGCGGTGCCCGCCATCATCGCGGGGCTGCGGGTAGCGACCGTGTCGAGCATCAGCCTCGTCAGCGTCGGCACCCTCATCGGCAACCAGGGCGCCCTCGGCAACCTGCTCAACGACGCCAACATCTACAACCGGCCCGAACTCGCCGTGAACGCCGTGCTCACCATGGCCGCCCTGGCGATCCTCGCCGACGGCCTGCTGGTGGTCCTGCGCCTCCTGCTGACGCCGTGGATGCCGCGCCGGGCGCACACGAAACCGAAGGCCGACCGGCCCGACCCGGCCGCCCTCGCCCTGGAGGACGCAGCCCGGTGAACCTGCTCAACTTCATCAACGCCTTCTTCAGCGACGGCGCCCACTGGACCGGCTACGACGGCATCCCCACGCGGGTGGGCGAACACATCCAGTACACCTTGGAGGCGCTCGCCCTCGCCGCCGCGATCGGGCTGCCGGTCGGCCTGGTCACCGGTCACTTCGGGCGCGGCGGGAACGCCCTCTCCCTGATCGCCACCGCCGGGCGGGCCCTGCCCACCTTCGGCCTGCTGGTGCTGATGACCCTGATGCTCGGGTTCGGCCTGGTGAACGTGATGATCCCGCTGGTCGTCCTCGCCGTCCCGCCGATCCTGGTCACCACCTACGAGGCGATGCGCTCCGTCGACCCGTCGCCGGTGGACGCCGCGCGGGGCATGGGCATGAGCGAGGCCCAGGTGCTGTTCCAGGTCGAACTGCCGGCGGCGCTCCCGCTGATCCTCAGCGGCCTGCGCTCCGCGGCCATCCAGATCGTCTCCACGGCCACCATCGCCGCGTACGTCTCGCTCGGCGGCCTCGGCCGGTACATCGTCGACGGCCTCTACCAGCGCAACTACGAGAAGGTCGTGGGCGGCGCCACGCTGGTCGCCGGGCTGGCGCTGGTGACGCTCGCGTTGTTCTGGGCGGTCACGCGGTTCGCGGTGTCCGCGGGGGTGCGCCGGAGCGGCTGACACACGAAAGGGCCCGGGGAGATGTGCCGTCTCCCCGGGCCCTCTCGCAGCTCAGCCCTCGCTGCGCGCCAGCGCCTGCTCCAGTACGACGAGCAGGGCGTCGCGCACCGAGCCGCGCTCGCGGGCGTCGAACACCACGACCGGGACCCGGTCGTTGACGTCGAGCGCCCAGCGGACCTCATCCATCGTGTGCTCGACGTGCCCGTCGAAGGCGTTGACGGCCACCGCGAACGGGATCTGCTTGTGCTCGAAGTAGTCGACGGCCGCGTAGCAGTCGTCGAGGCGCCGGGTGTCCACGATGACGAGCCCGCCGACCGCGCCCTCGACGAGGTCGTCCCACATGAACCCGAACCGCTCCTGGCCGGGCGTGCCGAACAGGTACAGCTTCAGGGTCGGGTCGATGGTGATGCAGCCGAAGTCCATCGCGACCGTGGTGGTGGTCTTGCGCGGGGTGTGGCTGAGGTCGTCCACGCCCGCCGCCACCTCGGTGATCGCGGCCTCGGTGGTCAGCGGCTCGATCTCGGAGATCGACCCGACGGCGGTGGTCTTGCCCACCCCGAATCCGCCCGCGATCACCATTTTGACCGGCAGCGGTGGTCGTACGGCCGGGGCCTGCGCGGCCCCGGGGCGGGTGGCCGGTTCAGTCGGTGTCACGGAGAACCCCTCGGGAGTCGGGGATGGCCCTGAGGCCATCGATAACCCTTCGCAGGACTGATGCGTCGTGGGTGACGCCGGAGTCGGGCACGTGTACCGTCAACTGCCCCGCCGCACGCAGGTCCTCGGAGAGGATCCGGACCACGTTCAGGTGCAGCCGCAGCCGGGCCGCGATCTCCGCGATGGACTGCGGCCGGCGGCAGGCGGCGACGATGTCGTGCTGTTCGAAGGAGAGCCGGTCGAGCCCGGCGATCCCCTCGGCGGTGGCCACCACCTGGGTCTCGACGGGCATCGTCCGGCCGTTGGCGCTGGGTGCCACCCGGCCGGCGGTGACCAGGAACGGCCGTACGGCGGGGACGGGGCCGACCGGGTCGGGGCCCGGGGGCGTACTGCCGTCCTCGCCGGCACTGCTGGGAGTGCGGCCGTCCGCCATGGGTCGTTCTTCCTCCTCGGCCGGGCGGGCGCCCGGTCAGCGCTTCGACGCGGCGCCGACGCTGTTCTTCAGTTCGAGCACCAGCTGGGGACTGAGTGCGCTGCCCGCACGGTTGGCGAACAGTGTCATCTCGTAGGCGATGTTGCCTAGCTTGGCCTCCTTGTCGGTGACGACGCCGAGGACGGCGCCGCTGCCGACCGCGGAGACCAGCACGTGGCCGCCCTCCAGGTCGATGATGACCTTGTTGAGGCCGCCCAGGCCGTAGTTGCCGGAGGCACCGGCGGCCAGGCTGGTGATGCCGGAGACGATCGCCGCGAGGCGCTCGGAGTCGGCGTGCTCGCGCAGCTCGGACACGGCGATGAGCAGGCCGTCGGAGGAGACGGCGATGGCGTCCACGACGCCCGCCGTCTCGGTCGCGAAACGATTCAACAGCCACGTGAAGTCGGCTGCGGCGGCCTGCAGTTCGGCCGGCGTGGTGCCTCCCGTGGGAGTGTCGCCTGTCGACGTGCTCACTGCTCCGCTCCTTCCGGGGAGTGGTTCTGGCGTTGCGGGGGGTTGGGTGCGGTCACGGGATCGGGGGTGGTGGCGGTGTCGTTTCCGCTGTCGCGGTGGGCGCGCTCCACGGCCGCCTCGAACTCGTCGAGCGCGGCACGGACCGCGTCCGCGTCGGCGGCGCACGGCGCGGCCCGGCGGGCGGCCTGCTGGTCGGGGTCGGTTCCGAAGGTCGTACGGAGGGTCGCACCACGGACGCGACGGCGCAGGGGGCGGGCGCCGGGGCCGTCGCCGGGCGCCCCACCGGAGGCAGAGGCGGCCGGGGACGCCCCGTCGGCGCGGCCCTGAGCGGACGGTGCGGGCTCGCCGGTGCGGGCCCTGGGGATGAAGGGGACGTCGGCGGACTGGAAGCCGTCGGCCGACTCGCCGCCGGGGGCGGCTGAATCGCTGGTGGCCGGCAGGTCGTTCGGGCCGGTGGCGGTTGGCGTGTTGTCCGGTCCGGAGGTGGCTGACTCGCCGTTGGCGCCGGTGGTGGCCGGAGCGTCATTCGGGCCGGTGGCGGCCGTCTTGCCGTTCGTGCCGGAGATCGCCGAGGTGTCCGTCGGGGCGGTGTCGCGCCGGGGCACCCTGCGGGGGAGCGGGGCGGGCTCGTCGTCGGCCCGGGCGGTGCTGTGCGGGGAGGCGGCGCGGGTGGCGCGTACGGGCTCGTCCGCCGTGGACTCGGCGCCCGCCCCCGTGTCGACGGAACCCGCGCGACCGGCCTCGGCGGCCCGCCCCGACCCCGCAGCCGAACTCTGACCGGGACCCGAGGCCGACTCCGAACCCGACTCCGCCTCCCGCCCCGGACCCAAACCCGAACCAGAGGCCGAGCCAGAAGCCGAGCCCGAACCCGAAGCTGAGGCCGAGCCCGACCCCGACCCCGACCCCGAACCCGCACCCGAACCAGCCGCCGCCTCCAACCCCGAAGCGGATCCCGCGGCCGGCGTCGGCCGGGAGTTCGCCGCCGAACCGCCGGAGGCGCCCGCGGCGACCGCCACCGGGCTCATCGTCAGCAGCAGGGACGACGGAATGGTCACCTCGGCGGTCACGCCGCCGCCGGGCGTACGGGACAGGGTCACGCTCACCTCCCAGCGGCGCGCCAGCGTGCCCACCACGAACAGGCCGAGCACCTTCGTGGGGACGAGGTCGAGGCGTTCGCGGCGGATCAGGCGGGCGTTCTCCTCGGCGAGCCGCTCGGCGCTCATGCCGAGGCCGTGGTCGGCGACGACGACCAGCGCGCCCTCGGCGCCCTTGCGGACGGTCACCTCGACGGGACTGCCGGTCGGTGAGAACGACACGGCGTTCTCCACGAGTTCGGCCACCATCAGCGTGAGGTCGCCGATGATGTCGGGCTCGACCATCACCTCGGTCCCGGCGTGGAGCTGCACCCGCTGGAAGCCCTCGATCTGGCCGAGCGCGGCCCGTACGACATTGGTCAGCGCGAGCGGCCCGGAGTCGAGGACGGTCTCCCGGATGCCGGCCAGCAGCATCAGGCTGTCGGCGTTGCGGCGCAGACGGACCGCGATGTGGTCGATGGAGTACAGCCGCTCCAGGAGTGCGGGGTCGGTCTCGCCCCGCTCGACCGCGTCGATCAGCGCCAGCTGCCGGGTGGTCAGGTTGCTGACGCGGCGACCGACGTTGCCGAACATCTCGGCGACGTTGCGGCGACTGAGCACCTGGCGTTCCAGCAGCGCGGACGCGGTGGTCTGTACGTGGTTGAAGGCGTCGGCGAGGTCGCCGATCTCGTCCTTCGCCGTGACCGGGATCTCGCGCAGCCGGATCGGCCCGTCGTCCTCGGTGTCCTCGTCGGCGACGCGGGCGAGTTCCCGGCCGGCGACGTCGGCGACCTCGCGGGCGGCACCGGTGAGTGCCTGCACGGGACGTACGACCGAGCGGCGCACCAGCACCGCGAAGGCGATCCACACGGCGAAGAGGAACAGCGCGAGGCCCAGCAGCAGGACCGCGCGCCAGGCGGCCTCGCTGGAGGCGGCGTCGGCGCGGTCGGCGATCTGGTCGATGAGGGACGTGGTGATCTTCAGCCGGGTCTCGGCCTGCGCCCGGTAGTCGGGATAGGAGTCGAGGGCCTCGGCGAACGCCCGGCGGATCTTCCGGGGCGTGTCGGCCTGGAGGTTGCTGGGGTCGATCTGGAGCTCGGCGTAGTGCTGGCCGATGGCCGCCTGGGAGCTGTTGTGCTCGATGCCGCCCAGCTCGTCCGCCTGCGCCTCGGTGGCGAACCGGGCGAAGCGCTCGGCCTGGTGGGTGTACAGCTCGTAGGCGCCGACCGCGCCGATGAACTCGATGAGGGCGTTGCTGTCCCCGGTGCGCGCGGAGAACACGGCCGTCTCGAAGGAGCTGTGCGCGGCGTCGGCGCGCAGCAGGGAGTCCAGCAGGTTGCCGGTGAAGGTCGCCGCGAGGGCCGCGTTGCGGTCGAGGCCGAGGCCGTCGATCAGTCCTTTGGTGGCGTTGGTGTAGGCGGGGTCGATGTTGTCGGCGGGCAGATAGCCCTGCTCGACGGTGTCGCGCAGGCTGCCGAGACCGTTGATCTCCTTCAGGGCCTGCGCCTCGGTGTCCGGCAGCCGGTCCCCGAAGGTCTCGCGCACCTTCTCGACCTGCGTGTCCACCTCGGCCTGCGCCTTGCGATAGGCGGAGGGGACGGGCATGGCACCGCTGTCGGAGGACTCGTAGCGCACGGACAGCAGGATGGCCTGCTGGTGCTCGGTCTCCACCCGGTCCACCAGCTCGGCGACCTGCGTGCTGTCCCGGACCAGCTCGGCCGCGGAGTTCGCGTTTTGTGCCTGGGACACCTGGTCGGCGATGAGGTAGGCGAGCAGCGTGGCGAGTACGGCCAGCGGCACGCCGACAAGGACGTTGAGTTTGCGGCGGAACGGCCAGCGGTCGGCGAATCCCCGAACGCCACCCCGGGGCTCGTTCGTGGACACCAGGCCTCCTTCGTGACCGATTGTGATCGCTCGTGGATCGGTGCGCCAAGGGCACCAAAGTCGTTTGGAAACGCCCCCGTACCGGGGCGGGACAACACTCGTGCGGCTCCCGCACGCCACTGTGACCGGCGCCAACTTCCGCGAGACTACAGCCTCTTCGGACACCGCTTCGTGCACCCTGAGTCAAGAATCCATTACGACCCGCTCCGCTTAGGCGGGTTCCGTGCGGGCCCGTTCATTTCCCCTTCACAATGGGCGATGCATTGAAGCCAATTGGTAACAGGGCTGCACTTGACTGACCAAGAACCGGCTGGATTGGATCAGCGGAAGAGTTTCCGAGCAACCATCGCCGAGCAACCCCCAGAGTCCGGAACGGGAATCGTGACTTCAACAACCGCACACAGCAGGCCCTTCAGGACACATCCCGGCGTGGCCGCCGTCGCCCTCGCCGCCGCCACGGCCCTGCTCGCGGGATGTTCCTCCTCTGACGACACGTCCGACCCGCTCTCCGGGGACAAGGCGGACGGCGGCACCGTCGTCGTCGGCTCCAACAACTTCGCCGAGAGCATCCTGCTCGCCGACATCTACGGCGAGGCCTTGAAGGCCAAGGGTGTCAAGGTCACCTACAAGCCCAACATCGGCAGCCGTGAGACCACTTACGGCCTGCTGAAGAACGGCTCCATCACGGTCCTGCCGGAGTACAACGGCTCGCTGCTCGCCTATCTGGACCCGAAGGCGGAGCAGAAGACGGCCGAGGCGGTGAACGCGGCCGCGAAGGCCAAGCTCGACTCGAAGCTGACGCTGCTGGACTCGGCGCCCGCCGAGGACAAGGACTCCGTCAGCATCAACGCGGCGACCGCGAAGAAGTACAACCTGACGGCCCAGTCCACCCTCGAGGACCTCAAGGGCATCGCTCCGGATCTGGTCATCGGCGGTTCGCCGGAGTTCCAGACCCGGCAGCAGGGCCTGCTCGGCCTGAAGTCCGCGTACGGACTGGAGTTCAAGTCGTTCAAGGCGCTCGACGCGGGCGGCCCGCTGACCCAGGCGGCGCTGACGAAGAACACCGTGCAGGCCGCGGACATCTTCACCACGGACCCGACCATCACCAAGGAGAAGTTCGTCGTCCTCCAGGACCCGAAGAACCTCTTCGGCTTCGCGAACGTGACCCCGCTGGTCTACAAGTCCGGTCTCTCCCAGGAGGGTGTGGCCGCCCTGAACGAGGTCTCGGCCAAGCTGGACACCAAGGCGCTCCTCGACATGGACTCCCAGGTGCAGCTGGAGAACAAGGACCCGCTCGACGTCGCCCAGGCCTGGCTGAAGTCGGTCGGCCTCGACTGACGCCACCCACGGTCGTCCGCTGCGGGGCGAGGTGACGTCCGCGCGCGAACTGCCCACGGCGCCGACGGAGTTGTAGATCTCCGCCGGCGCCGGGGCCCGCTCAGTAACCTACGGAGAACGTGGCGTCCTGCTGCTCGGTGCTCGTCGAGATCGGGTCGATCCGCAGGACGAAGTTCGAGTGCCGGATGTACCGGGTGGGGTTGTTGTACGAGCGGAAGGACGACCAGGAGGCGTCGGCGAGCCCCGCGGTCCGGTAGAAGGTCGCGTCCGCGGCGAACGACGACGTGCCGTCGTTCACGTCCAGCCGCAGGTTGTAGCTGTAGTGCCGCAGGTAGCGGGTCGGGTGGCTGACCGACTGGAAGGACACGCCGGACGAGTCGGCGAGGCCCGGCACGAGCTTCCACTGGGAGTCGGTGTACGGGTCGAAGGGGTACTCGTCGATCCGGCCGACGTAGCTGCTGTGCCGCACGTAACGGGCCGGGTAGTTGTAGGACTTGAGCCGGTTCCAGGCCGGGGCGCCCCACTTCGCGACGAGGTTGTCGTACTGGGCGGAGGTGATCGGCTGGATGCCGCAGTGCTTGGAGTTGAGCGGCTGGGTGTAGAGGCGCTGGTCCAGGGCGGTCCAGGTGCCGGCCGCGAGGTTGGTGGACTGCCAGGCGTAGAAGACGCCGTTCGGCGTGTAGGTGTCGCCCCAGAGGTAGTAGGTGCTCGACGTCAGGGACTTCACCACCGTCGGTGCCTCCGTGCCGCCGTGCGCGACCGGGGTGCTGAAGGGGGTGAAGCTGCCCGGGTTCAGGGAGGTCGACCGGGCCCCGACGAGCGTCTGGTCCTTCTTGAAGTACAGGTAGTTGACGCCGTTCACGCCGACGGTGAGGTTGCCGTCGATGACGTCGTAGCCGGGGTCGAAGAAGACCTGGGGGTTCGTCGTCGTCTTGAAGTCGGTCGTGTAGCTGACCATGATCACGTTGTGGCCGCTGCTGTTCACCGACGAGTAGAGGATGCCGTACTGGCCGCGCCCGGCGTCCCAGTAGGCCTCCGGCGCCCAGCTGTGCGTGGTGGTCATGTCGTGCAGTTTCAGCAGCCGGTAGCCGGTGAAGGTGCGCAGGTCGGCCGAGTCCCAGACGTGGATGTTCACGCTGGTGCGGGTCCAGTCGGTGCCCTTGAGGTCCGTCGCCATGACGACGAAGGTGCCGTCCTGTTTGCGCAGGATGAAGGGATCGCGCAGACCGCCGGCGCCGAGGGTCGGGGTGACCACCGGGTTGTTCTGGTTCAGCGGCATCCAGCGCAGGCCGTCGGTGCTGACGGCCAGATGGAGGCCGTAGTTGGCCTCGAGCATGGTCGTGGACTCGGTGAAGTAGGCCATGACGTATGCCGAGTCGGCGGCGTGGGCGGTGCCCGCGCCGAGGGTCAGAGCACCGGTGGCGGCGAGCGGGGCGGTCGCGGCCAGGCCGAGGATCAGTCTGCGGGAGGGGTGGGGCATGAGGTCTCCAGGGGGGGTGCGGGTTGCTGGAGTGACCGAATCTCGTTCGGAATTACGAACAGGGTTCGGTGAATCGATCAGAAGGTAGGGTCGCGGTGAGTGCACGTCAATCACACGGTCGGGCTTGGCGGATTTCCGCCATCGCCCGCGCCGCCGCCCCGATCGCCACCGCGTCCCCGCCGAGCAGCGCGGGCAGCACCCGCACCGGGTGACCGCCGACCGGAGGTTCGGCGGCGAGCGTCCGCCCGATCACCGGTTCGACCAGGGCCCACGCCCCGGTGACGCCCCCGCCGATCACGAAGGTCGTGACGTCCAGGAGGCCCGCGGTGACCAGGATCGCCCGGGCCACGGCGGCACCCGCGCCCTCGTACACGGCGAGCGCGTCCGGGTCGCCCTGGACGGCCGCCTCGGCGACCGCGCGGGCGGTGACCGGCCGGCCGGTGAGCTCGCCGTACCGCGCGGCGATCGAGCGGCCGGACGCCAGGGTCTCCAGGTGTCCCCGGCCGCCGCACGTGCACGGCAGGTCTCCGAAGCCGGGGACGTGCCCGATCTCGCCGGCCGCCCCGTGCGGGCCGTCGTACAGCGCCCCGTCCAGCCACAGGGCCCCGCCCACCCCGGTGCCGAGCGTCATCGCGAGTACGTGCGGTTCGCCCGCGACCGCACCGGCCGCCGCCTCACCGCGCAGGAAGGCGTTGACGTCGTTGTCCAGGAACGCGGGCACCCCCAGGGCCTCCTCGACGGCCGCCGTCACACCGAACCCGGCCCAGCCTCGGAACGAGTCGCTCGCCACGAGGATCCGCCCGGCCCGCGCGTCCACGACCCCCGCCGCGCCGACCCCGACGCCGAGCAGCCTTCCGGGCGTACGGCCGAGCAGCAGGCGTACGCCGTCCAGCGCGGCCCCGACCATCGCGGCCCCGCCCTCCTCCGCCGGGGTGGGCACCTCCAGACGGTCGACGACGTTCAAGTCCTCGCCGCACAGGGCGACCTGGGTCGTCGTGCCGCCGATGTCGACACCCGCGATCATGCACGTCACGCGTCGGCCCCCGTCCGGTCTGCCGTACGCCGACGCCGTTGCACCACCGGATCCGGCACGGGTACGGCGGCGATGAGCCGACGTGTGTACTCCGTCTCCGGACGCAGCAGCGTGCCCATGGTCGGCCCCTGCTCCTCGACGTGCCCGGCCCGCATGACGACGACCCGCTGCGCGAACTCCTGCACCACGGCCAGGTCGTGCGACACGAACAGGCAGGCGAACCCCAGCTCCCGCTGCAGGTCGGCGATCACCTCCAGGACCGTCCGCTGCACACTCACGTCGAGCGCGCTGGTCGGCTCGTCCGCCACCAGCAGCCGCGGCCGCAGCACCAGCGCCCGCGCGAGACTCACCCGCTGCCGCTGACCGCCGGACAGCTCACGCGGACCTCGCCGCATCAACTCCCGTGGCAGCCGGACGAGTTCGAGCACCTCCGCGACCCGCTCCCGCCGTTCGGCCGCCGACATGCCGCGCCGGTGCATCCGCAGCGGCTCGGCGACACACTCCGCGACGCTCATCCGCGCGTCCAGCGAGGCCACCGGATCCTGGAGCACCACACCGACACCGGCCAGCAGGGCCCGGCGCGCCCGCCCTCCTGCCCGGCTCAGGTCGGTGCCGAAGAGGGACACCGAGCCGTCGTCCGGCGGAACCAGACCCAGCGCCACCCGCGCCGCCGTCGACTTGCCGGACCCGGACTCGCCCACCAGCCCGACCGTCTCACCGGGGTGGACCGCGAGCGACACGCCGTCGAGGGCCCGTACGGCTCGGCGGCCCCGTCCGAACTGCACGCAGACGTCACGGAGTTGGACCACCGGAGCATCCTCGACGGCCCTCGGCGGCGGCCCTTCACCGCTGAGCCTGAGCCGCGGCACGGCCGCCAGCAGCCGCTGCGTGTACTCGTGCGCCGGCCGCAGCAGCACCTCCTCCACCGGCCCCGTCTCCACGACCTCCCCGCGCAGCATCACGGCCACCCGGTCGGCGAAGTCGGCGACCACGCCCATGTTGTGCGTGACCAGCAGGACACCGGTGCCCGAGTCGACCGCCGACTTCCGCAGCAGGTCCAGGATGTCGGCCTGCACGGTGACGTCGAGAGCGGTCGTCGGCTCGTCCGCGATGAGCAGCCCGGGGGAGTTCGCTATCGCCATGGCGATGACGACCCGCTGCCGTTGCCCGCCCGACAGCTGGAACGGGAACGCGGACGCCCGCCGCTCCGGCTCGGGAATGCCGACCCTGCGCAGGAGCTCGACCGCCTCCCGGGCGGCCTGCGCGCGCGAGACGGGACGGTGATTCCGTACGACCTCCGCTGTCTGCCGGCCGATCCGGGTGAGCGGATCCAGCGCGGTGGCCGGCTCCTGGAACACCATCGACGCGGTACGGCCGCGCAACCGGGCCAGCTCCGCCTCGCCGGCCGCCACCACGTCCGTACCGTCGACCGTCACCCGACCCGACGCCCGCGCGTTGCCCGGCAGCAGCCCCATCGTGGCCAGCGCGACCGTCGACTTGCCGGACCCGGACTCGCCGACCAGCGCCAGCGTCTCGCCGGGCCGGACGTACAGGGACACGTCCCGTACGGCGGGCACGTCACCCGTGTCCGTGGTGAACGTGACCCCGAGGTTCTCCATCTCCAGGATGTTCATCCGCGTCCCCTCACGTCGAAGGCGTCGCGCAGCCCGTCGCCGATCGCGTTGAACGCGCACACGACGAGGATGATCGCGAGGCCCGGCGGAACGATCAGCCACCAGCGCCCGGAGTACGCGGCCGTCAGACCGGCCGACAGCATGCCGCCCCAGTCCGTCGACGGCGGCTGTACGCCCAGCCCGAGATACGACACGTACGCGACGAGCAGGATCGCGTCGGCGACCTGGAAGGTGGCCGCGACCACGATCGTCGACACCGAGTTCGGCAGGACGTGCCGGACGATCGCCCGGCCGTGGGTGCCGCCGGTCGCACGCAGCGTCAGCACGTAGTCGCGGTTCTTGAGCGTGAGCGTCTCCGCCCGGACCAGCCGGGACGGCACCAGCCACGACACCAGGCCGAGGATGACGATCAGCCCGAGCGGGCCCGGCGAGGTGATCGCGGAGACCACCAGCAGGACGAACAGCGCGGGGATCGCGATCCCGGCGTCCACCACCCGCATCATCACCGCGTCCACCCAGCCGCCCGCGTACCCCGCGACCGCGCCCCACAGCGTACCGATGACGGTAGCGAGCAGCCCGGCGGCCAGCCCGACGAGGAGCGAGACCCTCCCGCCGTACATCAGCCGCCCGAGCTCGTCGTGCCCCACGGCGTCGGTGCCGAGCCAATGGGCCCCGCCGGGCGGAAGGTTGACCTGGGTGAGTTCGGTGTGGGTCTGGTCGGTGGAGTACAGGAGTGGTCCGACGAAACAGAACAGCAGAGAGAGGGCCACGATCAGAACTCCGGCGACTGCCGACTTATTGCGCGCGAAGCGCGCAACCAGGGGCGAGGGACGGTGTCGATTTCCGGCTCCGCCGCGGGGCGCGCCCAGCCCCCACCGGCCCGCACTTCGAACACGACCTTCTTGCGCAGTAGTCACGCCCGGCCCTCCTTCACACGCGGATCGACAACCCGCTGCACCACGTCCGCGAGCAACGTGCCCACGACCGTCGCGACGGAGATGACCAGGACGCAGCCGAGCAGCACCGGATAGTCGGAGGACTGTGCGGCGGACCAGAACAGCAGCCCCATCCCCGGGTAGTTGAAGAGCTGCTCGACGACGAGAGCACCGCCGAAGAGCACCGGCACGTAGTAGCCGAGCATCGCGATCACGGGGGTCAGCGAGTTGCGGAACACGTGCCGCCACAGGATCGCCGCCTGCCGTGCGCCGCCGGCCCGCGCGGTGCGGACGTAGTCCTCGGAGAGGTTCTCCAGGGTCGCGGCCCGCATGTACCGGCTGAACACGGCCACCATGGACGCGGCTCCCGTGACGACCGGCAGCACCAGCGCCGCCGGGTCCGCGAACACCTGGGCCAGAGTGTCCCCTTGGGGAGCCTGCGAGGGGAACCAGCGCAGGGTCTGGGTGAAGAGCATGACCAGGATCAGGCCCAGGAAGTACACGGGCGTCGAGTACGCCACGAAGCTCAGCGTGGTGATGACGTAGTCGGCCGGCTTGTTGCGGCGCACGGCCTGCCACATGCCGAGCGGGACCGCCGCCAGCAGTCCGACGAGCGCGGACAGCACGGTCAGCACCAGCGTTTTCGGCAGACGTTGCCCGATGAGCCGGGAGACCGCCTCGTTGAGCGTGTACGACGTGCCGAGATCGCCGTGCAGCAGGGTGTTCAGATAGTAGACGTACTGGACGGGCAGCGGACGGTCCAGGCCCTGTTCGTGGTTGAACGCGGTGATCTGCTCGGCCGTCGCCTGCGGGCCGAGGATCCCGCGCGCGGGACCCCCGGGCAGTGCGTGCAGCAGACAGAAGACCACGATCGTGACGATCAGGATCACGGCCAGGGCCTGGAGGACCCGCCGGGTGAGGTAGAGGAGTGTGTCCACTCAGCTGGTCCACTTCCACTGCGCCGGGTGGAAGTTGGCGAGGGAGTCCTGGGAGAAGCCGCCGAGACCGTTCTTGACGACCGAGATCTGGTAGACGGGCTCCGGCAGCCAGATCACCGGCAGGTCCTTCGCGAGGGCCGCGCTGTAGTCCTGGATCGCCTGGTTCGAACTCGACGTCGTGGAGGCGGAGATGAGCTTGTCGACCTCGGGGTTGGAGTAGTTGCCGAAGTTGGAGCCGCCCTTGGACTGGAACAGTGAGTCGCCGGTCGGGAAGGCGTTGAAGTACCAGCTGCCCGCCGTACCGAAGAAGGACAGTTGCCACTTGCAGACCGACTGGCCGGAGGTGCACGGCGGGGTCTGCGACAGCACCGAGTTCACGGGCGCGGTCTTGATGGAGAACTTGATGCCGGTCTTCGCGAGCGAGGACTGGATCGCGCTCATCATGTTGTCCGTCACGGTCGACCCGGACTGCGACAGCACCTGCATCTCGAACTTCGTGCCCTTGGCGACGCCTTCACCGCACCGGGACGCGCCACTGCCGGGGCTCGTGCAGGTCATGACCCCGCCCTGCTCGGTCCAACCGTGGTCGGTCAGCAGCTTCTGCGCCGCCGATGTCGAGAACGGGTACGGGTTGCTCTTCTGCACGGACGACACGAAGTCCGACGCCTGCCCCTGCGGGATCGGCCCGTAGCCGGGCACCGCCGTGCTGTTGAACACGACCTTCGCCACAGTGCCCTGGTCGATCGAACGCTGGACCGCCTGCCGCGCGTACAGCTGCTTGAACACGGCGCCCATCGCGGGGTTGTTGAAGTTGTAGGGCATATAGGTGATCGCCCAGCCCGACCATGGCTTCACCGAGTAGCCCTGCGCGGTGAAGCTGTCCTTCTGGTCGAGGTCGGTCGCCTCGATGTAGCCATAGTCGACGCCGCCCGAGCGCAGCGCGTTCTTCTCGGCGTCCGCCGTGGTGAACGGCAGCAGGTTCACGGTCGGGACGGCCGGCTTCTCGCCGCCGTCGTACTTCGTGTTGGCGGTGAGCACCACCTTGCCGGCGGTCGAGAAGGACTTGACCGCGTAGGGGCCGCTGATGGCCTTCCACAGGGCGTTGGTCTGGTAACCGGCGATGTTCTTCGCGGCGTTGTTGAGGTACGTCCACACCTGCTCGGCGTCGCCGCCCTTGTCCCAGACATGCTGCGGCAGCGGCGTGATCTGGCTCAGCTCGTTCGCCAGCATCCACTGGGGGTTGTAGGACTTGTCGAAGGTGATCGTGAAGTGACGGTCGTCCTCGGCCTTGAAGGACGTCCAGTTGTCCGGGGCCTTGCCGGGGTTGTACCCCGCCCATTGCGCCTTGTTCGCCTTGATGAGGTCGAACCAGAACTGCACGTCACGGGAGGTGATCGGCTTCCCGTCGCTCCAGTGCCGGTCGCCGAGGGTGATGCGGACGCTCTTGCCGTCGGAGGCGAAGTCGGCTGCCGTGGCGACCGAACCCGCCTTGTTCCAGGCGATCTTGCCGGTCGAGCCGTCGTACGCGACGAGCGGCTCCCACAGCGTGTTCGCGATGGAGATGTTGTTGGTGTTCAGGTGGGCCGCCGTGCCGATCGGCAGGATCCAGTTCGGCGTGAAGTTCGCGGGCAGCGCGTAGTCGATCGAGTCGTGCGACGCCGACGACGAGCCGCTCGCCCCGGAGCAGCCCGCGAGCAGCGACGTGCCTGCCAGAAGGGCGGCGGCACCGGCGACGAGCCTCGTGCGAGCAGGGGACATGGCTCTCCTCAGGGGGAACAGAAGCGGGGTGCAGCCAGTGAACGACCCCTGTGTTGGAAGAAACAGGCATGCCGCCGTAAAAAGCCTGTTTCTGCTGTTCTGGAAAAACACGGGAGGGGGTTTCGACGGCCTACGCTCGGGGCCCCGGCCGCCGATGACGGGAGTAACTTCGTCCATGACCGAAAAAAGTGCGTCGCGTCGGAGAGGCGGAGTGGGCGTCTCCTCGCTGACCGAGCGCGTCCTCGAACTCCTCGCCTCCGGGCAGGCGACCACGCGTACCGAACTCGCCGCACTGCTCGGCGCCGCGCCCTCGACGGTGTCGTTCGCGGTGGGCCGGTTGATGTCCCACGGGCTGGTCGCCGAGGAGGGCACGCTGTCCTCGACCGGCGGACGCCCGCGCAAGGTGCTGCGGCTCGGCGGCAGCGACGGATACGCGGTGGCGGCCGAACTCGGCGGCAGGCACGCCCACGTGGGCGTCGTCCACCCCGGCGGCGGTCTCACCGACGTCTCCACCGTGCCGTTCCCGACGGCCGACGGCCCCGAGGCGGCGCTCCCCGGACTGGCCGGCACCCTCGAAGAACTCGCCGACCGGCACGGGCGTCACCTGCTGCGGGGCGTCGGCCTCTCCCTGCCGGGCCCGGTCGACGTCGACTCCGGCGTGGTCACCCTGCCTTCCCGGATGCCCGGCTGGAACCGCTACCCCGTCCGGGACTGGCTGGAGGACCGCTTCGGGGTACGGGCGGCCGTCGAGAACGACGCCAACTGCATGGCCGTAGGCGAGCACACCGTCCAGCCCGCCGAGCGCCGCCAGTCGGTCATGGTGAAGTCCGGCACCGCGATCGGCGCGGGCGTCATCGCCGACGGCCGCCTCTACCGGGGCGGCTCCGGGGCCGCCGGCGAGATCACCCACGTCCGCGTCGAGGCCGCCCACGACACGCCCTGCTCCTGCGGCAACACCGGCTGTCTGGAGACCGTCGCCTCCGGTGCCGCCCTCGTCCGCATCCTGCGCGAACGCGGCCTCGACGTGACGTCCACCGAGGACGTCGTACGGCTCGCCCGCGACGCCGACCCGGAGGCGACCCGCGCGGTCCGCCAGGCCGGCCGCTACCTCGGGCAGGTGCTCGCCGCGAACGTCAACTTCTTCAACCCCGACGCGGTGTACCTCGGCGGCATCCTCTCCACGCTGGAGCCGTTCGTCGCCGCCGTCCGCAGCCAGCTCTACGAGGGCTGCCATCCCCTCGTCACCGAGCACCTGGTCATCGAGCGGGCCAGCCTCGGCGCCGACGCCGGTCTGGTCGGCGCGGGCCAGTTCGCTTTGCAGCGGGCGCTGACGCACGCGCTGGAGGCGGTCACCGGAGCGCACCTTTCACCTCCCGGCAACCACCCCTCATCTGCCGGCAACCACACCTGAGCCCCGGTCAGCCACCCTTGACCTTTCGCCGACGTCTGGAGCACCCATGCCGGAACCCCGTCCCGTCATCGCCGTCGCCGGACTCGGCATCGAGTCCTCGACCTTCTCCCCGGCGCGCACCGGGGCCCCCGCCTTCCACCCGCAGCGCGGCGCGGACGTGCTGACGCGCTACCCCTTCCTGGCCCCCGGGCAGCCCCTGCGCAGCGCCGCGCACTGGCGCGGCGCACTGGTCGGCAAGGCCCTCCCCGGCGGCCCGGTGACGGGAGGCGCGTACGCCGAACTGGCGGCCGAACTCCTCAACAGACTGAGCGAGTCGGGTCCGATCGACGGCCTCTGGTACGACATCCACGGCGCGATGACGGTGGAGGGCCTGGACGACGCCGAGGCCCAACTCCTGTACCGCATACGGGAAGTGGTCGGCCCGAACGTCCTCGTGTCCACCTCGATGGACCTGCACGGCAACGTCTCCCGCGAGCTCGTCCACCAGAGCGACCTGATCACCTGCTATCGCACGGCCCCGCACGAGGACGCCATGGCGACGAAGGAGCGCGCGGCCCGCAATCTCGTGGACCTGCTGGCGAGCGGCGCACCCCGCCCGGTCAAGGCCTGGATCCCGGTGCCGGTGCTGCTGGCCGGCGAGCAGACCTCGACCCGCATCGAACCCGCGAAGAGCGTGTACGCGGCCGTGGACGAGGTGGCGGCGGCGGACGGCGTGACGGACGCGGCGATCTGGGTCGGCTACGCGTGGGCGGACGAGCCGCGCAACCGGGCCGCGGTGGTCGTCACGGGGCCCTCGCCGGACGCCGTCACCGCCGGTGCGGAGCAGCTGGCGGCCGGCTTCTGGAAGGCCCGCCACGACTTCGACTTCGTCGCACCGACGGCCACGCTGGAGGAGTGCCTCGACGCCGCGCTCGCCTCCACCGCCCGCCCCTACTTCATCAGCGACACCGGCGACAACCCGACCGCCGGCGGGGCCGGGGACGTCACCTGGGGCCTCCAACAGGTCCTGGAACGAACGGAGTTCAAGGACCCGTCCGGCCCCACGGTCATCTACGCCTCACTCCCCGGCCCCGGCGCCGTCGACACGGCGGTGGCGGCCGGCGTCGGCGCGAGAGTCACGGTCACCGCGGGCGCGGAGGTCGACGACCGCCACGCCGGCCCGCTCACCCTGACCGGCGTGGTGCACGCGGTCCGGCACGGCGACCGGGACGCGGAGGCCGAGGTCGTGCTGCGGGTGGGCAGCGTCCATGTGGTCCTGACCCGGCTGCGCAAGCCGTATCACCACGAACACGACTTCACCGAACTGGAGTTGGACCCGCGTGCGGCCGATGTCGTCATCGTGAAGATCGGCTATCTGGAGCCCGAGCTGTTCGCCATGGCCGCCGACTGGAAGATGGCGCTCACCCCGGGCGGCGTCGACCAGGAGCTGACCCGCCTCGGCCACCGCCGCATCCGCCGGCCGCTGTTCCCCTTCGACCAGGACATGCCCGACCCGGACCTCACGGCCCGGCTGATCGCGCCCTCGAACAAGGAGCTCACCGGCCCGGACGAGTGAGCTGAGCCCCGCCCCCGCCCGCCTCGGCGATCAGCCGGTCCAGCAGGGCGATCAGCACGTCCCGGCTCGACTCGCGCTCGCGCGCGTCGCACAACAGCACCGGGACGTGCTCCGGCAGCGCCAGGGACTCCCTGATCTCCTCGGCCGGATACGGGTGCTGCCCATGGAAGCCGTTGACACCGACGACGAACGGGATGCCCCGCCGCTCGAAGAAGTCGACGGCGGCGAAGCTCGACTCCGGTCTGCGCACGTCGAACAGCACGACGGCGCCCAGCGCACCGACGGCCAGGTCGTTCCACATGAACCAGAACCGCTGCTGCCCCGGGGTGCCGAAGAGATACAGCACCAGCCGGTCGTTGATGGTGATCCGGCCGAAGTCCAGGGCGACCGTCGTGGCCGCCTTCTTCTCGATGCCGGCGAGGTCGTCGACGCCCAGGCCCGCCACGGTCAGCGGTTCCTCGGTGCGCAGCGGAACGATCTCGCTGACCGAACCGACCATCGTGGTCTTGCCGACGCCGAACCCTCCGGCGATCAGGATCTTGACGGTGTCGGGCGCGACGGGTGTGACGGGCGCGACGGATGCGTCGGTCGCCTCGGGCGCCGCCCGGGCGGCGGGATCAGAGCCGGCCAAGGCCGTCCCTCACTTTCTGCAGCAGGTCCAGGTCCAGTTCCGGGGTCCGGGAGACGGGGTGCGGGGGATGGGCGGTGATCAGGCCGGCCTCCAGCAGATCGCAGAGCATGATGACGACCACGCTCACCGGGAGGTCCAGCAGCGCGGCCAGCTCCGCCACCGCGAGCGGCCGCTCGCACCGGCGCAGGATCCGCGCCTGCTCGGCCTGCGGCCGTGGGGCCTGCTCCGGCGGCGGGTCCACCGCGGTCACCGTCGTGATGAGGGTGAAGTCGGCGCGGCTGGGCCGGGTCCGTCCGCCGGTCAGAGCGAAGGGCCGTACCAGCCGCCCCGCCGCGTCGCTTCCGCTCACCTCACTCGCCGGTGGGGGTCGTTGGGCCCACATGCGCCCGCGGCGCCGCGCTGAGGTGCTCGCCGATCTTCTTCACCAGCATGTTCATCTGGTACGCCACCACACCGACGTCCGCGTTCGGTCCGGTCAGCACGACGAGGTGGGCACCGGGTCCGGCCGAGGTGAGTATCAGGTAGCTGTGGGCCATCTCGATGAGTGCCTGGCGCACGGGGCCGCCCCGGAAGTCCATGCTGACCCCCTTGCTGAGGCTCATCAGCCCGGACGCGGTCGCCGCCAGCCGTTCCGCGTCGTCGCGCACGAACCCGGTGGACCTGCTGACGACCAGTCCGTCCTCGGAGAGCACCACGGCGTGGTTCACGTCGGCGACCCGGTCCACGAGTCCGGTGAGCAACTGGTCCAGCTGGGTGTCCGTGGCGGGGGTGGGGCGTGTCATGGCGGTGTCCTTCATGAGCGGTCGGTGTCGGAAGTCGGGGTGCCTGCCGGTTCCGGGGAGGGGGCCTTCGGCGCGGCCGGTGCGTCTTCGCCGTATGGCGCCTGCTCGTCGTCCGGCGCCTGCTCGTCGCACGGCGCCTGCTCGCCCCTGGCCTCGCCCTCACGCTCGTCCTCGTCCCGCGCCCGGAACGTACCGCGTTGGAACCCGGCGAGCGAGCAGGCGGCACGTTCCGCGGTGAAGTCGTCGAGGTCGTCCTCGACGGCGGGCGCGGAGTCCTCGCGGAGTTCGTCGACCAGGCTGGTCTGCGGCACCCGGCGGGGCAGCGGGGCGAGGCCGTCGGACCGGGGGGTGAGAGCGGGGGCGGTGCGTGCGGCGGGAACGGGCCGGGCCGTGCGGGCGGGCGGCCCGGCCTTCACGAGCTCGGTCTCCGCCACGTCCTTTGCGTCCGCCGAGCAGTCCGTGTCCGCGTCGGCCCCCTCCCGCACCACGATGTCGTGCGGGATCAGCACGATCGCCGTGGTGCCGCCGTACGGCGAGGAGCGCAGCGTCACGGCGATGCCGTGCCGGTTGGCGAGCCGGGAGATCACGAACATGCCGAGCCTCAGGTCGTCCGCCAGCGCCACCACGTCGAACTTCGACGGCCCGGCCAACTGGGCGTTGAGAGAGGCGTAGTCGTCCTCGGACATGCCCAGGCCCCGGTCCTCCACCTCGACGGCCAGACCCTTGGCCACCATCGCCGCCCGCACTCCGACGGGGCTGGGCGTGGGGGAGTACACGGTGGCGTTGTCGATGAGCTCGGCCAGCAGATGGATCACGTCCGCCACCGCGGGCGGGGCGAGGCACACGTCCTCGTCGGTGTGCACCTCCACCCGCCGGTACTCGGCGACCTCGCCGACCGCGCTTCGCAGGATGTCGATCAGCGCGACCGGCTCGGTCCAGCTGCGCCGCGGCTGCTCGCCGCTGATGATGACGAGGTTCTCCTCGTAGCGGCGCAACTGGCTGGCCGTGGAGTCCAGTTCGTACAGGCCCTTGAGGACGTCGGGGTCCTGGTGCTCGCGTTCCAGTGCGTCCAGCTGGCTGAGCTGGAGGTTGACCAGGTTCTGGCTCTGCCGGGCGATGCCCAGGATCACCTTCTGGAAGCCGCGGCGGGTGTCGGCGAGTTCGACGGCGGTCACCACCGCGGTGCGCTGTGCGGTGTTGAACGCCTGGGCCACCTGGCCGAGTTCGTCCGAGCCGTAGTCCAGCGGGGGCGCCGCCAGGTCCACGTCGACGGTCTCGCCCTTGTCCAGCCGGCGGACCACGTCGGGCAGCCGTTCCTCGGCCAGGCCGAGCGTGGCCTGCCTGAGGCCGCGCAGCCGCCGGGACAGGGAGCGGGTGATCCGCCAGGACATGCCGGCGCACAGCAGCAGGGCGACCAGTCCGCCCGTGCTCAGGGAGGCCGCCGTCAACAGCAGGTCGTCGGCCTTGTCGGCGCTGCGGGTGAGCAGTCCGGACGTCTGCTGCCGGATCAGGGTGCCGTACCGGTCGGAGACCTTCTGCAGTGCGGCGGTCCACTGCTTCTGCACGTCGTCCGGCAGCGTGACCCGGCGGGCGTCGCCGGTCGGCCGGGCCGCGAGCACCTGGTCCTCGATGGTCTGCAGGGTCTGCCACTCCGCGCTCTGCAGGATCCGCTCGGTCTGTGTCTTCGCGGGGCCGCGCAGCGAGGGGATGATCTGGTCCTGGACGATCCAGCGGCGGGTGCTCACCAGCCGGCCGAACTCGGTCCACGCCTTCTCGTCGACGTACCCGGCCGGCCAGGCCAGCGTGAGCAGCGCGTCCTCCTGGGAGACCAGCTCCGCCGCGTGCTCCAGCGCGACCAGCGGACCGGCCTGCGAGGTGAGGTCGCCGTCGTCGACCTGGGAGAGCTCCTGGAAGGCGTGGATCTGGTCGTCGATGATCGAGGTGTACTGGCCCAGCGCCTGCTTGGCGGTGATGTCGCCGGGGTCGTCGATCTGGCTCCGGTAGTACTCCAGACTGCCCACCGACCCGACGACCGAGTACAGCCGGTCCGCGATACGGGCGGGGGCCCGCTGGACCTGGTCCGAATGGCCGACGAGCTTCGCGACCGCCGCGTCGGTCTCCTTGCGTGCCTGGTCCAGCGCGGCCCGGGAGCCGGGCTGCGAGGCCAGCCAGGCGGCCGACAGGCCGCGTTCCTGCTGCAGCGCGAGCGTGGCGTCGGTGCCCATGGCGCCGGTGGACATGCTCAGCTCCGTCTGCGAGCGCAGCCGGAGGCCCTCCGAGAACATCTGCGTCGTCGTCAGACCCCACACGGCGGCGAGGGTGACGCTCGGGACCAGCGCCAGGAGGATGAGGGAGAGACGTATGGAACCGAGGCGGCGGCGCCGCCGGGTACCTGTCCGTCGAGACATGGCCGTCCTTGGGCGATCGAGCGGGGAACGGGGAGCGGGAGGGAGCGGGAGACGAGGGGGAGGGGAGGCGAGGGGAGGGG
>NZ_LGDG01000229.1 GCF_001279775.1 Streptomyces sp. MMG1533 | reverse complement strand
GGGGGGGGTGGTGGGGGTGGACGGATCGGAGGGGGACGCGGCGGTACCCGTGAAGTCGATGTAGCGCGCCGTCTTTCCGTTGGGCAGCAGGGCAATCGGCACGCGCTCACCGGTGAGCGACATCCGGTAGCGCGCACAGTCGCGCCACTCGTGTTCGCTGTCGCAGTAGTAGTCGCGCCAGCCCTTAAGACTCGACCTGAGGTAGGGGAAGAGGGGGCACCTGGTCGCGTGTAAGCAACTCACGCTTTCTCCTTTCCGACGTGCACCGCCCACGCGCGGGGTGGTTGTCGTCGGTTCCAGCTGTTCGTGCCTGTCGCACAGTCACCGAGCCTGCGAAGTCAAGCACCGGCAAGTCTGCACGTGCAACGTGCAGCCGCGACGCGGAACGCCTGGACAAGTACGCCGCCGAACTGACCGGCCAGAGCTTCACGGCGGGCTCCTGCAAGACCGATGCCGATGGCCCCGAGGCCCTGCGGGGCACACTCGGCCGGGCGGTGGACGACCGCGGCGCGCCGGGGGTGCTCGTCCACTACGCAGCCGTACTGCAGGCCGACTCGCCCACGGGCTGGACACCGGGGCACGGGCGCAGACGCTCGCAGGCGATCCGCGTCGACGCCACGGCCAAGCGCCCCCTCACCACCTGCGCGACTTCCACGGGTCGTAGCTGTGACCGGGCTCCGTGCGGCGTTCGGGTCGACGGTGGACGGGAGCAGCGACTGGGGTGGGGCGATTGCCGTCCCGTCGGTCATGCCGGACGCGATCGCGTCTTTTCCGCCTCGGCGCGGGCACCCCCGGTCTGAGCAGCCGCTTCAAGCAGTCCCCACTCGACTTCGGGCTTCTCGAGTCGGCCTGCGCCGACGAACCACGCGGGCGCCACGGCGGGTCCGGCCGGGGGCAGGGCGCCTCCGTGGGCCGCCTCACAGCCTGACAGGATTGCGCGGGATGGGGCGAAAACATAGCTTGAACGCCTCCCGGGTCTTGAAAGCGGTCGAAAGGTGCCCTGGTGGGACGACGCGAGAAGCCGCTCGATCCCGATGCCGGTCCCGTCCAGCGGCTCGCGCACGACCTGCGTGTCCTCCGGGAGAAGGCCGGGAAGCCGCCTTACCGGGAGATGGCCGAGCGGGCGGGCTACTCCACGACCGCGCTGTCCCAGGCAGCGGCCGGTGACCAGTTGCCGTCCCCGGCGGTGGTACGGGCGTATGCCGAGGCGCTGGTGCCGACCCGGACGAGTGGGAACGGCGCTGGCGGGAGGCAGACGCCGAGGTCCGGGCGCCCGCGCCGGACGAGAGGCCGCCGTACCGGGGGCTGGCCCGTTTCGAGCCCGGCGACAGTGATCTGTTCTTCGGCCGGGAGGCGCTCGTCTCCGACCTGGTGGAGCTGGTGCGCGAGCACCGCTTCGCGGCGGTGTTCGGGGCGTCCGGCAGCGGCAAGTCCTCGCTGCTGCGAGCAGGGTTGATCCCGGTACTCCGGCAGGCGGCGGGGGCCGGGCGACCCGCGGTGATCCGCGTGCTGACCCCGGGCGACAGGCCGGCGCGCACGCACGAGAAGGCGCTCGTCCCCTTCGACGGCGACGGGGCAACCTGGGTGATCGTCGATCAGTTCGAGGAGCTGTTCACCCTCTGCGGGGACCGCGCGGAACGCGACCGGTTCCTCGATCTGCTGCTCGCGGCCCGGCGGCCGGAGAGCCGGCTGCGCGTGGTGGTCGCGGTCCGTGGTGACTTCTACGGCCACTGCGCCGACCACCGTGAGCTGGCCGAGGCCGTCAGCCGGGCCAACCTGCTGGTGGGGCCGATGAGCCGGGACGAGCTGCGCGAGGCGATCACCGGCCCGGCCGCTGCGGCCGGCCTGAACGTGGAACGTGCTCTCACCGCGCAGATCATCGACGAGGTCGTCGACCGGCCGGGCGCGCTGCCCATGCTCTCCCACGCCCTGCTGTCGACCTGGCACCGTCGCCGCGGCCGGCTGCTGACCCTGGCGGCGTACGAGGAGACAGGCGGCGTACGGGGCGCGATCGCCGCCACCGCCGAGGACGTGTACGGCGGGCTGTCGGCGGAGCAGAGCCGTGCGGCTCGGCGCATCCTGCTGCGGCTCATCGCGCCCGGTGACGGCGCGGCCGACACCCGTCGTCCGGCGTCCCGCTCCGAACTCGGCAGCGGTGCGCGAGACGTGCTGGAACGCCTCGTCGCCGCCCGTCTGGTCACCCTGGACGGCGACACGGTGGAGATCGCGCACGAGGCGCTGATCACCGGCTGGCCGCGCCTGGCCGGCTGGATCGAGGAGGGCCGGGACCGGCTGCGCGCGCAGCGTCGGCTCGGCGAGGCGGCTCGCGGCTGGGAGGAGCTGGAACGCGACCCCGGCGCGCTGTACCGGGGCACGCGGCTGGCCCGGGCCGAGGAGCTGTTCGCCCGCCAGGAGAACGATGACCGGCCGGGGCAGCCGGACGACGACCTCACCCGGCTGGAGCGGGCTTTCCTCACGGCCTCCCTCGCTGCCCGGGACGCCGAGCGGGAGACCGAGGCCCGCACCGCGCGGCGGACGCGTTCCCTCGCCGTCGGCCTGTCCGTGTTTCTCGTGCTGGCGTTGGCCGCCGGTCTGATCGCCTGGCAGCGGGACCGGGTGAGCGAGGCAGAGTCCGCCAAGGCCGCCGCGCGCCGCCTGGCCACCGTGGCCGACAGCCTGCGCTCCACCGACCCCCGCACCGCCGCCCTCCTGGGTGTCGCAGCGTGGCGGATCGCCCCACTCGCCGAGTCCCGCTCGGCACTGCTGGGTGGTCTGGCACAGCCGGAGCGCGATGCCTTCACCGACCCCCGGACCGGGCAGGACGTCCGGCGCTTCCTCTCCGACGGCGGCCAAACCCTGCTCAGCGCCGACGCCGGCACGGTGACCGCGCGGAACGTGGCCGACCACGGGCTTGCCGCCACCTACCGCCTGCCGAGCGGTACGGAGGTGGGCGATGTCGGGCCCGACTCCCGGTTCCTCGACGTCATCGGGCCGGACGGGAGCGGGAAACTGTGGAACCTTCCGCTGGGCAGATCCGTGGCCGAGCTGGGTGACGGGTCGCTGTGGGGCAGCGCGTCCGACGGGAGCGCGTATCTGACCGCGCCGACGGACGGCCCGGGCGCGGTCCGGCTGCACCGGACGGGCGACGGCAAGGTCCTGTTCACCACCGACCTCGCGCGCACCCTGTCCACGGCGGCCGTCGGCCCCGGCGGCCGTCTGCTCGCCCTCTGTCCCGCCGAAGGGCCGCTCCAGCTGTGGGACACCGTCGGCGGGAAGCGACTGCCGGGGGCCTGGGAGAAGGCGGACAAGACCCTGTGCGGCACCGGCTCCGGTGCGGACGGCGGCCCGCGTCTGCTGCGCTTCAGCGCGGACGGCAGGCGGCTGGCCGCCGCCTACGGCACCACAGCCCTGGTCTGGGACGTCCGCAGCGGACGCGGGCTGGCCGATTTCACCGGTGCAGGCATCACCGGCTTCACACAGGCCGCGCTCTCCCCCGACGGGGAGTTCCTGGCCACGGCGGACGACCACGAACTCGCCGTATGGCGACTGGCCACCGGCGGTACACAGGTCTTCCACCGGCCGCTGTCCAAGGACGAGGCCATCGGGCTGACGTGGGACCCGGGCAAGCCTCGCCTCCTGCGCTACCTCGACGGCGCCCTGGCGCGCGCCGAGGCCCGCGCCGGACACGAGGTCGGCAACCACTCCTGGAACCACCCCGACCTCACCAAGCTCACCCCCGAGCAGATCGCCTCCCAGCTGAACCGCACCAGCGCCGCCATCAAGGCCGCCACCGGCAAGGCCCCCACTCTCTTCCGCCCGCCCTACAGCGCGATCAACGCCCAGGTGAAGGCCGCGACCACGCTCTCCCCCGTGCTGTGGGACGTGGACACCGAGGACTGGAAGTACCCCGACGCCGCCAAGGTCGCCCAGACCGTCATCGCCAAGGCGCAGCGCAACAGCGTCGTCCTGATGCACGACATCCACCCCACCTCCGTCGCCGCGGTTCCGCAGATCCTGCGCACGCTCACCGCCCGCGGCTACCACTTCGTCACCGTCAGCCACCTGCGCGCCACGCTCTGATGCGGCGCAACGGCAGCTGGCCAACCGTCAGATCTCCACCGGGGCGGTGGCAGGTGCGATCGCGACCACACGGGGAATCCCGGCCCAGGGCGCTCGCCCCTACGTGGAGCGGCTCGCGGGCCATCTGGCCGAGCGGCGGGTACTGATCAGCCCTTCAACGGACCTGCGTGCAACGGTGCTTGCCGCGGGCGGGGGCGCGACGCCGAGCAACCCCACTGGGGCCCGCGCCCAATCCGTGCCGGCGAAGTGGCTTCCATCAGCGATCGTCCGGTGCCGCCAGGACCGGCGACAGCCCCCGGATCATTACGGACAGGGGCAACGAGTCGTACCGGCCCTGGAGGCCACGGGCCTGAACCGGGCTTTACGAGGAAAAGGCAATGGGCAGGGGGCCTACTGGACGAGCTCCCAGTCCTGGGAACCGTCCGTGGTCGCGGTCTGCAGGGTCAGCTGTGCTCCGGCGGAGGCGCCGGTCAGGTACAGGCTTGTGTTCTTGACGGACTGCAGCTTGTAGAACCCGTCGCTGGTCTTGACCAGGTTCCAGCTGCCCGTACTGCTGTTGTCCACCCACTGGCCGATCTTCTGACCGACCGTCGCGTTGCCCGTCCAGATGGCCGCCGCACGTCCGCCCGCCTTGTTCAGCAGCGTCACGCCGCCGTTGGGTTCGGTCGTCAGGTGCCAGAACTGGGTGTCAGCGTTCGCCGCCGAACCGGGGGCCTCCAGACGGACGTCGGGAACGTCGCCGTTGCCGAGGTTGGCGTCGTTGGTCTTGTTCCCGGTGCCGATCACCTGGTCCGTCTTGCGGTTCACCAGCTGGTAGTAGGCGCCGTCGGTGTGGCCGAGGTCGACTTCGGCGAACTTGAGCGTGGACGTGCCCTGGTTGTTGAGTATCGAGATGCGGCCGGTGCCCTCGACGTACTGAAGGCTGCGGCTGTAGCCGGCCTGCGAGGTCGTCTGGTACTCCTTCCACGTACCGTCGCTGCGTCCGGTCTCGTTGACCCAGACGTTGCCGCTGCCCGCGGCGTTGTAGACCAGTCGGCCACCGGGAAGTCTGATGAGCACCGGGCTGCCGCTCATCGCGAGAGTGTGCGAACCAGTGTCCACCGCAAGGGAGTTGACCCCCGTACCGGTGGCCGATCCGGTGTAGAACTTCAGCGGGTCGTCGGCGACGCGGTATCTGGTGTTCGCCCCGCCGCCCCAGTACTCGTAGGTGAGGAGCCACTTGCCGTCCGTCGTGCGGACGACGTTCGCCATGCCGGGGCGCCCGTCGCCGATCTCCGACTTGCCGCCACCCATGTCCTTGGTCAGGCCGGCGATGTCGACGACGGGAGCGCTCCAGTTCGTGCTGCGACCGTCCCAGGTCTTGTGCACGAGGATCTGGCCGAGGGAATCCGTGGCGGTGTCGTTCGCGGGGTCGAGGGTCGGGACGCCGGTCGTTGCGTTGAAGCCGGTGTAGTCGTTCTCGTCGGAGTAGTAACAGACGAGCCGGCCCTTGTAGACCATCAGGTACGGCTCCCAGAGGGGGTCCGCCTGCTTGTTGGTGTTGGCGTTCGCGATGTTCTGGCCGAGTGCGCCCGCGCTGCCGCCCTGCCAGCCGCCCGTTGCGACGACGTTGAGGATCTTCCACGTCGCGCCTTCGTCGGTGCTGGAGTACAGGGCGATCGCGAGGTCCTTGCGGTCACCGTCGTTGGACGGTGTCCAGTTCGGGTCGGCCGCCTTGTGCTCCTTGTAGTAGTCGTCGTCACCCGACACGACGGTCGCGAGGAGCAGCGTGCCCTGCTTCAGGTCCCCGACGTCCTGGGGAAGGGCGTAGAGGTACGGGTTGGTCCAGTTGCTCGTGTACTTCGCGTACTGCGGGTCGCCGGACATGTACGCGGGTGCCTTGACCTCGGACAGCGCCTGCCACGACGTTCCGTCGTCGTCGCTCTTGTAGACCGGGAGAGTCTGCTTGTCGGCGCTTCCCGTCTCCGTCACGACGGTGGACTTCTCGAACGCCGCCACCAGACGGCCGCTCGGCAGCTGCGCCGACTTGGGGTAGACCGCGCAGTTGCCGCGCCCCTTCAGACACGGTTCGCTGCCCAGCTGGTACAGGGTGCCGCCCGTAGGGTTGTACGCCTGCGCACCGGAGGCGGGTACGGCCAGCAACGCGGACGCTGCGGCGAAGGTTCCCAGCGTCTTCCCTAGGGTTTGTCTCTGCACAGTTCCTCCTTCTGGGGATGACCACGGTGATGCCCGTGGTTCTTCGGCCACCGGCACGGTGACCTGCTCAGGGGGCCCGCGCGGCAACCTGCTCACACAGCCGGACGGGTGGGGACAGCACTCTGAACCAGGGGGTTCAGCCGCTGGTCTCGGCGGAGACGAGTACGCGTACGTCCCAAGGGCCCAGATCCAGGACGGTGCCGGCGGGTACGGGGTCGCCGCTCAGGACGTCGGACAGGTCCACCGGGGCCTGGGCGCGGGTGGGCTCCCAGCTCCAGTTGTGCACGATGTGGACACGGCGTCCGTCGGGGGAGGTGCCGGTCGTGGCGGTCAAGGACGCGGGGAGACCTTGCCAGCCGCTGCGCGTGGCCGGAGCCAGCCAGGCGGCCAGTGTCCGGGCGAGGTCGCGGCCTGGCACCATGCCCACACAGGTGATGCGACCGGCGCCGTGCCGCCGGGTGGTGACGGCCGGCCAGCGGCCGAAGTGCGGGTGGTCGTACGAGGCCAGTACGTCGGCGTCGTCGACCGCGAGACACTCGATCCAGTGCGTCGCCGTCGCGTCCGCGGGCACCTCGAGTGGGCCGCCCGGTACGGCGCGGACAGGCACGTCGTGCGCGAGGTTGCTGAACTCGTCGTACCGGACGCCCGCGGCCTCGGTGAGACGCCCGGGGGCCGGTTCGGTACGGGCGCGGGCCTCGTGGTCGGCGTACGCGGTGCGCGGGCCGAGCACGAGGTGGCCGCCCGCGTGGGCGTAGGCCGCGAGCCAGTCGAGTGTGGCGTCGTCGACGACGTACAGGGCCGGGGCGACGAGCACCGGATGGCGCTGCACGGCCTCCTCGGGTGCCAGTCCCTCCCGCAGTCCGCTCGGGTCGTGCAGCTGCCGCGCGTGGACGATCCGCACCTGACGGTCGGCGTCGAAGGCACCGCGGTAGAAGGGGTCGAAGATGCGGTGGTAGGCCGCGGGGTCCGGTTCACCGTTCGGCTTGGCCAGCGGCGGGTACTTCTGCATCAGCCACTTGCTCGGCATCGAGTAGACCATCGTGATGTCGGCGTCCGGCTCGATCCCGGCGACGAGCGGGCCCGCCTTTTCGAACTCGGTTCCCAGGCGGGCCAGTTCGGCGTAGGTACGACCCGGCTGTCCACTGTGCGGCAGGACACCGCCCCAATAGGTCTCCGCGCCGAAGCGCAGGGTCTGCCACTGCCAGTACTCGATCATCCGGGCGCCGCGTGCCACGTGCGCCCATGCGGCCTGCCGCCACTGGCCGTCGTAACCGGGGCGGTTGTCCCAGGCGAAGCCGATGCTCTGGGCGTTGGTCTCGGTGACCAGGAACGGCTCTTGGCGGGAGGAGAACATCCAGTCGGCGGTCTGGTACATCGACCAGACGCCGGTGGTCTTCCAGATCTGCTCGTGCTCGTCGGGTGTGGGGTCGGGGAGCAGGAGGCCGTCCTGCATGTCGTAGTACGGGTTGCCGGTCGCGATGTCGAGGCGGTCGGTCATCTCGTCGTCCTCCACTCCTTGGCGGGTGTAGGAGATGCAGGTGGTGACGAACTGCTCTGGGCGGGCGTACTCGCGGACGACGTCGG
Organism: Streptomyces sp. MMG1533; assembly: GCF_001279775.1. Lineage (GTDB taxonomy): Bacteria > Actinomycetota > Actinomycetes > Streptomycetales > Streptomycetaceae > Streptomyces. The sequence continues at coordinate 66,270 of NZ_LGDG01000229.1, read as the reverse complement.
CCTGCCAGCCGATGAACTCGGTGACCTGCCGGGCCTGGAACGCGCGCCAGGCGACGTCGTACTGGGGCTGCTCGTTGCCGTCCGGGGTCCACAGATCGGCCCAGGTGGACAGGCGGTGCGACCAGTAGACGAGGCCCCACTCGCGGTTGAGGGTCTCGACGTCGCCGTACTTCTCACGCAGATGATCCACGAAGCGCTGGAAGACGCCGTGATTGTGGAGGAGGTGCAGGCCGGGCTCGTTGTCGACCTGCCAGCCGATGACCGCGGGATGGTCGGCGTACCGGGCGACCATCTTGCGGATGACCCGCTCGGCGTGGAATCGGAACGCCGGGTGGGTGAAGTCGACCTCCTGGCGGGCGCCCCAGCCGATGCGCTCGCCGGTGCGCCGCTCGCCGGTGATCTCCGGGTACTGCCGGGCCAGCCACGGCGGCACGGCGTACGTCGGGGTGCCGAGGATGACGGAGATGCCGCGCTCATGGGCGCCGTCGAGGACGGGTTGCAGCCAGTCGAGGTCGAAGCGGCCGTTCTCCGGCTCCCAGGTCGACCAGACCGACTCGCCCACCCGGATCACGGTGAAGCTCGCCTCGACCATCAGGTCCAGGTCGGTCTTGAGCCGCTCGTCGGGCCGCAGCCCGGGGTCGTAGGCAGGCGTGTACTCGTGGTAGTACGCGGCGCCGAAAAGGACACGGGCAGGCAGAGCCGCCATGAAAGGAAACCTCCGAGGAGACGGGGAATGGTACGAGGAATGCGCGCTACTGCTTGACGCCGCCGGAGGCCAGTCCGCTCTGCCAGTACCGCTGCAGCATCAGGAACGCCACGACGAGCGGGACGATCGAGATGAGTGAGCCGGTCACGACGAGCGCGAGCATGTCGCTGCTGGCGCCCGCTCCGCCGTTCTGGGCCTGGGCGGCCCAGGAGGAGAGGCCGACCGTGACGGGGTACAGGTCGGGGTCGTTGAGCATGATCAGTGGCAGGAAGTAGTTGTTCCAGGTCGCCACCAGGGTGAACAGCAGGACCGTCACCAGGCCGGGGCCCAGCAGCCGGAGAACTATCCGGAAGAAGATCCGGGCCTCGCCGGCGCCGTCGATCCGGGCGGCCTCCAGGATGCTGTCCGGTACGGCGTCCTCGGCGTAGACGCGCATCAGGTACAGGCCGAACGGGTTGACGAGCGAGGGCAGGATGATGGCCCAGGGGGTGTTGACCAGCCCCGCCTTCGCGAAGAGCAGGTAGGTCGGGATCGCCAGGGCCGTGGTCGGCACCATGACGGCGCCGAGGACGAGGTTGAAGGCGGCCCGGTCGCCGCGGAAGCGGAACTTGGAGAACCCGTAGCCGCCGGCCGCGGCGAGGAGGGCGGCGCCGACCGCGCTGACGCCGGCGTACATCACCGTGTTGAGCAGCCAGCGCAGGAAGACGCCGTCGTCCTGGGTGAAGGTCTCCTTGATGTTCGCCAACAGTTGCGGGGTGTGGGAGAACCACAGGCCGAAGCTGTTGATCAGGTCCTGGGTGTTCTTGGTCGAGGCGATCAGCAGCCAGAACAGGGGGAGGAGGAAGTAGGCGAGGGCGGCCAGCATGGCGATCGTCAGCGGGGTGCTGCGGCGACGGGATGACGGCCTGGGGCGCCTCTTGCGGTCCGTGCCGGCAGTTCGCCGAGCGGTCGGTTCGGCGGCGGCCGGGGGAGTGAGGGTCGTCACGAGGTCCTCCTGCGGTTCGCGGTGAGCAGGACGCCGTAGGAGACGATCACGATGGCGAGGCCGAGGAGGAAGGACACCGTGGCCGCGTAGTTGACCTGCTGGCCGGTGAAGGAGAGGGAGTAGGCGTAGAGGTTGGCGGTGTAGGAGCTGCTGATGACGTCCGGGGCGATGTTCATCAGCAGCTTGGGCTCGTTGAACAGCTGGAAGCTGCCGATCACGGAGAACAGCAGGGTGAGCAGCAACGCAGGGCGCAGTGCGGGGAGTTTGACGGACCAGGCGATGCGCCAGGCGCCGGCGCCGTCCATCGCGGCCGCCTCGTACAGCTCGGTGGGGATGGTGCGCAGGGCGGCGTACAGGATGATCATGTTGTAGCCGACGAACTCCCAGGTCACGATGTTCGCCAGGCTGCCCAGCATCCAGCCGTCGCCGAGGAAGTCCGGGACGGGCAGGCTGAGTTTCCGGCTGAGCTGGGCGAACGGGCCGAAGTCGGGGCCGTAGAGGTAGCCCCACATGAGCGTGGCGACCACGCTCGGCACGGCGTACGGGACGAAGATGCCGAGCCGGATCACCCGGGCGAGCCGCAGCAGGCCGCTGTCCAGGGCGAGCGCGAACAGCAGCGCCAGCAGCAGCATCACGGGTACCTGGATCACGAAGAACAGCGCTACACGCCCGACACCGTGAAGGAACTGCGAATCGCCAAGAGCCTGGGCGTAGTTGTCGAGCCCCACGAACACCGTGCCGCCGATGAGGCGCTCCTGGAAGAGGCTCAGGTAGGCGGCGTAGCCGAGCGGCGCGAGGAAGAGCAGGAGGAACAGCACCATGAACGGTGCGACGAACAGTGGCCCTGCCGACGCGCGGTGGCTCTTGTCACCGCGCCGGGGGCGTGTCGGCCCGTCTCGGCGCCGGCCCTTGGGAGAGGCCGCGGTTGTGGCAGTCATCATCGGCCCTTTCTGAGGGGTGGGTTGGGCTGAGGGGAGACGGGCGGACCCCGCGTGGCCGCGCGGGACCCGGCGAACCGTCAGGTGCGGACGGTGAAGCCCTGCTTCTCGGCGTACGTGGTGAGCCGCTGCTGCCAGGTGCCGAGCGCCGCGACGGTGTCGGACTTGTCGGCGAGTGATGTGCCGACCGTCTCGGTCCAGTCGGTCGCGGCCTGGTCGAGGAACGGCGGCCACTGGAAGGAGGAGTTGACGGTTTCGCCGATGTCGGCGAAGACCTGGTTGACCTTCTGGCCGCCGTAGAAGGCGGATGCGTCCGAGACGAACGACGTGTCTGTGAGCAGGGCTTTGGTGGCGGGGAAGAAGAACTGCTCGGTGGCGAACATCTTCGCGCTCGCCGGGTCGCTGTTGAGGAACTGGGCGAACATCGCCGCCGCGATGGGGTTCTTGGTGGAGCGGATGACCGCGGTGGTCGAGCCGCCCCAGTTGCCGGAGCTCGGCTTGGAGGCGTCCCACTGCGGCAGCGGGGCCGCCCGCCACTTGCCGGCGGTGGCCTTGGCGGAGCCGGAGAGGAAGACCGGGCCCCAGGCCGCGGTGATCCAGGTGGCGTACTTGCCCTTGTTGAGGGCCGTGTACCAGGAGTCGGTGAAGTCCGGCTCGACGCCGATGACTCCCTCCTTCGCGAGCCCGCCCCAGTACTCGCCGAGCTTCTTCGAGGCCGCGTCGTCGACGCTGATGGTGATGTCGCTCTTGCCGGATGTCACGTACGGCTTGGCGCCCGCCTGCCACAGCAGTCCGTGCCAGGCGGCGACCTGGTTGGCCGCGAGGTTGGTGAGGTAGACGTCGGGGTCGGCCTTGTGGAGCTTGCGGGCCGCTTCGGCGAACTCGTCCCAGGTCTTGGGCACGTCGATGCCGTGCTTGTCGAAGATGTCCTGCCGGTACAGCATGCCCATCGGGCCGGTGTCCTGCGGGATCGCCCAGACCTCGCCGTCGCTGCCGCTGACCTGGCCCCAAGTCCAGTCCACGAAACGTCCCTTGAGGGCGGACGCGCCGTACGGCCGTAGATCCAGCAGGCTGTCCGTGATGGTGAAGGTCGGAATGGCCTGGTACTCGATCTGCACCATGTCCGGAGCGCCGCTTCCGGCCTTCAGCGCCGTGCGCAGCTTGGTGTACTGCGGGGTGCCCTGACCGGCGTTGACGACCTTGACCTTGATGGCCGGGTACTTCTTCTCGAAGAGCGCGATCTCCTTGGCGATGTTCGGGACCCAGGTCCAGAACGTCAGCTGGGTCGGGGTCTTCATGGCCTTGTCGATGTCGGCCTGGCCGACCGGCTTGGCGGCGGCGGATGAGCTGCCGCTGTCGCCGCTGCAGGCGGACAGTGCGGCGCCCAACGAGACCGCTCCCGCGGCGGTGAGGAAGAGCCGGCGGCTCATCTGGGAAGGGCTGGGGATGGAGCTGGACCTGCGCATGGTGAACTCCCACCGATGACTGAGTGAGGGGCACGCCGGACGAAGGCGTGCGGAAAGAGGTGACGAGGGAGAAAGAAGGCTCTGACGTGACGGCCAGGACACTGAGGTCGACATGGCGCGGTGTACGTCCTGGGGGCCTTCGCCCGGTGGGCGTTCGCTGCCGAGAAGGAAGCCTGTGGCCGGGGGAAGGGACGGGATGGAACGGAGAACTGTTGCGGCGAACCTACTCAGTGGCCGCCGCGTGAGGGGAGGAGACTCGTCGCCCGTGTAACGGGGTTTCCGTGAACTGCGGGACGAGGGCTGGAAAGGCAGCCCCCTGCTTGGGCTGATCTGCCCTGGTCAGCCATGGGCGGACGTACCTCCGTCCAGGGGCGGACCGTGCCGGGCCCCACTCGGACGAGAGGCGGTGCGCCGACCGCGACCTCGGGGTGTCCGGGTCGGTGGGGGCGCGGTCGAGGCGCGGACCACGAGGTCCACCGGTGGTTCACTCGCCGGCAGGGGGTCTGCCTGCGGGTTCTCGATGGTGTGTACGAGGCGTTTGATCCCCTCCTGCGCCACGACGTCGAAAGGCTGACGCACCGTGGTGAGGGGAGGAGCCACATAGGCCGCGACGGGGATGTCGTCAAAGCCGACGACGCTGACGTCCTCCGGCACGCGTCGGCCGGCCTCCGTCAGCGCCCGGATGAGGCCGATCGCCATGTCGTCGTTCGCGGCGAACACCGCAGTCAGGTCTTCGACAGTGGCCAGTTCGCGGCCCGCCGCGTAACCGGAGGCCGCCGACCAGTCGCCCTCGATGACCGGCGGCACCGATCTGCCGTTCTCGGTGAGCGCGGACCGCCAGCCCTCCGCACGGTCCCGGGCGGAGTACCACCGTTGCGGACCGGCGAGATGATGGACCGTCGCGTGCCCCAAGTCCAGCAGGTGCTCGGTGGCCGTGTGTGCCATCAGATCGGCGCCGACGCCCGCGGCCAGCGCCCTGGGCGCGGGGAACGGTGGCGCGCCCAGAACGAGAACGGGTACGTCGAGACGGGCTCCGAGGTCTCCGTCCTGCCCGTCGTCGATCGGCTCGGAGATGACGATGCCGTCCACGCCCTGGTCGAGGAGCGAGTCGACGGCCCCGCCGATCCCGGCCGGGTCGCCCTCCATGGTGTTGACCACACGCAGGGCGTAGCCCGTGTCCCGTACGGCGCGCTCCACTCCCATGATCAGCGAGGCGGGCCCGTACAGGGCGGTTCCCAGCGTCACGACACCGATGGACCGGGTACGTCCGGAGGCCAGTGCCCGGGCGGCGTTGTTCAGCCGGTAGCCGAGTCCCTCCGCGGCATCGAGAACGCGCCGGCGCACTTCGGCGGAGACGTACGGCTCGTCGTTGAAGACCCGGGACACCGTCTTCTGTGAAACACCCGCCAGCAGGGCCACATCCACGCTGCGCGGTGCGCCGGAACTCCCGCCCCGTCTTGCCCCTCGCGTCATGGTGTCTCCCGACGATCGTGATCCGAGACGGTGCCAGCCGATTTCCGTCTGACTGCGCCGTCTGACTGCGCTGCCATGTCTACGCAGTCAGACGGAGGCCGTCAAGGGTCCGGAACATATTCGTAACGTCGCGCGAACCCCCGCTCGGCTTGCGGACAGTGCGTGCCGGCGAAACGGCGGCGAATGAGCCCGAAGCCTTGACGGATGGCGTCTGACTGCGTAGACATCTCCGCGGGATTTCCCGTGCGGGATCGCGGTGCCGCAGGCTCGTCAGTGACCGCATCCCGCCGAAATCCGTGGAGTCCGCCTGCCCGGCGCGTGCGAACCGCGTTGCGGTGGCCGGGGCCTCGTCGACGCTTGTCCGCCGGTCGGAGAGGGAGGCACCCACCGCTTGCGACCCGGGCGGCTGGTTTTCTTCAAGTGCCGGTTGCGCCAGTCAGCAGCGCAACTCGCAACTGCAGTCGATCGGAGCTCGAAGCGTGCGCCGGTGTGTTCGGGCGGTCCGTGTGCCGCCGGTGAGCGGCGCGAAACGGTCCCTCGGCAGTTCGACGGCTTCGTCCGGCACCGATGGCAATGACGCGATCAGGACGCGTTTGCCGGCGATGTTCAGCGCCTGGCGCCCGCCGGCTCGTCGCCAGGACGCACGGTTCGGGGCACGCCGACAGCTGGGTGCCGATCAGCTCGGCAGAGACGTCGACCGGATGCTCGCCGCCGTCCAGCGCGATCAGCGTCTCCGGTCAGACGGCATGCGACGGGTGGCCGGAGCGCCGCAGGGGCCCCGGCGCCAGGGCCGCAGCGGCCCTCACGGCAGCCCCGCCGCCTCGCCCTGTCCCTGCTGACGGGCAGTCAGACGCGCGGTGTCTGCGAGGACTTCGTCACCCGAGTGCTCGGCGCGTTCTGACCGTGCGTACCCACATTCAGCGTGCCTTGACCAAGCTCGGTGCCCGCGACCGTGCTCAACTCGTCGTCATCGCCTACCAGACCGGCTTGGTACGCGCCGAGCCGTCCAGCTTCCGACGGCGGTCGCCGCGATGGCTCCGGAGCCGCAGGGGAGAGGGCGTCGCGCTGGTTGCCGGTCGGCCGGGACGGGCTCTGGATCTGGAGCGGATCCGTACGGCCTTCGGGCTGTATCTGATCGCCGCCGGTGCGGGCGTGCCACAAACTGATCACTCGACCGTCGTCGTCGCCGACGACGAGGGAAGGCCGTTGCTTTGACCGGCAATCGTCATCCGACAGGACTCGCCCGATTCCCAGCCGGCTTGATGTATTCCGATATGGGAATATGATGGCTGCCATGGCACGAGCAGCGACGACGTCGGACGCGTTCAACGCGATCGCCGAGCCGCAGCGCCGGGACATCCTGGCGCTGCTGCGGGCGGGTGAGCGGCCGGTGACCGACCTGGCCCAGGAGCTGGGGATGAGCCAGCCGCGGGCGTCCAAGCACCTGCGGGTGCTCCGGGAGGTGGGGCTGGTGCGGGTCCGCGAGGCGGGCAAGCAGCGCCTCTACGGCCTGGACGCCCGAGGGCTGCGGCCGGTCCACGAGTGGGTCGGCGGATTCGAGCGGTTCTGGAACGAGAGTTTCGACCGGCTGGACACCTACGTGCAGGACCTCAAGCAGACACGGCAGGAGGAATGACCGATGACTGGGGCAAGGCAAGAAACGCGGGCGGAGTCGGCGACGGCCGACCGGGAGATCGTGATCTCCCGGGTCATCGACGCCCCGCGGGAGCTGGTGTTCGAGGCGTTCACCGAGGTCCGGCACCTGTCGCGGTGGTGGGGTCCGGAGGGGTTCACCACCACCACGCGGTCCTTCGAGTTCCGCGAGGGCGGGGAGTGGGTCTTCGTGCTGCACGGGCCGGACGGGACCGACTACTCCGAGTGGATCCGCTGGCTGCGGATCGCCCCGCCGGAGCGGATCGCGCTGCTGCACGGTGAGTCCCGCGACGACCCGAACGCCTTCGAGTCGGTCCTGACCTTCGCGCCGGACGGCGCGGCGACCCGGATCGTGATGCGCACGGTGTTCCCCACCAAGGAACTGCGCGACGAGGCGGTCGAGAAGTACCACGCGATCGAGGGCGGCCGACAGACCCTGAGCAGCCTGGCGGCCTACGTCACCGACCTCGCGCGGAAGGGGGCGGAGGGCTGATGGCCGGGAAGGTGTTCTTCAGCGTGTCGATGTCGCTGGACGGCTTCATCGCGCCCGAGTCCGTGCCCGTTGAAGACGAGCTCTTCGCGCCCGACAAGCAGGACGACCCGGACGTTCAGCACTGGATGGCGCAGTGGATGGAACTGCAGCAGTGGATCTTCCCGCTGCGGTTCTTCCGGGAGAACCTGAAGCTGGGCGAGGGCGGCGAGGAGGGCCGCGACAACGACGTCGCGCGGGAGACGTTCGAGCGCACCGGCGCGAGCGTCATGGGCAAGCGCATGTTCGACCTCGGCGAGCGGTCATGGCCGGAGGAGGCGCCCTTCCACACCCCCGTCTTCGTCGTGACACACACCAAGCGTGACCCGTGGGAGCGGCCCGGCGGCACCACGTTCCACTTCGTCAACGACGGCATCGAGCACGCCCTCGACCAGGCCCGCGAGGCCGCCGGTGACCGCGACGTCCGCATCGCCGGCGGCGGCGCGACGATCCTGGAGCACCTGAACGCCGGCCTGGTCGACGAGTTCTCGATCACACTGTCACCGGTGCTTTTCGGCGCCGGCACCCGCCTGTTCGACGGCGTGGACGCGTCCAGGATCGCGCTGGAGCCGATCCGTTCGGAGCCGTCGTCACGGGTGACGCACCTGACCTACGCCGTGCACCCACGGTAGCCGCGCCACCACCTCACCCCAGCGACCCGAGCATCCACGGCGCACACGGCGCGGGTCGCTCGAAGAAGGCGAGGGCCAGCACGAAGTGCACCACGACGCGCGCCGGGAGCAGCCGCAGCCGCTGCTGTCGAGCGCCGGTGTCCTCCAGAATCGCGTCGACCAGCTCAGGGTCGATGGTCTCGGTCAACTCGCCGCTCGGGTGCGGTGTCCCGGCTGACGAGAGCGCTGCCGTCGATCATGGGCAGTCCGACGCCGCCGCGGGCCTTCTCGACGTGGTAGGTGCGGTGGTGATCCTCGAGCAGGCCGTCCTCACCGCAGGCCGGCTCGTGGGACGTGCTGACGATCCTGTTGCGCGGCTGTCATGAAACGGCTGGCGACCAGCGGGATGACGATGATCGTGGTCACCCATGAGATCGGCTTCGCCCGCGGCGTCGCCGACGAAGTGGTCTTCATGTCCGAGGGCCGGCTTGTCGAGAAGGGCCCGCCGTCCCAGGTCATCGACGCGCCCGTCCACGAATCCACGCGCAACCTTCACGACAGCATCCTGTGACAGCAGCGCCGGTCTGTCCCGAGGCGAGCCGGCGCCATGAACGGTGTGTGGAACACCCGGGAGCCTCGGGTCAGATGGCGTCGCGGATGGCCTGTTCGAAGCCCTCGACGTGGCTTCGGGCGAGCCGCGACGCCGTGTCGGGGTCGCCTGCGACGATCGCCTCGATCAACGGTTTGTGCTCTTGGACGTGGCCGGCCATGCCGGGCAGGCGGTCGATGAACAGGCACCAGATACGGGTGGCCAGGTTGTCGTGGCGGACGAGGGTGTCCTCCAGATACGGGTTGTGCGTGGCGGCGTAGGTGGCGCGGTGGACCCGGAGGTCCAGGCGCATGAGCTCGGCGGCGTCACGCCGAGGCGAGTCCACGCTCTCCAGGTCCCGCAGCAGGTCCGTCAGGGTCGCACGGTCGATGGCCGTGCCGCGCCGCGCGGCCTGGGCGGCGGCCAGGGGCTCCAGCTCCTGGCGCACCTCGGAGATGTGGGCCAGGTCGGTGATGTTGACCTCGGTGGCGAAGGTGCCGCGCCGGGGGTAGGTCGTGATCAGGCGCTCGTACTGGAGCCGCTTGAGCGCCTCGCGCACCGGGGTCCGCCCGACGCCGAGGGACTGGGCCAGCTGGTCCTCGTTGATCGGTGCGCCCGGCCGGATGTCGAGCATCACGAGCTGGTCGCGGATGGCGCGGTAGGCGCGCTCGGCGAGGGACAGCTCCTCGCCCCTGGGCTCGGTCGCCATCTGCTGCATGAAGCCCCCTGCCTGCTGCACGTAGTCCCCCTTGACCTGTCCGGAAGACTCCCATACCGTATCGCAGAGTCTGATATATCAGTTGCTCATTAGTTGGCTCTCAGGATGGTGCACAGATGGCAACGAACCCGTCGCTCACCCCGGTCGCCTCCCCCCTCTCCCGCCCGCTCGGCGAACTCGACCCCGATGTCGCCGCCGCCGTCGACGCCGAACTGCACCGTCAGCAGTCGACCCTCGAGATGATCGCCTCCGAGAACTTCGCCCCGGCCGCGGTCATGGAGGCCCAGGGCTCGGTCCTGACCAACAAGTACGCCGAGGGCTATCCCGGCCGCCGCTACTACGGCGGCTGCGAGCACGTCGACGTCATCGAGCAGCTCGCCATCGACCGGGTCAGGGAACTGTTCGGCGCCGAGGCCGCCAACGTGCAGCCGCACTCGGGTGCCCAGGCCAACGCGGCCGCGATGTTCGCTCTGCTCGACCCCGGCGACACGATCCTCGGCCTCGACCTGGCGCACGGCGGGCACCTGACCCACGGCATGCGCATCAACTACTCCGGCAAGCTGTACAACGTCGTGCCGTACCACGTGCGCGAGTCCGACCTGCGGATCGACATGGACGAGGTCGAACAGCTCGCTCTCGCGCACCGGCCCAGGATGATCGTCGCCGGGTGGTCGGCCTACCCCCGCCGGCTGGACTTCGCCGCGTTCCGACGGATCGCCGACGAGGTGGGCGCCTACCTGATGGTGGACATGGCGCACTTCGCCGGGCTGGTGGCCGCGGGCCTCCACCCGAACCCGGTGCCGTACGCCGACGTCGTGACGACCACGACGCACAAGACCCTCGGTGGCCCGCGTGGCGGTGTGATCCTCAGCCGGGCCGGCCTGGCCAAGAAGATCAACTCCGCGGTCTTCCCGGGCCAGCAGGGCGGCCCGCTGGAGCATGTCATCGCGGCGAAGGCGGTGGCCTTCAAGGTGGCGGCGGGCGAGGAGTTCAAGGAGCGCCAGCAGCGCACCCTGGACGGCGCCCGCATCCTCGCCGGACGGCTGCTGGCCGACGACGTGGCCGAGGCCGGGATCACGGTGCTGACCGGCGGCACCGAAGTGCACCTGGTCCTCGTCGACCTGCGGAACTCCGTGCTCGACGGGAAGCAGGCCGAGGACCGGCTGCACCGCGTCGGCATCACCGTCAACCGCAACGCGGTGCCGTTCGACCCCCGCCCGCCGATGGTCTCCTCGGGGCTGCGGATCGGCACCCCCGCCCTGGCCACCCGCGGCTTCGGCGCGGAGGAGTTCCGGGAGGTCGCCGACATCATCGCCGAGGCCCTGAAGAGCGGGCACTCCGACGACGAACTGCGCGCCCGGGTCGAGAAGCTCGCCGCCGCCTTCCCCCTCTACCCCCACCTGAACGGAGCCGCGGCATGACCAGCACGCCGCTGCCGGAGCATCCGGACTTCCTCTGGCGCAACCCCGAGCCGCGCTCCTCGTACGACGTCGTCATCATCGGCGCGGGCGGCCACGGCCTGGCCACCGCCTACTACCTGGCCAAGAACCACGGCATCACCAACGTCGCCGTCCTGGAGAAGGGCTGGCTGGCGGGCGGCAACATGGCCCGCAACACCACGATCATCCGCTCCAACTACCTGTGGGACGAGAGCGCGGCGATCTACGAGCACGCGCTCAAGCTGTGGGAGCGGCTGCCGGAGGAGCTGGGCTACGACTTCCTGTTCAGCCAGCGCGGCGTCCTCAACCTCGCGCACACCCTGCAGGACGTCCGCGAGGGCATGCGCCGCGTCAACGCCAACCGTCTCAACGGCGTCGACGCCGAGTGGCTCACACCGGACCAGGTCGGCGAGGTCTGCCCGATCGTCAACCTCTCGCCGCGCACCCGGTACCCGGTCCTCGGCGGCACCTTCCAGCCACGGGCCGGCATAGCCAAGCACGACCACGTCGCCTGGGCGCTGGCCCGCAGGGCCGACGAGCTGGGTGTCGACCTCATCCAGGGCTGCGAGGTCACCGGCTTCCTCAAGGACGGCGACCGGGTCGTGGGCGTCGAGACCAACCGCGGTCGTATCCACGCAGGCCGGGTCGGACTCGCGGCCGCCGGGCACAGCGGCGTGCTGGCCGAGCGGGCCGGATTCCGCCTGCCGATCCAGTCGCATCCGCTGCAGGCGCTGGTGTCCGAGCTGCACGAGCCGGTGCACCCGACGGTCGTCATGTCGAACCACGTGCACGTCTACGTCTCCCAGGCCCACAAGGGCGAGTTGGTGATGGGCGCGGGCGTCGACTCGTACAACGGCTACGGGCAGCGCGGCTCCTTCCACGTGATCGAGCAGCAGATGGCCGCCGCCGTCGAGCTGTTCCCCGTCTTCGCCCGCGCGCACGTGCTGCGGACCTGGGGCGGCATCGTCGACGTCACCCCGGACGCGTCCCCGATCATCGGCACCACCCCGGTGGAGAACCTCTACGTCAACTGCGGCTGGGGCACCGGCGGGTTCAAGGCCACCCCGGCCGCCGGCTGGGCCTTCGCGCACACCATCGCCACGGGTGAGCCGCATCCGCTGAACGCCCCCTTCGCCCTCGAACGTTTTGCGACGGGCGCCCTGATCGACGAGCACGGCGCCGCGGCCGTGGCCCACTGAGGAGGACACCGTGCTGCTGATCAGCTGCCCCTGGTGCGGACCGCGGGACGAGACCGAGTACCACTACGGGGGACAGGCCCACGTCCCCTACCCCGAGAACCCGGCCGACCTCACCGACGAGCAGTGGGCCGAGTACGTCTTCTACCGCGACAACCCCAAGGGCCCCTTCGCAGAGCGGTGGATGCACAGCACCGGCTGCCGCCGCTGGTTCAACGTCCTGCGCGACACCGCCACCTACGAGGTGCTGACCTCCTACCGGCTCGACGAGCCCCGCCCCGAACTGCCCCAGGCCGGAGGGAACCGATGACCGACCAGCACTTCCGGCTGCGGCAAGGGAGCCGCGTCGACCGCGGCGCCGTGCTGCGATTCACCCTCGACGGGCGGGAACTGACCGGGCACCCCGGAGACACCGTCGCCTCGGCGATGCTGGCGAACGGACTCGTCGAGGTCGCTCCGTCGATCTACCGCGGCCGCCCGCGCGGCATCGTCGCCGCGGGCGTCGAGGAGCCCAACGCCCTGTTGCAGATCGGCGGTTCGTACTCGGAGGGCATGCTGCCGGCGACGGCGGTGGAGCTGTACGACGGCCTGTCCGTCACGACGCTGTCCGGGATGGGCCGGCTCGACCCGGGCGCCGACCCCGCCGTCTACGACAAGAAGTACGTGCACACCGACGTCCTGGTCGTCGGCGCCGGACCGGCCGGGCTCGCTGCCGCCGCGGCTGCCGCCGGCTCCGGAGCCCGCGTGATCCTCGTCGACGACCAGCCCGAGCCCGGCGGTTCGCTGCTCTCGGGTGCGCAGACCGGCCTGACGTGGGTCGCCGACGTCCGCGCCGCGCTCGACTCCGCCCCCGAGGTCGTCGTACTGCAACGCACCATGGCCTTCGGCTCGTACGACGACAACTACGTGCTGGCCCTGCAGCGGCGCACCGACCATCTCGGAGCCGGCGCCCCCGACGCCTCCGCGGGCGTCTCGCGCCAGCGGCTGTGGCACATCCGGGCCCGCCAGGTGGTCCTGGCGACCGGCGCGCACGAGCGTCCGCTGGTCTTCGCCGGCAACGACCGACCCGGGGTGATGCTCGCCGCGGCCGTGCGTACGTACCTCAACCGGTACGCCGTGGCCCCGGGTTCGCGGGCCGTGGTGAGCACGACCAACGACAGCGCCTATGACACGGTCGCCGACCTCCACGCCGCCGGGATCGACATCGCCGCCGTCGTGGACGCGCGCCCCGGGCTGTCCCACCGGGCCGCCGAGGTCGCCGTGGCGACGGGGGTGCGGGTGCTGACGGGCAGCGCGGTGGTCGACACGGCGGGGGAGGGCCGACTGGCCGCCGTCACCGTCCAGGCCCTCGATGCCGACGGTCAACTCACCGGCGCACCACAGTCGTTCGACTGCGACCTGCTCGCCGTCTCCGGCGGCTGGAGCCCGGTGGTGCACCTGCACAGCCAGCGCCAGGGCAAGCTCCGCTGGGACGAGGACCTGGTCGCCTTCGTCCCCGACGGCACCGTACGGGACCAGCAGGTCGTCGGTGCCGCCCGCGGGACGTACGATCTCGACGGCTGTCTGGGCGAGGGGGCGCGGGCCGGTGCACGGGCCGCGACGGAGGCCGGGTTCCCGGTCCCCGTGCCCGCACCGCCCTCCGGTGATGCCCAGGGCTCGGGCCCGGTGCGCGCCCTGTGGCTGGTGCCCGCCCTCGAAGGCGAACCCGGCACCTGGGACACCCACTTCGTCGACCTGCAGCGCGATGTCACCGTCGCCGACGTCTGGCGGTCCACCGGCGCCGGCATGCGCGGTGTCGAGCACGTCAAGCGCTACACCTCGCTCGGCACGGCGGGCGACCAGGGCAAGACGTCCGGCGTCAACGCGATCGGGGTGATCGCCGAAGCCCTCGGCGGTTCACTGGGAGAGATCGGCACCACGGCCTATCGGGCGCCGTACACACCGGTGGCGTTCGCCGCCCTGGCGGGACGTGAGCGCGGCGAGTTGTTCGATCCGGAGCGGACCACCTCCATCCACAGCTGGCACGTGGCCCACGGCGCGGAGTTCGAGGACGTCGGGCAGTGGAAGCGCCCCTGGTACTTCCCCCTGCCCGGTGAGGACATGGACACGGCCGTGGCCCGCGAGTGCCGCGCGGCCCGTGAGGGGGTGGCGGTCATGGACGCCTCCACCCTCGGCAAGATCGAGCTCTGGGGCGCGGACGCGGGCGAGTTCCTCAACCGCATCTACACCAACGCCTTCAAGAAGCTCAAGCCCGGCCTCGCCCGCTACGGCGTGATGTGCAAGCCCGACGGCATGATCTTCGACGACGGTGTGACGCTGCGCCTCGACGACAACCGCTACTTCATGACCACCACGACCGGGGGCGCCGCAGGCGTCCTGGACTGGCTGGAGGAGTGGCTGCAGACCGAGTGGCCCGAACTCGACGTCCACTGCACCTCGGTGACCGAACAGTGGACGACGATCGCGGTCGTCGGCCCCAAGTCACGCGAGGTCGTCGCCCAGCTCGCGCCCGAAGTCGACCTGTCCGCCGAGGCGTTCCCCTTCATGGCCTTCCGCGAGACCACCCTGGCCTCCGGTGTCCCGGCCCGCATCTGCCGGATCTCCTTCTCCGGCGAACTCGCCTACGAGATCAACGTCTCCGCGTGGTACGGCCTCGCCGTCTGGGAGCAGGTGCACGAGGCCGGACAGCCGTACGGCATCACCCCGTACGGCACCGAGACCATGCACGTCCTGCGGGCCGAGAAGGGCTACATCATCGTCGGCCAGGACACCGACGGCACCGTCACCCCGCAGGACGCGGGCATGTCCTGGGTCGTCTCCAAGCAGAAGGACTTCATCGGAAAGCGGTCCTACGCCCGCGCCGACACCGCCCGCACCGACCGCAAGCAGCTCGTCGGCCTGCTGCCGGCCGACCGCACGACCCGGTTGCCCGAGGGCACCCAACTCGTCGCGCCGGACGTGCCGATCACCCCGGAGGCCGGGCCGGTGCCGATGCTCGGCCACGTCACCTCCAGCTACCACAGCCCGGCCCTCGGCCGCCCCTTCGCCCTCGCCCTCGTGGCCGACGGACGGGCCAGGATCGGCGAGACCCTGCTCGCCCCGGTGGGCGACGATCTGGTGCCCGTCGAGGTGGCCGACTTCGTCCTCTACGACCCCGAAGGGACCAAGCGAGATGGCTGAGCTGACCGAGGCCGGCCCGGTGCACCTGCGCCGCAGCCCGCTGGCACATCTGGAAGAGCGGATGCGCGCCGCCGCCGTCACGGGCGCCCGCGGCGTCACGGGCGCCCGCGGCGTCACGCTGACCGAGTGGCCGTTCGTCACCATGGTGAACCTGCGCGTCGACCCCGCTTCCGAAGCGGCCGACCGCATCGAGAAGGCCGTCGGGGCGCCGCTCCCGCAGCAGTGCGGCGACACCTCGACGTCCGGCCCCCACACGGTGCTCTGGCTCGCCCCCGACGAGTGGCTCGTGCTGTCCCAGGCCGAAGAGACCGCCGTCGCCGCCGAGTTGCGGAAGGCACTCGGAGGAGACCCGGGCTCGGTCGTGGACGTCTCGGCGAACCGCACCACGCTGGAGCTCAGCGGCCCGGCCGCCCGGCAGGTACTGGAGAAGGGCTGCCCGCTGGACCTGCATCCCCGGGTCTTCGGTCCCGGCCGGGCGGTGTCGACCACGGTGGGCCCTGTCGCGGTGCTGCTCTGGCAGGTCGACGACCTGCCGACGTACCGGCTGTTCCCACGGTCCTCGTTCGCCGACTACCTGGCGCGCTGGCTCCTCGACGCGATGACCGAGTACGACGGCCCGGAGGTGCCCTGATGGGCACGTCACCGAATGTCGAGCACGTCCTCACCCTCGACTGCCCCGAGGCTCCCGGCATCGTCCTTGCCGTCTCGCGGTTCCTGGTCGGGCAAGCAGCGACATCATCGACAACCAGCAGTTCGGCGACCGCCGCGACGGCCACTTCTTCATGCGGGTCGGGCCTCGACGCCCTCGACCAGGAGTTGCCGGTGGTTCCCCACGGGACCGGCCTGCCGCTTCGGACGTCCCCGACCCACGGGGCGGGCGACGGGAAGCGGCCACGGCCGGTGCCGTGAGGCGAACGCCGGGGTCAGGCTGCCTGGCCGACCTCGGCCTCGTCGAGGCGCTTGGCCCTGGGGATCAGGAGAACCAGCATCGTGCCCACGGCACAGCATCCGACGACCAGCCAGAGCCCGTTGGTGAAGCCGGTGTCGAGATAGAACTGAGTGCCCTTGAGGACGGCCCCGTGCTGGGCCATCACGACGAAGGCCAACTGGGAGACGACGATCTGTGCGACGCCCTGGCCGAGTGTCTGGACGCCGTTGGCCAGTGCCTGCTCTTCGGGGGTGACCACCTCGATGATCATGATGGGCACGATGGCCATGACGATGCCCGTGCCCAGCCCCGCGATCAGACCCATCCCCACGATCTGCTGGGCGTTGTGGTGCAGCTGGGTGCCGATGCCGTAACCGAGGACCGTGAGCGCGGAGCCGGTGCCCAGGATGATGCGCGCATCCACCCGGCGGGCGAGCAGACCGGTGCCGACGGCCGCCACGATGATCATGGCGCTGATGGGGCTCGTGACGATCGCGTTCCGGGTTCCGGACCAGCCCAGGCCCTCGGAGATGGTGGGGATGTTCGGCATCAGTATCAGCAGCTGTATCACCACGCCGACGGCGCTGAGTGAGCCGGCCGCGATGGATGTGGCCAGCAGGACGGTCCACACCGGACGACGCCGTGTCATGGCCGGCGGGAACAGCGGTTCGGCGACCCGGCGCTCGACGAGCACGAAGACGACCAGTGTGATCAGCGCCCCGGCGACCCAGGTGGCGAACTTGCCGCTGTCCCAGCCCCAGTGTGATCCCTGGCCGATGGCGTAGACGATCGCCGTGACCCCTCCGCCGAGGAGGATTCCGCCGATCCAGTCCATCCGGCCGCCCGCCGCGCGAATCGGGCTCTCGGGCACGAAGGCGGCCACCAGCAGGAAGCTTACGGCGGTGCTGATGGCCATGAACCACAGAACGCCGCGGAAGCCGTAGTCGTCCAGGAGCCAGCCGGACAGGAACGGCCCGCCGAAGGCGACGAGGCCGACACCGCCGGCGAGGATCCCGCTGGCGAGTCCGACCCAGCGGCGGGGGAACACGTCGCGGGTGATCGCGTAGGCGAGCGGGGCGGTGGCGGCGTAGATGCCCGCGATGCCGCGCCCGATCAGCAGGGTGCGGTAGTCGGTGGCGACGGCGGCGATCAGGTCGCCGACGAAGCCCAGACCGGTGGCGACGAGCAGGACGCGCTTCTTGCCGAAGAGGGCCGCGGCCTTGACTGCGAAGGGCAGAAAGAACGTCCCTGTCAGCAGGGTCATCAGGGTGAACCAGGCGATCTCGGTGGTCCGGAAGTGGATCGCGACCTCGGCCTGTGCGATGCCGGACAACGCGGCCATGAGCGCGACCAGTTGGACGGTCCACACGAGGGCGATGACGACGAGCACGTTGCGCGAGGTGGAGCGGGATCCCTCCTGCGTCTGCGGGGGAGGGGTTTTTGTCTGGGACATCGGCGGCCTTCCGTGGGTGAGCGGAGATGCGGAGAGTGGCTCTGGTCCAGGCGGCGTGGGGGACGTCCGGCGCGTGATCGGCTCCTGCCGGTCACACCGGCGAGAGCGGCTACTGGTCCGGGAAGAGCGGGACCCGGGGGCAGTGCGTGGCGGTCGCAAGCGCCGGCATACGTGCCTCCCGTCTGCAGCTCCGGTGCGGCTGACCGGTAAAATAGACCTAGCGGTCGGTACAATCAATGAAGTGCGCGGAAAAAGGGGCCCAAGGTGCTGAGCAGTCTGGTGAGACGGCTCCCGCTAGCGCTGTGACCTGCGCATTCGGCTCGTCGCCGACGGATTGTCCCGCAGGGCGTGGCCCGATTCCGTCCCGCTCAGTGGAATCGCGGACGTGCTCCAGCCCAAGGAATTCGGGCCACGCCTGCCGCCTCTGGCGCCTCTGCCACGTCTGCCGTGGCCACCGAGGACGCTGAGCGGTTGCCGACCGGGGCGGTGCGGTTGCCGACCGGGGCGGTGCGGCGGATCCTCGGGCATCTGACGGGAACGGAGGGGAAGACCTTCAGGTACGGCCCAGGGGCTGGCCGAGGGAACGGCCGAAAGGACGCCCGGAAGAACGCCCGAGGAAACAGTCGCGCCATCCAGGAGAGTGGTGGGATGACCACCGAATTCACCACCCGCCTCACCGAGGCGGTGGTCGACAGCATCGAGGGCACGGCCGACCCCCGGCTGCGCGAGCTGCTCGCCGCCCTCACCCGCCATCTGCACGCCTTCGTCCGCGAGACCCGGCCGACCATGACGGAATGGGAGAGGGCCGTCGGATTCCTGACGGCGACCGGGCAGGCATGCACGGACACCCGGCAGGAGTTCGTCCTCCTTTCGGACGTGCTCGGCATCTCGATGCTCGTCGAGACGATCAACAGCGACGGACGGGGAGGCGTGACGGAGTCGACGGTGCTCGGCCCCTTCCACATGACCGAGTCCCCGGTCCGCGCACTCGGCGCAGACATCGACCTGGTCGGCGGCGGCGAGCCGTGCGTGGTCAGCGGGCGCGTGCTGTCCCGGGACGGCACCCCGCTGCCGGGCGCGGTCCTCGACGTCTGGCAGGCGAACGCCGAGGGCTACTACGACGTCCAGCAGCCGGAGATCCAGCCCCCGGGCAACGGGCGAGGCCTGTTCACGGCGGACGGCGGGGGGCGCTTCTGGTTCCGCACCTGCGTGCCCAGCCCGTACCCGATCCCCACGGACGGCCCCGTCGGGGACCTCCTTCGGGCCACGGGCCGACACCCCTACCGCCCGGCCCACATCCACTTCATCGCCTCGGGTGAAGGGCATGCGCCGGTCACCACGCACATCTTCGTGGCGGGCAGCGACCACCTCGACTCGGACGCCGTGTTCGCAGTCAAGGAGAGCCTGGTCCAGGACTTCACCGAAACCGACGACCCGTCCCAGGCGCGGGAGTTCGGCGTCCCGAACCCCTTCCGGCACGCGCGCTTCGACCTCGTACTCGACCCGGTGCGCTCATGAGGGAGTTCGCCTACGAGGCCCAGCCCATGCGGGTCGTCCTGCGGCCCGGCGCCTCGGTCACCGCGACCCCGGACGAGGCCGAACGGCTCGGGCTGCGGCGGCTGTTGGTGGTCAGCGGGCCACGGGGCGCCCGGACGGCCCGGGCCGTCGCGGACGCGTTGGGCGGCGCCTGTGCCGGGCTGCACACCGAGGCCCGTATGCACGTTCCCGCGGAGGTCGCCGACCGGGCCGTAGAGGTCGCCCGGGCAGTCGGCGCCGACGGCTGCGTGGCGGTCGGCGGCGGCTCCGCCATCGGCCTCGGCAAGGTGATCGCGTTGCGCACCGGGCTGCCGCTGGTCGCCGTGCCGTCGACCTACTCGGGCTCCGAGATGACCCCGGTCTGGGGCCTGACCGAACACGGCGCCAAACGCACCGGCCGTGATCCGTCGGTCCTGCCGCGCAGCGTCGTCTACGACCCCGAGCTCACCCTGTCGCTCCCGGTGAGCCTGTCCGTGACCAGCGGCATCAACGCGGTGGCGCACGCGGCCGAGGCACTGTACGCGCCGGACGCCTCGCCGCTGGTGTCGCTGATGGCCGAGGAGGGCGCACGGGCCATGGCGGGTGCGCTGACCGACGTGGCGGCCGATCCAGGGGACCTGGACGCCCGCGGCCGTGCCCTCTACGGAGCCTGGCTCTGCGGTGCCGCACTCGGTGCGACCACCATGGGCCTGCATCACAAGCTGTGCCACGTCCTCGGCGGCACCTTCGGGCTGCCGCACGCCGAGACCCACACCGTGGTCCTGCCGTACGCCCTCGCCCACAACGCGCCCGCCGCGCCCGAGGCCATGACGGCGCTCGGCCGGGCCCTGGACGGCGACGATGTCCCGCTCGCCCTGTGGGAACTGGCCGGTCGCCTCGGCGCACCCCGTTCCCTCGCCGAACTCGGCCTGGCAGAAGCCGACTTGACGGTGGCGGCCCGCGAGGTGACCGGCCAGGCGTACCCGAACCCGCGGCCGGTCGGCGTGGCGGACGCCCTGGGCGTACTGAGAGCGGCGTACAAGGGCGACCGGCCGGCACCGGGGCCCTGACCTCCCACCCGGGCCATGCTCGCCCCGTGGACGCCCTCTTGACGTCGGCCCGACCTCGGCCGACACTCCAGATGGGAATCCTAGTGAACAGGTAGGGAAACATGGGGCGCCTTGGACCGGTCACCACCGACGTGAGCCGTACGTCCGGGCAGTCACCCCTTCTGACACCCCTTCTGACATCCCGCCGTCACATCGACCTGCTGCGAGTATGCAGCGCGATCAGCCCCCTGGGCTGAGTCCCGTCTTCCCTCGCGCCCCGACGGGTGCCGTCGCACGCGGGGGAGGGCCGTCTCTCACTGCCCGACGTCGCTTCCGCCGCGCGTACGTCCACGCGTCCACCCCGGGGAGAACCATGTCCGTCACACCGCTCGCCGCCGTCCCCTCCGCCCAGCCCGCCCCCGCCTTCAGGGGAAGGATCGGCCAGGACGCGCGCAGCGGGCACTACGCCGTGCCCCGCCGCTACCGACTCCATCTCGCACCCGCCTGTCCGAACGGGCTGCGCATCGCCGTCGTGCACAGCCTGCTCGGCCTCGACGACGCCTGTCCGGTCACCTTCCTGGACGCGGTCCCCGACGGTCCCGACGGGGGACATTCCGCGCTGCGCCCGTTGTACGAGGCGAGCGCGCACCGGTACGCCGGGGCGGCCGTCGGGCCGGTGCTCAGCGACGACTGGTCGGGGCGGATCGTCAGCACCCACGCCGCGGACATCACCCGCGACCTGGCCCGGCACTTCGGCGGCGGCCGCCCGGCGCTGTACCCGTGCGGGGCGGAGTCGGAGATCGAGGCCGTGGAGCGGCTGTGCGGGCAGGGCATCGAGCAGGCCGCTCAGGAGGCCGGGGCTGCGGGATCCGAACCGGCGGCGCGGGCCGCGGGACTCGCCGGGCTGCTCGAGACGCTGGGTTCGCTGGAGCGGTGGCTCGTCGGGTGCGACTACCTGATCCGCGATCAGATCACCGCGGCCGACGTCGAGTTGTGGGTCACGCTGGTCCAACTCGACACCGTGCACCGCCACCACCTGGACGCCGCCGCGGTGCACCGCATCGCCGACCACCCCGTCGTGTGGGCCTACGCCCGCCGCCTGGCCACCCACCCGGCCTTCGGCGCCCACCTCGACATCGACGGCATCGCCCGCCGGCACCACGCGCACTGCCGGGGCCTGGAGGCCGCCGGAGCGGCCGTGCAGATCCTCGACTGGGCCGCCCATGCCGGCCGGGGTGCCTGACCGTTCCTCGAGAAGAGCCGCCGAAGCCGGAACAGACCGCACGGGCGGGCCGTTGTGACTGACGACGACACGCGACCCGTGCACGACGACCCGTGCACGACGACCCGTGCACGACGACACGCGCACGACGACCCGTGCACGACGATCCCGGCGCACCGGACGGAGGTGGAGGAGTTGCCCCGCACACCCCACCCCCGTGTGCTGAACCCGCGCCGCCGTGTCCTCCTCCACTCCCGGCCGCACATCGACCTGCAGCGCGTGGCCGGCGCGCTCTGTTGTTCCTGACCCGTCGCTCCCCGCCGCGCCCTCCCGACGAGGGCCGGTGATCTCGTACGGACTTCCAGGAAGGCACCCCCTCTTGTCCTCGGCACCCTCTTCTTCCCCGCTGCACCTTGCCGTCGCCCTGGACGGCACCGGCTGGCATCCGGCCTCCTGGCGCGAGCCGGTGGCCCGTCCCCGCGACCTGTTCACCGCCGGATACTGGGCCGACCTGGTCGCCGAGGCGGAACGCGGTCTGCTCGACTTCGTGACCATCGAGGACGGCCTGGGCCCGCAGTCCTCCCACTTCCTCGCCCCGGACGAGCGCACCGACCAGGTGCGTGGCCGCCTGGACGCCGTCCTGATCGCGGCGCGCATCGCCCCGCTGTCCCGGCACATAGGACTGGTCCCGACCGCGGTGGTCACGCACACGGAGCCGTTCCACATCTCCAAGGCGATCGCCACCCTCGACTACGTGAGCACCGGCCGGGCGGGCCTCAGGGTGCAGATCACCGCCCGCCCGAACGAGGCCGCGCACTTCGGCCGCCGCACCATCCCCCGCATCGAGGCCTACGACAGCCCGGACACCCGCGACCTGGTGACCGACCTCTTCGACGAGGCGGCCGACTACGTCGAGGTCGTACGCCGCCTCTGGGACAGCTGGGAGGACGACGCGGAGATCCGGGACGTCGCCACCGGCCGCTTCGTCGACCGCGACAAGCTGCACTACATCGACTTCCGGGGCAGGCACTTCAGCGTCAAGGGGCCCTCCATCACGCCCCGCCCGCCACAAGGCCAGCCGCCGGTCAGCGCCCTCGCGCACGACATCGTGCCGTACCGCCTGGTGGCCCGGGCGACCGACATCGGCTACGTCACCCCGCACGACACCGACCAGGCCCGCGCGATCGTCAACGAGATCCGCGCCGAGCAGAAGACGGCCGGCCGCGCCGACCAGCTCCTGCACGTCTTCGGGGACCTGGTGGTCTTCCTCGACGACGACCCGGCCGAGGCAGCGGCCCGCCGGGACCGTCTCGACGCCCTCGCGGGGGAGCCGTACACGAGCGACGCGCGCATCTTCACCGGGAACCCGGCCCAACTAGCCGATCTTCTGCAGGAGTTGGCGTCGGCCGGTCTAACGGGCTTCCGGCTCCGTCCCGCCGTCCTCGGCCACGACCTCCCGGCGATCACCCGGGGCCTGGTCCCCGAACTCCAGCGCCGCGACGCCTTCCGCCGCGTCTACGAGGCCGACACCCTGCGCGGCCTGCTGGGCCTGGCCCGCCCCGCCAACCGCTACGCCGCCGCCTGAGCCGGAAGGACCGCAGACATGAGCAAGCCGCTGAAGCAGATCCATCTGGCCGCCCATTTCCCCGGCGTCAACAACACCACGGTCTGGAGCGACCCCGAGGCCGGCAGCCACATCGAGTTCAGCTCCTTCGCCCACTTCGCGCAGACCGCGGAACGCGCCAAGTTCGACTTCCTGTTCCTCGCCGAGGGGCTCAGGCTGCGCGAACAGGGCGGGAAGATCTACGACTTGGACGTCGTCGGCCGCCCGGACACCTTCACCGTCCTCGCCGCGCTCGCCGCCGTCACCGAGCGCCTCGGCCTGACCGGCACCATCAACTCCACCTTCAACGAGCCCTACGAGGTCGCCCGCCAGTTCGCCAGCCTCGACCACCTCTCCGGCGGCCGCTCCGCCTGGAACGTCGTCACCTCCTGGGACGCCTTCACCGGCGAGAACTTCCGCCGCGGCGGCTTCCTCCCGCAGGAAGAGCGCTACTCCCGGGCGAAGGAGTTCCTCGCCACCGCGAACGAACTCTTCGACTCCTGGCAGGGCGACGAGATCCTCGCCGACCGGACCACCGGTACCTTCCTGCGCGACGCGAAGGCCGGCTCCTTCGTCCACACCGGGCAGCACTTCGACATCCACGGCCGGTTCAACGTGCCCCGCTCCCCGCAGGGCCGCCCGGTCGTCTTCCAGGCCGGCGACTCCGAGGAGGGCCGGGAGTTCGCCGCCTCCGGCGCCGACGCGATCTTCAGCCGGTACGCCACGCTCGACGCGGGCCGGGCCTTCTACACGGACGTCAAGAACCGTCTCGCCAAGTACGGCCGCAGCCACGACCAGCTCAAGATCCTGCCCGCCGCGAGCTTCGTCCTCGGCGACACCGACGCCGAGGCCGAGGAGATCGCCAAGGACGTCCGCCGCCGGCAGGTCAGCGGGGCCACCGCCATCAGGCACCTGGAGTTCGTCTGGAACCGGGACCTGTCCTCGTACGACCCGGACGGCCCGCTGCCCGACATCGACCCGGACCTCGGCGACCACCACATCGCCCGCGGTCGGGCCCAGGTGCGGATGTACCGGGACCCGTCGGCCACCGCCCGCGAGTGGCGCGAGCTCGCCGAAGCCAACAACTGGTCGATCCGCGACCTGGTCATCGAGACCGGCAACCGCCAGAACTTCGTCGGCTCCCCGGCCACCGTGGCGAAGACCATCAACGACTTCGTCCAGTTGGATGCCAGTGACGGCTTCATCCTCGTCCCGCACATCACCCCGACCGGCCTGGACGGCTTCGCCGACAAGGTCGTCCCCCTGCTCCAGGAGCAGGGCGTGTTCCGCACGGAGTACGAGGGCCCGACCCTCCGCGACCACCTCGGCCTCGCGCTCCCGGACGCCGTACGGGGTGAGCAGCGGGCGGCGTCGTGAAACCGCTCGCCGGGAAGGGCGCCGGCGCTCACTCCCTCCAGTCGAGCTGATGCTCGGGAGTGCCCGCCGCGCGGCCGTACGCGATCGCTTCGGCGCGGCCCGCCTCGTCGCCGCGCCGGTAGCGGAAGACCTTCCCGGCGAAGACCACCACGCGTTTGTCACCGGCGGTGAAGTCGGCGTACCAGCCGTTCTCCGGTTCCAGCGCGGCGGAGAAGGCGTTCGCGAGCCCGGCGACGTCCTCGCCGTCGCTCTCCCACTCGACGAACGTCCACAGCCGCGGCTGCGCGTCGGTCGCGCTCGCCCCGACGTCGAGCCGGCCGACCTTCCGCAGCCGCAGTCCGTGCGGCTCGAACACCGCGCCGGGCCGGAGGCTTTCGCCGATGACGTATCCGCTGATCACGTGCTGTCTCCCTGAAGATCGGTGCCCTGCGTGCGGACGACGCTACGACGCCATGACTGACATCCTGTGTCAGTCATACGGTGAGGGAGTGATCGCCCGATGCGAGCGGACCGACTGCTGTCGCTGCTGCTCTGCCTGCAGTCCCGCGGACAGCTGACGGCCCGTCAACTCGCCGAGGAGCTGGAGGTGTCGGTCCGTACCGTCTACCGGGACCTGGAGGCGCTCGGTGCCGCCGGAGTGCCGGTGGTGGCCAGCGGAGGCCCCGGCGGCGGGTGCCGCCTCCTGGACGGCTGGCGCAGCCCGCTGCTCGGTATCAGCGCCGAGGAGGCGACGGCGCTGCTGGCCGTCTCCTCCGGCGGCCCGCTGGAGCGGATCGCGCTGGGCGACGCGCTGGCGCAGGCGAGGCTGAAACTGCTGGCGTCGCTGCCGGCGGCGGGCCGCGAGCACGCGAACACCGCGGCGAGCCGCTTCCACATCGACACACAGGCATGGTTCAAGCCGCCCGAACCGGTCCCGCACCTCGCCGTGCTCGTCGACGCGGTACGTCGGGACAGGCGCCTGCGCCTGACCCACGCGAGCCGGTCCGTCGCGAGGGTCGTGGACCCGCTGGGGCTCGTCGCGAAGGCGGGCGTCTGGTACCTCGTCGTTCGATCGAGCAGAGGAATCCGCGCGCACCGGGCGTCAAGGATCGCGGCAGCGGACCTCCTCGCCGAAGGCTTCACCCGCCCGGCGGACTTCGTCCTCGCGGACTACTGGGCGCACTGGACCGCCGAGTTCGAGGCGAGCCTGGACCGACTCCCCGTCACCGTACGCCTCACGTCGGACGCACTCGCCGCCCTGCCCGAGGTCCTCGGCGACACCTCCTCCGGCGCCCGCGCGACCCCGGACCCGGAGGACGGCTGGCACCGTCTGGTCCTCCGCTTCGACTCACCACGCGCCGCTTGCCGCCGCCTGCTGGCCTTCGGTCCCGACGCCGAGATCCTCGAACCTGCGGAGGTCCGGGAGGAGTTGGCCGAGACCGCCCGCCGCACAGCCGCCCGTTACCGGGAGCCGGGCGGCTCCGTGCCATGATCGACGCCATGGCTCTCCGTATCGTCCCCGCCGAGGTCATCGACATCCGTCAGGTCCTGGAGGACCACGCCCGCTACTGGGGTGACCGTGACCTTCGGGCGCTCCATCTGACGGCGCTGGTGCAGGAGTTCGGATCCACCTGTCTGGTCGCCCGGTCCGACGACGGCATCCGCGGATACCTCATCGGGTTCGTCACACCCGACCACACCGGGTACGTGCACCTGGTGGCGACACGGGACGACGCGCGCGGGTCCGGCCTCGGCCGCAGTCTGTACGGGGCATTCGTCGAGGCCGCCCGGATTCAGGGCGCGGTCCGCCTCAAGGCGATCACCTCGGTCACCAACGAGGGCTCCATCGCCTTCCACGACAGCCTGGGCTTCGACGCCCGCGTCGTGGAGGACTACGACGGCCCCGGCCGGCCTCGTGTCGTCTTCACCCGTGACCTGCCGCCGGAGCGGGTGAGCCAAGGCCGTTGACGTGGCATGGGCCGGGGCACGTCACCCTCCCCCGAAGGTGACGTGCCCCGACCGCTCCCCCGGCGCCGGACTGTGGTCCAGCATCGCCCGTGTGCGGCCTGCCTGTGCTGTCACCAGCACATGACCGCTGTTTCCCCCGAACCCCAGCCGGAGTACAGGCGCACACGGACGAAGTAGCGGCGGCCCTTGACGAGACGGGCCTTGATCGTGGCGTTGCGCGGGGTGCCCCCGTCGTCCTCGCCGGTGAGGTAGCGGGGCTCGCCGTCCCGCTCCTCGAAGAGCACCACCAGGGCGTCGCTGTCGCCGAAGGTGCCCACGGTGTACTCGCGGGTCTCCGGCGGCTCGACGACGAAGTCGGCCTGCTCGCCCGGGCCGAGACCGAGCGGCGCCGAACGGAAGGGCACCAGTGCGGGCGCCGGCTGCGGCTCGCGCGGCGGGTACCAGCGCAGCACGTACTCCTTGTCGGAGGCGGAGAGGGTGCCGGGCGGGTCGAGGCCCGCGCGGTACTCCTCCGGCTCCAGGATCAGCCCCGCCTCGAAGGGGTACTCCATGATCGACTGAGGGTCCCAGACGGAGCCGTTCACCTCGTGCGGGTCCAGCTTGCGCAGGATGTTGAAGAACGTCCGGTCCCGGCTCCAGAAGTTCGGCGGGCCCGCCAGATCGGCGTAGACGGCCTCGTCGTCCCAGTGGATGCCGGCGAACGGGCTCTGGTGCTCGTGCAGCATGCCGAGCCCGTGCCCGATCTCGTGCAGGGCCGTCCCGCGCTCCCCGGGCGCGGTCAGGTCCCAGCCGAAGTTCATGGTGCGCTCGTTCAGACCGACCTGGAGGGCGTCCTTGCCGACGGTCGACCAGGAGCCGTCGCCGAGCTGGAACCCGATCCGCAGCTCGGCCTCGGAGCGGTCCAAGACCTCGGTGAACGACACTCCGATGCCGAGGTCCTGCCAGTCGCGGAAGCACTCGCGTACGACGTCCCGCTGCTCCTTGGCGCCGGCCCACGACACCCGCCTGGTCGCGCCGGATCCCGGCACGGGAATGACGGACCCGTCGGTGTCGTCGTCGAAGAAGTAGTAGTGCAGCACGGTGTGGTTGGCCCACATCCGGCCGCCGGCGATGAGCGCACTGTGCCGCTCGGCGGCCAGTCCCGGCGCGAAGGCGGGGGCGGGCTGCTGCGCGAGTGAGCAGTAGCGTGCGGTCATGGCGAACAGACTGCCGCGGGCCGCCCCCGGGCGCCTGAGTCGGGGGCTACTCAAGTCCCCCTGTATCAGGCGTGAGTATGGCGGCTCTTGCTGTCGTGACGACTTTCGAGCGGGACGCGAAGACGCTGGAGCTGCCCTGGCCGTTCACTGGTCGGGAGGACGAACTCGCACTGGTCCGCAGGGCCCTGACCGCCGCCCGCCACGGCATCGTGGTGACCGGCCCGGCGGGCAGTGGCAAGACCCGCCTCGCCGCCGAGGCCGTCCGCGGCGCCGACTGTGCCAAGGTCGCCGGGACGCCCGAGACCCGGCAGCTCCCCTTCGCCGCGTTCGCGCACCTGCTCCCCGAGCCCGTCTCCCTGCACCGTGCCGTCCAACTCCTGGCCGGCACCCGGCTGTTGCTGGTCGACGACGCCCATCTGCTCGACGACGCCTCGGCCGCCCTGGTCCACCAGCTGGCCGTGCACGGGCGCACCCGTCTCGTGGTCGTCGCCACCGAGGGCGTCCCGGTGCCCGGCGCGATCTCCCGGCTGTGGACCGGAGAGCTGCTGCCGCGCCTCGCCCTGGAGCCGCTGCCCCGGGAGGAGACGGCCCACCTGCTCGCGGCGGTTGACGGTGAGGGTCTGGAGCCGCTCACCGTCAACCGCCTGTACCGCCTGTGCCAGGGCGACCTGCGGCTGCTGCGCGACCTGCTGGGCGCGGTGCGCGAACGGCTCACCCCCGTGCCGGGCTCCGGTACGCGGGCCTGGCGCGG
Organism: Streptomyces sp. MMG1533; assembly: GCF_001279775.1. Classification (GTDB taxonomy): domain Bacteria; phylum Actinomycetota; class Actinomycetes; order Streptomycetales; family Streptomycetaceae; genus Streptomyces. Next base: position 37,746 of record NZ_LGDG01000229.1, on the reverse strand, counting down.
TCCGGTGCCGATCACGGCGACCGTCCGTGAGCGCACCGCGCACCTCCTCGGCCGCACCGCCCCCGACGAGCGCGAGACCCTCGAACGGCTGGCCTTCGCCGAGCCCCTCCCGCTCCCCATGGACGACCTCGACCTGCGGCCCCTCGAACACCTGGAGGCCGACGGCCTGGTCCACGTCGACGACCACGGCGCCGTCCGCCTCGCCCACCCCCTGTACGGCCCGGTCCTGCGCGCCGCCGCCGGACGGCTGCGCGCCCGGCGACTGGCCCGCACGCCGGACAGCTGCACGGCCGCCCTGGCCGCCGAGTCGGCCGCGCTGACCAGGGGGATCGAGCGGGCGGACGTACGGACGATTCCGGCACCGGTGGGGGAGTGGCTGCTGGACGAGGGCGCCGAGGTGCCGGCCGCGTACGCGGCCGTACGCGCGCGGTTCTCGCGGCTGCGGGGGGAACTGCGCGAGGCGGCGGCCTGGGCGCGGGAGGGTTTGCGAGGGTCCGGTGACGATCCGGACTGCCGTCGTGAACTCGCCCTGGCCGCCGCCCAGTCGGGCGACACGACGACCGCCCACGAGGTCCTGGGTGGCCGCCCTCACGGGGGTGGGGCGGCCACCTGGCCGGCGGCGGGTGGTGACATCGACGGAGCCGTGGCGGCGCTCACCGGCGACGGGTACGACGCCGTCCGGCTCGGCGTCCCCGAGCCGGACGGCAGTCGGCTGTCCGGCGTCTTCCGTGTGCACGCCGACGCGCTCGCCCGTGGTGACGGTCCCGCCCTGGACCGGGCGGCCGAAGAGCTGGAGGAGCGCGGCTTCCTGCTGTTCGCGGCCGAGGCGCACGCCCAGGCCGTACGCGCCCACCGCGACCCGCGGGCCGCCCGCACGTCACGTACGCGTGCCGTCGCCCTCGCCCGGCGCTGCCAGGGCGCCCGCACCCCGGCACTGTCCGGCCTGGTCCTGGGCGAACTGACCGCCAGGCAGCGGCAGATCGTCACGCTCGCAGCCGCCGGCCTGAGCAACCGGCAGATCGCGGAGAAGCTCACCCTGTCGATCCGTACCGTCGGCAATCACCTCTACAGCGCGTACGCCCGCCTCGGCGCGAGCGACCGCGGCGCGCTGCCGTGGCTCGTCGAACTGCCGGAGGCACAGCCGGCCTGAGCCGCACACCGGACCGGCGGTCTGACCCCCGTGATCGGGGGAGGGGTCAGGCCGCCACACAGCGGGTCAGGCCCGCCACACACAGTGGGTCAGGCCCGCCACACACGGAGGGTCTGACCGTCACACACGGAGGGTCAGGCCGCCCCGAACGCCGAGAAGGCCCACCCCGTCGCCTGGTGGGTCGCGTCGCCCGGCAGCGCGGCGCGCGCGTCGCGCAGCGCCTCCGCCAGGGACAGGCCGGCGCCGAGTCCCTTGTGCAGGGCGAGCATCAGGGGCACCACCGCGGCGTCGTTGACGGGCGCGCTGCACGCCACCACCCCGGCCGTGCCCAGCGGCAGCAGCGCGGTGACCAGACCGAGCAGTTCGTCGGCGCCGACGGACGCGAACCGCGCGGTGTCGCAGCAGGAGAGGATTATCCGGTACGGGCTGCGGTCCAGGCGTTCGAAGTCGTGGACGATGAGCGGGCCGTCGGCCATCCGCAGCGACGAGAACAGCGGGCTGTCCGCGCGGAACGTGCCGTGCGCGGCGATGTGCGCCAACGCCGACCCGTCGAGCTCCTCCAACACCCGTGGAACCCGCGCCTCTTCGTGCTCCAGCACGATCGATCCGCCGTACCGGCCCGCCAGTTCGGGCACCTCCGCACCGCCGGTCGCCAACCCCGGTCCGCGTACCAGCACCTGGCGGCCACCCGGCGGCGGCGCCGTGTCCCGGGCGCGCAGCCAGCTGCTCGCCGACGGCGACACGCTGAACACCCGCTCCCGCAGCGACGGCAGCAACGCCCACGGCACCCGGTGCAGCCGGCCCGGCGGCACCACCACGACCGGGCCCGTGCCCAGATGCGCCGCCGCCGGACCGAACAGCAGCTCCTCCAGGCGGCGCCCCGCCGCCTCCACCACCGGAAAACGCGCCTCCGCCCCCGGATGGGCCAGCCGCCGCAACCCGGCCTGCACATGCTCGGCCTCGGTCTCCGCCTCGGCCAGCAGCCCGGCCTCGAACCGCCGCACCCGCCCCCGCCCGCACAGCAGCACCTGCACCCGCCCGTCGAGGACGGCCAGTTCCACCAGCCGTACGTCGTCCCCCAGACGTTCCAGCAGCCGGGCGGGGTCGAACCGGTCCCCGTCGCCCGGCGCGTCACCGCGGATGTGCAGGGTCCGGGAGCGGATCTCCCGCTCCAGGCGCCGCTGTTCGCGCTCCAGTGCCGGCACCGGACGGCCCTCCATCCGGGCGGCCTCGGCGCGGGCGGCGATCTCCCGGAAGGCGGTCATTCCGCTGAGCAGGGCGGGGTCGGCCGGGGGCCGGGTCGGCGGCGCGGACAGGACGGTGGCCCGCCAGCGTTCGCTCCACACCAGCAGCCGCCGCGGGCCGCCCGAGTCGAGACTGGCCTGCTGGGCCAGCGCGGCGAGTTCCGCGCCCTGTGCGGTGGCCCGGGCCCTCAGCTCCGAGGCGCCGAGCGTCGTCCGGTGGTCGTCCAGCACGTCGAGACCGCGCCGGCAGGCCTCCAGGACACCCCGGCCGGAACCGGCGGCCCGGGCCCACAGCGCCTGCGCCGCCCAGCCCGTCATCCGCGCCAGCGGCGGCCCGCTGTGCCTGCTGCGGGCGGCGACCGTCAAGTGCCGCTCGGCGTCGGCCGTCCAGCCGAGGCCCAGGGCGATCCGCCCGGCGAGCAGCGAGGCCTCCGGTGCGGCCGGCGCGCCGAAGGCGGCCAGCCGGTCGGCCACCGCGGCGGCGTCCGCGACCAGCCGCCCGGAGCCGCGCCCGGCGGCGACCCGCGCCTCGATCAGCACCAGCCGGGCGTGCGTCTCCCACCAGGTGCGCCGCTGCCCGGCGAAGAGCCGTACGGCCATGTCCGCGCGCGCGATCGCGGTGTGCGGATCACCCGCCAGCCGGGCCGCCCGCGCGGCCGCCAGCAGCAGCTCGGCCTTGCGGGTGGACTGACCGCCGATGCCGTCGAGGACGGCGATCGCCGCGTCCGCCTCGCCGAGCGCCTCGGGTGCGAGCCCGGCCGCCATCAGGACCTCGCAGCGCCGGATGTTGAGCATGAAGGTCGGCGTGCCGAGCTTGGAGTACCGTTCCCCCGCCTCGTCGAGCAGCCGCAGCGCCGCAGGGATGTCGCCCGACCGGAACGCGGCAAGGCCCCGGCTCTCCACCGCGTCGGCCTTGTCGTGTTCCTGCCCGGTGGTGTCCCACAGCGCCTCGGCGGCGGCGAAGTCGGCCTCCGCGCGGTCCACAGCGCCGAGCGCGAGATGCACCGTCGCGCGCAGGGTCAGCGCGCGCGCCGTCCAGATGACGTCGTCCGCCTGTCGCAGCACGGGGATCGACCGGCGCACGTCCTCCAGCGCCTCCCGGTGATGCCCCAGTACCCACGACGCGTAGGCCCGCCGGAACAGGACCCGCGCGCGCGTGTGCCCGCTGCTCACCGCGACACCCCGCTCCAGGGCCTTCAGGCCCTCCCGGGTACGGCCCGCATGCACCAGCGCCACCCCGAGGGCGGCCAGGACGTCCGCCTCACGGTCGGGAGACTCCGCGCGCACCGCCAGATCGCGGGCAAGGCGCAGGTGGTGCAGCGCGATCCTGAGATCGCCCCAGTCCCGCTGCCAGATGCCGATCACCTGGTGGGCCACGGAGGCACACCACGGCGACGGATCGGAGTCGAGCACGGCCCGTGCCCGCGTCAGAGCCTCGTTCGGTGCGGCGAACACCATCGGCAGCAGTTCGAGAACCGAGTCGCTTCCCGCTGTCACTCCATGGATGGTAGTGGCCCCGGTTGCACGTCACACAGGTTTGGCGCTGTATCAATCGGCGCCCCCGTGGCTCTGACTGACGACCGCCGTCACAAGGGGAGGACATGCCATGGCACCACAGCGTTTCCACGAGCAGTTCGACCAGATCCAGCGCTCCATGCCCGACGTCCCCCTGGCCCTGGGGCCCGACGACGCCGCGGAGTTCATCTACGAGAAGGGAGTCGTACTCGCCCGCGACGGTGAGGAGGCGCGACTCGTCGAGGACAGCGTGCGCACCCACTTCACCGCGGCGCCCGACCTGACCGCCGACCACGTGCGGCGGGCGAGCCCTCAGACCAACCGCTCGGGCATCACCCGCATCCAGGTCGGCGACCCCGGCCAAGGCGGCCGAAGCGCCGACCAGGCCGTCGCCCACGCCCTGCGCGCCCTGCGCGAGCCCGAGGGACGTGCCGGACGCCGGCTGATCAGCCGCAACCACGTGGTGTCGATCGCGGTCAACTCCTGCCCCGGCGACGAGCCCGTGCCCGCCCCCCGCGCCCAGGGCACCAACCCGGCCCCGGCCGAGGCCGGCCACGACCCGGACACCGCCGTCGGCGTCCTCGTCGTCGACAACGGCCTCACGCACGACTACACGGCCGCGGGTGCCCTGCTCGCCCACGTCCAGGGCGACCTGCACGGCACCGAGACCGACAGCCAGGGCAACCTCCTGCAGTACATCGGCCACGGCACCTTCATCGCGGGCCTCGTCGCGGCCGTCGCACCCAACACGGACATCACCGTGCTGAGCAGCCTCAACGACGCCGGCGCCATCCTGGAGTCGGAGTTCGGCGAGCGGCTCTTCGACGCCGTCGACCGGCGCGGCTGGCCCGACATCATCAGCCTCTCCGCCGGCACCTCCAACGGCCGCACCGACGGCCTGCTCGGCCTCGACGCCTTCATGGCGGAACTCCTGCAACAGCGCACCCTGTTGGTCGCGGCGGCCGGCAACAACGCCAGCGCCACGCCCTTCTGGCCCGCCGCCTACGCCGCACTTCCCGAGTACCGCAACAGCGTCCTGTCGGTCGGCGCGCTGCGCGGCGACGGCGAGTACGGCGCCTGCTTCAGCAACCACGGCGCCTGGGTGAACGCCTACGCCCCCGGCGAGCGCCTCACCAGCGCCCTCACCGGCTTCGACGCCCCCGTCCCGTACGTGTACCAGCACTCCACGTACGACGCCTGCCGCTACGGCTTCACCTACGCCTGCACCTGCCAGTCCCCGCAGCATGCCGGCGTGTTGAGCGAGGACGGCGACACCGTCACGCCCGACCGCGTGACGTTCGAGGGGTTCGCACACTGGAGCGGCACGTCCTTCGCCACCCCGGTCGTCGCCGGCCTGGTCGCCGCCCACATGACCGCGCACAAGGAGACCGACCCCCGCGCCGCCCGGCAGCAACTGCTCGCCGCGAACACCGAGTTCGCGGAGGTGCGCGGGGCGCACGTGCCGGCGCTGCGCCCGGCCACTTGGCACCCGGTCACCGACGGTCAGTCCGCGGCGGGCGTATGACGGCCGGAATCGCCCACTCCACGGCGTACGATGACTTGCCGTACACGAGGGGTGGGACCGTGGACCGTGCAGATGTCGGCGCGCTCGTCCAGTCCGCCGTCGACGGCGACGCGGCGGCCTGGAAGGCATTGGTGGAAGGGCTGAGCCCACTGGTGTGGTCCGTGGTGCGCGCGCATCGGCTGTCCGACGCCGACGCGCACGAGGTGTACCAGACCGTGTGGTTCCGCTTCGCCCAGCACCTGGGCCGGATCCGCGAACCGCAGAAAGCGGGCTCCTGGCTGGCCAGCACCGCGCGGCACGAGTGCCTGAAGGTGCTCAAGAGCTTAAGGCGGCTGACGCCGACGGACGACCCGCAGGTCCTGGACCGCATCAGCGAGGACCGTACGCCCGAGCAGTCGTTCCTCGACTCGGAGGAGGCCGCCGCCGAGACCGAGCGCATCCGGCGGGTGTGGCAGGAGTTCGAGGAACTCGGCGACCGGTGCAGGCAGTTGCTGCGGGTGCTGATGGCCTCGCCGCCGCCGAGCTACCAGGAGGTGTCCGGCGCACTGGGCATCGCGGTGGGCAGCATCGGGCCGCTGCGCCAGCGCTGTCTGCGCCGCCTGCGGGCCCGACTCGACGCACGGGGAGCGTAGTGAACGACATGAGTGACCTGAATGATCTGAATGATCCGAAGAGCGGCTCCTTCGCCGAAGAAGGCATCGGCGAAGAGGAGTTCGACGACGGACCCGACGAGGAGTTCGACGACAGCCTCTTGCAGGATCTGCGCCTGGCCGCCGGCATCCTGGACCCGGTGCCGGCCGAGCTGCGTCAGCTCGCCGTCGAGGCGTACGCGCTGCACGACCTCGACGCCCGGCTCGCCGAGCTGACCTTCGACTCGCTGGTCGACGCGATCCCGGTCAGAGGGGCGACGGATCCTCCGCGGATGCTGACCTTCCACACCGGTGACGTGACCGTCGACGTCGAGGTGACCTCGCAGGGACTGATGGGGCAGGTGCTGCCACCGCAGCCGGCGAGCATCGAGGTGCTCAGCGGACCCCGGGCGGGTGCCGCGCTCGAGGCCGACGACCTGGGGCGCTTCACGTCCGATTTGGCCCCCGCCGGACCCTTCGCACTGCGGCTGCGGGCCGGCGGGGAGGTGGTGGTCACGGAGTGGCTGCGGGCCTGACCCGGCGGTCCCTCCTCACCACATGACGGGCAGGGTCTGCAGCCCGCGCATCATCGCCTTCCTGCGCCGGACGACCGGGTCGGTGGAGACCGCGGGCCGCAGCCCGGGCAACCGGTCGAGCAGCGTGCCGACCCCGGGTCACTCGACGGCTCGTCACCTCCCCGCCCGGCTGAACCGCGGATCGTTGGTGATCGCCGACGCGGGCCGGTCCCGTATCGGCGACGGCGACGGCGCCGGTCCCGTGAGCGTGGAGGTCTCCTCGGTCATGGCCCCCGCCCCCACCACCACCGCCCGGCAGCCTGTCGCGCGGGAGTGCTCCAGCCGGAGGTCAGCCGGTCAGGACATCGACGAGGCCGGCCAGCGCCGACGCGAGACGGGTCAGTCCGGGTCCGGCGGGGCCGCCCGGCTCGCTCATGTAGGTGTCGCGGCGGATCTCCACCATCAGGGCACTCACCCGGGGTTCGGTCCCGTAGAACTCCAGCGGCACGTACGCCCCGCCGAACGGGCTGTCGAGCCCGATCTCCCCGCACTCCGCGAACGCCTCCCGTGCCGCGCCGAGCAGCTCGCCGGGCGTGTGGAAGGAGTCGGTGCCCAGGCAGACCGGCGGCCGAGGTCCCGCGCCGTGCAGCTCGTAGGGCAGCGACGCGGTGGGATACGAGTGCACGTCGATGATCACGGCCCGCCCGGCGACGGCGAGCCGTCCGGCCACGGCTTCCGTCATCGCCTGCGCGTACGGTCGGAAGTACCGCGCGATCAACGGCTCCGGGTCGGTGTCCGCGGGCCGCAGCGGCGCGCGATGAGTCGTCCGGGTGTATACGGCGCCCATCCCGACGGCGAGCATCTCCTCCCGCTCGTCCGGGAACCGCTCCGGGTCCACGACGAGCCGGGAGAGCCGGTTGACGAACCGCCAGGGAGCGACCGGGGACAGCCCGGAGGCTTCGGCGGCGATCTCGGCGGTGTGCGCGTCGGTGATGTGGTCCAGCTCCCGCTCCAGCCCCGCGTCGTCCAGCACGATCCCGGTCCGCACCGCGGGCGGTATCTCCCGCGCCGAGTGCGGCACATGCAGGATCACGGGCGAGTCCGCCGCGCCGGGCAGCAGCTCGAAGGACGGTGCGGCGGACGTCATGAGGCGGCTCCCGGGGGCGTTGTCAGTGGCGTGGTGCACGATCAAGGTGCCACATTCGCACCATCGAGGAAGGGCGGGGGAGCAGCATGCCCGTCGGCAACCAGCAGGTCACCGCACACCCGTTTCTGAAGGGTCTCTACCGGGACGACTACTACCCCGACCACGTGGTCGACCGGGGCAAGGAGATCCTGCTGCGCCTGTGTGAGCGCATCGAGACCGAGCGGCCCGCGGACCTGTCGGCGCTGTACGCCCTGACCCAGGCCGCCACCGACGAGTTCAACGACCTGCAGGCCGACTTCGAGGAAGCCGACAGCGACATCGAGACCGTGGCACGCGAGGAGATAGCCGAGGACTTCTGGTTCGTGGCACAGGCCTACGGCTTCGCCGACGCGGACGTGGAGGAGCTGATCGCCACCCGGGACTGGTGAGACACGGCTCCGCCCCGGCCGGGCAGCTGCCGACCGGGGCGGAGTCACGCAAGGGCCTCGCGGAGGCCGTCGCGTCAGCTCAGGGACGCGAGCGCCTCGTTCCACGTGGTCGACGGGCGCATGACCGCGGCGGCCTTGGCCGGGTCGGGCTGGTAGTAGCCGCCGATGTCGGCCGGCTGGCCCTGGACGGCGTTCAGCTCGTCGACGATCTGCTGCTCGTTCGCCGCGAGGGTCTCGGCGAGCGGGGCGAAGGCCTTCGCAAGGTCCGCGTCGTCGGTCTGCCGGGCCAGCTCCTGCGCCCAGTACAGGGACAGGAAGAAGTGGCTGCCGCGGTTGTCGATGCCGCCGACGCGACGGGTCGGCGACTTGTCCTCGTTGAGGAAGGTAGCCGTGGCGCGGTCGAGGGTGTCGGCGAGGACCTTGGCGCGGGAGTTGCCGGTGAAGTCGGCGAACTGCTCCAGGGACGGGACCAGCGCGAAGAACTCACCGAGGGAGTCCCAGCGCAGGTAGTTCTGGTTGACCAGCTGCTGGACGTGCTTCGGCGCGCTGCCGCCGGCACCCGTCTCGAACAGGCCGCCGCCCGCCATCAGGGGGACGACCGACAGCATCTTGGCGCTGGTGCCCAGCTCCAGGATCGGGAACAGGTCGGTGAGGTAGTCACGCAGCACGTTGCCGGTCACCGAGATGGTGTCCTCGCCGCGGCGGATCCGCTCGACCGACAGCTTGGTGGCCTCGACCGGGTTGAGGATCCGGATGTCCAGGCCCTCGGTGTCGTGCTCCGTCAGGTACGCGTTGACCTTGGCGATCAGGTTGGCGTCGTGCGCACGGGTCTCGTCCAGCCAGAAGACGGCCGGGTTGCCGGTGGCGCGGGCACGGGTGACGGCCAGCTTCACCCAGTCCTTGATCGGGGCGTCCTTGGTCTGGCAGGCGCGGAAGATGTCACCGGCGGAGACGGTCTGCTCGATCACGACGTTGCCGGCCTGGTCGACGAGGCGGACCGTGCCGGTGGTCGGGATCTCGAACGTCTTGTCGTGGCTGCCGTACTCCTCGGCCTTCTGCGCCATGAGGCCGACGTTCGGGACCGAGCCCATCGTGGACGGGTCGTAGGCGCCGTTGGCGCGGCAGTCCTCGATCACGGCCTGGTACACGCCGGAGTAGCTGCTGTCCGGCAGGACCGCGAGGGTGTCGGCCTCCTGGCCGTCCGCGCCCCACATGTGGCCGGAGGTGCGGATCATGGCCGGCATCGAGGCGTCGACGATCACGTCGGACGGCACGTGCAGGTTGGTGATGCCCTTGTCGGAGTCGACCATGGCGAGCTCGGGGCCCTCGGCGAGCTCGGCGTCGAAGGAGGCCTTGATCTCGGCGCCCTCGGGCAGGGCCTCCAGGCCCTTGTAGATGCCGCCCAGACCGTCGTTCGGGGTCAGGCCGGCCGCGGCGAGGGCCTCGCCGTACTTCGCGAAGGTCTTCGGGAAGAAGGCGCGCACCACGTGACCGAAGATGATCGGGTCGGAGACCTTCATCATCGTGGCCTTGAGGTGGACGGAGAAGAGCACGCCCTCCGCCTTGGCCTTGGCGATCTGCGCGGTGAGGAACTCACGCAGCGGCGCGACGTGCATGACGGAGGCGTCGACGACCTCGTCCTTGAGGACGGGTACGGACTGGCGCAGCACGGTGGTCGTGCCGTCGTCGCCCACGAGCTCGATGCGCAGGGCGCCGTCCTCGGCGATGACGGCGGACTTCTCGGTGGAGCGGAAGTCGTCGACGCCCATGGTCGCCACGTTCGTCTTGGACTCGGGGGTCCAAGCGCCCATGCGGTGCGGGTGGGTCTTGGCGTAGTTCTTGACCGAGGCTGGGGCGCGGCGGTCGGAGTTGCCCTCGCGCAGGACGGGGTTGACCGCGGAGCCCTTGACCTTGTCGTAGCGGGCCTGGATGTCCCGCTCCTCGTCGGTCTTCGGGTCGTCCGGGTAGTTCGGCAGCGCGTAGCCCTGGCTCTGCAGCTCGGCGATCGCGGCCTTGAGCTGCGGGATCGACGCCGAGATGTTCGGCAGCTTGATGATGTTGGCCTCGGGCGTCTTGGCGAGCTCGCCGAGCTCCGCGAGGGCGTCCGGGATGCGCTGTCCCTCCTCCAGGTACTCCGGGAACAGCGCGATGATGCGCCCGGCGAGGGAGATGTCGCGGGTTTCGACGGCGACACCCGCCTGCGAGGCGTACGCCTGGACCACCGGCAGGAAGGAATACGTCGCCAGGGCCGGGGCCTCGTCAGTGTGCGTATAGATGATGGTCGAGTCAGTCACCGGGTGCTCCGCTCCACGTCTGCAACATTGCTCGACATCAAGATATCTCGTGATCGACCTCGTCTCGACAGGGGTCCGCACAGTCGTGCAGCACCCGCGAGAAATATTCGCTCCCAGGCAACCCGCGCTCCCGATCATGTGGTCATGGAGGGTGATCGCCCACGATCGCCCACTGGACGCGACGGCCGGACCTGACCCCCCGGCCGCCCGAGCGAAAGCGGATCATGAGATATCGCACCAGAGTGACGGCCCCGGTGGCCGTCCTCATCGGCACGGCCGCGGCCCTGACCACGGCATCCTCGGCACACGCGGCCCCGACGGAGACCGGCACCCCAGGGCCCGAGACCCTCGGCGACCCCGTCTTCCCGAGCCTCGGCAACGACGGCTACCGCGTCTCGGCCTATCACCTGGACCTCGCCTACGACGCGACGACACAGCTCGTCGACGCCACGGCGACCCTGCGGATCCACACCACCCAGGCCCTGACCCGCCTCTCCCTCGACGCTCTCGGCCTGGACATACGCGCCGTCCGTGTCGCGGGCCGCCCGGCCACGTACGAGCAGGTCGACGAGAAGCTGCGGATCACGCCGGCGAGCCCCCTGCAGGCGGACACGCCGGTCACCGTCTGCGTCGAGTACGCGGCCGACCCGCGCCGCGAGCTCGCGCACACCGCCTGGGTGCCCACCCCGGACGGGTTCGCGGTGTGCCCCCAGCCGAACTCCGCGCACACCGTCTTCCCCTGCAACGACCACCCGGCGGACAAGGCCGGCTTCACCTTCCGGCTCACCGTTCCCAGCGGCCTGCGCGGCGTCGCCACGGGCCTTCTCGTCCGCACCGAGAGCCTCGACGGCGACCGGACCGCGTACACCTACCGGTCCGGCTCGCCGATGGCCACCGAGTTGGTGCAGATCACCGTCGGCGACTACGTGGTCAAGGACCGGCAGGGTCCGCACGGGCTGCCGCTCAGGGACGTCGTGCCGGTCGCCCGCGCCGCCGCGCTGGAGCCCGCGCTCGCGCTGACGCCCGGCCTCGTCGAGTGGATCGAGCAGCGGCTGGGGGCGTACCCCTTCGAGACGTACGGGCTGCTGCCCTGCAACTCCGACGACGCGAACGCCTTCGACTTCACCGGCCTGGAGACCCAGACCCTCACCCTGTACAAGCCGAACTACCTGCTCCAGGCGGAGCCGAAGATCGGCTCGCACATGATGCACGAGCTGGTCCACTCCTACTTCGGCAACAGCGTCAGTCCCGCCACCTGGGCCGACCTGTGGCTGAACGAGGGCCACGCCGACTTCTACGGGCTGCTGTACCGCTATGAGCGCGGCTGGGCCGACTCCCTGGGCCTGACCACGATGGAAGCCCGGATGAAGGACACGTACGCGCGCGGCGACCAGTGGCGCAAGACCTCCGGGCCGGTCGCGTCGCCCAACGCGGTGAACCTCTTCGACAGCCAGCGCTACCTGGGCGGCGTCCTGGTCCTCTACGCGCTCCGGCAGGCCGTCGGCGAGGACGTCTTCCACGCGGTCGAGCGCACGTTCCTGGAGCGGTTCCGGGGCTCCTCCGCGTCCACCGAGGACTACATCGCCGTCGCCACGGAGGTCTCCGGCCAGGACCAGTCCGGTTTCCTGCGGGACTGGCTGTACGGCACGAAGACCCCGCGGATGCCCGGCCATCCGGACTGGACGGTCACGCCGGTGACCTCGTCCCTCGTCGCACCGCAGGGCCGGACGGGCGGGCACTACCACGACAACTCGGCCACCCTGTGAGGGAGTCGAGGTAGGTGATCAGTCGAGCCGGGCGGAGGAGACTTCGCCCGGTTCGATCTCCGCGCCGCGCTGCTGCGGGATCACCACCGTGCCCTGCTGCAACGCCACCGTGCGCGTGGGCGCCGGGATGCGGATGCCCTCCTCGCGGTAGCGCCGGTGCAGGCGCTTGATGAACTCGTGCTTGATCCGGAACTGGTCGCTGAACTCGCCGACGCCCAGGATCACCGTGAAGCCGATCCGGGAGTCGCCGAAGGTGTGGAAGCGGACCAGCGGCTCATGGTCGGGGACCGCGCCGGTGATCTCGGTCATGACCTCGGCGACGACCTCGATGGTCACCCGCTCGACGTGCTCCAGGTCGCTGTCGTACGCCACCCCCACCTGGACCAGGATGGTCAACTGCTGCTCGGGACGCATGAAGTTGGTCATGTTCGTCTTCGCGAGCTCCCCGTTGGGGATGACGACCAGGTTGTTGGAGAGCGCGCGGACCGTGGTCTGACGCCAGTTGATGTCCTCGACGTAGCCCTCCTCGCCGCTGCTCAGCCGGATGTAGTCGCCGGGCTGGACGGTCTTGGAGGCGAGGATGTGGATGCCCGCGAAGAGGTTGGCGAGGGTGTCCTGGAGGGCCAGCGCGACCGCCAGACCGCCGACGCCCAGCGCGGTGAGCATCGGCGCTATGGAGATGCCCAGCGTCTGCAGCACCACCAGGAAGCCGATCGCCAGGACCAGCACCCGGGTGATGTTGACGAAGATCGTGGCCGACCCGGCGACCCCGGAGCGGGACTGGGTGACCGACCGGACGAGACCGGCGACCAGCCGGGCGGCCGCCACCGTCACGACGAAGATCAGCAGCACGGTCAGGATCTGGTTGACGGTGTGCTGGACGGCCGAGATCAGCGGCAGCGCCGCCGCCGCGGAGGCAGCACCACCCGCGATCGCCGCAGCCGGTACGACCGTGCGCAGCGCGTCCACGATGACGTCGTCGCCGCTCCAGCGGGTGCGGTCGGCGTGCTTGCCCAGCCAGCGCAGCAGCATGCGCAGCAGGAACGCCGCCAGCAGGCCCGCGATCAGGGCGATCCCGGCGATCACCAGGTCGTCCATGGTGAGATCCCGCTTCACCGGTCACCTCCGGAGAGAAGTCCTGCGGCGAAGGCCCTCGCCGACGGCCGGATGTGAAGTTGCGTCACGTTGCCACCTGTTCGATTCCGGATGAGAGGTCGTGCCGGCCAGGAAGCCCCCCATGGTCGGCGCGACCGCTCATCCTGCCGCATCCGGTACAGGAGTTCGTACCGGGCCCGGCGCCGGATCGCGGTGTTTCAGACGATCCCCTCGGCCAGTTCGGCCTGCTCGCGGTCGGAGTACGCGGCGGTGGTGGGCGTTCCGTACGAACGGCGGGCGACGAACCACCACACCGTGGCGAGGACCAGTACGACGGCGAGGGCCACGGAGGCGTAGTTCATCGTGGCCACCGTCACCGGCGACGACTGCGGCAGACAGAACAGGACCGTCACACAGGCCACCCACACCACGGCGACCCATCCGATCGGCTTGCTCCACCGGCCCAGGTTCCACGGACCCGGCTGAAAACGATCGCCAGCGCGCAGGCGCAACAGGACGGGAATGGCGTACGCCGGTGTGATGCCGATGACGTTGATGGCGGTCACCGCGCCGTAGGCGGTCGTCGAGTACAGGGACGGCAGGGCGAGCACACAGGCGACCACCACCGACAGCCACACCGCCGCGACCGGGGTCTGGGTGCGCTCGCTGACCTTGCGCCACAGTGCGGAACCCGGCAGGGCCTTGTCCCGGCTGAACGCGAACACCATCCGACTGGCCGCCGCGACCTCCGCGTTGCCGCAGAACAGCTGGGCCACGATCACCACCAGCAGCAGCGCGCTCGCCCCGTCCGTGCCCAGACCGTCGAGCAGGATCTGCGCGGGCGGCACCCCGGTCTCCGTGGCCCGCGTGGCGTCGTAGTCCTGGATGGCGAAGGTGAGACCGGCGAGCAGCACGAAGCCCGCGATCCACGACACCCAGATGGAACGCACGATGCCCTTCGCGGCCGACACCGACGCGTTGGAGGTCTCCTCGGACAGGTGCGCCGAGGCGTCGTAGCCGGAGAACGTGTACTGGGCGAGCAGCAGGCCGATCGCGGCCACGTAGACCGGGTTGGACCAGCCGGTGTCGTTGACGAACTCGGTGAACACGAAGGACGGGGACCGGTGGTGGTCGGGGACGATCGCCAGCGCGCCGACGATGACGGCCACGCCCGCCAGGTGCCACCACACGGATATCGAGTTGAGCACGCTGACCAGCCGCACGCCGAACAGGTTCAGTACGGCGTGCAGCAGCAGGATCGCCATGAAGATCAGCATCGTCTTCTCCGGCGTCGGCTCGAAACCCCACTGGAGGTTGGCGAACGCCCCCGCGAACAGGGCGGCGCCGTAGTCGATGCCGGCGATCGCGCCGAGCAGACCGAGCAGGTTCAGCCAGCCCGTGTACCAGCCCCAGCGGCGCCCGCCGAGCCGGTCGGCCATGTAGTACAGGGCGCCGGACGTCGGATACGCGCTGGTGACCTCAGCCAGCGCCAGTCCCACGCACAGCACGAACAGGCCGACGCCCGCCCAGCCCCACAGCATCACGGCGGGGCCGCCCGCGCCCATGCCGAAGCCGTACAGGGTCATGCAGCCGGACAGGATCGAGATCACCGAGAAGCTGATCGCGAAGTTGCCGAAGCCGCCCATACGGCGGGCGAGCACCGGCCGGTAGCCGAGCTCGCGCAGGCGCCTCTCCTCGTCGTGCTGCGGGACTCCTCGGGATGTCGACGAACCGGGACTGGGGGACATGCGAAAACCTCCGGTGAGGGGACGGAACACGGGGGAAGTCGAGTCGTCAGGCGTCGGGGCCGGGTGCCGCGGACCGGCTGCGCGCACGGGCCTGGAGGAAGATCCGTACGGCCTGGGACTGGTCGCCCGGATCCGCGGTGCGGTGGGCCCAGGGCACGGGCGTGTAGTACGGGCCGATCGCGTCGAACACCCGGGCCGCTTCCTCGAACTGCAGCGCTCCCCACAGGGCGTGGGCCAGGTGGTTGAGGTCGAGCGGGGAGTGTTCGACCGGCAGGGACCGCTCGAACCAGGCGTGGTACGCCCGGCGTGCCTCGCGCGTCGCGTCCTCGGCCACCCAGTGCAGATCCAGGGCGGCGGAGCGCCCGCCCCCGCGCCGGTAGCGCTCGACCCGCACATGGAGCGGCAGGACGTGCAGCGCGGAGCCCGGCGGGGCCGTGTCGGCCACCCAGTGCGCGTAGCCGACCGCCTCCGCCAGCCGTTCCGAGGCCGCCTGCGCGTACAGGAACTGCAGCATGCGGTGGTGGGCCTCGCGGTTGTACGGGTCTCGCTTGTCGGCCTCGGCCAGCAGGCCCCACGGCCCGGGCGGCAGCATCGGCTCGGGCGGCGCCGCCCGGTGCTCCTCCCACAGCTGCCTGCGGTCCAGCTGGGCGAGCGCCAGCAGACACACCCAGGGCACGGGGTCCTGGGGTGCGACACGTGTGGCCGCGTCGCTCAGGTCCCAGGCCTCGATCCACAGTTCGTGCGTGCGGCGGTGTTCCTCGCGCCGGGCCCGTAACGCGCGCTCCACGGCTACCCGGGCCCGCATCACCGTCGCCGGCACGCTGTCCGGCTCCTCGGCGAGCCAGGTCCGCACCACGTCGGTGCCGGCGGCGGCCGCGGCCAGGACCTGGGTGCGCTGCGTCCACTGCCACCAGGTCACGGTCCGCTCCAGCAGGGTCCGCATCGACATCCAGCGCCCGGTCCGCACCTCCTGGAGGGCGGCGCGCAGTTCGGCGTCCTGGCCTGCGGGATCGTAAGCGGGGCGTGCTCCGTCTCTGGCCATCAGCCGTCCGCCCCGGGTAACGGGAACGGGTCGGGCCGGACGGCAAGATGGAGTAACAACAGCCCTCCTCGGGGCGGCGGTTGAGGAGATCGCGTTGGTCCGCGGTCACTATAGGGGTGGTGCTTGTGTGTCACATTCGGTTCCCGAACTTCTTTGGCTTGAAGGTCAATTGACTGGCCATCAGCCAATGGACAGGGCGGCGTCGGTGCTGGTCGGGGGGTGCTTGACGCGTGGGGCCGTCGGCGGCAGGCTGTCGGGCTGTGATCACCGAGGGAGGGGCGTGATGGCAGGTCCGGTACTCGCCGTCGACCAGGGCACGTCCGGCACCAAGGCTCTGGTGGTCTGCCCAGAACGCGGCGTCATCGGGACCGGGTTCGCCGCCGTACGACCCCGTCATCTGCCCGGCGGACTGGTGGAAGCCGACCCCGCCGAGCTGTACGACTCGGTGGTCGAGGCCGGTACCCGCGCCCTCGCCGAGGCGCGGGAACCCGTCGTCGCACTGGGCCTCGCCAACCAGGGCGAGACCGTGCTCGCCTGGGACCCGTCGACGGGCCGTCCGCTCACCGACGCCCTCGTCTGGCAGGACCGCCGGGCCGAGAGCGTGTGCGCCGAACTCGCCGAGCACGCCGATGAGTTGCGGCAGCTGACCGGCCTGCCCCTCGACCCCTATTTCGCCGCTCCCAAGATGGCCTGGACACGACGGCACCTCACCACCGAGGGAGTCGTCACCACCAGCGATGCCTGGCTGGTCCACCGCCTCACCGGCGCGTATGTCACGGACGCCGCCACCGCCGGCCGTACGCAACTCCTGGACCTCGACCATGCGCAGTGGTCACAGCGCGCGCTGGAGGTGTACGGCCTGTCCGGCGAGCGACTGCCGGACGTCGTCGACACCGCCGGGCCGGTCGGTACGACCACCGCCTTCGGACCCGAGATCCCGCTCACCGGGCTGGTCGTCGACCAGCAGGCCGCTCTGCTCGCCCAGCGCATCACCGCACCCGGCGGCGTCAAGTGCACCTACGGCACCGGGGCGTTCCTCCTCGCCCACACCGGCGACACGCCCCGGCGCGGCACCTCCGGGCTGGTCAGCTGTGTCGCCTGGCGGCTCGGCGGACGCACCAGCTACTGCCTCGACGGCCAGGTGTACACGGCCGCCTCCGCTGTCCGCTGGCTCACCGACCTCGGCGTCATCCAGGGCGCCGCCGACCTCGACACCGTCGGCCGGACCGTGCCCGACAGCGGCGGCGTCACCTTCGTCCCGGCCCTCGCCGGGCTCGCCGCCCCCTGGTGGCGCGGCGACCTGCGCGGCTCCCTCACGGGACTCGGCCTGGACACCGGCCCCGGGCACCTCGTACGCGCGCTCTGCGAGGGCCTCGCCGCGCAGGTGGTGTTGCTCGCGGAGGCCGCCGCGGCCGACCTCGGCGGGGCGCTCGGCGTCCTGCGCGTCGACGGCGGCCTGACCCGCTCCGCCCTGCTCATGCAGACCCAGGCCGACCTGCTGCAACGCCCCGTCGAGGTGTCCGCGCTGCCCGACGCGACCGCGCTCGGGGCGGGCGCGCTGGCGCGGCTCGGCGCCGAACCCGGGCTGAGCGTGGCCGACGCGCTGCCGGACTGGAAGCCGGCCGCCGTGTACGAGCCGCTCGTCTCGGCCGACGAGGCCGCCCAGCGCCTCGGCGGCTTCCGGGCGGCCGTGACCGCGTTGCTCGACGGGACGCCCGCATGACGGTCACGGACCGAGGGCCGCTGCCTTCGGCCCCGTACGACGTCGTGATCGTCGGTGCCGGGGTCGTCGGCTGTGCGATCGCCCGTGCCCTCGCCCGCCGTCCCGGACTGCGCATCGCCCTCGTCGAGGCGCAGGACGACGTCGGTCAGGGCACCTCGAAGGCCAACACCGCCATCCTGCACACCGGTTTCGACGCCGTACCCGGTTCCCTGGAGGCACGCCTGGTCCGCGAGGGCTCACGCCTGCTGGCCGCGTACGCCGCCGAGTCCGGCATCCCCGTCGAACCCGTCGGCGCACTCCTCGTCGCCTGGGACGAGGAGCAGCTCGCCGCGCTGCCCCGCCTCGCCGGGAAGGCCGAGCGCAACGACCACCGGAACACCCGCCTGATCGGGCCCGGCGAGCTGTACGAGCGCGAACCGCACCTCGGCCCCGGCGCGCTCGGTGCCCTGCACGTGCCCGGCGAGAGCATCATCTGCCCCTGGACGACCACTCTGGCGTACGCCACCCAGGCCGTCCGGCACGGAGTCGAACTCCACCTCAACTGCCGCGTGAAGCAGCTGAGTCGGCAGGACGGTACCCATGTCGTCGGCACCGGACGGGGCACCCTGCGCACCCGCTGGCTCGTCAACGCGGCCGGACTGCACGCCGACACCCTCGACCGGCAGCTCGGCCACGAGGACTTCACCGTCACCCCGCGCCGCGGCCAGCTCCTCGTCTTCGACAAGCTCGCCCGCGGCCTCGTGCGCCACATCCTGCTGCCCGTGCCCACGGAGCTCGGCAAGGGCGTCCTGGTCGCGCCCACGGTCTACGGCAACGTCCTGCTCGGCCCGACCGCCGAGGACCTGGACGACAAGCGGGTCACCGGCTCGACGGCCGAAGGGCTGGACATGCTGGGGGAGAAGGGCCGCCGTATCCTCCCCGACCTGCTCGACGAGGACGTCACCGCCGTCTACGCCGGCCTGCGCGCCGCCACCGAGCACGACGACTACCACATCGCCGCCCACCCCGACCAGACGTACGTCACCGTCGGCGGCATCCGCTCCACCGGCCTCACCGCGTCCCTCGCCATCGCCGAGCACGTGACGGGGCTGCTCGCCGAAGCGGGGCTGGAACAGGGCCCGGCGGCACGGGAGCTGGAGCCGGTCCGCATGCCCAGCCTCGGCGAGGCCTTCCCGCGCCCCCACCAGCGGCCCGAACTCGTCGCGGCCGACCCGGAGTACGGCACCCTCGTCTGCCACTGCGAACGTGTCTCGCGCGGCGAGATCCGCGACGCCCTCGCCGGCCCGATCCCACCCGCCGGCCTCGACGGCCTGCGCCGCCGGACCCGGGCCCGGGCAGGCCGCTGCCAGGGGTTCTACTGCGGTGCGGCCGTGCGGGCGCTGTTCGAGGGGGCGCGGGCGTGAGGGCGGTTGACGTCCTGGTCGTGGGAGCCGGCCCGGCCGGCCTCGCCGCCGCCGCCCGCCTCGCCGCCGCCGGAGTGCGCAGCGTCGAGGTCCTGGAACGCGAGCAACACGCCGGGGGAGTCGCACGGCACTGCGCGCACGGCGGCTACGGCACCCGGCTGCACCCGCTGACCGGCCCCGAGTACGCCCACCTGCTCGCCACCGCCACCGAGCGCGCCGGAGCCGTCGTCCGCACCGGGGTCACGGCCCTCGACTGGGCCGGACCCCTGGCGCTGCACACGGTCGGCCCGCACGGGCAGGAGACGATCGGCGCACGGGCCGTCGTGCTGGCCACCGGCGCGCGCGAACGGCCCCGCGCCGCACGGCTGGTGCCCGGCACCCGCCCCGCCGGGGTGTACACCACGGGCGAGCTCCAGCAGGCCGTGCACCTGTATGGACAGCACATCGGCACGCGCGCGGTCGTGGTCGGCGCGGAGGACGTCTCGTACACGGCCGCCGACACCGTACGGACCGTCGGAGCCTCGGTCGTCGCGATGGTCACCGACCTGGCCCGCCCGCAGACCACGCCCGCCCGTGCCCTCGACGCCCGCCTGCGCCACGCCATCCCGCTCCTCACCGGCACCACGGTCACCGAACTCGTCGGCCACGGACGCCTCTCCGGCGTACGCGTGCGCCACCGGGACGGCAGGACGGCCACGCTGCCCTGCGACACCGTCGTGTTCACCGGCGACTTCGTGCCCGAGCACGAACTGGCCCGGCGCGGCGGACTGGTCCTCGACACCGGTACCCGCGGACCGGCCGTCGACGGCTCCCTGCACACCTCGCGGCCCGGCGTGTTCGCCGTCGGCAGTGTGCTGCACGCCGTGGAGAGCGCGGCCACCGCGGCCCGCGAGGGCGCGCACGCGGCCGGTGCCGTCCTCGGGACGCTCGCCGGAGCCGAACCGCCGAAGGGCGTCCCGCTGATCGTGGACCCGCCCCTGCGCTGGATCGCCCCGAACCGGGTCACACCGGCCGACCGGCTGCCGTACGTCCTGCGCACCGCGGCCGAACTGTCCCGTCCGGTCCTGCGGGTCACCCAGGACGGCCGCCCACTGCACCGCCAACGCCTCTGGAGCGCCGTACCGAACCGCACGGTGACCCTGACGGCAGGCTGGGCCGGGCGCGTGGATCCGAAGGGCGGTCCGGTGCGCGTGGCGCTCGCGGAGCGGTGAGTCAGATCACCTTCAGCCGGACCAGCGCGCCGAGCGTCAGCGCACCCGGCAGCAGCGGCAGCCACACCGTGATGATCCGGTAGGCGAGCACCACGGCGGTCGCCACGGCCACCGGGCCGCCCGCCGCCACCAGGGCCACGATCAGCGCCGCCTCGACCGAGCCGATCCCGCCCGGCACGGGCACCAGGGCCACCGCGACCGTCGCCGCCAGATAGGCGAGGGCCATGTGCGCGGGCGGCACCGGCAGCCCGAGTGCCTGCCCCACCGCGGCCAGCCCGGTCGCCTGCAACGCGGGGAAGGCCAGCGAGCCGCCCCACAGTGCGAGCGCCCGGGCCGGACGCGTGTGCACCGACCGTGCCTCGCCCAGCGCGGTCCGCAGGAAGGACACCACGGCCGTACGCAGCCGTCGTACGCACGCGAGCACGCCCGCCGCCACGACCAGGACCGCCACGACGGCCAGCAGCAGCGGGCCCACGGCCCCGCCGGGCACAAGCGTCCCGAGCCGCAGCGCGTCCGGGAAGGCGATGAGCAGCGCGGCCAGCAGGCCGACCCGGCCGATCGACTCGGCCAGCAGATACAGGGCGAGGGCGGCGGACGAACGGGCGAGCGGAAGCCCGCACACCGTCATGAACCGCAGGTTGACCGCGCTCGCGCCCAGGCCCGTCGGCAGCAGATGGTTGGCCGCGCCCGCCGCGAACTGCGTGGCCACCAGCCGCCGTTTCGGCAGCGCCTCGACGACGGCACCCTGCCGGGTGAGGGCGGCGGCGACCCAGGTCAGGCAGGTGGCGCCGACCGCGACCACCAGCCAGGGCCACCGGGCGTTCCGCAGATGGCCGAAGCCCTCGGCGAGCACGGACCGGTGCTCCACCGCGACGACGGTGACGAGCAGGAGCGGAAGCAGGCACAGGATCTGGCGGATCCGCCGGACCCGGGCGCGACGGGGAAGTTCGGGGAGTTGTACCGCTGTCACATCCGCAGAGGCTTCCCAGCCCACACCAACTGCGGGTTGCGGAAGCGGGGACAGGGGATTGCGTACGGTCATCGGGTCCTTCGCGAGGGTGGACGACGGAAACACATTGACCTCAATCATGCTCGAGGTTCTACGGTCGTTCCCATGAGCATGGAGACCACAGCCTGGACACAGCTGCACAGCGTCATGAACGCCGAGCAGAAACGCCGCCCCCTCGCCCGCGACACGCTGCGCCGCATCGGCGCGTTCGCCCGCCCGCACCGCCGCCGTATCGCCCGGTTCGTGGCGCTCGGCGTGGTGACCGCGCTGCTCGCCGTCGCGACCCCGGTACTCGCCGGACGCGTGGTGAACGCGATCGTGTCGGGCGACGACGAAGGCACGGTCGTACGCCTGGCCCTGCTCATCGCGCTCATCGCGGTCGCGGAGGCGACCCTCGGCGTGCTCGGCCGACGGCTGTCGGCGACGCTCGGAGAGGGCCTCATCCTCGATCTGCGGACGGCTGTGTTCGATCATGTGCAGCGGATGCCGGTCGCGTTCTTCACACGTACTCGTACGGGAGCGCTCGTCTCCCGTCTCAACAACGACGTCATCGGCGCCCAGCGCGCCTTCAGCAACACACTCTCCGGAGTGGTGAGCAACCTGGTCACGCTGCTGCTCACGCTCGCTGTGATGCTCACCCTGTCCTGGCAGATCACTCTGCTCGCGCTGGTGCTGCTGCCGGTGTTCGTGATCCCGGCGAGGCGCATGGGCAGGCGGATGGCCGGAATGCAGCGGGAGGCGGCGGCCCTGAACGCGGCGATGGGCACCCGGATGACCGAACGCTTCTCCGCACCCGGCGCCACCCTGGTCAAGCTCTTCGGCCGCCCGGAGGAGGAGTCCGAGGAGTTCGCCGTCCGCGCGCGCCAGGTGCGGGACATCGGCGTACGGACGGCCATGGCGCAGTCCATGTTCATCACCGCCCTGACCCTGGTCTCCGCCCTGGCCCTCGCCCTGGTCTACGGCCTCGGCGGCTGGTTCGCCCTGCGCGGCACCCTCGACCCGGGCGCCGTCGTGGCTCTCGCCCTGCTCCTGACCCGCCTGTACGCCCCGCTGACCGCACTGGCCGGCGCCCGCGTCGAGGTGATGAGCGCCCTGGTCAGCTTCGAGCGCGTCTTCGAGGTGCTGGACCTGGAGCCGCTGATCAAGGAGCAGCCGCACGCACGGCCGGTCCCCGAGGGCCCGGTCTCCGTCGAGTTCGAGAACGTCCGCTTCGGCTACCCCTCCGCCGACAAGGTCTCCCTCGCCTCCCTGGAGGAGGTGGCCACCCTCGACTCCCGCGGCGGCGCCGAGGTCCTGCACGGCATCTCCTTCCGCGCCGAACCCGGGCAGACCGTCGCGCTCGTCGGCACGTCCGGCGCCGGCAAGTCGACGGTCGCACAACTGCTGCCGCGCCTGTACGACGTCGACGAGGGCGCCGTCCGGGTCGGCGGTGTCGACGTCCGCGACCTGAGCACCGACTCACTGCGCGGCGCCCTCGGCATGGTCACCCAGGACGGCCACCTCTTCCACGACACCGTCCGTGCCAACCTCCTCCTCGCCCGCCCCACCGCGACCGAGCCCGAACTGTGGGACGCCCTGCGCCGCTCCCGCCTCGACGATCTCGTGCGGTCCCTGCCCGACGGCCTCGACACGGTGGTCGGCGAGCGCGGCTACCGGCTCTCCGGCGGCGAACGCCAGCGCATGACCATCGCCCGGCTGCTGCTGGCCCGCCAGCGCGTCGTCATCCTCGACGAGGCCACCGCCCACCTGGACAACACCTCGGAGGCGGCCGTCCAGGAGGCGCTCACCGAGGCCCTCGAGGGCAGGACGGCCGTGGTGATCGCCCACCGGCTGTCCACCGTGCGCGCGGCGGACCTGATCCTCGTCGTCGAGGCGGGGAGGATCGTGGAACGCGGCACGCACGAGGAGCTGCTGGCGGTCGAGGGACGGTACACGGAGCTGTACCGGACGCAGTTCGCGCAGGGGCCGGACGGGGTGACGGAGATCGCGGCGGCCTAGGCACGGGACGCGCCGCCGCCGCGGTGGATCGGTGGCGGTGACGGCGCAGGGCCACGTGCACGGTGTCCGGGGCCTGCCCGAGGACGGCGCGGGCGGCATCGGTGCCGCGCAGGGGGTCGAGCACCATGAAGGCGTGGATCGTGCCGTGGTGGCGCAGGGACATCACGGGCACGCCCGCCGCCCGGACCTTCGCCGCGTAGGCCTCGCCCTCGTCGCGCAGGACGTCGGCCTCACCGGTGACGGCCAACGCCGCAGGGAGCCCGGCCGGCTGGTCCGGCGAGGCCCGCAGCGGCGAGGCGGTCGCCTCGCTCCGCCGCCATACGTCGTGTCGCTCGTCTGCGGCTGCTACCGGTGCTCTGCGGCGGGGAGAGCCGGCGCCGAAGCTCTGTCGGCCTGCGGTGCGTCGGCGACTTCGGCGACTTCCGCGGCGCGCAGGCTGCGCCACTCGCGTGGCGCGAGGCCGTACGCGGTGCGGAAGGCCCGGCTGAAGTGGGCGGGACTGACGAAGCCCCAGCGCTGGGCCACGGCCGACACGGTCGGGTTCGTCCTGCCGCGACGCGCCAGTTCGCGTGCGCACTCCTCCAGGCGACGCTGCTGGATCAGCCGCGAGACGGTGATTCCCTCGCCCTCGAAGAGCCGGTGCAGGTATCGGACGGATATCCGGTGCGCCCCCGCGACGGCCTCCGGCGAGAGGGCCGGATCCCCCAGGTTCCGGTCGATGTGGGCGCGGATGCGCGGCACGAGGTGACTGCGGGTGCTGTCCGCCTCCGGCGTGGCCTGCCGGGTCTGCTCGGTCACCAGGGCGGCGAAGAGGTCGATGACGCTGCCGGCCAGTCTGCCCCCGGTGGCCGGGGAGTAGGAGGGGGCCGAGGCGGCCAGCGTGCCGAGCAACGACAGCAGCACCGCACCGACGCCGTCCGCAGTGCCCACGGCGGTGGCGGTGACCCGGCGGATGTCGGACTCCGGTACGCCCAGCGCGCGGTGGGGCAGCTGGAAGACGTGGGTGGAGAACCGCTCCGGGTAGTCGAAGGAGTACGGCCGTGTCGTGTCGTACACCATCAGGTCGCCCTCGCCCACCTGGGCCCGCCGGCCGTCCTGGACGAGGGTCGCCGAGCCCGCCACCTGGATGCCGACGCCCACGAACGCCTCGGACGGGCGCGCGATGAGGGCTTGGGTGCGGCTGACCCGATTGGCGTCGGCCTCCATCGTGGACACCTGGAGACAGCCGAGGCGGCTGGTCGTGAGGCGCCCGGCGAACGGACCGGTGCCGCGCGGGGCGACGGTCATGGGCACCAGCGCCTTGCCCACCGCGTTCCGCCAGTATGCGATCTTGTCCTGATCGGGAACCGAAGCGGTCGTCACTACCGGACTCAACTGGCCTTCCCCTCCTCACGTACGGCGCCGACGGGGACCCCGGCCGAGCCCTGCGCGACCGGTTTTCCCCGCCTGACCAGCCAAGCAGTCGGCCGTTGCGGGCTCCAGGCACATCGCAGGCAGAAAGTCCGGCTGCCCGCACGTATGCCTGCCGAGCCCCGGCGAGGAGGAATCAGCTGTCGATGCGGGCGAGTTGCTCCCGGGCCTGACTGACGCTCTGGGGGTCGGCGTCGGCACCGAGGGAAAGGCAGCGGGTGAAGGCCAGCCGGGCTCGGTCCTGGTGTCCCGCGCCCAGCAGGGCGATACCCAGGGTGATCAGGAAGCGGCCCTCCATGGCGGTGTTGCCGCTGTCGCGGCCGAGGTTCACGGCGGTCTGCAGATGGGTCACGGCCTCGTCCCAACGCTTCAGGGCGAGACAGGCCCGACCTGTGTTCGCGTACAGGTTGAGGCGGGTGATCCGGGAGATGTGCGGTTCGATCCGGTCACCGCTCTCGTCCAGGAAGGCGAGCGCCCGCTGGTCGGAGGCGATGGCCTCCTCGGCCCGGCCCTCCTCGAGCAGACTCATTCCGTGGCCGCCCATGGCCTGGAGGGTGCCGTGGAGATCGCCGGCGGCTTCGAACAGCCGGGCGGCATGACCGTTGTGGTCGACGGCCGCCGCGAGGTCGCCCAGCAAGCGGTGGGCCCAGGCGCGATAGAAGTGGGCCCAGGCCTGCTGGCCCGGGTCGCCGGCGCGCTCGGCGGCCGCGAGGGCCTGGGCCGAGCGGTCGAGGCCGGCGCGGTGGCGGCCTTCGCACAGGAGCAGGGCCCAGGCGTGGTAGTTGAGTTGGGTGGCTTCGACGAGCGGGTCGTCCAGGGCCTGGGCGGAGTCGGCGGCGGTGCCGAAGACCTCGGGCCAGTGTCCCCAGAAGATCCACTGGTCGGAGAACCAGTGCAGGGCCTCGGCCACCTCCACCACGGTGGCGTGGTCGCCCGCGGCGGCGGTCCGGCGCAGGGCGGCCAGCCAGTTGGCACCCTCGGCCTGCAGCCACTGGCGGGCCTTGTCGGCGGTGGACAGGTCGACGCTGTCCTGCCAGGTCTTCGGCGGGGCGCCGTGGTCGGGCTCGTACCAGCGACCGGCCACGACCGCGGTCCGCAGCAGCCAACGGTCCATCGCCGCACGGGCCCGCGCGGCGTCCTCGGTGCTTTCCTCGGCCTCCAGGCGGGTCCGGGCGAACAACCGCAGCAGGTCGTGGAAGCGGTAGCGGTCCCCCTCCACACCCAGCAGGCCGGTCTCGACCAGTTCCTCCAGAGCGTCCTCGGCGTCGAAGAGCATCTGCCCGGTCAGCCGGGCGGCACAAGCGGCGCCGACGTCCGGACCCTCGACCAGGGAGAGGCGCCTGAACAGGCGGGCGGCCGGGGGAGTGAGCTGGCGGTAGGACAGGTCGAAGGCGGCCGACACACGGACGTCCCCGGCCGCCAGTGCGTCCAGGCGGCGTTCCTCCAGGGCGAGGCGGTCGGCCAGCCGGCGCACGCTCCAACCGGTGCGGGTGGCAAGCCAGTTGCCGGCCACGCGCAGCGCCAGCGGCAGGTGGCCGCACCGCTGGGCGACCTCGACCAGCGCGGCCTCGTCCGCACCGGCCCGCTCCGCCCCCACCAGGCCGGTCAGGAACGCGGCCGCATCGTCCGCGCCGAGTTCCCCGAGCGGCATACGGTGCACGCTCTCCAGGCCGGTGAGCATCCGGCGACTGGTCACCAGCACCATCCCGCCGCCGCTGCCGGGCAGCAGGGGGCGGACCTGCGCCTCGTCACGGGCGTTGTCCAGCACCAGCAGATACCGCCGGTCGGCCAGCGCCCGGCGGTAGAGCCCGGGACGGCCCTGCGGCCCGGCCTTCGCGAGGTCCCGGTCGGCCACCCCCAGCGCCTTGAGCACGCCCAGCATCAGCTCGGCCGGCTCGGGCGGCGCGTCGTCCATCCCGCGCAGGTCCACCAGCAACTGCCCGTCGGGGAACCGGTCGGCGAGCTGCCGGGCGCCGTGCAGCGCGAGTGTGGTCTTGCCCGTCCCCGGCGGCCCGGACACCGCCGCCACCACCGCCGGCTTCCCGGAGGCGGCCGTACCGGGCCCGCCCCCGTCGGCGTGCGGGTGCGGGTGCGGGTGCGGGGCCACGGCTCGGTCGGCGAGCTCCGCCAACCGCACCAACTCCCGCTCACGGCCCACGAAGTCGTCGATGCCACGCGGGAAGGCACGCACTCCCACCGGGCTGTAGCCCGGGCTGCGTCCGGACCGGGCCGCCGCGAGCAGCCGCTCCCGCTCCGCCTCGTCCAGCCCCAGGCCGTCGGCGAGCGCGGCCACCGTACGGCGCTGCGGGGCCGCCCGTCGGCCCCGTTCCAGGTCCCCGATGCCCCGCACGCTCACACCCGACGCCTCGGCCAGGCCCTCCAGCGTCAATGACGCGGCGAGCCGCAACTCCCGTAGCAGCGACCCGAATACCGCGCTCTCCTCGGCCAATCCGCCCCCTCGTGCACACCATGCGCGAGCCGGAACGCCCGAGCATGATCACGAGAAGTGTAGGGGGGTGCTGTGTGCCGGAGGTAAACGAGCGGTGTGCCCGGAAGGCGGGGCGGGAGCCGCCAGGTCAGCTCGTCGCGCGTACCGCCTCGCGGATCAGGTCGGCGACGTCCTTGGGCCGGGACACCGCCACGGCGTGCGAGGCGCCCTCCAGTTCGACGACCGTCGCCCCGGCCCGCTTCGCGCCGAACCGCTGCACCTCGGGGTTGATCGCCTGGTCAGAGCCGGCCACCAGCGCCCAGGACGGCTTGGTCCGCCACGCTGCGGCCGATGCCGTCTCCGTGAACGCCCCGGCGGTCAACGGTCGTTGGGCGACCGCCAGGATCTTGGTGACCTCGGGCGGAACGTCTGCAGCGAAGATCTCCGGGAACGCCTCCGCCTTGATGGTGACCTCGACCGCGGCCGCCGCCCCAGCCCCCGCCCCAGCCGCCCCCTCAACGGGGTACGTCACCTCTCGCAGATTGCTGACCAGCGGCGACAGCGGGAAGCGCCCCTGCAGCTCGCCCAGGCTCTCGCCCTCCTCGGTGACATAGGCGGCCACGTAGACCAGTCCGACGACGTTCTCCACGGCCCCGGCCACGGAGATCAGCGCGCCGCCGTAGGAGTGGCCGACCAGCACGACCGGACCCTTGACCTGGGCGGCCGCGGAGGCGATGTACGCGGCGTCGGAGGCCAGGCCGCGCAGCGGGTTGGGCGGTGCCAGGACGGGGATGCCGTGCTGCTGCAACTCGGCGATGACGCCGGCCCAGCTGCCGGCGTCCGCGAAGGCGCCATGCACGAGAAGGACGGTGGGGGTGGTGGACATGCCGGATTCTCCTTGTCGATGTCTCAGTGGCCGTGGAGCGCGGTGCGCAGGGTGCCGACGGCCATCGCGATCGCGGCCTCGGCGGCATGCGTCTCGCGCAGCGCGTTGAGCATCACGAAGTCGTGGATGATGGCCTGGAAACGCACGGCGGTCACCGGAACACCGGCCTCGCGCAGCTTGTTCGCGTACGCCTCGCCCTCGTCGCGCAGGACGTCGGCCTCCCCGGTGATGACGAGGGCCGGCGGCAGCCCGGCGAGCTGCTCGGTGGTGGCCCGCAGCGGCGACGCGGTGATCTCGGCCCGCTCCGCCTCGTCGGTCGTGTACTGGTCCCAGAACCACTGCATGCCGTCACGGCGCAGGAAGTAGCCGGTGGCGAACTGGTGGTACGAGCCGGTGTCGAAGTTCGCATCGGTGACCGGGTAGAAGAGGACCTGCTGGACCAAGGGGACATCGCCCCGCTGCTTCGCCATCAGCGTCAGCGCGGCGGTCATGTTCCCGCCGACGGAGTCGCCGGCCACGGCGATCCGCGTGGCGTCCAGGTCCTTGGACCCGCCCTGCTCCACGACCCAGCGGGCGACCGCGTAGTTCTGCTCGATGGCGACCGGGTACCGGACCTCGGGAGAGAGGTCGTACTCCGGGAAGACCACGGCGGCGTTCGCGCCCACGGCGAGTTCGCGCACCAGCCGGTCGTGCGTGTGGGCGTTGCCGAAGACCCAGCCGGCGCCGTGGATGTACAGGATCACCGGCAGCGTCCCCTCGGCGCCCGCCGGCCTGACGAGGCGGGCCCGGACGCTGCCCGTAGGGCCGCCCTGGACGGTGATCCACTCCTCGTCGATCTCCGGCTTGTCGATCTCGCCGGACTGCACCTCGTCGACGGCCTTGCGGCCCTCGGCGGGCGGCAGGTCGAAGAGGTAGGGCGGGTTCGCGGTCGCCTCGGCGAACGCGGCGGCCGCCGGCTCCAGTACCGGCTGAACCGGCTCGACGGCGTCGGACATGTGACTCTCCTGAAGTGTCGTGCGTGAACCGCGGGTTCTTTCACCGCAGATTCTTCGTTCAGCACGCTAGATCCGCGAAGCCGACACGCCTTGCCCAGGAGCGCACCGGCGCTGACCTCACAGCGCACGGCGGTGTGGACCGCAGACCTGGCGCTGCCTGGCACCCGGATCCAAGTCTGCGAGAACCCACGCGTGGTCGGGCCGCGGCCGACACCGGTCGTACGGCGCCCTTGATCCGGCACGGAACCGAATTCGGACGCCAGGAGCGCGGTGAGCCCGACGCCTTCCTCCACGAGCGGTCATGGCGGCCGCCGACCACCCAGCCGACTACCCACCTACCCACTCCGGCGGCTCGCCTGCGCGTGCTGCCCGGCCGGGCGGGCCAGTGCGTCGACGGTCGCGGAGAACAACCACGGCAGCCGCAGTGCCAGAGGCACCAGCGCCGCGCGAGCCGGGGGCGCCCGCGTCGCGCCGAGCAGCGCGTGGGTCAGCCAGCGGTAGCGCCGTGTGAGCCGGCGCCACTCCCGCTCGTAGCCTGCCAGGTCACCGCTGGTGACGGCCCGGACGGCCGCCGGCGCCTGCGCGAGCGCCAGGGCGATGCCCTCACCGGTCAGCGCGTCGACGTAGCCGGCGGCATCGCCCACGAGCAGCACTCGACCCGCGGTGCGCGCGCTGGTGTCCTGGCGGAGCGGGCCCGCCCCGCGCACCGGTCCGGCGGGCTCGGCTCCGGCCAGCCGCTCCCGCAGCTCGGGGAAGGCGGCCAGGTGGTCGTCGAATGATCCGCGGGCGGTGGTGAGCACCGCGACACCCACGAGGTGGTCGGCCACCGGGGTCACGTAGGCCTCCGCGCATCGGGCCCAGTGCACCTCGACGTGGTCGCTCCAGGGGGCGAGCACGTAGTGGCGCCGCAGCCCGTGTCGCGGGCGGGCCCGGCGTGGCCGGCCGAGCCCCAGGGCCCGGCGGATCGGCGAGTGCAGGCCGTCGGCCGCGACGAGATGGCCGGCACGGGTGCCGTCGACCGACACACCGTTCCCGTCCTGCTCGACCCGGCGCGCGGTGCGCTGCTCGATCCGTACGCCCGCGGCCAGCACCGCCTCGCGCAGCGCCGCGTGCAGCGTCGTACGACGCACCCCGCGGCCCGGGCCCGCTGCGAAGTCGGCATCCACCCGGCGCGGTCCGGCGACGTAGACGATGCCGCGCAGGTCGCGCCCCGGCGGGTGCACGCCGAGCGCTGCCAAGGCGGTGACGGCACCCGGCATCAGTCCCTCGCCGCACGCCTTGTCGACGGTACCGGCGCGCTGCTCCCACACGGCGACGTCGAGCCCCGCCCGGGCCGCGTGCAGGGCCGTAGCCAGGCCTGCGGGGCCCCCGCCGACGACGAGCAGGTCCATGTGCGCCTCCTTCAGGCCAGTCGTGCCAGGGCGGTGTCCTCGGTGCGGATGCGGGTCGCGAGCAGGAACCCGTTCAGCGCGGTGAAGACGACCGCCGTGACCCAGGCCGAGTGCACCAGGGGGAGCGCGAGCCCCTCGACGACGACGGCGACGTAGTTGGGGTGCGGGATCCAGCGGTAGGGGCCGCCCGTCACGCGCGCGGCACCCGGCACGACGATCACCCGGGTGTTCCACTGCCGTCCCAACGTGGCGATGCACCACCACCGCAGCGCCTGCGAGGCCGCGACGAAGGCGAGCATGGCCCAGGCGAGGACCGCCACCGCGTCCGGTCGGCGCATCCACACCTCCACGAGCGCGCCGACGAGCAGGCCCGTGTGCAGGACCACCATGACCGGGTAGTGCCCCCGCCCGCACTCCACGCCGCCCCGCGCGAGGCTGAAGGCGGCGTTGCGGTGCGACACGACCAGTTCGGCGAGCCGCTCCAGGCCGACGGCCACGACCAGGACGGTGAACAGGACCTCGCTGCTCACCGCTCACCGCCCGGAGCGCGCAGGAGCACGAACTCGGAACAGAAGCCCGGCCCCATGGCGAGCATGAGTCCGTAGGAGCCGGGCGGGGGCGGACGGTCGGCGAGGGTGTCCGCCATGACGTGCAGCACCGAGGAGGACGACAGGTTGCCGATCCGGCGCAGCGAGTCCCAGGTCACGCCCAGGGCGTCCCGCTCGACCTCGAGGGCCTCCTGCAGCGCTTCGAGGACCTTGGGGCCGCCGGGGTGCGCCACGTACCAGCCGAGGTCGTCGCGGGTCAGCCGGTGGTCGGTGAGGAAGCCGCGGACGTCGTCGCCGATGTGACGGCGCACCAGGTCGGGGACCGAGGGGTCGAGCACGATCCGCAGCCCGCCGGAGCCGACGTCCCAGCCCATCATGCGCTCCGAGTCGGGGTAGAGACGGCTGCGCGACGCGAGGACCTCGGGACGAGCCGGGTCGTCGGACTGCGCGAGCGCGTGCTCGGACCCGACGGCGACCACCGCCGCGGCGCCGTCCCCGAACAGGCCGCTGGCCACGAGGTTGGCGACCGAGGTGTCGTCGCGCTGCAGCGTGAGAGAGCACAGCTCGACCGACATCAGCACCGCGACCCCGTCCGGGCGGCCGCGCAGCAGATCGTGCAGGCGGGCGATACCGGCCACGCCCGCCACGCAGCCGAGGCCGACGAGGGGCAGACGCACCACGTCGGGACGCAGCCCGATCTCCGCTGCGACGCGGGCCTCGAGCGAGGGGACGGCCAGTCCGGTCACGGTGCACGACACGATGTAGTCGACGTCGGCCGGTGTGAGGCCGACGCTCTTGAGCGCGTCGACGACCGCGCGGGCGCCGAGCTCGACGCCGGCCCGGATGAAGACGTCGTTCGACTGGCCGAAATCATCGAGACGGGCGTACTCCTCCAGCGGGAGCACGGTATGCCGGGTCTCGACGCACACGTTGCGGTGGAACCGTTCCACGACGCCGGGGTTGACCGCGTCCTCGACCATCGTGGCCGTGAAGGACTCGGTGATCTCCTCCTGGCGGTGGCGGTGTTCGGGCAGGGCGCCGCGGACGCTGAGGACGCGCATGGTCATGCTGGCTCCTGTGGTCGGCTGGTCGCGCGAGTGGGCGCGCCGAGCGCCCGACGAAGGCCGAGCGCGACGGTCGGGCTGAGCCGGCCCCGG
Source organism: Streptomyces sp. MMG1533 (assembly GCF_001279775.1). Classification (GTDB taxonomy): domain Bacteria; phylum Actinomycetota; class Actinomycetes; order Streptomycetales; family Streptomycetaceae; genus Streptomyces. Next base: position 5,489 of record NZ_LGDG01000229.1, on the reverse strand, counting down.
GCGAGGCCGAGCTCGACGAGGCCATCAAAAGCATGCTGGTCGGCGGCCGAGGCGTGCAGCCCGCCCCCGGGAAGCCGCGTGTTGCGGGCGAGGCGGGCGAGGCGGGCGGCGGGAGCGGTATGGCGTAGCCGGGGGAGCAGGATCCGGCGGGTGGCTCGGGCACACCGCTCCCCGGCACGCTCGGGCCGCACGTCGCACCGTGCCTCCGTCGCGGCCCGGCCGGGTGCGATGCTGAAAACCACGGTGGGGTGGATGCCCTCGCGAGTCAGCGAGTTCACCGGGTCGGCAGCGTCGCCCGCGAGCGGCAGGCGGCCCGTCGGAGGGCGCCGGCGTGCCGTCGAGAGCGGCAGACGGCGCCCGCCCCGGTGCTGCCCGTCCTCGCCCGCGCCGGGCAGGAGCGTCTCTTGGCGCCGGAGCGGCTGGGCACCTGTCGGTGATGGACGCTTCTCGCGCAGGCCGGCCACCGCGAGGTCGAAGTGGTGGGGCGAGGGCGCCATCAGCCGGCCGCCACGAGCAGCACGACGTCGACCAGGGCGATGGCCACCGCGGCCCGGAAGGGAGTACGACCGCGGGCGGCCAGCGTGAGCAGTGCGAGGACGACCACCAGTGCGAGGACCGCCCATGCCCACGCCGGGGGCGTTCCTGCGGGGCCGAGCACGGCGAGCAGTGAGGCGGCGGGCAGCAGCACGGCGGCAAGGGCGCGCGAGCGACGCTCGCCGATCCGGTGCGGGAGGCCGCGGACGCCGGTCCGTTCGTCGTCGGCGAGGTCGGGCAGCGTGTTGAGCAGGTGCGCCCCGACACCGAGCGCGGCGCCGGCGCCGGTCATCCACAGCGGCGCCCAGCCCTGGGCGGGGTCGGCGAGTGTGACGACCGAGGGCAGCGTTCCGAAGGCGCAGGCGTACGGCGCCCAGGACCACGCGGTGGCCTTCAGCCCGAGGTTGTAGGCGTGGCCCGCACCGGTGGCAAGGGTGGCGTTGACCAGCGCGCTGCGCCAGTCGGCGAGCGCGGACAGCACGAGGCAGGCGAGGGCGGCCACGACCAGGGCTCCCACCACCCGGCCGACCGGGAGGGTTCCGACGGCCAACGGCTTGTCGGTGCGACCGACGGCGCGGTCGCGACGGAGGTCCAGCAGGTCGTTGCCCCAGCCGACGGTGAGCTGGCCGGTGAACACCGCCGCGGTGACGGCGAGGGCGTCGAGCGGACGCAGGTCGGCGCGGAGCGCGAGCAGGCCCGCGACGGCGGTGACCGCAAGGGCCGGCCCGCCGTGGGCGGCGGCTAGCAGCGCGGGAACGGGCGGCGGTCCGGGGCGGGCTGGGACCGCGCGGGTGGTCACGGGCACAGCCGCACCTCGACCGGCCGGTGACGGATCGTGGAGCCGAGCGCGCCGAACACCGTGTGCGGGCGCAGCACCGCCGCGGGCACGGAGGTCTCGGCGGCCGGATCGAACGGACCGCCCGCGCGCTGGTGGCGCACGGCGGCGGGCGCTTCGGCGATCACCTCGGCGATCTCTCGGGTGTGGACCATCAGGGTGGTCAGCCCTCGGTCCGCCGGCAGGACCGGCAGCAGGCCGAGCGCCTTGGCGGGCACGCCGTACGGGACTTGGCGCTCAGGCCGACCGAGCGCCGGTCGACGCCACGGCTGCCGGGGCCGTGGGGCAGCCGCCGGGCCGGGCCGAGGAGGTCGCGAGGACCCTCCGGACGCGGGCGTCGTACAGCGGAGCCGATGCTTCCTGATGCACGTGTGACCATGATGGGCATGCAGGATCGATCCCACGTTGCCCGCCCGCTCACACGAGGCACTCCGGCATCCGGCGGACGTCCGCAGCATCGGCAGCCCCCGGCTGTGTCGTGTGTCGTGCCCTCCTCCGCCTCGCTCCCGAGGCCCTGAAGACACTGGCCGACGGCGACATCGACCGGCTCGTGCCACGGCGCGGTCCAGCGCCGGCGGGCCGCTCGTGCCAGGGCGGCCGGTGCCCCGGGTACGGCGAGAACGTGGAACGGACGGCTCGAGGCCGGGGCGGTGTCCGCCGGACTGTGCAGGGGCGCAGAATGGGACCATGGACATGGACGTCCTCACGGTTTCCGGCGTGCGGGACAGGCTCGGCAAGGCGCTCTTCAGCCGCGTCGCGGGGCCGGACGGTCCCGCGAACCGGGCTCGCATCCACAACACCCCGGGGCCGCGGTGGTTCGGCGCCGAACGGCCCATCCGCGTCGTGCACGGCGACGCCTCGATGTTCATCGGCGGACTGCGCGCCCTGCTGCTGCAATCCCTGCACCCGCTGGCCATGGCCGCCGTGGCCGCTCATTCCGGGTACCGCGGCGACCCCTGGGGGCGGTTGCAGCGCACCAGTACGTTCCTCGCCGTGACGACCTTCGGAACCGCCGAGGACGCCCGCAGCGCCGTCGAACGGGTCCGCGCGATCCATGAGCGGGTCAGGGGGGTGACAGCGGAGGGCGAGTACTACCACGCCGCCGATCCGCACCTGCTCGAGTGGGTGCATGTCACCGAGACGGACAGTTTCCTGCGTGCCCATGAGCGGTTCGGGGCCCGGCCCTTCGCATCCGCCGACTACGACGCCTACGTGGCGGACACGGCGAAGGTGGCGACGGCCCTCGGGGTGCCCGACCCGCCTCGGACGCGGGCGGAGCTCGAAGCCCGCCTGGCCGCGTACCGTCCGGAACTCCGTGCCACCCCGGAGTGCCGGGCGGCGGCGCGCTTCCTGCTGCTACAGCCACCGCTGCCGCTTGCCGCCCGGCCCGCCTACGCCCTCCTCGCCGCCAACGCGGTGACGTCCCTCCCGGAGTGGGCCCGAAGGCTGCTGGGGTTTCCGCGCGTTCCCGTGCTCGAGGACGCCGCGATACCGCTCACCGGCCATGTCCTGACCAGGGCGATCAGGTGGAGCATGAAGCCTCCGCCCTCGGCCGACGTCCGGTGACGTTGCGGCGCCACCCCCCGACCGCACGTGGTGGGTCCAGGGAAGCGCCGTGCGGCGTGCGTCCGGAGCCGTCGCCGAGAGGGTAGCGGCGCGAGTGCTCCCAGGGCCGTGGCTACCGCACCGACGTCACCGGGCTGACCGACGACGATGCGCGGATTCGCGGGTCAGCGCGGAGGCGGAGCCGGGTTCAGATGACCGGCCTGGGCGTATGGGACCGCACCGCCAACGAAACCGGTTGGAACGCGTTGCTGGGCGAGGCACGCGGCACCGACGACGTCTCCCCCTACTCTGCTCCGGCCCGCGCGGCCGACCTGTCCGGTCCGCCCCCGGCCTTCATCGACGTGGGCTCGGCCGGGACGTTCGGCGACGAGGACGTCACTTATGCATCCAGGATCTGGCAGGCCGGAGGGATCGCCGAACTCCGCTGCGGGCAACGTCGGCCGGACGCTGACAGTGGCTTCTTACTCGGCGTCAGGACGTGATGAGGTGCGGTTCTCGGACGACGACGACACCTCCGGGAGGGACGAAGACGGTCCCGGAGACCGGGGTGCCGGTGAGGAGCTCCACCCCCGCGGCGGGGGCTTCGGCTCCTTTCCCGGTGTGGTCGATGAGGAACAGGAAGTCGGCCTCCGTGCCGCGGCGCCGGACGACCTCGACTCCGGCGGGCACCTGGTGTTCGGGAGCGACGTCGGCGTCCTGGCGGATGCGGTGGAGCAGGGTGGCCAGGGTTTCCTGGTCGGGGTGGGTCGCCAGATACCAGGCGGTGCCGCTGCCATACGCATGGCGAGTGACGGCAGGCAGGCCGGTCAACGGGCCGTCGGCGTAGGAGACGACTTCCAGCGCGCCGGCCAGCCGCACCCGTTCCGACCACAGGTCGGCCCTGGCACCCGGGGGCACATCACCGGTCAGCCCTGTTGTCTCTCCCGGAAGCAAGGGGAAGAGTTCGTCGGTGACCACGCCCAGGAGGTCGCGGAACGCGCCGGGGTAGCCGCCGAGGCGTATGTGGCCGTTCTCGTCGACCATGCCGCTGTGGAAGCCGACGGCCAGCGTGCCCCCGCCTGCGGTGAAGGCGGTGAGGTTGTCCGCGGCCGCGTCCGTCACCAGGTACAGCGACGGGACGAGGACGAGCTTGTAGCGGTCGAGCGCGGGGTCGTCAGGGCGTACGAAGTCGACGGCGACGCCCGCTCGCCACAGGGGCGTGTACCAGTCGCGCACCAGGTCCTGGTAGCGCAGCTCGCCGCTGGGCTGGGAGGGCAGTTCCAGTGCCCAGCGGGCGTCCCAGTCCCATACGATCGCCACCTGCGCCGCGACCGTGGAGCCTCGTACCTCGGTCAGGGCCTTCAGGTCCTTGCCCAGTCGGACGACGTCCTGCCAGATGGCGCTGTCGGTTCCCGCGTGCGGCAGCATCGCGGAGTGCCACTGCTCGGCTCCCGCCTTCGCCGCCCGCCACTGGAAGAAGGCGATGCCGTCGGCACCGTGCGCCACGTGCGCGAGTGCGTTGCGGCGCATTTCTCCCGGGCTCTTGGCGCGGTTGACCTGCTGCCAGTTGACGGCACCGGTCGAGTGCTCCATCAGAAACCACGGGCCGCCCGCGAGAGACCTCATGAGATCGCCGCTGAGGGCGATGTCGAGCTCCGCCTCAGGGTCGTCGGACATCAGGTAGTGGTCGTTGGAGAGGATGTCCAACTCGGGTGCCCAGCGCCAGTAGTCGAGTGCGTCGAAGGTTCGCAGGACCATGAGGTTGGTGGTCGCGGGGATGTCCGGGGCGGCCCGGAGCAGTACTTCGCGTTCGGCGGTGCACAGCGAGAGCAGTTCGTCGGAGCAGAACCGGCGCCAGTCGAGTTGATGGGTGGGATTGGGAGGAGCCGCGGTGGCGCGGGGCGGGATGATCTCGTCCCAGGCGTAGTACCACTGGCTCCAGAAGGTGGTGCCCCAGGCGTGGTTGAGGGCGTCGAGGTCGTCGCCGTACTTCGCGCGCAGCCAGGTGCGGAAGGCGGCGGCGCTGGTGTCGCAGTAGCAGGCGGGGGTGTGGCAGCCGTATTCGTTGTGGACGTGCCACATGGCGACGGCCGGATGGGTGGCGTACCGGTGGGCGAGGACCTCCGCGATACGCAGTGCCGCTCGGCGGTAGGCAGGGCTGGACGGGCAGAAGGTCTGGCGGCTGCCGGGCCACAGCCGACGCCCGTCCCGGTCGACCGGCAGCGCCTCCGGGTGGGCCTTGAAGAACCAGGCGGGCGGGGCGGCGGTCGGCGTGGCCAGGTCGGCCGCGATGCCGTTCTCGTGGAGGAGGTCGAGGATCCGGTCCATGCGGGAGAAGTCGTGGACGCCCTCGGACGGTTCGAGCAGCGCCCAGGAGAAGATGCCGACGCTGACCATGGTGACGCCGGCCTCACGCATGAGGCGCATGTCCTCGGCCCAGACCTCCTCGGGCCACTGCTCGGGGTTGTAGTCACCCCCGTAGGCGATGCCGGGGATGCGAAGGCGGCGTTGAGTGCTCACTGGTGGTGCTCCGAGATAGCAGAAACAGGTGGCTTGAGGGAGCGTCAGCCCTTGT
>NZ_LGDG01000228.1 GCF_001279775.1 Streptomyces sp. MMG1533 | reverse complement strand
TGCCGCCACGGTCGCCGCTCCCGCGAGCAGGGCCTCCGAAGGGCCCCCGTCCTTCTTGCTCTCCTTCGACGGGGCGCACGGCCTTTTCTCCGTCGCCACCTGCTCCCCGCACCCCCACCGCCCGCTCCTACACCGCCTTCGTCAAACTCGCCCTGGGCGTACTCCTCATCCGCCTCGCCTTCGCCGTCGTCCTCGGCTCCCCCGTCCCCGGCACGCACGTGATCGTCACCCTCCCCGAAGTCCCCCTCCCCGACTGGGCGCAGGGCATCCGCCTCGGCGGCCGGGTCACCGCCGAAGGTCTCCTCTTCGCCCTCTACGACGGCCTGCGCCTGGCCGCCCTCCTCATCTGCGTGGGCGCCGCGAACGCCCTCGCGAACCCGGCCCGACTCCTCAAGTCGCTGCCGGGCGCCCTGTACGAGATGGGCGTGGCAGTGGTCGTGGCCCTCACCTTCGCCCCGAACCTGATCCTCGACGTCCAGCGCCTGCGTGCCGCCCGCCGTCTGCGCGGTCGCCCCGACAAGGGCGTACGGGGCCTCCTCCAGGTCGCACTCCCGGTCCTGGAGGGCGCCCTGGAACGCTCCGTCGCCCTCGCCGCCGCGATGGACGCCCGCGGCTACGGCCGTACCGCCGACGTCCCCGCCCGCGTCCGCCGTACGACCACCGCCCTCACCCTCGGCGGCCTGCTGGGCGTCTGCGCGGGAACGTACGGACTGCTGACCGCCGAGGGCGGCACGTACGGCCTCCCCGTTCTGCTCGCGGGCCTCGCCGCCGCCCTCGCGGGCCTGCGCCTGGGCGGCCGCCGCTCGCTCCGTACCCGCTACCGCCCGGACCGCTGGGACGTCCGGGCCTGGCTGGTCACCGGCTCCGGTGTGGCGGTGGCCGTGCTCCTCGTCCTCGCCTCCGCCTACGACCCCAAGGCCCTGAACCCGGGCGTGATCCCCCTCGTCGCCCCGGCCCTCCCCCTCTGGCCCGCGGCGGCCGTACTCCTCGGCCTGCTCCCGGCATTCGCCGCCCCCGACCCCAAGGAACCGTCGTGATCCGCTTCGAGAACGTCTCCGTGACGTACGACGGTGCCGCCGAACCCACCGTCCAGGGCGTGGACTTCGAGGTGCCGGAAGGTGAACTCGTCCTGCTCGTCGGCCCGTCGGGAGTCGGCAAGTCCACCGTCCTCGGCGCGGTGAGCGGTCTCGTGCCGCACTTCACCGGCGGCACCCTGCGCGGCCGGGTCACGGTGGCCGGCCGGGACACCCGTACCCACAAGCCGCGCGAACTCGCCGACGTGGTGGGCACGGTGGGCCAGGACCCGCTGTCCCACTTCGTCACGGACACCGTGGAGGACGAACTCGCCTACGGCATGGAGTCGTTGGGCCTCGCCCCGGACGTGATGCGCCGCCGCGTCGAGGAGACCCTGGACCTGCTGGGGCTGGCGGACCTCCGCGACCGGCCCATCGCCACCCTCTCCGGCGGCCAGCAGCAGCGCGTCGCGATCGGCTCGGTCCTCACCCCGCACCCGAGGGTCCTCGTCCTCGACGAACCGACCTCCGCACTCGACCCGGCGGCCGCGGAGGAGGTCCTCGCGGTCCTCCAGCGCCTCGTGCACGACCTCGGCACGACGGTCCTCATGGCCGAACACCGACTGGAGCGCGTCGTCCAGTACGCCGACCAGGTCGCCCTTCTCCCCGCGCCCGGCTCGGCCCCGGTCCTCGGCACCCCGGCCGAGATCATGGCCGTGTCGCCGGTGTACCCACCGGTGGTGGCCCTGGGCCGTCTCGCGGACTGGTCCCCGCTGCCGCTGACGGTCCGCGACGCGCGGCGGCGGGCGGGCGGCCTGCGGGAACGGCTGGCGGGCCGAGACGGGACCCGCGACACACCTCCCGCAACCCCGGCACCAGCCGGGCCCGTCCCCGAACCCGTCCTCCCCGCGTCGCCGCGTTGGCGCCTCCGCAAGAGGCCCGCCCCGGCCCCGACTCCCGCGCCCCCCGCCGAAGTCCGCGACCTCGCCGTCCGCCGCGACCGCGTCCAGGCCCTGCGCCACGTCGACCTGACCGTGGCCCCCGGCGAGACCGTCGCGCTCATGGGCCGCAACGGCGCCGGAAAGTCCACGCTGCTCTCCGCGCTGGTCGGCCTGGTGGAGCCGTCGGCCGGATCGGTGCGGGCCGGCGGCCTCGTACCGCACCGCACGGCACCCCCCGAGCTCGTACGCCGCGTGGGTCTCGTACCGCAGGAACCACGCGACCTGCTGTACGCCGACACGGTCGCCGCCGAGTGCGAGGCCGCCGACCGGGACGCGAACGCGGCCCCCGGCACCTGCCGGGCCCTGGTCACCGAGCTGCTCCCCGGTGTCACCGACGACACCCACCCCCGCGACCTCTCCGAGGGCCAGCGCCTCGCCCTGGCGCTGGCCGTGGTGCTGACCGCCCGCCCTCCCCTCCTGCTCCTCGACGAACCGACCCGGGGCCTGGACTACGCGGCGAAGGCCCGCCTGGTCACCGTCCTGCGCGGGCTGGCGGCCGAGGGGCACGCGATCGTGCTGGCGACGCACGACGTGGAGCTGGCCGCCGAGCTCGTCCACCGGGTGGTGCTGCTCGCCGACGGCGAGGTGATCGCGGACGGTCCGACGGCGGACGTGGTGGTGGCCTCCCCCTCCTTCGCCCCGCAGGTCACCAAGATCCTGGCGCCGCAGAAGTGGCTCACGGTCGCGCAGGTGAGGCAGGCGCTGGCATGACCGACACCCGCCAGGCCAAGGCCGTCCGCCTGGGCCCCCGTTCCGTGTCCGCCCTGATCCTCGTCAGCGCGGTCGGCGTCGCCGCCCTCGGCTGGCCGTTCCTCACCCCGCCCACCTCCCAGGTCGGCGCACACGTGCGGGACGCCCCGTGGCTCTTCGCGGGCCTGCTGCTCCTCCTCGTCGCGGTCCTGGCGGCGACGATCTCCGAGTCCGGCCTCGGCCCGAAGGCGGTGGCGATGCTCGGCGTACTGGCAGCCACCGGCGCGGCACTGCGCCCCATCGGCGCCGGGACGGCCGGCATCGAGCCGATGTTCTTCCTGATGGTGCTGAGCGGACGCGTGCTCGGCCCCGGCTTCGGCTTCGTGCTCGGCTCGGTGACGATGTTCGCGTCGGCGCTGCTCACGGGCGGGGTGGGTCCATGGATGCCGTTCCAGATGCTGGCGATGGGCTGGTTCACGATGGGGGCGGGCCTGCTCCCGGGCCCCGACCGTCTGCGCGGGCGTGCCGAACTCGCGCTCCTCGGCGTCTACGGCTTCCTCTCCGCCTTCGCGTACGGCACGATCACGAACCTCGCGGGCTGGACCTTCATGACGGAGAACGCCTCGAACATCGCCTTCCACCCGGACGGGGCGGTCGCCGCCAACCTGGCCCGCTTCGTCGCGTACTGCCTGGCCACCTCGCTCGGCTGGGACCTGGGCCGGGCGCTGGTCACGGTCGTTCTGACGGCGCTGCTCGGCCCGGCGATCCTCCGGGCCCTCCGCCGGGCCACCCGCCGGGCGGCTTTCGAGACGCCGGTCACTTTCGACGCCCCCGCTGGGTGAACCGTCGTGCGCCGGCTGTCACACCACGGCGGTTCAACGGTGAAGCACCCCACATGACCCAGGTCACCTACGAGGCCGGATCGTAGACCTTATCGCTTGGCATGTACGCGCCCGCACCCACCCTGACCTGCACATTGAGAGCCAGGTCACAGAACAGGCCAACGGCCCACATGCGACCACAACTAGTAAAAGGGGTCATTGCGGACGGGGATCGAGCCTGTTTCTCTGGATGACGTCGCACGGCGCCGACGTGCCCCCCAGGGCCGCGGCGCCGCGGCATGCCACCGCCCCGCACCACGTGGCCACGGCACGCCGCGACAGCCCGGTCCCCGAAGAAAAGGTTCTCCGTGTCCGTCACCCGCATCGCTCGTCGCATCGCCTCCCCGAAGAAGGCCCTCACCGCCGTCGCGCTGGCCGCCGCCTCCACCGGCATGGCCCTGACCGCGGCTCCCGCCCATGCGGCCACCACGGCCTCCTCGGCCGAGGCGAAGGCGATCGCGCACAAGCTGATCCCGGACACCGCCCAGTACAACGCCTTCAGCAAGATCGTCGAGCACGAGAGCGGCTGGGACGTCGACGCCACGAACTCCTCCTCCGGCGCCTACGGCCTGGTCCAGGCCCTGCCCGGCTCCAAGATGGCCTCCGCCGGCTCCGACTGGAAGACCAGCGCCGAGACCCAGATCGAGTGGGGCCTCGACTACATGAACTCCCGCTACGGCAGCCCGACCGGCGCCTGGGCGTTCTGGCAGGCCAACGGCTGGTACTGATCCGGCACCGATCAGCCCCCTCGACGCGAAGGCGGCGGCCCCCGATCCCCGGGGCCGCCGCCTTCGCCGTATCCCTTCCTCAGCCACTTCGCCCCGCCGCCCGACTCAGGCCGCCGAGTTTCCGCCCGGCACAGCGTCCCCGCCCTCGATATTGGAGATCTACGGCTGGGTCATCCGCGCACACCGTGCCGGCTCACCCTGCGACACTCCGTCCGGTCGTAGCGATGCTCGGCGGGAGACCGTGGTCTGCTTCGCACACCTTCTGCGCCTGCTGGGCGCGCTCGACCTCGGCACCCTCACGCTGGTGGCGCGAGTACGGCTCACCGAGAGTCGTCGGCTGCGCAGCAAGCATGTCAGCGGCGCGCTCGGCCTTGTCGTACCCCGAGACATCCGAGAGCTCCCCACTCCTCAGTGCTGAACTGAGCAGACCCGACCCACCCACCACCCGGAGGCCAAGTGAGCGCGGACAGCACCACGGCGGACGCAGACGCCACCCGCGAGGCGCGCGGACTACCCCTGGTTGCCGTGCTGCTGACACTGACCGTCGTCAGCGGCCTCATCGACGCGGTGAGCTACCTCGGCCTCGGCCACGTCTTCACCGCCAACATGACCGGCAACGTGGTGGTACTGGGCTTCGCGGCGGCGGGCGCCCCCGGCTTCTCGGTCCCGCACACGCTGACCTCGCTGGGCTCCTTCGTGGCGGGCGCGGCGGCGGGCGGCCGTATCGCCGTACACCTCGGCAAGGGCTCCCGCCGCACCTGGGCCCGCCTCACCCTCGCCGCGGAGGCGCTCCTGCTCGGCGGGTCATCGGTGGTCGCCTCCGCCGCCCCCGACGCCACGGCGACGATCTACATCCTGATCGCGGTCACGGCCTTCGCGATGGGCCTCCGAAACGCAACCGTCCGCCGCCTCGGCGTCCCCGACCTCACGACCACGGTCCTGACGATGACCCTGACCGGTCTCGCCGCCGACTCCCGCGCGGGCGGCGGCCCCGGCACGCACTCCCCCCGCCGCACGGCCTCGGTGGTCGCGATGCTCGCGGGCGCGGCACTCGGGGCATGGCTGGTGCTGCACCACGGGCTGGGCATTCCGTTGCTGGTCACAGCACTGGTTGTCGGGGCGCTGGCGGTGACGGCTTCAGGGCGGGAGTAGCGGCCCTCAGCGCACAGGATCGGGATCGTTTCCGTGGAGGCGCGGCAAGCAGTCATGGGCCGCCGGGTCGGAGGCGAAGCCGGTGAGCGTGCCGCCCCGGAAGTCGTCCGTGCCCGTCACCGGCTCCCCTCCCCCACTCATATGAGGTCCACCGGGATCCGGTGGTCCGGCCCTCCGTCCTTGGCCAGGATCCAATGCCCGTCGGCCACCGCGCGGTACAGCGTCAGGCCGGAGGAGGGGTTCACGTCGTCGGGTGTCCAGGCGCGGCCGCCGTGGAGGAGGGAGCGGTGGCAGAAGACTTCCATGGCGCGCTCGATGTCGGGCGGCCCTGCCACCGGTTCGGCCAGAGCGGACATGTACACACCTTGGCCGGTGCCGATCGCCGCCGACGAGTCGAAGACGGCGATGCCCACCCGGGGTCGTAGCGCGATGTTGCGCGAGTGCGCGGCCTGCGGCGAGGAGACCCACAAGAACTCGCGGCACTCCAGGTGGGCGAAGTAGACCGGGGAACTCCACGGCCGGCCTTCCGCGTCGGCGGTGGCGAGCACCATGTACAGGCTCGCGTCGACGATGCCGCGTGCGATCTCGGCAGGCGAAACAGCGGATCCGGCGGATCCGGCGGGAGTCATCTCATTCGCTCCTGCGGTAGGTGAAGACGATGTCCTTCTCCCAGGCAGCCGAGTCGTCCGCCGACCGGTCCCAGACTCCGTGAATGGTGTTGCCGTCGTCGCCGACCTGCCCGGTGAACCGCTGCCGGAAGGACAGGGGCGAGAAGTCCGGCGCCTCGCGCAGCAACCGCCACACCCCGTCGGCGAAGGTCATCGAGTACAGCCGTACGACACCCCGCGAGTCGTAGTAGTGATACGTGTACTCGCCGCCCGCCTCCGGGACCACCGCGACGATCGCCATGCTGTCCGGCGCGGGTTTCGGGGCCCGGGTGCGCTGGAGCAGGAACTGCCCGTCCAAGGTCCACTCGAACACGCTGTGCCCGACGGACGGCGGCAGACCGGCGAACTCGGCCTCCACCGCCCACTCACCCACCAGAACGTCCAACCGCCTCAGGGCTTCCTGCCGTGCCGCTGCGTCCAGGTCGTCCATCGCGAACACCTCCTCGCAAATGAGGACAGCTGCGGCGAGCGAAACTCATCGTCACCGCCATCCGCGACTCCGAGAACCCGGCGGGACCGATCCTCACCATCGCCCCCGCCGCGTTCACCACCTTGGTTTCCTGGACGGCGGCTACAGCCGCTGAATGATCGTCCCGGTGGCCAGCCCACCACCCGCACACATCGTCACCAGCGCGAACTCCTTGTCCGCGCGCTCCAGTTCATACAGTGCCGTCGCGATGAGCCGGGCCCCCGTCGCCCCGACGGGATGTCCGAGCGCGATCCCACCGCCGTTGACGTTGACCTTCTCCAGGTCCTGCTCGAAGACCTGCGCCCAGCTCAACACCACTGATGCGAACGCCTCGTTGATCTCGACGACGTCGATGTCCTTCAGGGACATGCCCGCCTTGCCCAGCACGGCCCGCGTCGCGTCGATCGGCCCGTCCAGGTGGAAGTGCGGGTCGGCGCCCACCAGCGCCTGCGCGACGATCCGCGCCCGGGGTCGCAGTTTCAGCGCGCGGGCCATTCGCTTCGACGCCCACATGATCGCCGCCGAACCGTCGCTGATCTGGGACGAGTTGCCCGCCGTATGCACGGCGGTCGGCATGATCGGTTTCAGCCGGGCCAGCGCCTCCATGGACGTGTCGCGCAGCCCCTCGTCCCGGTCGACGAGCCGCCACATGCCCTGACCGGCCCGCTGTTCGTCCTCCGTCGTCGGCACGTGTACGGCGAACGTCTCGCGCTTGAACCGCTCCTCCGCCCAGGCCACCGCGGCCCGTTCCTGCGAGATCAGGCCCAGCGAGTCGACGTTCTCCCGCGTCAGGCCACGATGGCGGGCGATCCGCTCCGCCGCCTCGAACTGATTCGGCAGATCCACGTTCCACTCATCGGGGAACGGCTTCCCGGGGCCGTGCTTCGACCCCGATCCCAGCGGCACCCGCGACATGGACTCGACGCCGCAGCTGATGCCCACGTCGATCACCCCCGCGGCGATCATGTTGGCCACCATGTGGGAGGCCTGCTGCGAGGATCCGCACTGTGCGTCGACCGTCGTCGCGGCCGTCTCGTACGGCAGCCCGACCGTCAGCCAGGCCGTGCGCGCGGGGTTCATGGACTGTTCGCCGGCGTGGGTCACCGTGCCGCCGACGATCTGTTCGACGCAGTCGGCGGGAATGCCGGTGCGGCCGAGGAGTTCACGGTAGGTCTCGCCCAGGAGATAGGCGGGGTGCAGGTTGGCGAGCGCGCCGCCGCGCCTGCCGATGGGGGTGCGTACGGCCTCGACGATCACGGGTTCCGCGGCCATGGGGAGTTCCTCTCCTCCGGTACCCGCGCGGCGCGGGGGCGTCCCGGCCCGGCCCGCCACGCGGAACTAGTACGTGTTCTAGTTCCACCTGCAGTCTGCTGACCGGTCGCCCGCCACCGCAAGGGGCGTGCAGTCAATTCGAGGCGCCGCACCTCTTGCTACTTCTAGAACCCGTTACTACCTTCACGGCGACCTCATTCCTGATGGCCCGTCAGAAGACACCACGGCCCAGACCTCAGCTGGAGTCGCCCATGCCCTGTCCAGCTCTCCCCGACGGGTTCGACTTCACCGATCCCGATCTGCTGCAACACCGCGTCCCCCTGCCGGAGTTCGCCGAGCTGCGCCGAGCCGAGCCGGTTCACTGGGTCCCCCAGACATCGAACCTCGCCGGCTTCCAGGACGAGGGGTACTGGGCCGTCACCCGGCACGCGGACGTCAAGTACGTGTCGACGCACCCGGAGCTGTTCTCCTCGTACCTCAACACGGCGATCATCCGCTTCAACGAGCACATCGAGCGCGACGCGATCGACGCCCAGCGGCTGATCCTGCTCAACATGGACCCGCCGGAACACACCCGGGTCCGCCAGATCGTGCAGCGGGTGTTCACCCCGAGGGCCATCCGCGCACTGGAGGACACCCTGCGCGCCCGCGCCCACGCGATCGTCACGGAGGCCCGCGCCCGCTCCGGCTCCTTCGACTTCGTCACGCAGGTCGCCTGCGAACTGCCGCTGCAGGCGATAGCCGAGCTCATCGGCATCCCGCAGGACGACCGGGCCAAGATCTTCGACTGGTCCAACAAGATGATCTCGTACGACGATCCGGAGTACGCGATCACCGAGGAGGTCGGCCAGGAATCGGCCATCGAACTCATCGCGTACGCGATGAACATGGCCGCCGATCGCAAGCAGTGCCCGGCCAAGGACATCGTGACGACGCTGGTGTCGGCCGAGGACGAGGGCAACCTCAACTCGGACGAGTTCGGGTTCTTCGTGCTGATGCTGGCCGTCGCGGGGAACGAGACCACGCGCAACGCCATCACCCACGGCATGCACGCCTTCCTCACCCACCCCGACCAGTGGGAGCGGTACAAGGCGGAGCGGCCGGCGACCGCCGCCGAGGAGATCGTCCGCTGGGCCACACCCGTCAACTCCTTCCAGCGCACCGCCACCCAGGACACCGAACTCGGCGGCAAGCAGATCAGGAAGGGCGACCGCGTCGGCCTCTTCTACGCCGCCGCCAACCACGACCCCGAGGTCTTCGAGAACCCGGACGCCTTCGACATCACCCGAGACCCGAACCCCCACCTCGGCTTCGGCGGCGGAGGCCCGCACTACTGCCTGGGCAAGTCCCTGGCCGTCCTCGAAATCGACCTCATCTTCAACGCGATAGCCGACGCGATGCCGGAGCTGCGGCCGGCGGGCGACCCGCGGCGGCTGCGCTCCGCGTGGATCAACGGTGTGAAGGAACTCCGGGTCAGCCTGGCCTGACAAACTCGGGCCGACGGCTCCCGGCGCCGTCGGCCCGTCCCGGGGGAGGCAGCAGCACCCTCTACGCCCCGGACCCGGCCCCGGACCCGGCCCTCGCCGCCGTCCTCACCCGATGGCTTTCAGCTCACGTGACAGAAAGTCGCTCTCAATAAGCTCGAAATGATCGAGCTCCGTGATATTGAAGAGCACATCGTCCGCGCGAGGGCTTTTGCGCCGCACGGCGTTCTTCATGCCCTCGAGATGCTCCTCGTAATCGGCGGAGAGCACGATACTCACCACATCCGCGATTTCAGTCACGCGAGCGACACGGGCCCCAAACTGATCGTATCCGACCGGATCCCAGTAACGGATCATGTCGTTGGCCAGCCGATGCACCTGGCTGAAATCCTTTGACGAGATTTTGCTGGCGTAGTCGCGCAGGGAACGCAGCACGTCACGATCCCGCGCCAACCCGACCAGTTCCTTCAGCGCGGGTGTGGGATCACGTCGGTCCGCCGATGCGAATAGCCGCGAGATCGTCATGGTCGATTGATTCACGTTGGGATCGAGCAGGAGCACGCCGGAGACCGGAGGGCGCGTACGCCCGGGGTCGTTCGTCCACCACTCCGCGAGCTGCAACACCAGGTCGGCACCCAGGGAGAACCCGATCAGGTCGATCCGTTTGTCCGGATTGTTTCTGCTGATGAGGTCGACGAGGCCCGCCACCATCTCGACATGCCGACTGGCCGGTACCGGAGGGAGCGGATCCGCGTGCCCCGGGGCGTAACCGGCCAGACTGACGGCAATTCCATGGGTTTCGTGAGTCTCCAGATACTCCTGATAATCCGTCGCATCCAGCCCCAGACCATGAAAGAACACGCTGACCCTACGAGAATCGGCCACACGTTCCAAATAGGTCAGCTGTCCGAAACGCTTGTGCGTCAAGTGCTCGGAGGACGGAAAGGAAGACATGGAATCAGTCACTCTCTTCGTGAGTACGGGTCGAACCCCGCTGTCGGAGACCCAAGACCATAGTCCAATACCCGTCCCGCAAGTGGCGGAATCGGAATTTTCTTGAGTACGTTCACCTCCGCACGCCTTCGGCCCCCTGGACGCGGGTAAAAAGGATCTGGCGTAATGATGGCTGTACGACTTGGACATCCAACGACCGGGGGGCGTGCTTCTTTGGAAAGTACGTTGAGTGAGTTGGACGCGAAGCGACTGATCTTCGATCACTCGCTGTCGCGAGACCGGGTGGGGCGAATTGGCGTAGAGCTGGAGTGGCTCGTACTGCCGGTGGACGATCCGGCACGCCGAGCGGGCCCCGAGGAGCTGGCGGAGGTCGATCGGCTGGCCGGCAGGATCCTGCCGGACGGCGGACAGGTGTCCTGGGAGCCCGGCGGCCAACTGGAGTTGAGCGGTCTGCCGTACGCCTCACTTCAGGGCTGCATCGATTCCGCGGCCGCCGATCTGGCCGTCCTTCGCGGCCGGGCGCGGGAGGCGGGGATGCGGCTGGTGGGAGCCGGACTCGACCAACGGCCCCCGCGGTTCAGCGTCGCGCTGCCGCGCTACCAGGCGCTGAAGCGCTGTTACGCGCATCTCGGAAGCGCCGGCGACGCGCTGCTGTGCAACACCGCGTCCGTGCAGGTGAACGTGGATGCCGGGGACGGCTCCGACGGGTGGCGGGGACGGTCCCGGAGGTGGCAGATAGCCAACTCGCTCGGTCCGCTGCTGATGGCCGTGTTCGCCAACTCCCCCGTCCTGGAGGTCCGCGGCTCCCGTGAGGTGACCGCGCTCTCGGGGCGGCAGCTGCTGCGGTTCCGGGCGGACCGGTTCCGCAACGGACCGCTGCCGTCGGGCAGCGATCCACGCGGCGTATGGACCCGGTACGCCCTTGACGCGCAGGTGATGGCCATAAGGCAGGAGGACTCCGGCCCGGCCGGGGACCGCTCGGCCCTCTGGGAGCCGGCGCCCGCCGGGCTGTCCCTGAGACGTTGGCTGCGCGGCACGGGGCCACGGGCCGTGCACGTCGACGACGTCTTCCATCACCTGAAGTCCCTGGTTCCGCCCGTCCGTGCCTGCGGCCATCTGGAGTTGCGCATGCTCGACGCCCAGGGCGGCGACGACTGGATGGTCCCCGTCGCGGTGGTGGCGGCGCTCCTGGACGACGAGGTCACGTCCGACTCCGTCGCCTCTCTCCTCGGCCACGCCGCGCCGTCGCCCACGCGTCAGGACTGGGTCGACGCCGCACGACACGGTCTGGCCGACCCCGAGCTGGGTGACCTCGCACGGACCGTCATCCGGCTGGCCCTGGCGGGGTTACGGCGACTCGGTGTGTCACCGGAGGTGTTCGGCGCGGTGGAGCGCTTCGCGGAGATCCACACCCTGCGTGGGCTCTCCCCCGCCCAGCTACGGCTGCCGAACCACATGGCGGTTGCGTGACCTCCCATCCTCCGTCTGCGAAGGAGTGGCCCGTGCTCTCAACGCGCAAGCAGTCGCTGCTCACAGCCCTGGCCGACATGCGGCAGCACGAGCAGGGCAACCACGGCTGGTCCCTGTTCCACGAGTGTCTGAGCAAGGTGGGCGAGTCCGAGTCGTCCGGCGGGCTGGACCGGTTGCTGTCCACGATGTGGCGGCAACGACCGCACATCAGCGATGCCCACGCCATCACTCTGCTTGGCATCGCCGTGCGGCAACTGGCGCTCCAGGACGAGGGGTTGGCGGACGTGTTCCGCGCGGAGCTGTCCGTTGCGCGGCGCGTCCCGGCCCTCGCGGACGCCCTGTCGGAACGGGCGCTCGACGTCATGCGCCTGATGGAGAGCCATTCGAACTCGTACACCGGAGCCCGCCGGTTCCTGGTTCCGCAGCTCGTCGTCGGGGCCTTCGCCGCGTTCCGGAACATCCGGCAGGTCCGTTTCCTCGACCTCGGTACCAGCGTCGGACTGCTGCCGCGCCAGCTGAACAACAAGGCGGTCTACGACCGTTTCGCCGGAGATCTGCACTGGCACCCCGCGCCCCTGCCGTTCCGGGTGATTCCGCTGGACTACGTCGGCGGCGTCGACCGTCCACCGCTGCCCACGCTCGACTGGGTCCGCGCCTGTCACGGCCCCTCGGACTACTACGAGCAGCGCTTCGAAGAGGTGCGGTGGTCCTTGGGCCAGGCGGAGACGGCTGGTACGGAAGTGGCGCTGCGGCCGCTGGACATCCTCGACTTCCCCGCCCTGGAGGCGTTTCTGCGCGCCCACCGCATCAATGTCGTGACCTGCAACTTCGTGCTCTATCAGTACAGCGACGACATCAGGAACCGGGTCGTCGAGACGGTGATGCGCGCCCTGGAGCCCCCCGGCCTGCTGCTGAGCATGGAGCCCAGCCACGCGCTGGCGCGGATGGGCTGTGTCGTGCACGCCTATCAGAACGGCAGCACACGGCCGTTGCACGTCGCCGATGTGTCCGACGGCCACTTCATGGGCACCGTGACGGTGCGCGACGGATTGACGGAGCTGGTGGGACCGGGTGGGGGACAATGATCCACGGCTCGCAGTTGATGGAAAGGGCGGCCGGATTCCTCGGCCGGCACAAGGCGGCGGTCACCCTGGTGGGTGCCGTCGTGGGAACCGCCATCGGTATCTACAGCGACGAGGCGCGCTCCGTCATCGGCTGGACCTGGAGCCATGTGGTCGCCGGCGGCACGCTGGTGATGCTGGCCGTGGCAGCCGTCTTCTCCCTGGCCTGGTGGGCCCGCGGACTCGCCGAGCGCCGCCGCGAGTTGCGCCGCGAAGTGGTGCGGCATTCCTTCGACATCCACGCGGACGACTTCGAGGAGGACCTTCCCTCGGACAACGCCGTGATCGGACGACAGCTCTGGTTCCTGGAGCGCCGTACGGAATCCGCCGATCTCATCATCCTGTTGCACGGACTCGGTCTGGACGCGGACGATTTTCGGCCGTTCATGAACGTCGCCCGGCAGCACACCGCCGCCATCACCCTGTTCGGGCACAACGCCGAGGAAGCGAGGGACGATCGCTACCGCCCGATCGGCATTGCCGCCCACACCGACCTCATCAGCGGAGCCATCAACAATCTCCAGCGGCAGTACCCGTACAAACGGATCACCCTGGTGGGCTTCTCGGTCGGCTGCGACATGCTGTTCCGCCTGGCCGAGTTGTGGCGGGACCATCCCGAGCGACAGCCCAAGATCAAGTCGGTGCTGCTGCTCGACCCGAACATCAACCACTCCACCATGGTCATCTCAGGCAAGATGGCCCATCTGAACCCGGCACAGCCGCTGGCGGAATTGAAACGCATCGCGCAGATTCCGGAATCGCTCATCGAGTTCCAGAACGTCTGCGAATACCTCCACAAGATCAGCGGAAAGGACCTCGCTCAGGTCCAGCGCCACGCGGCGGATCTGTGGAACTACTGGGAGCCGGACGGTCATTACGACCTCTTCTTCCAGCGCATCGACCGCATCAGGTCCATCAGCGACAGAACGCGCGTGTTCTTCTCGATACATTTCGAGCAGCGGTTCAACGACGTCGTCGCGCTGGCCCGTCAGCGAGGCATCCGGCAGGTTTTCGATCTACGCAGGGTGGACCATTTCGAGTTCTGCCAGGACGGCTTCCTCAAGCATGAGGTGGGGACCCTGATCCGGGGCGGCTGACGCCACCGGAGGGCACGAGCTCCCGCTCCGCACCGACCGCCGTCGCGGTCGTGCTGCGTGCCCGCGGCCCCTGGAACAGATAGGCCAGCCCGAACCCCGCCACCACGACCACCGCACCGCCCGCCGCGTCCAGCACCCAGTGGTTGCCGGTCACCACGATCGCCGTGACCGTGAACAGCGGGTGCAGCAGGCCCAGGGCCTTCATCCACCATCTCGGCGCGATGATCGCGATGACGAGCCCGCACCACAGGGACCAGCCGAAGTGGAGGGACGGCATCGCCGCGTACTGGTTGGTGAGGGCGGTCAGGGTGCCGTAGTCCGGCTTGGAGAAGTCCTGGACGCCGTGGACGGTGTCGATGATGCCGAGCTCGGGCATCAGGCGCGGCGGCGCGAGCGGGTAGAGCCAGAAGCCGACGAGGGCGAGCAGGGTGGCGAAGCCGAGGGAGGAGCGGGCCCAGCGGTAGTCGACGGGGCGGCGCCAGTACAGGACGGCGAGGACGCTCAGCGGGACGACGAAGTGGAAGGACTCGTAATAGAAGTCGAAGAAGTTCCGGATCCAGTCGACCTTGACGACGGCGTGGTTGGCCCAGTGCTCGATGTCGATGTGGAGCCAGCGCTCCATGTCGTGGATCTGATGGCCGTGCACCTCCGCCCGCGCCCGGCCGGCCGAGTTGGAGCCGCCGGTCGCCGCGAGTCTGACCTGCTGGTAGGCGGCGTACGTGACGCGGATGAGCAGCAGCTCCAGCAGGAGGTTCGGGCGGGTGAGGACCCGGCGCAGGAAGGGCAGGAGCGGGACGTGTGCGAAGCGTGCCGGGACGGGTTCGGCGTAGTCCGTCGGGATCGGCGACCGGTAGTACGGCGAGGTGCGCGACAGGAACGGGATGACGGTGGCCGCCGCGACGGCCGCGAGCAGCACCACGTTGTCGCGCAGGACGTACAGCGCAGGCATGTTCGGCAGCATCATCTTCGCGGGCAGCGTCATCACCAGGACGACGGCGACGGGCCACACGTACCGGTCGGAGGCGCGCTTGCCGACCCGGCCGACGACCGCGAGCAGCACCCACAGCAGCTGGTGCTGCCAGGTGGTCGGCGAGACGGCGACGGCGGCGCAGCCGGTGATCGCGACGGCGAGCAGGAGCTGTCCGTCCCGGGCGTGGTGCACGGCCCGGCGCAGGCCGAGGGCGGCGACCGCGACGCCCAGCAGCAGGAAGAGGGTGATCTCCAGGGGGCCGGACAGACCCAGGCGGAGCAGGAAGCCGTGCAGGGACTGGTTGGCGAGGTCGTCGGCCGGGCCGCCGAGGCCGACGCCGGCCATGTGGTGCACCCAGTAGGTGTACGAGTCGTGCGGCATCGCCGCCCAGGCGAGCGCCGTGCATCCGGCGAACGTGATGCCGGTGGACAGGGCGGCCTTGCGGCGGCCGGTGAACCACAGCAGCGGGGCGAACAGCAAGACCGTGGGCTGTAGTGCCGCGGCGAAGCCGATGAGGACCCCGCTGGCGCGTTGGCCGCGGACGGCGAAGCAGCCCAGCAGCACCAGCAGGACCGGGATGATGCTGGTCTGGCCGAGCCAGAGCGTGTTGCGCACCGGCAGCGACAGCATGAGCAGGCTGATCGTGACCGGCGCGGCGAGCAGCGAGGTGCGGCGGCTGACGGGCTGGGGCAGGGCGCGGGCGGCGACCAGGCCGAGCGCGACGACCAGCAGCAGCGTGCCGAAGGTCCAGCCCCAGCCGAGGGCCTGCTCGGCGGCTCTGGTCAGCGGCTTCATGACGAGGCCGCCGAAGGGGGTGCCGGTGAAGCGCGTCGAGTCGTACAGCGAGCCCTTCACATGCAGGACGCCGTTCGGACCGACCCAGGTCTCCAGATCCGTCAGCCGCTCCCCCTTGGGCGTACCGAGGACGACGGCCACCTGTCGTACGGCGAGGACCGCGGCGACGAGCCACAGGCCGAGCCGGGCCGCGCGCAGGCGGGCCCGGGCAGCCGTGGCGGTGCCGACGGCCGTCGCTCCCAAAGCTTCCGCCGGTCGCCCGCTGTGCTCCGCATTTGCCACGCCGAGTCGGCCTCCCGCCCCGTTCGTCCCACGCATCCCGCACGCCGGATCGCCTGTCGAACCCTAATGAGGCTCGCACCGCCCCCGGAGAGAGACGCAGGCAACCCGCGCTTCACCTGACGTCCGTTCTCCTTTTGTCCGGATGACGATAGTGCGCGGAGGGCTCGCCTGCCTCCGCGGGACGCGAGAAGGATCACGCGGCGTGGCGGCATGGTTCACGGCGGAGCCGGCCGGGCTGCCGCTGCCGGGCTCGGCGCCCTCGGTGGAGCAGCCCCCGCCTGGGCCGTTCGGCTGAAACCTGACCGTGGGAAGTCCCTGACAGCAGACCGGCACGCGACTATGTTCGTTAGCGCAGCTAGTTAGCAGATCTAACTAGACATACGAAAGGCACAGGTGCATGAGCGAGTCGCAGCGCTGGGACGATGTCGACGACTACTTCACCACCCACCTCGCGCGGGACGACGAGGCCCTGGAGGCGGCCCTGCGCGACAGCGATGCGGCCGAGCTGCCGCGGGTCAACGTCACGGCGCCCCAGGGCAAGCTCCTCCAGCTCCTCGCCGAGATCCAGGGCGCCCGCAACGTCCTGGAGATCGGCACCCTCGGCGGCTACAGCACCATCTGGCTGGGCCGCGCGCTGCCCGCCGACGGCCGCCTGATCTCCCTGGAGTACAGCCCCCGGCACGCCGAGGTCGCCACCCGCAACATCGCCCGCGCCGGCCTCGACAAGCTGGTCGAGGTGCGGGTGGGACCGGCGCTGGAGTCGCTGCCCCAGCTGGCCGACGAGAACCCGGCCCCCTTCGACCTGGTCTTCATCGACGCCGACAAGGGCAACAACCCGCACTACGTGGAGTGGGCGCTCAAGCTCACCCGCGCGGGCAGCCTGATCGTCGTCGACAACGTGGTGCGGGACGGCCGGGTCGCCGACGCCGACAGCACCGCACCCGACGTCCAGGGCACCCGGACCGCCATCGAACTGATCGGCAGGCACCCGAGGTTGAACGGTACGGCGATCCAGACGGTGGGCAGCAAGGGCTACGACGGCTTCGCGCTGGCGCGGGTCCTCGCGTAACCCCTGCTTCTCACACCTCGTGGTAGAAGCCGACGTTGACGCTGCGCGGGGCTGTGCGGTCCTGGACGACGATCTCGCCGCTGCCGCCCCTGGGCAGCGGCACGGTCCCGCCGTAGGAGAGCGGCTGCACGTACTCGCCGACCGTGAGGCGGACCTCGGAGGACGGGTCGGGCTGGGAGCCCTGCAGCCAGGTCAGGTGCCAGGTGCCGTCGGGGCCGCAGAGGAACTCCAGGTGGACCCGGGAGACGAACAGCCAGTCGTCGGGCGTCGCCAGGCGGCACACCGTCTTGTCCCGGCCCACCCGCAGCACGGCGCCCGGCTCGCTGGGCGAGTCGGCCATGAGCATGCCGGCCGTGGCACCCTCCTCCGTCGCGGAGACGGCGGCCATGGTGAGTTCGAGCACGTGCGCTCCTCCTGAAGTGTCCTTACGCAGCCGCCGCATGATAAATCGCCCGGCCCCTACCCGTCCGGCACAATGGACTCATGACCGAGCGAAAACCACCCGGAGTTCCGTTCGAGTCCTGGGTCGACAAGCAGATCCGCGATGCCGAGCGCCGCGGCGAGTTCGCCCAACTCCCGGGCGCGGGCAAGCCGTTGCCGGAGGGCACCGACACGTCGTACGACGAACTGTGGTGGATCAAACAGAAGATGGCCCGCGAGGGCCTCGCCGTCCTGCCGCCAACACTCGCGCTGCGCAAGGAGGCCGAGGACGCGCTCGCGGCCGCGTACGCGGCGCCCTCGGAGCGGATCGTCCGGAAGATCATCACCGACGTCAACGTCAAGATCCGCGAGATGATGTTCAAGCCGCCGCCCGGCCCCCCGCTGGGTATGAAGCCGTACGACGTCGAGGACGTCGTACGGCAGTGGCGGGAGCGCCGGGCGGCTCAGGCCTGAAGGTCCCTGAGGGTCCCTGCTGGTCGAAGGTCCCTGAGGGTCCCTGCTGGTCGCTGGTCTTGGTCTTCGGACGGTCCGGCGGCCTCAGATGCGCAGCAGGCGTTCCGCCAGTTCGCGGTAGTCCCGCAGCGCCAGCCGGAGCTGCTCGGTGTCGGTGGACGTCGTGGACTTGCCCTCGGTGCCGCCGTCCTTGGCCTGCCAGGAGTTGCGCAGGGTACGGCGCCGCTGCGTCACCGCGTCGGTGAAGCGTGCGGCGGCTTCCTCCAGTACGTGGTCGGCCTCCTCGACGGCCGTCTTCGGACCGTCCACGAACCCCGCGACCGCGTGGTGCAGACGCTGCGAGAGCTTGTCGGACTCGTCGTGCGGGAGGAGGGAACCGTGGCCGCCCTCGCCCTGCTCGGAGCCGTGGCCACCGCGGCTCTGCTCGGATCCGGTGACCAGTGGTGCCGAGTCGGAGGAGGTGCCGGAGGGGCCGTGGCCGGCGGGGGTGCCCGCCGGGGCCGGGGCGCCCGGGGTGCCCGCCGAGCCCGGGGCGCTGTCGCGGCCCGTGGCCCTCTCGCCACCGAGCCCGCGGGCAGCTCCGGGAGCCCCGGGAGCTGCGCCGCCGCCCGGTTCCGTCTCACGGCCCCGCCCGTTCTCCGCACCGGTCGTCGGCACGTTGCCCGGCACCTTCTCGCCGGTCACCGGGTCCCGGCCCGGAGTCGCTGCCGGTACCGTCGCCCGCCCCCTGGGCTTTCCGTCGCGCGGGGCGCCCTCGGCGCCCGGCCCGCTCGTCGCATCCGTCATGTCTTTCAACTCCCCTTCGCATGACGCCTGGTGAATCCCCACGGCTGGTGGGCACGGCCGTCACTGCGGCCCTGCGCCGTACCGCCGTCGGACCTTTCGACGGACTTCCGGGACTCCTCCCGGTGCCGGGCCGGGCGTACCAGGTCCTCGAACAGGGCCCGCGCCTCGACCATGGCCTCGCGCATCTCCTCGGTGCCGGACCGGCCGTCGCCGTTCTGCGCCCCGCTTCCGGCCGCGCCGACGACGCGGTGCACGCGCCGGTAGCCGTGCACGTGGTGCGCGTGGTGCACGGACAGCGCGTCGAGCTGCTCCTCGTACTGCGCGCCGTCCGGGAAGCCCCGGACGGCGGCCAGCTCGGCGAGCAGCCGGTCCGCCTCGGCCACGGCCTCCTGCGGCGAGTCGACGAACCGCTCCTGCGCGGCCGTCCAGCGAGCCTCGTACTGCTCGCGCTGCGCGGGTTCCAGCGGCCGCTCGCGCAGCGATCCGTGCCGCTCCACGCGCTCGGCGAGCTCGTGCTCGGCGGCCTTGGCGTCCCCGTCGTGCCGGGCCACGGCCCGGTCGTACTCGGGCCCGAAGCGCCGCTTCAGGTTCTGCCCACCGGGCCCGCGCCGGGCCCGCAGGGTCAGGACGGCCGCGACGACGATCACGGCCGCCACGATCACGATCAGAGCGATGATCACGCCTGTGGACATGAGTGCCTTCCGGGTATCGACCCAACCGGCTCTCCGTACGGGCCGGTTCCCCGACCGGGTAGCCCCGAAGGTGCTCCTCAAACGGCGGCGGGGCGCCGACAGGGCGCGATCAGGGCGCGACGCGGCGCCACCCGGTCGGCGACCGCGCCGGGGCGATGCTCCCGTCCACCACCTCAAACGGGGCGCTGCGGCGAGCGTGCGGGCGCTGCGGGGCCGGGGAGCCGCGGCACGCAGTTCCGCCACCAGGGCGTACAGCCGGTCGGTTCGGTTCATGACGACCCGTCTCCGGAATTCATGGGAGCGGCGTGTCGATTCGGCGACGGCCCGATCGACGCAGGGGCGCAGGAGTCACCGAACGAACCGACGCAGGCGAGGAGATCGTCATGACCGAGGTCATCGCGCGGCCGGCCATGTCGCTCGACGGGTACATCGCCGGTCCCGACTCGGGGCGCGAGCATCCTCCCCCAGCTCTGGGGAGACCGGCCCCGACGACGAGCTGATCGCGATGGGGCCCCCGCGCGAGCGCAGCCGAGCGTGGGGGAGGGCCGAGCGGCCGGGCGCCGTGGTCACGGGGCACGGCATGTACATCACCGGGGAGCTCCCCTGGGGCGACGATCCGCCCTTCCGCATGCCGGTCCACGTCGTCACCCACCAGCCCCGCGAGCCCCTGGTGAAGCAGGGCGACACCACCTTCCACTTCGTCACCGAGGGCCCCGAGCACGCCCTCGCCCTCGCCCGGAAGGCGGCCGGGGACAAGGACGTCTCGCCGGCCGGCGGCGCGGACCTGGTGCAGCAGTTCATCCGGGCCGGACGGCTGGACGAGCTGCTGCTGCACGTCGTACCCGTGCTCGCCTGCGGCGGCCGACGGCTCTTCGACGGGCTCGGCGACGAGCACATCGAGTGGCGGAAGACGCAGGTGCCGGACTCGCCGGAGGTCACCCATATCCGGTTGCGGGCGGCATGGGCACGTTCCCGAGAATGGGGGCCATGACGATCTGGACCGTCGCTCCGGAACCCTTCGACTCCCCCGTCGCCACCGCGCTGTGGCGTGCGTACTACACGGAGGTCAGCGACCGCTGGTACCTGGTGCACGAGGGGCGCAGGACCGACCCCGACGAGCTGGAGCGGGAGATCGCCGCCCGGACGGGGTCCGAACTCGCCCCGCCGACCGGGCAGTTGCTCGTCGGCCGGTACGGCGGCGAACCGGCCGGCAGTGCGGGGGTACGGCTGCTGGAGGGCGGGAGTGCCGAGCTCACCCGGGTGTTCCTGTACGTAGGGATGCGGGGCCGGGGCGGCGCCGCGCTCCTCGTCCGGGCCGCGGAGGACGCGGCGCGTGCCCTCGGCGCCCGGTGGATGATCCTCGACACCCGCGGCGACCTCGTGGAGGCCCGCGCCCTGTACGCGCGGCTCGGCTACGAGGAGACCGAGCGGCACAACGACGAGCAGTACGCCGAGCACTGGTTCCGCAAGCCGCTCAGCTGAACCGGGTCACCGTGCGCTCGTCGTAAGGGCGTTCCCCCTCCGAACCGCACAGCTCGGCGTTCAGCTCCTTCACCAGCTGGACCAGGTCGGTCGGCCGATCCGGGCCCCACCAGTCGCCGAGGAGCTCGGAGAGGGACTCCTCGCGGGCCGCGGCGAGCCGGTCGGCGACCTCACAGCCCTTGTCGGTCAGGACGAGGTCGAGGCCCTGCCGGAGCGCGAGGCGGCGCTCCTCCACCTGACGGGCGGCCTCGATGACGACGGTCAGCGGCGCGGTGGTGCGCTCGGCGAGCATGGCCGGCTCGACACTGCCGTACCTCCTGATCCTCAGCAGCAGCCAGCTCGCCGCCGGGAGCAGGTCGTGGTCCGCCCTCGCGGTGATGTCCCGGTAGATCTCGCGGCGGCCCTCCCGTGTGCCGAGCACGGACAGCGCCCGGCACACCTCGTCGTACGACGACCGCTCCACGGGGTTGCTGGCGAGCGTCTCCGTGACGTCCGGTGCCGTGACCGAGGCGCGGAGCCGGTCCTCCTTCAGGAACCAGGCCAGTACGAAGCCGACGAGGGCGACGGGCGCGGCGTACAGGAAGACGTCGGTGATGGACGAGGCGTACGCGTTCAGGGCCGGCGGTTGCAGCGCGGCCGGGAGGGCGGCGATGCCGCGCGGGTCGGACTCCAGGGAGTCCGGGGAGACGCCGGGCGGCAGCTGGGTGCCACTGAAGGCGTCGGCCAGTTTGTCGCCGAGGCGGCCGGCGAAGACCGAGCCGAAGATGGCGACGCCGAAGGAGGCTCCGATGGAGCGGAAGAAGGTCGCGCCGGAGGTGGCGACGCCCAGATCCTCGTACGAGACCGCGTTCTGCACGATCAGGACCAGGACCTGCATGACCAGGCCGAGCCCCAGCCCGAAGACGAAGAAGTAGGCGCTCATCTCGCCCGTCGAGCTGTGCTCGTCCAGCTGGTGGAGGAGGAGCAGTCCGAGCGCCGTGACGCCGGTGCCCGCGACCGGGAACACCTTCCAGCGGCCGGTGCGGCTGACGATCTGCCCGGAGAGGGTCGACGACAGCAGCAGGCCGAGGACCATCGGCAGCATGTGCACGCCGGACATGGTCGGGCTGACGCCCTGGACGACCTGGAGGAAGGTCGGCAGATAGGTCATCGCGCCGAACATCGCGAAGCCGACGATGAAGCTGATGATCGCGGAGAGCGTGAAAGTGCGGATTCGGAACAGCTTCAGCGGGAGGACGGGTTCGGCCGCCCGCCGCTCGACGGCCACGAACGCGACGGCCAGTACGACGCCCAGGACGGCCAGGCCGATGATCTGCGGCGAACTCCAGCCCCACGTCGTGCCGCCGAGCGACGCCACCAGCACCAGGCAGGTGGCGACGGCCGCGATGAGGAACGTACCGAGGTAGTCGATGACGTGCCGCGTCGACTTGCGCGGGATGCGCAGCGCGGTCGCGATCACCGCGAGGGCGACGACACCGATCGGCAGGTTGACGTAGAACACCCAGCGCCAGCTCAGATGCTCGGTGAACAGCCCGCCGAGCAGCGGGCCGAGAACGCTGGTCGCCCCGAAGACCGCACCGAACAGCCCCTGGTAGCGGCCGCGTTCGCGCGGCGGGACGAGGTCGCCGACGATCGCCATCGACAGCACCATCAGCCCGCCGCCGCCGAGGCCCTGGAGCGCCCGGAACGCGATGAGCTGGGACATGTCCTGCGCCGCGCCGCACAGCGCCGAGCCGGCCAGGAAGATCACGATCGCGATCTGGAACAGCCTTTTCCGGCCGTACTGGTCGCCCAGCTTGCCCCACAACGGGGTCGCCGCGGTCGAGGCCAGCAGGTACGCCGTGACCACCCAGGACAGGTGGTCCATGCCGCCGAGTTCGCTGACGATCGTGGGCAGCGCGGTCGACACGATCGTCTGGTCCAGGGCGGCCAGCAGCATCCCGAGCAGCAGGGCCCCGATCGGGACGAGCACGTTGCCGGGCACGTGTTCGTCGCGTGAGTCCTGCGCCTGCCCCGTCATCGCGTGCGCGTCCCCGGCCATGAAGACCTCCCGAGGGTCTCGTTCCATCTTCCATCGTGGTCGGTGTGACCATTTATGGCCTGTCGAGTCCTGCCGGAAGCCGTTGTTCCGGGGGCTCATGAGTCATGGTGTGGAGGAGGTCTGGATAATCTCTGGAGTTCGCGAGGGGGAGATGCGAGGGGAGGGACGAACGCGTGGAGGAGTCGAAGGGGCACCTGTGCCCGGAATGCGGTGCCCCGAGGGGCGCCGACAACACCCCGTCCTGCGCCTGCACCCAACGGGCCTCCGACGCCCTGCGCGACGCCCGCACGGCGGAGGCGGCCGCGGCGGAGGACTTCGATCCGCTGCGCATACGGCCGTACGTCGAACTGGACGGGGCGGCGGGCGCAGCCGACGCAGCCCAGACACCCGACGTGCCCGACGTGCCCGACGTCGAGGCCACCATGGCGCTGCGTCCGGTCACGCCGGACGAGGCCGCCGACGGCCCCGGTGCCGCCGCCGAGGACGCCACCGTCTCGCTCCCCGCCGTCGACGCGACCTCCGTGCTCCCGACTCCTCTGGCAGCCCCCGAGACCACCCCGAGCCCCACCGACCTGCACCTGTTCGATGCGGCCGGCGGCCCGGGTCCCGCCGAGGCCGACGCCGACGGTGAGGAGAAGCCGAGCCGCCGTCGCCGCGGCACCGTCCTGCTCGGCGCCGGCGGAGCCGTCGTCTCGGTCGTGGCGGCGGCCGGGATCGCGAGCGGGCTGTTCTCGTACGAGACACCGTCGCGGGACGGCGCACCGCCGCAGGACGTACGGGCGGCCGTGCCGGACACCTCGCCGAGCGCGGCGTCCGTGTCCCCGTCCACGCGGACCACGTCCGCGGCGCCGACGTCCGCCTCCCCGTCCGCGTCCGCCAGCGCGAGCCCGTCGCCCACCTCGTCGCCTTCGGCATCCGCGGCCGATGCCTCACCGAGCCCGTCCCGGTCGGCCCAGCCGACGCAGTCCCCGACGAGCTCCGACGCGGGCTCCGGGGACGAGTCCGGCGCGGGACGCGACGGCAGCCCCGTCCTGCGCCTCGGTGACGAGGGCCCCGAGGTCACCGAGCTCCAGCAGCGCCTGCACCAGCTGTACCTCTACAACGACGCGATCGACGGGAACTTCACCGCCCAGGTCGAGGACGCGCTGCGCAACTACCAGTGGTCCCGGGGTGTGGGCACCGACGACCTCGGGGTGTACGACCACGAGACCCGGGCCAAGCTGGAGTCGGAGACGACGGAGCCGTGACCGGCCCCGGGCGCCCTGCCCGGGCAGCCCGGGATGCCGAACGGGTCTCAGCCGACGTACAGCCTGATCGTCCCGTCCCCCACGGCCTCCACCCGCACCTGGGTCAGGTCCCGCACCAGCGCGTGGGGCCCGTGCAGGCCGGCCCGCGGCCCCACGCCGACGACCCGCATCCCGGCCGCGAGGCCTGCCTGGATCCCGGCGCCGGAGTCCTCGAAGACGATGCAGTCGGCCGGGGCGACGCCCAGTTCGGCGGCGCCCTTGAGGAACCCCTCGGGGTCGGGCTTGCTCGCGCCGACGGACTCGGCGGTGATGCGGACGTCGGGCAGGCCGAGGCCCGCGGCGGCCATGCGCGCGGTGGACAGCGGGACGTCGGCGGAGGTGACCAGGGCGTGCGGCAGACCGTGCAGCGACGCGAGGAACTCGCAGGCGCCCGGGATCGCGACCACGCCGTCCATGTCGGCGGTCTCCTCGGCGAGCATCCGCGCGTTGTCCGCGTGGTTCTGCTCCATGGGGCGGCCGGGCAGCAGCAGCGCCATCGAGGCGTACCCCTGGCGGCCGTGGACGACCTTCATGACCTCGCCCCCGTCCAGGCCCTGCCGGTCGGCCCAGCGCCGCCAGATCCGTTCGACGACGGCGTCGGAATTGACCAGGGTGCCGTCCATGTCCAGCAGAAGGGCGCGGGCGGTGAGCACGGCGGTGGCCGTCATCGGCAGCTCCAAGACGCGGGGCAGGGGGCGTGTGGGTGAGCCCCGGGGAAACAAGGCGGCCCCGCCCGCCGGTCAGGGAAAACGGGCGGGAGCCACTTTGTTCCTCCACGGTACAAAACAGAACCGGCTTCCCGCCACCGTCTGACGAAACAGTTCACTCACAGTTCAGCTCGTACGGCGCGGGTCAGCCGGCCACGGCCTCCCACAGGGACCACACCCCGAGCCCCAGCATCAGCAGCGCCGCGACCTTGGTGATCAGCCGCAGCGGAACCCGCTTCATCAGGGCCTTGCCGCCGACGATGCCGAGTCCGGCCACCGCCCACAGCGCGAACACCGCGCCGAGGCCGACGGAGAGCGGATCGTCGTAACGGGCCGCGAGGTTCGCCGTCATGATCTGCGTGAGGTCGCCGAACTCCGCGACCAGAATGAGCATGAAGCCGGCCCCGGCGACCTTCCAGAAGGACTGGTTCTCCGGCCTTCGGATCTCCTCTTCGTCCTCGTCCTTCTTCATCAGCAGCACGGCCGCGCCGCCGAGGAACAGCACACCGGTCAGCGCGTGCACGATCTGCTGCGGCAGGAGCGTCAGCACGCTGCCGGCCGCGACGGCGAGCGCGACGTGCAGCGCGAAGGCGGCGGCGACGCCCGCGAAGACGTAGGAGGCTCGGTAGCGGGTGCCGAGGACGAGTCCGGCGAGCGCGGTCTTGTCCGGCAGTTCGGCAAGGAAGACGACGCCGAAGACGAGCGCCGTCACGGTGAAGCTGATCAAGGGTCCTCAATCGGTCGGGCTGCCCCACCGAGAGCGCTGAGTCCTTCGAACAAGACACCTCGGCACGGCAGCACACTCGGCACCCGTGCCGTGGGGCACGGGCGTGCACTGCTTGCCGAAGGTCTCGCTGGCCGATCCGCAAAGGATCCGCCTCCGGGCGCCGGCTCAGACGAGCTGAGCAGTATGTCGACGGTCCGGCGAAGAGCTACTCCCCTTCTGCGCCGTCCATGGTACGTGACCGCCCGACCGCCCGACCGCCCGGAGGGCCGCAAGGCTTCCGGCGGTGCCGAACAGGTGGTGGCGCCTTCGGCGATGTGCCGGACGCCAGGGCGTGCGGCGGCGGCGAAACCGTGCTCGGTGGTGGCGACAGGGAGGGGCGGCGTTTCTCTTTGCCGATCGATCCGCGACTTGCCGGGGCCGAAAGTCCCGCCGCAGGCATAGACGTGTCATGTGCACGTCATTAACTTCTTACCCAACGCACATCCCCCCGCAATGCGGCGTCGCGAGCATTCCCCTGCTCGCACCCCAACGCCCCCACACCCCATGGGAGTTCGCATGTCGAAGTTCTACGCGCGTCGACGCGTCAGCATACTCGCGGCGCTCACCGGTCTCATAGCCTCCGTCGCGCTTTTCAACGGCCCGACCGCCTCCGCCGCCCTCCCCACCCCGGTCAGCGCCGCCACCGCCCGCACCTACCTCGCCTCGCTCACCGTGGCGACGGAGGACCGCACCGGCTACAGCCGGGACCTGTTCAACCACTGGATCACCATCAGCGGCACCTGCAACACCCGCGAGACGGTCCTCAAGCGCGACGGCTCGAACGTCGTCACCAGCTCCGCCTGCGCCGCCACCAGCGGCACCTGGTACTCCCCCTACGACGGCGCCACCTGGACCGCCGCCTCGGACCTCGACATCGACCACCTCGTGCCGCTGGCCGAGGCCTGGGACTCCGGCGCCGACAGCTGGACCAGCACCCAGCGCCAGAACTTCGCCAACGACCTGACCCGCCCGCAGCTCATCGCCGTCACGGACAACGTGAACCAGTCGAAGAGCGACCAGGACCCGGCCGAGTGGATGCCGTCGGTCACGTCCTACCGCTGCACCTACGTCCGGGCCTGGGTCCAGGTGAAGTACTACTACGACCTCTCGGTCGACTCGGCCGAGAAGAGCGCCCTCACGAGCTACCTCTCCAGCTGCTGATCCCGCGCTCCTGAAAGATCCACAAGGATCGACAAACCGTGATCTGCGGAACCTCCCCTTTCCCCTCCGTCGTTCCGTACCGTACGGGGCGACGGAGGAGGGTGATCACGTGGCGGGACTGCGCCTTGGGCCACTGCTGAGGTATGCCGACGGCTCGTCAGCGACCGTCTGGGTCGAGGCGAGCCGCCCGTGCACCGCCGAGGTGCGCTGCGCGGACGGCGCCGTGGGCGAGGCCCGCACCTTCCAGGTCGAGGGCCATCACTACGCCCTCGTCCCGGTGACCGGCCTCACCCCGGGCACGACACGGGCGTACGAGGTGTTTCTCGACGGCACGCGCGTGTGGCCGTTGCCCGACAGCCCCTTCCCGCCCTCGGTCATCCGCACCTCCACCGAGGGCGACGACCTCCGTGTCGCCTTCGGCTCCTGCCGCTGGGCCTCACCCCCGGCCGGCGAGAAGGACCCGGTCGGCCCGGACGCCCTGGACACCCTCGCGGCCCGGATGGCGAACGGGTCCGACGGCGAGCGCCCGGACGTGCTCCTGCTGTTGGGCGACCAGGTGTACGCCGACGAGACCACGGACACGACCCGCCGCTGGCTGGCCGCCCGCCGCGACCTGAGCGACCCGCCGGGCAACGAGGTCGCGGACTACGAGGAGTACACCCACCTCTACTACGAGTCCTGGCTCGACCCCGAGGTGCGCTGGCTGCTGTCCACGGTGCCCAGCTGCATGATCTTCGACGACCACGACGTCATCGACGACTGGAACACCTCCGCCGCCTGGCTGGAGGACATGCGGGCCACCGGCTGGTGGCAGGAGCGGCTGCTGAGCGGCCTGATGTCGTACTGGGTGCACCAGCACCTGGGGAACATGTCCCCGGACGAACTGGCCGCCGACCCGCTGTACGCGGCGGTGCGCGACACCCCCGACGGCACCGACGCGCTGCGTGCCTTCGCCGCCCGGGCCGACGAGGACGCCGCCTCGGCCCGCTGGAGCTACCGCCGCGACTTCGGCCGCGTCCGCCTGCTGATGGTGGACAGCCGGGCGGCCCGGGTCCTCGACGAGGAGCGCCGCGCGATGCTCAGCCCGAGCGAGGCGGAATGGCTGCGCGCGCAGGCGCTGGACGCCCCGGGGTCGTACGACCACCTCCTCATCGGCACCTCGCTGCCCTGGCTGCTGCCGCAGCTGGTGCACGACGCCGAGGCGTGGAACGCGGCGCTGTGCCGGGGCGAGAAGGGCGCCCGCTGGGCCCGCTTCGGCGAGGACCTGCGACGCAAGGCCGACCTGGAGCACTGGGCGGCCTTCCCGGAGTCCTTCGCCGCGCTGGCGGACCTGATCGCCGAGGTCGGCTCGGGCCACCAGGCACCGGCGACGGTCCTCGTCCTGTCCGGGGACGTGCACCACGCCTACGTGGCCGAGCCGAAGTGGCGTTCCGAATCCCCCGACGCCCGCGTCCTCCAGCTGACCTGCTCCCCCGTCCACAACTCCATCCCCCTGTCGATAAGGCTCGGCTTCCGCTTCGGCTGGAGCGCCCTGGCCCGCGCCCTCGGCCGCCGCTTCGCCTGGCACGCCGGCTCCCCGCTCCCGCCGGTCAGCTGGCGCAAGAAGGGTGGCCCTTGGTTCGGCAACCAGCTCATGACCCTGACCCTGCACGGCCGTTCGGCCCGGCTGCGGCTGGAACAGGCGCAGGAGGTGCGGGGCGGAAGTCCGCGGCTGGCGACCGTCACGGAGTCCGAACTCGCCCGGTAATCAGCCCCTTACGACCGTTTGTTGTGCGCGTGGCCCGTGATGCTCGTGATGCATCCCACAGTCCGTGCACCCTGGTCTCTGCTCCCTCGGTTCCCGACGGCATGATGATGCGGACCGTCCGCTTCCAGCGGCCGCCACCACGCGCCCCACACGCCCGGGAGTCCCCCTCTTGCCCGCACCGACCGAGGACCACGTGCCCGTCTCCGTCGCCCTGGTCGGCGCCGGACCACGCGGCACCAGCGTTCTGGAACGCCTGAGCGCCTCGGCGCCGGAACTCCTCCCGCCCGGCGCCCGGCTGACGGTCCACGTAGTCGATCCGGCACCGCCCGGGCCCGGCCGCGTCTGGCGGACCGCGCAGTCGCCCGAGCTGCTGATGAACACCGTGGCCTCGCAGGTGACCCTGTTCACCGACGACAGCGTGGACTGCTCGGGGCCGATCCGGCCGGGCCCGAGCCTGCACGAGTGGGCGGGCGGCGCTCTCGGGCCCGACGAGTACCCGACCCGGGCCCAGTACGGCCGGTACCTGGAGTGGGTGTTCGCGCGGACGGTGCGCGAGGCGCCGCCCGGAGTGCGGGTGGAGACGCACGCGGCGCGGGCGGTACGGCTCGACGACGCCCCCGACGGCCTCCAGACCCTCACCCTCGACGACGGCCGCGCCCTGTCCGGCCTGTCCGCCGTCGTCCTCGCGCAGGGCCATCTGCCGGTGGCCGCGGACACGACCGTACGGCGCCTTGCGGCCTACGCCGAGCAGCACGGCCTGTGCCACATACCGCCCGCCAACCCGGCCGAAGTCGACCTGTCCTCCGTCTCCCCCGGCGAACCGGTGCTGTTGCGCGGCCTGGGCCTCAACTTCTTCGACCACACGGCCCTGTTGACGACCGGCCGCGGCGGACGCTTCGTACACGGTCGTCGTGGCCTGCGGTACATACCCTCCGGCCGCGAGCCGCGCCTGTACGCCGGTTCGCGGCGCGGCATCCCCTACCAGGCCCGCGGCGACAACGCGAAGGGCCCCTACGGCCGTCACCTCCCGCTCGTCCTCACCGACGAGGTGATCGCCCGCTTCCGCAAGCGCGCCGACTCCGGCGAGGCGCCGGACTTCCTCGCGGAGATATGGCCGCTGGTGGCGAAGGAGGTGGAGACCGTCTACTACGAAGCGCTGGTCGCGGACACCGAGTTCGGCTCCCCGGAGGGGGCCGCGGCGTTCGGGGCCGGGCGGTTCGGGCCCGGCGCCTTCAGGGACCGGTTCCTCTCCACGGCGCACGGCACCGCCGAGGAGGCCGCCGTACTCGACGAGTTCGGGGTCGCGTCGGCCGACCACTGGTCCTGGGACCGGATGTCGCGCCCGTACGCGGGGCGGGCCTTCGCCGACCCCGGCGCCTGGCGGGACTGGCTGCTCGCCCACCTCCACGAGGACGCCGCCCAGGCCGCCCTCGGCAATGTCTCCGGCCCGCTGAAGGCCGCCCAGGACGTGCTGCGCGACCTGCGCAACGAGCTGCGGCAGATCGTCGACCACGGCGGACTCGCGGGCGCCTCCCGCCGGGACCACCTGGACCGCTGGTACACCCCGCTCAACGCCTTCCTGTCCATCGGCCCGCCCCGGCGCCGCATCGAGGAACTGACCGCGCTGCTGGAGGCGGGCGTGGTGGAGGTGCTCGGGCCGCGGCTGGAGGTCCGCGAGAAGGACGGGGCATGGGTGGCGCACTCCCCGGAGGTGCCGGGGTCCGCCGTACGCGTGACGACGCTCATAGAGGCACGGCTACCGGAACCGGATCTGCGACGCACGGCCGACGACCTGCTCGCCCGGCTGCTGAAGACCGGCCAGTGCCGGCCGCACACCGTGGACGGTTACGAAACCGGCGGGCTGGACGTAACACAGCGTCCGTACCGTCTGATCGACCGTCAAGGCCACGCGCACACAAGGCGGTTGGCCTTCGGGGTACCCACGGAGGGCGTGCACTGGGTGACCGCGGCGGGGGCCCGTCCGGGTGTGGATTCGGTCACGCTTTCGGACGCGGATGCGGTGGCCAGAGCGGCTCTACGTGCGGCTGCGGCCGAAACGGAAGGGCAAGCGGAGGTAAATCGGTGGCCAAATGTTGAACTTGCAAGTATTGATTAGGCCCTCCTAGCCTGGGTCACTCACTCGGTTCTGTCCCCCAGACCGGTCCTCGTCCCCACGGACCGGCCCGACCGAAGGAGTCCCCCCACATGACCGCACGTCTCAACAGAGCCCAGCCGTACGCTGTCGGCCTGTTCCGCATCGTCGTGGGCCTGCTCTTCGCCTGCCACGGCGCCGCCTCGCTCTTCGGTGTCCTCGGTGGCGCGGGCGGCAGCGGCCAGACGGTCGAGACCGGCGCCTGGCCCAACTGGTACGCGGCCGTGATCGAACTGGTCGGCGGCTCGCTCGTACTGCTCGGCCTGGGCACGCGGGCCGCCTCGTTCATCTCCTCGGGCGCGATGGCCTACGCGTACTTCAAGGTCCACCAGCCGGGCGGCCTGTGGCCGATGGAGAACAACGGCGAGGGCGCGGCGATGTTCTGCTGGGCCTTCCTGCTGCTGGTCTTCACCGGTTCCGGCGCCCTCGGCCTTGACCAGCTCTTCGCCAGGCGCTCCACGACGGCGGGGAAGCCTGCCACGGAACAGACGCCCGTGGCGGCCTGACCCTCGGCGGCTCCGTGAACGACGGCGCCCGTTCCCGCGCTCACGCGGGGGCGGGCGCCGCCGCATGTCCCCGGGTCCGTGTCGGTCCGAAGCGGCAGCCGGGTGAACATGTCGTGCCGAACACACGAGCCCCCGGTGAATGTCCTGTCAGACCCCAGGCGTACGCTGTATGGCTGTTATGACGGGGGATCACGGGGAGTTCGCGGTGCTGGAAAGCATGGAGAGTGTGGGGCTGCTGACCGGCGGCCCATGGATCTACGCGGTGATCGCCGCTTCCGTCCTCCTGGACGTGTTCCTGCCGGTCCTGCCCAGCGGCGTCCTCGTCATCACGGCCGCCACCGCGGCCGCGGGCGCGGCAACCGGCCAGGTCTCGCCGCACGAGGTGCCCGACATCCTCGCCCTCATCCTCTGCGCCACGACCGCGTCCGTGCTGGGCGACCTGGTGGCCTACCGCCTGGCCTGGCGCGGCGGGGCCCGCCTGGACCGCGCGATCGCCCGCTCCCCCCGACTTACCGGCGCGCAGGAACGTCTCGGCGCGACCCTCGCCCGAGGCGGCGGCACCCTGGTCGTCCTCGCCCGCTTCGCCCCGGCCGGCCGCTCGGTCGTCTCCCTCGGCGCCGGCGCCGCCCACCGCCGCGCCCGCGACTTCCTCCCCTGGTCCGCCCTCGCCGGCCTCTCCTGGGCCGCCTACAGCGTCGCCCTCGGCTACTTCGGCGCCCAGTGGCTGGGCACGACCTGGCTGGCGACGGGCGTGTCCGTCCTGGCGCTGTTCGCGGCGGGCGCGGGCGCGGCATACGTGATGCGACGCCAGCCGGAACCGGCGCAGGCGTCCTAGCTACGGGCGGCTTCCCACGCCACCACCCCGAGGGCAATCGTGCCGCCGGGGCGGCACGGGTGGGCGCGGGCGGCACCCCGCGGCGCCGGGCTGCGCACCCACCCTCGACAGCAACACCGGCACCGCCGCGAACCCCGACCCGCTCTACCCGGCCCTCTGTGCAGCGGAACCCCGCACCTCCAACCCGGCCAACAACTCCGCCGTGGCCTCGGCGATCACCTCCACGGCCCGGTCGAACACCTCCCGGTTGTGCGCGGCGGGGGCGCGGAAACCGGAGACCTTGCGGACGTACTGCAGGGCGGCGGCCCGGATCTCCTCCTCGGTCGCCTCCTCGGGCAGCACGGGCGGACGTAGCGTCTTGATACTGCGGCACATACCTCCAGTCTCGCCCCCGCCCGGAAATACCGCCGGGGAATACCGCCAGGGAATGCCGCCGGGCCCCGCCCGATTCCGGAAACCACGACCATCACCGAACCGCGCCTGAAATGATCACTCCGAGGCGGCCACCGACCCGGGGCCGACCCAGAGAGGAACCCGAAACATGGCGAACGACGAACTCACCGTGGCCGTCCTGGGCCCCGGCGGCACCGGCGGCCTGCTCGCCGCACTCCTGTCCCGCGCCGGCCACCGCGTGATCTGCCTGGCCGGCGACGAGACGGCACACACCCTCCGCACGTCCGGAATCCGCGTCCGCAGCGAGAAGTTCGGCGACTTCACGGCCCCGGTCGAGGCGGACACCACCCTGCGCGAACCGGTCGACGTCTGCCTGGTCGCGGTCAAGCACACGACCCTCGGCGCCGCCCTAGACCGCGTCCCGCCCGCGGCCCTGGGCGACGGCCTGGTGGTACCGCTCCTGAACGGCGTCGAACACCCCGCGACCCTTCGTACCCGCTACCGCCCCGACCGCGTGGCCCCCGCCGTCATCCGCGTGGAGTCGACGCGTGTGGCGCCCGGCGTGATCGAGCACGGCAGCCCCTTCGCCGAGGTCGACCTCACCGGCGACGGCGTCCCCCGCGAACGGCTCGACGC
Organism: Streptomyces sp. MMG1533; assembly: GCF_001279775.1. Classification (GTDB taxonomy): domain Bacteria; phylum Actinomycetota; class Actinomycetes; order Streptomycetales; family Streptomycetaceae; genus Streptomyces. The sequence continues at coordinate 42,773 of NZ_LGDG01000228.1, read as the reverse complement.
ACTGGCCGGGGCCCTCACGGCCGCCGGCCCGGCCCCTCGCGTACTGCCGGACGAGTCGGCGGCGCTCTGGGCGAAGATGTCGTTCCTGGCGCCGTTCGCGCTGCTGACGACTCGTCACGGACTCCCGCTGGGCGACGTACGCACCAAGTACCGCGAGGAGTTGACGGCCCTGGTGGAGGAGACGGCGGCGGTGAGCGCCGCCTGCGGCGGCCCGGCGGACCCGGCCCAGGCGCTCGCCCGCTACGACAGCTTCCCGCCCGCGACCAAGTCCTCGATGCAGCGCGACGCGGAGGCCGGCCGCCCCATCGAACTGGACGCGATCGGCGGAGCGTTGCTGCGCGCGGCCGGGCGCCACGGGGTGAAGGCACCCGTAACGGCCCGTCTGGTAAGGGAGTTGAGGGACGCCGGCCACTGACACGAGCCGCTCCTCGGGGCGCGGCCGGGTGTGGGTGGCACGCAGCGGCAAGGTCCTCTGGCAGCTCCCCGACGAGCAGAGCGACCGCGTCGCCCCCGAGGTCACCTCGGCCTGGCACGGCCGGGTCTACGGCGAGACGGAGAACGGCCCGGTCGCCCTCGACGCCCGCACGGGCGAGGACGCCCCGGCCAGCCCCGGCATCGCCCCGGTCCTGGTCAACGGGTCGGCGGCCCTCGCCCTGAAGCAGGAGGACGGCTGGAAGTACAACCTGTTCGTGTACGCCGCCACCGGCTGAGCGACACCCCCAGGTCACCGGGGCCGGCCCGCCCTCGCGCCGCCCCGGTTGCCTTCTCGCGCCGAGGGTTGTTGCCGATTTGCCGAATCGGCAACAACCCTCGCGCCCGGCCACCGCACCGCCGCAGGATCGCCGTACGAGCCGTAGCACCCAAGCCACGTACGGAGGACGCATGCCGCAGCCGACCCCCCAGCTCAAGGACGTCACCCACCGCCTGCTCCCCGCCCCCGCCGGCCGCATCCACGCCGCGGAACTCGGCGAGGGGCCGCTGGTCCTGCTGCTGCACGGCTTTCCCGAGTCCTGGTACTCGTGGCGTCACCAGCTGCCGGCCCTGGCCGCGGCCGGCTACCGCGCGGTCGCCGTGGACGTGCGCGGATACGGGCGTTCGTCGCGGCCGGACGCGGTGGAGGCGTACCGGCTGCGCGATCTGGTGGCGGACAACGCGGCCGTGGTCGAGGCCCTCGGCGAGCGTTCCGCGGTGGTCGTCGGACACGACTGGGGCGCGACCATCGCCGCACACTCCGCGCTGCTCAGGCCCGACGCGTTCCGCGCGGTCGGCCTGCTGAGCGTGCCGTACACCCCGCCCGGCGGCCCGCTGCCGAGCGAGGTCTTCGCCCGACTGGGCGGCGGGAAGGAGGAGTTCTACGTCTCCTGCTTCCAGGAGCCCGGCCGGGCCGAGCGCGAGATCGAACCGGACGTACGCGGCTGGCTCGCCGGCTTCTACGCCGCCCTGTCCGCCGACACCATGCCCGAACCCGGCGCCCCCGACCCGCACTTCGTCAGCCCCGGCAAGACCCTCCGCGACCGCTTCCCCGCCGAGCGTCTGCCTGCCTGGCTCGGCGAGGCGGAACTCGACGTCTACGCCGGCGAGTTCGAGCGCACCGGCCTGACCGGCGCCCTGAACCGCTACCGCGCCATGGACCACGACTGGAGGGACCTCGCCGACTTCTCCGGCGCCCCGATCCCCCAGCCGTCCCTGTTCCTCGGCGGCACCCTGGACGCCTCGACGACCTGGCTGGCTGACGCGATCGAGGCCTTCCCGGCCACCCTCCCCGGCCTGCGCTCCTCCCACCTCCTCGAAGGCTGCGGCCACTGGATCCAGCAGGAACGCCCGGACGAGGTCAACCGCCTGCTCGCCGCCTGGCTGGCCGCCCTGCCCGCGGCCTGAACGGCGTGGCGACGAGTTTCGGGGGCGGGCCGGGTCTGTGTGTACAAGACCTGCCCCGAGACCCCGGAACACCTGGGAGATGTGATGAGCACCGTGGTGATGCACAACGTCGTTTCCGTGGACGGCTTCATCGCCGACGCGGACGACCAGGTCGGCCCGCTCTTCGACTGGTACTCCAACGGCGATGTCCTGCTCAGCGAGTTCGCCAAGGTCTCACAGACCTCGGCGGAGTACGTCAAGCCGATGATGGCGGGCATCGGGGCGTTGGTGGTCGGGCGCCACGTGTTCGACATCACCAACGGCTGGGAGGGCAAGCCGCCGGCCGGCGAGCACGTGGTCGTGGTGTCGCACCGGCCCAGGCCCGACGGCTGGCACCCCGAGGCGCCGTTCCACTTCGTCGACGACGTGGCCCGGGCGATCGCGAAGGCCAAGGAACTCGCCGGGGACCGCACCGTCGCCGTGGCGGCGGGCGAGGTCGGCGGACAGGCGTTCGCCCTCGGTCTGGTCGACGAGGTCGCGATGGACGTCGTACCGGTGGTCTTCGGCTCGGGCAAGCGGTACTTCGGGTCGACCGACGGCCAGTACCTGCTCGACGACCCGCACACGGTGATCCAGGGCGACCGGGTGCTGCACCTGCTCTACCGGGTCCGCCGCCGACGGTGACCCCCGAACGGCATCCGCACTCCGGCACACCCGTTCGCATGAACCACGTGAAGGAACTCGCCACCCAAAATCGAACAGGCGTAGCATTGCGGCGTGGCTACGACCTATGACTTTCCGAGTGACCTGCTCGCCGGTCAGGAGGAGCTGCATCAGGTCCGGGCCGAGCTGTCGGCCCTGCTGAAGCGGCTTCCCTGGTCGGTCGAGCCCCTGGACGGTTTCAGTGACGCGGGCGGCTGGCGCAAGGTGGAGCGCCCCGCCTCCCCCGGCTGGACGGCCGACGAACAGGCCTCGGTGGAGAAGCTCCGCCGACGGGAGCACGAACTCGCGGTCTTCGTGAGCGGCCACCGCTTCTGGGCGGAGGTCGCGGGCGCGGAGCGGGTGGACGCCCGCATGAAGCTGAAGCACGCGCACGAGACTCCGGAGAACCCGTGGAAGCCGGAGAACCCGGAGAAGCCGGAGGAAGAGAAGTCCTGAACCGAGAAGACCCCGGCCGTGAGCGGCCGGGGTCTTCTCGTCGGTGTGGGCGCGGACGGTTTCGAACCGCCGACATCCTGCTTGTAAGGCAGGCGCTCTACCCCTGAGCTACGCACCCGAGACGAGTCGACAGCCTACATTGCCCGGGGCACTGTCCCGCAAACCCGTATCGCGCGGTCCCGTACCGCAGTCCCGTGCAGCAGTCCCGTACCGCAGTCCCGTGCAACAGTCCTGTGTAAGGGACACCTACGGGGGTTATCCCCACCTGGAATCCGGGAGCGGCCCGGATGCCTGCGCGGACCCGGGATCCGTACGGTCGAAGAGCGTCGTAGCAGAGGCTTCGCCGCTCGTCCCAGGGGGAGATCGTCATGGCCCGTACCGTTCCCGTCCGTGCCCTCGCCGTAGCCGGTGTCGTCACGGCCCTCGTCGCCGGTGCCACCGCCTGTGGCGCCTCCGCCGCCGACGACAAGGATCCCGACCGGCGCTCCTTCGCCCTGCGGGGCGACACGCTCACGATCGACTCCGACGACTCCGCACTGGAGATCATCGCCGCCGACTCGCACAAGGCGGGCACGGTCGAGGTCACCCGCTGGTTCCAGGGCACGGTCGCCATGGGCAAGGACCCCAAGGTCACCTGGTCCATGAAGGAGGACCGGCTGAAGCTGCGGCTCGAGTGCACGGGCGTGGTCGCCGACTGCGCGGCCAAGCACCGGATCGAGGTACCGCGCGGCATCAAGGTGAACGTGGTGGACGGCGACGGCAGCGTGCGCGCGCGGGGCTTCGAGGACGCGCTGAACATCCGCACCGGCGACGGTTCCGTGCGTGTCACCGACTCCGACGGGCCGCTGGAGCTGCACACCGGCGACGGCTCGGTGCGCGCGGACGTCTCCTCGCGCAAGGTGCGCGCCCAGACCGGTGACGGCTCGGTCCACCTCGAACTGGCCGTCGTACCGGACCTGGTGGAGTCCCGCACCGGCGACGGCTCCGTGACGATCGCGCTGCCCGACGCCACGTACCGGGTGACGACCAAGACCGGCGACGGCGCCGAGGACATATCGGTGCCCCGGGACGACTCCAGCCCCCATGTGGTGTCCGCACGGACCGGCGACGGCAAAGTAACGGTCCGAAAGGCGAACTGACCGGCCCGTGTGTTCGTCCTCTACCGGTGGGAGAATGACAGCGGGCCAGGACGAATCACAGCACGGGAGAGGGATGTGACGGCGACACCTTCGCAGCCGTACTCGCCGTTGGTGCCGCGCGCACACCATCCTGTGCGTCACGCGCTGCGGGACACCCTCACCCTGCTCGGACTGCCGCTCCTCGTCGCGCTCACACTGCCCGCCGCCTTCGCGAGCGGCGGCGGCAGCGGCACCCGGCGCTGGTTCGGCGGACGCGCGGAGAGCCAGCGGGCCGAGGCGCAGGCCGCGAAGGACGCCGCCGCGGCCGCGTTCTACGAGCTGGACACCGCCCAGCGCGATCTGCGGATCTCGATAGAGACCATCACGGCCGTCGACGACTCCCCCGCCGCCCGGCGCGCGGTCGCCGACTTCCAGGCGATCAGCAACCGCATCGACGAGGCCAGCCACCAGTACATCAACGCCGTCGACGCACACGACCTCGACCGCGACGACCTGGAGGCCTCGGCCGCCTCGCAGGCCCGCACCGCGCTCGCCCAGGCCAAGGACGAACTGGGCCGGGTCAAGCAGGACCTGGACCGGTTCACGGCCGGGCTCGGGCCGCTGCTCGGCAAGGCCGAGACCCAGCTGGCCCGCCTCGCCCCGGCCGTCGAGCGGGCCCGGCAGGGCCTGCTGGCCGCGTCCAACGCCCTCGATGCCGTACGGGGATCGGGGCTGAAGGCGGACGACCTGGCCGCCCGGCTCGCCGCCCTCGGGCCCGAGCTGACCAGGCTGAACCAGGGCGCCGGAGCGCACGGCGTCCCCCAGACCCTGGAGCGCGCCGAGTACGTGGCGCGGGAGGCCGCATCGGTCCGGGTCGAGGCCGAGCGGCTTCCGGAGCGGGCCGCCGAGATCGACCACCGGCTGGTCTCCCTGCGCACCCGTGCCCAGGCCCTCACCACCCGCGCCGGGCAGGTCGACCCGATCCTGAGCGAGCTGCGGCGCCGCTTCGTGGCCGCCTGCTGGCAGGACCTGCAGCACGTGCCGGACCAGGCCGCGGAGAACGTGGCGCAGGCCGAGCTGAAGCTGCGCGAGGCCCGCGCCGCCCGCGACGAACAGCGCTGGCCGGACGCGACCGCCCTGCTGTCGACGGTCCGGGCGCTGCTGAACACGACCGACGAGTCGGTCTCCGCCGCCGGGGACCGACTGCACCGGCTGAACGCCGTGCAGAAGGACCCTCAGCAGGAGATCGACCGCACCCGCTTCGCCATCCGCGACGCCCAGCGGCTCGCCATGGCCGGCCGCCACACCCCCGACCCGCAGCACGCGCGCCCCCTGGACGACGCGGTCGTCCGCCTCGACCGCGCGATCGGCACGCTGGAGGGCCGCCACCCGGACTACTGGCACTTCCTCACGGAGACGGAGGCGGTACGGCAGACGGTGGCACGGGTCGTGAGCCAGATCCGTGGGGAGCGCGGGTCCGGGCACTGACCCGCCCCGCGCCGCGCCGGGCGGCCGGCCGGTCACCGACATGCCGGTACGACGCCGGGCGGACGCCGGTTAACCTGTGCGCATGCCTCGCTACGAGTACCGCTGCCGGACCTGCGGCGACACCTTCGAACTGAGCCGTCCGATGGCGGAGTCCTCCGCCCCCGCCGACTGCCCCGCGGGCCACGACGACACGGTGAAACTGCTGTCGACGGTGGCGGTCGGCGGCTCGGCCTCCGCGCCCGCCCCGGCACCCCGGTCGGGCGGTGGCGGCGGCGGTTGCTGCGGCGGGGGCTGCTGCGGCTGACGGCCACCCGGGGAACCTTCCTCGGCAGACCCTCAGGCGGGTTTCGCGGCGAGCACCCGGCGGAGGCGTCTGCTCGCCGCGCCGCTGGGGCCGACCGCCGCGGCCGGCCCGTCGGCAACGTCCTCAGGCCGACCGACCGGGCCGCTCAGGCCGTACGGTCCCCTCAGAGGGCCCCTTGGCGCGCCCCCCGCAGGAACTCCCGCAGGATCCGCTCCCCCGCCAGCACGCCCCGCTCCGGCAGCGCGCTGATCTCGGGGGCGCTCCAGCCGGCGTCGGCGAGTTCGCCGTGGCCGGGGCGCCAGCCGCGGTCCGCGGCGAGGAGGAGGTCGGCGTCGAGGAGGGAGTCGCCGGCGGCGAGGGTGAGTTCGGCGCCGGTGCGGCGGGCGACCTCGTGCATGGCCGCGCTCTTGGTGAGCGGCTTCGGGACGGCGTAGAGCTTGCGGCCCTGGAGGGAGACCGTCCAGCCGCGGTTCTCCGCCCAGACGGCGAGTTCCTTCACCCAGTCCTCGGGGAGCAGTTCGCGTTCGACGACCAGGTAGGCGAAGAGGTCCTCGGCGATCCGGTGCTTGCGCACCCAGAGCGGGTCGGCCGTGTTCATCAGGTGCTCGCGGACCTCGTCGAGCGGGGCGCACTCGTCGGCCAGCCGGGACGTCACCCGGGCGTGCCAGTCGAGGTCGGAGACGCCGTCCACCAGGAGGTGGCCGCCGTTCGCGCAGATCGCGTAAGTGGGCGGCGGGCCGGGCAGGTTGATGCGCTGGTACTGCTTGCGGGTCCGGGTCGTCGTCGGGACGAAGACGGCGGCGTCGCCGAGCTCGGCGAGCAGGGCGGCCGATGTCTCCGTCATGTACGACAGCGGCCTGCTCTCGTGGACCTCGACGCACAGCAGCCGGGGCGCCCGCGCGTCCGGCATGGTCAGCGCGAGGGCCGCCGCGGAGTAGATGAGCGTACGGTCGAGGTCGCTCGCCACCAGCACCGGCATCAGACCGTCACCGCCCTGCCGTCGGCACCCGTGGCGCCCCGCGTGTACTTGGGGTGGATCAACCCCACGCAGGTGTACGGGAGTTCGGCGACCTCTTCCACCGGGACACCTCTCTGTTCGGCGAGCAGGCGTACGTGGTCCAGGTCGGCCCCCGCTCCGGCTCGCGCAAGGATCTTCCAGGGCACCCGGCGCAGCAGCACGCGGGTGGTCTCGCCGACGCCGGGCTTGACGAGGTTGACGTCGTGGATGCCGTACTCCTCGCTGATCCGCTCGACGGCCGCCCAGCCCTCCCAGGTCGGGGCGCGGTCGCCGGACAGCAGCTCCTTGGCCTGCGCGTCCACCGCCTCCACGACCTCGGGGAAGCGCGCGGCCACCGCGTCCAGGAAGGCCACCGACACGTCGGCACCGGCGAGTTCGCGGTAGAACTTCGCGCCGTGGAAGTCGTTCGGACCGACCAGGTCGGCGCGCAGGACGGTTCGCGAAATCAGGCCGGACACCGTGGAGTTGAGGCACGCGGACGGTATGAGGAAGTCCTCGCGGGTGCCGTAGGTCCGCACGCACGAGCCCGGGTCGGCGAGCACCGCGATCTCCGGGTCGAAGCCGGTCGCGCCGCCCCCTGCCTCGAACTCCTTGATGGCGTCGGCGAGTTCGCGGGTGATGGCGCCCTTGCCGGTCCAGCCGTCGACGAAGACGACGTCGGCCGGGTCGTGGTGGGCGGCCAGCCAGCGCAGCGCGTTGGCGTCGATGCCCCGGCCGCGCACGATGGAGACGGCGTAGTGCGGCAGGTCGAGGCCGTGCCGGAACTGGGCCCAGCGGCGCATCAGCACACCGATCGGGGTGCCCGCACGGGCCAGTGACACCAGCACCGGCCGGGGCGACCGCTCGGCGAGCACGAGCTCGGTGACCGCGCCCACCGCCAGCGCCAGCCGTGCCGCGGACTCCTCCAGCGCCGCTTGGAACAGCTCCTGGTACCGCTCGCTGGGCTGGTACTCCACCGGCAGCGACTCCGCGTAGTGTGCGCCGCCGCTCTGGATCGCCTCCTCGCGCTCCTCGGTCGGCGCCTCCAGCGTCACGTCCGAGAGGTCCTGGAGCAGCCAGCCGACCTCCTCCGGCGCGTACGAGGAGAAGGCGGGGCCGCGAAGGGGCTCGGGCAGCATGGCGGGCCTTTCGGGGACGTACAGCGGCTCGGGCACGTACGAGGGCACGACCGCGAGGACGACGTGCGGGGTGTGGGCTGCCAGCCGGTCCAACAGGCCGTCGGGAGCGTGCAGTTCGGGGGTGTCGGCGGCCGAGTCGACCACGGCTATGACGGTGTCGAAGCCGCCGCCCGCCACGTTGTAGGCGTAGCGCTCACCGGGGCCGTCGGCCGGGTCGTCGTGGGCGGGGAAGACGAGGCGGCTGCGGATCGCGTAGCCGGGGTCGTCGACCGCGAGGACGGGTGAGCGGGTGGTGGTGGAGTAGCGCACCTCGGCGCCGACGTTGTCAGCGGTGTCTGCGAGCTGCTCCAGCTCGCGGGCCAGCCGCAGCGGCGCGTACATCAACTCCTCGAAGCCGAGCACGAGCACCCGCCGGGCCTTCGCGGGCAGTGCCTCGGCGAGCCGGGCGGCCATGGCGGGCAGCGCGCCCTCCAGACGTATTCGGTGCTGCGGCGTGAACCCGTGCCGTCCGCCGTCGGGCAGGCCGCGGGGCCAGCACAGGTCGACACGGCAGACGCGGCCGTGCGGCTCCCCCGCCGCTGCGGGGGCCGCCGCGGCCTCGTGCCGGGCGACCAGCTCCTGCCCCTTCGCCAGCACGCCCTCCGGGAGCCGTACGGTCCCGGAGGCGGCCGCCACCAGGTCCACCCGGGCGCCGATCTCCCGCGCGAACCCCTCCAGGCGGCCGGCGTCGGCCGCCGAGCGCATGTCGACGAGGGCGACCACCACGTACCGTCCGCGCGGATAGCGTTCGTGCAGGTCACGGATGGTGTTGAGGACCGTGTTGCCGGTGGAGAACTCGTCGTCGACCAGGACCAGCGGCCCGTCCCCGACCAGCAGCGCCGGGTCCTCCGGCAGCAGCAGGTGGGAGGTGGCGTGCGAGTGGGACTCCTCGAAGCCGCCGGCCGGGGCGACGCCCAGGACCGGGCGGCGGGTGGAGTGCAGATAGGGGGCGAGGCCCAGGCCGTCGGCGACGGAGTGGCCGAGACCGGTGGCGGTCTCCGCGTAACCCAGGACGACGGCCCGGCCGGCCTCCTCGGTGCCGAGGAGGTCGCGGACCCGGCGGCCGAGGGCGAAGCCGTGGCCGTAGACGACGGACGGCGACTGGGGGACGTGCTTGCCGAGCACGTTCGACACGAGCAGGTGCGCACGCTTGGGGTTGCGGCGCAGGGCCAGCCCCAGCAGGTCGGCCAGCTCGTCGTCGCCCACCAGTTCGACACCGAGTCGCTCGGCGACCCAGCTGCCGGACCAGACGGCTTTGTTCACTGCGTGGTTCATGCGTCCCTTGTTGTTCAGCGGTCTCACTCGGGGATTCCGGCCGCGAGCAGCTCCACGAAGCCGATGTCCTCGTTCGCCACACCGAACACCTCGGCGCGCAGCAGGGTCCGCTCGGCCCAGGCGCGATGCGGCTTCACTTCATTCATTTTGTTCGTGTACGCCGATCGGAGCACGCCGCCGCCGCCCCGCTCGGACCTCAGGATGTCATGGGCGTCACTGAACTCCTCGTGGCTGACCACGGAGAGTGCGTGCACGGGCAGCACGTGGGAGGGGTGGATGCAGGTCTTGCCCTGCAGGCCGTTGGCCTGGTCGAGGGTGATCTCGCGCAGCAGGCCGTCCATGGCGTGCTCGATGAGCGCCTCGCGCAGCTCCTCGGCCTGACCCTCCAGGAAGGGGCTGCGGCGCAGCTGCGGCTTGAACATGCGCTCCTGGACACGGAAGTACTCCCACACCGGCCCGGTCACGGTGAATCCGGTGCCGTCGGCCCGGCCCAGCATGTTCACCACGTCGGCGATCACGGAGGCGACGACCTGGACGTCGTAGGCGGTCATGTCGGGCGCTCTGCGCAGGCCGTACGAGGAGCAGAAGTCGGTCACGCCGAGGCGCAGTGCCAGGACCCGGTCGCGGTACTTGTCGACCGCTCGGGAGATGCCCTCCAGGGTGTCCACCCGCGACTCCCGGTACAGCAGCTCGGGCGACTCCAGGACGGGCATCGCGAAGAGCCGCCGCCCGCCGGCCGCCTCGGCGGTCGCCAGGGCCTCCAGGAAGGGAATGCCGCGCTCCTCGGTGAACTTCGGCATCACGAACCCGGACAGCAGCCGGGCGGCGGGGCCGAGACGTCGTACGAGGTCGGGGATCTGCTCGGGCGTGCGGACCCGGATGAACAGCAGCGGCAGGTCCATGCCACCCCGTGCGGCGAGGTCCGTGAACTGCCGTACGAGGTTCTCCTCGGCGTCCGGGACGTCCTCGTCGCCGATCGAGTCCTCCAGGCACAGCACCATCGAGACCACGCCACGCCCGGTCTGCTTGACGATGTCGTCCGCGAGCCGCGGCCGGGTGGCCGGACTGTAGAGCGTGGCGCCCAGGGCCACGGAGAGCAGCCGGGCCGAGGAATCCGCGGTGAACTCGCAGGGCTCCTGGTGGAAGAGGCGCTGCCGCACCTCAGGGGCGATGTGCCCGAAATGACGCATAGAACTCCCCCGTGGACGCTGATGGACTCCTGCGGGCTGTCCACAGGTGGCCGGTAATAGTACGTAGGGATCCATGTCATAGGTTCCCGCACGGCATGAATTTCAGGTAACACGGACGCGCACACCCAAACACACGGATCTGCCACCCCGCGTTGTCGTGACCAGGACCGAGAGGGCAGGATGACCGCATGACGCACGCGATGCTGAAGGGGTCGAACGTCCCGCTCGAAGCCACAACGGTACGCGCCGTGCTGCGCTGGGCGCCCGGGCAGGGAAGCCCGGTCGTCGACGCCTCGGCGCTGCTCCTCGGACCCGACGGTCGTGTGCGATCGGACGAGGACTTCGTCTTCTACAACCAGCCCCGCCACCCCTCCGGAAAGGTCTGGCTGCTCGGCAAGAAGCGTGTCGCCGAGGGACCCACGGACACGATCCAGACAGATCTGGCCGGTGTCGAGTCCGATGTCAGCCGGATTCTGCTGGTCGCTTCCGCGGACGACGTCACCTTCGACCGCGTACAGGGTCTGCGCATCCTGCTGTACGACGCCGCGCTCGCCGACGGCGAGCCGCTGGCCCACTTCGACATCAAGCCGGAGACCGGCGAGGAGACGGCCCTGATCTGCGGCGAGCTGTACCGCCGCGGCGAGGGCTGGAAGTTCCGCGCCCTGGGCGAGGGCTACTCCAACGGCCTCCAGGGCCTCGCCACCGACTTCGGCATCGCGGTGGACGACTCGGAGCAGCAGGAATCCCCGGACGAGCCCGTGACACAGGCCGCGCCGGAGTTCTCCCAGCCGTTGCCCCCCGAACAGCCGACGGTGGTCCCGACCCAGCCGGCCTACGGCTACCCCCAGCAGCCCGCCCCCACGGTCCAGCCGGCCTACGGCTACCCGCAACCGGTGACGGCGGTACCGGCCCACGAGTTCCGGCTGCCGCCGCAGGGGCCTCAGTTCATCGGCCGCTAGGCACGGTCACGGATCGCTGGGCACGGTCACCTGTCGCCGGGCACGGTCACCGATCGGCCTTGGCCTTGTAGCCCCGCCCCCACTGCAGCCCCCAGCCGTACAACCGGTCCAACTCGGCCTGGAACCCGTAGACGAACTTCACCTCACGCCGGACCACCATCTCCCCCTTCACGTTCTCGATCATCACCACCGCGCACGAGCGGGCCTGCGGATGCCGCTCGTCGAGACCTATCTCGATCCGCGGCCCATTGCTCGGATACAGCGTGACGATCGCGTGGGTACGGTCGAACGCGGGCGTCTGGTCGTAGATGTACACGAAGACCAGCAGCCGCTTGATCGCGTCCCGGTGGTCGAGGTTGACGTAGATCGTCTCCCCGGACGCCGACCCGAACCGGTCGTCCCCGCTGAGCTTCACGTACGGCGCCCCGTTGACGTCCCCGAGGTAGCCTCCGAGCGGCTGCACGACCCCCTTCGTGCCGTCCTGGAGCTCGTACAGGCACCCGAGGTCCAGGTCGACGTTGACCATGCTCTGGCTGTGCCCGAGGACCTCCGGCGGCTTGAGCGCCTTGAAGGGGTGCCGCAGCAGACTCTCCCGCTGGGAGCCGCCGAAGTCGGACGTCCGCATCCGCCAGGCCAGGTTTATGCGCAGATGCCCGGTGGCGGCGCCCTGCTTGGTGAGGGAGACCTGACTGTGCCGTTTGGTCAGCTCGATGGAGTTGGTCGCCGCGTTGCCCGAGTCGAAGTCGGACTCGCGCCCGCGCCAGAGCCCGTCGAAGAAACCCATTCCCGCCCCACCTTCACGTCAAAGACCGGCGGGGCGGCACCGAGGAGTCGCCTCGTCGCCGCCCCGCACAGAGCGTTCCTCACCCCGAGGGGTGTCACACCCCGGACGAGACCTCAGTCTTCTCGTCCGAGCCCGCTTTTCCCTCTGCCGCTGCCAGAGCCTTGTTGCGGCGGACGGAGGACCAGAAGGACCAGCCGATCAGGATGACACCGATGCTGCCGGTGATGAGCTCGTGGATCTGGTACTGGATGGTGACCAGGAGGATCGCGGCGAGGGCGCCGATGGCGTAGTGCGCGCCGTGCTCCAGGTACACGTATTCGTCGAGGGTGCCCTGGCGGACCAGGTAGACCGTGAGCGACCGGACGTACATGGCGCCGATGCCGAGGCCGAGGGCCATCAGGACGATGTCGTTGGTGATGGCGAAGGCGCCGATCACACCGTCGAAGGAGAACGACGCGTCCAGGACCTCCAGGTAGAGGAACATGAAGAACGCTGCCTTGCCGGCCAGGACGACCGCCGAGCGTGGCTTGCCCTGCCGTTCGGCCGCTTCCTCCTGTTCGTGTTCGCGCTCCTCCTCCTCTTCGAGCCTGTCCTCGAAGTAGCCGGAGAGACCGCCCACGATCATGTAGGTGATCAGGCCCGCGATGCCGGAGAGGAGGACCGTCTCCGCCTTGTCGGCATGCGCGCCGCCGTGCTGGTGGGCGTGGGTGGCGAAGGTCATCGCGGAGATGAGCAGCACGATCAGGGAGATGCAGACCGACAGCATGTCGACCTTGCCGAGCTTGGCGAGCGGGCGCTCCAGCCAGCTCAGCCACTTGATGTCCCGGTCCTCGAAGATGAAGTCGAGGAAGATCATCAGCAGGAACATGCCACCGAAGGCGGCGATCGACGGGTGGGCGTCGGTCACCAGCTGCTGGTAACGGTCCTTGTCGTTGAGAGCGAGGTCGACGGCCTCGATCGGGCCCATCGAGGCGCTGACGGCGACGATGACCACCGGGAAGACCAGCCGCATGCCGAAGACGGCGATGAGAACGCCGACGGTGAGGAAGATCTTCTGCCAGAAGGCACTCATCTTCTTCAGGATTCCGGCGTTGACCACTGCGTTGTCGAAGGACAGCGAGATCTCGAGGACGGAGAGGATCGCCACGATACCGAAGCCGGTCCACCCCCCGTAGAAGACCGCCGCGACGAGGCCGAGCGCGGTGACCGCGAACGACCAGCCGAAGGTTTTCAGAACCACTGGCTACCCAATCCTGTAAGTACGGGTCTCTGCCGCGCCGTACTCGGCTTTACGAAACGTTGACTCCGAAGTCTAGAGCGATGCCCCGCAGCCCCGACGCGTACCCCTGCCCCACAGCCCTGAACTTCCATTCGCCCTGGTGGCGATAGACCTCGCCGAAGATCATCGCGGTTTCCGTGGAGGCGTCCTCGCTGAGGTCGTAGCGCGCGAGTTCCTGGCCGTCGGCCTGGTTGACCACACGGATGAAGGCGTTGCTGACCTGGCCGAAGGTCTGGCCGCGGTTGTCGGCGTCGTGGATCGAGACCGGGAAGACGATCTTGTCGACGTTGGCGGGCACCTTGGAGAGGTCGATCAGCAGCGACTCGTCGTCGCCCTCGCCCTCACCTGTGAGGTTGTCGCCGGTGTGCTCGACCGAGCCGTCCGGGCTCTTGAGCTGGTTGTAGAAGACGAACCACTCGTCACCCAGCACTCGCCCGCTGTTGCACAACAGTGCGCTGGCGTCGAGGTCGAAGGGCGCGCCGGTGGTGGAGCGCGCGTCCCAGCCGAGCCCGACCATCACCTGGGTGAGGTTGGGTGCGGCCTTGGACAGGGAGACATTGCCCCCCTTGGCGAGCGTGACGCCCATGATGCTGGTCCCTCCCCGAGAGTGCTTCTCTGCTTGTCCTGCACGTCCGGCGCCGCACGCAAACGGTGCGGCGCCGGACGGTGAGACCCGCGGACGACGGCTCAGACGTTGACGCCGAAGTCCTGGGCGATGCCGCGCAGGCCCGAGGCGTAGCCCTGGCCGATGGCGCGGAACTTCCACTCCGCGCCGTTGCGGTAGAGCTCCCCGAAGACCATGGCGGTCTCCGTGGAGGCGTCCTCGGAGAGGTCGTACCGGGCGATCTCCGCGCCGCCGGCCTGGTTCACCACGCGGATGAACGCGTTGCGCACCTGGCCGAAGGACTGCTGGCGGTTCTCGGCGTCGTAGATCGACACCGGGAATGTGATCTTGTCGACGTCGGCCGGGACAGCGGCGAGGTTGACCTTGATCTGCTCGTCGTCGCCCTCGCCCTCACCGGTGAGGTTGTCACCGGTGTGCTCGACCGAGCCGTCCGGGCTCTTGAGGTTGTTGAAGAAGATGAAGTTCGCGTCGCTCGAGACCTTCCCGGACGCGTCCAGCAGCAGCGCGCTGGCGTCCAGGTCGAAGTCGGTGCCGGTGGTGGTGCGGATGTCCCACCCCAGACCGACGATGACCGCGGTCAGGCCCGGGGCCTCCTTGGTCAGCGATACGTTGCCGCCCTTGCTGAGGCTGACTCCCACGAGTCCTCCATTGGTGTCCAGGGGCTGGGAGCCCCGCCGTGCGTTCGATGTCGGATCAACGAGTCGATCCTAGTGACGGGTTCCCGCACCACGCATGGCATGGAACCGAAGAATCACAGGGTGTCGAGCGCCTTGACGTACTCGTTCAGGTCTCGCGCGTCCGGCAGGGCGTTGACGACGGTCCAGCGCACGACGCCCTCCTTGTCGATGACGAAGGTGCCGCGCACCGCGCAGCCCTTGTCCTCGGCGAAGACGCCGTACGCGCGGGAGACCTCTCCGTGCGGCCAGAAGTCGCTGAGCAGCGGATATTCCAGGCCCTCCTGCTCGGCGAAGACGCGCAGGGTGTGGATGGAGTCGTTGGAGACGGCGAGCAGCTGGGTGTCGCGGTCGGAGAACTGCGGCAGGTGGTCGCGCAGCTCGCACAGCTCGCCGGTGCACACGCCGGTGAAGGCGAAGGGGTAGAAGAGCAGTACGACGTTCTTGCTGCCGCGGAAGTCGGACAGCCTCACGGTCGCACCGTGGTTGTCCTTGAGCTCGAAGTCGGGGGCCTTGTCGCCGACCTGGATCGCCATCGCCTCGGATGTCCCTTCGTGGGCTGTTCGGGTGAGAACACCCTACGCAGCGATCACCGAAGGCCTTCGGACGGGCTGGGGGTCTCGGCCACTGCCGAGCGAAGCCCAGCCCGTCCGGCGCTGCGGGCTACTTCTTGGACTTCGCGGCCTTCGGCGTCACCAGCCGGCTGCCACTCCAGTCCTTGCCGACACTGACACTCTTGGACGCGGACAGCCCTGCCGTGGTCGCGGCTTCAGAGACGTCGCTCGGCTCCACGTAGCCGTCTCGGCCGGTCTTCGGCGTCAGCAGCAGGATCGAACCGCCCTCTTCGATGTACGTGATGGCATCCACCAGTACGTCGGTCAGGTCGCCGTCCTCGTCGCGGAACCACAGCACAACGGCGTCGGCGACGTCGTCGTATTCCTCGTCCACGAGGTCGCTGCCGATGACTTCCTCAATGGCCTCGCGGAGTTCCTGGTCTACGTCGTCGTCGTAGCCGATCTCCTGGACCACCTGCTCGGGCTGGAACCCCAGCCTGACGGCAGGGTTCGTCCGCTCCTCCGCGTGGTCCGCGGTCGCGCTCACGGGTTGCCTCCTGATCATGTTTTGGAATGGGGGTCCCCCCGGGCCCCTTCAGGGCCTTGGGGGAGTCTCAGCCACGCGCGTGCGCGAAGCATTGGCCGTAGTCCACACGGGCGGGACGGATCGCGCAAGTACCCGGCCGTTCAGACCGCCGAAACGGTGACGATACCGGCCGTGTCGCCGCAACCTACGGCACACCGTCCCGGCCCGGCGTGACACAGCCCACACCTTTCTGCCCTGTTTGCGCGTTTGGGAACCACCTGGAGGTGCGCCCGTGCAGACAAGGCTCTGATTACCTCACAGTAGAGATGACGTTTGCGACGCCGAGGTACACGATGGGGAACGGTGCAGGCATACGAAAACCCCGAGAAATCCCTCGCAAAGCAGCCCTCTGACAGGTAAGGAACAGCGTGGCTTCCGGATCCGATCGCAATCCGATCATCATTGGCGGCCTTCCGAGTCAGGTTCCTGACTTCGACCCCGAGGAAACCCAGGAGTGGCTCGACTCCCTCGACGCCGCCGTGGACGAGCGCGGCCGGGAGCGGGCCCGCTACCTGATGCTCCGGCTCATCGAGCGTGCCCGCGAGAAGCGCGTGGCCGTGCCGGAGATGCGCAGCACGGACTACGTGAACACCATCCCCACCAGGGCCGAGCCGTTCTTCCCGGGCAACGAGGAGATCGAGCGCCGGATCCTGAACGCGACCCGGTGGAACGCCGCGGTCATGGTCTCGCGCGCCCAGCGGCCCGGCATCGGCGTCGGCGGCCACATCGCCACCTTCGCCTCCTCGGCCTCCCTCTACGACGTCGGCTTCAACCACTTCTTCCGCGGCAAGGACGAGGGCGACGGCGGCGACCAGGTCTTCTTCCAGGGCCACGCCTCCCCGGGCATCTACGCCCGCGCGTTCCTGCTGGACCGCCTCAGCGACCAGAACCTGGACGCGTTCCGCCAGGAGAAGTCGAAGGCGCCGTACGGCCTGTCCAGCTACCCGCATCCGCGGCTGATGCCGGACTTCTGGGAGTTCCCGACCGTGTCGATGGGCCTCGGCCCGATCGGTGCGATCTACCAGGCCCGGATGAACCGCTATCTGCACGCGCGCGAGATCGCGGACACCTCGAAGTCGCACGTGTGGGCGTTCCTCGGCGACGGTGAGATGGACGAGCCCGAGTCGCTCGGCCAGCTGTCCATCGCCGCCCGCGAGGGCCTGGACAACCTGACCTTCGTCGTCAACTGCAACCTCCAGCGGCTCGACGGCCCGGTGCGCGGCAACGGCAAGATCATCCAGGAGCTGGAGTCGATCTTCCGGGGCGCCGGCTGGAACGTGATCAAGCTGGTGTGGGACCGCACCTGGGACCCGCTGCTGGCCCAGGACCGCGACGGCGTGCTCGTCAACAAGATGAACACCACGCCGGACGGGCAGTTCCAGACGTACGCCACCGAGACGGGCGGGTACATCCGCGACCACTTCTTCGGCGACGACCACCGGCTGCGCGCCATGGTCGAGAGCATGACCGACGACCAGATCCTGCACCTGGGCCGCGGCGGTCACGACCACCGGAAGATCTTCGCGGCGTACAAGGCGGCCGTGGAGCACAAGGGCCAGCCGACCGTGATCCTCGCCAAGACGATCAAGGGCTGGACGCTGGGCCCGAACTTCGAGGGCCGCAACGCCACGCACCAGATGAAGAAGCTGACGGTCGCCGACCTCAAGGGCTTCCGCGACCGGCTGCACCTGCCGATCTCCGACAAGGAGCTGGAGTCGGGCGCGCCGCCCTACTTCCACCCGGGCCGGGACTCGGAGGAGATCCAGTACATGCACGACCGCCGCAACTCGCTCGGCGGTTACGTCCCGACGCGCGTCGTGCGCTCGCAGCCGCTCGCGCTGCCCGACGACAAGACGTACGCGACCGTGAAGAAGGGCTCGGGCCAGCAGTCCATCGCGACGACCATGGCCTTTGTGAGGCTCCTCAAGGACCTCATGCGGGACAAGGAGATCGGCAAGCGGTTCGTGCTGATCGCGCCGGACGAGTACCGCACCTTCGGCATGGACTCCTTCTTCCCGAGCGCGAAGATCTACAACCCGCTCGGCCAGCAGTACGAGGCCGTGGACCGGGACCTGCTCCTCGCGTACAAGGAGTCGCCGACCGGGCAGATGCTGCACGACGGCATCTCCGAGGCGGGCTGCACCGCCTCGCTGATCGCCGCGGGTTCGTCGTACGCCACGCACGGCGAGCCGCTCATCCCGGTGTACGTCTTCTACTCGATGTTCGGTTTCCAGCGCACCGGCGACCAGTTCTGGCAGATGTCCGACCAGTTGGCGCGCGGCTTCGTGCTGGGTGCGACCGCCGGCCGTACGACCCTGACCGGTGAGGGCCTCCAGCACGCGGACGGCCACTCGCAGCTGCTCGCCTCGACCAACCCGGGCTGTGTGGCGTACGACCCGGCGTTCGGCTTCGAGATCGCGCACATCGTGCAGGACGGTCTGCGCCGGATGTACGGCGAGACCGCCGACGGCAAAGCGGGTGAGGACGTCTTCTACTACCTCACGGTCTACAACGAGCCGATCCAGCACCCGGCCGAGCCGGCGAACGTGGACGCCGAGGGCATCGTCAAGGGCATCCACCGCTTCGCGGAGGGCACTTCGGGGTCGATCCCGGCGCAGATCATGGCGTCCGGCGTCGCGGTGCCGTGGGCGATCGAGGCGCAGAAGATCCTCGCCGAGGAGTGGAACGTGAAGGCCGACGTCTGGTCGGCGACCTCCTGGAACGAGCTGCGGCGCGAGGCCGTGGCGTGCGAGGAGCACAACCTGCTGCACCCCGAGGAGGAGCAGCGGGTGCCGTACGTGACGCGGAAGCTGGCCGGCGCGGAGGGACCGTTCGTCGCCGTGTCCGACTGGATGCGGTCGGTTCCGGACCAGATCGCGCGGTGGGTGCCGGGGACGTACCAGTCACTGGGTGCGGACGGCTTCGGCTTCGCCGACACCCGTGGGGCGGCCCGCCGCTTCTTCCACATCGACGCGCAGTCGATCGTGGTGGGCGTGCTGACCGAGCTGGCCAGGGAGGGCAAGGTCGACCGGTCGGCGCTGAAGCAGGCGATCGACAGGTACCAGTTGCTCGACGTCTCGGCGGCGGACCCGGGGGCCGCGGGCGGCGACGCGTAGCGCGGCATGATCGAGTGAAGGGCGGTGGGGCCTGGGCCCCACCGCCCTTATCGTTTCTTTACTATGCGCTCATGAAGGAACAAACGGCGCAGGTGCGGTGGGAGCGACGGACCCAACGGCCCTTGTTGGCCCTCGCGGTGCTGTTCGCCGTCGCCTACGCCGTGCCCATCGTGATCAGTCCGACGAGCCGGTCGCTGACCGACGCGTGCACGGCCGTCGAGTGGGTGGTCTGGGGGGCCTTCGCCGTCGACTATCTGGTGCGGCTGGTTCTCGCCGAGGATCGCCGGCGGTTCGTACGCAGGCACTGGCTGGACCTGTGTGCGGTGGCGCTGCCGCTGATCCAGCCGCTGCGGCTGCTGCGGCTGGTGTCGACACTGCTGCTGGTGCAGCGGCGGGCGCGGATGGCCTCGCAGATCCGGCTGACGACGTATGTCGCGGGGGCGGTCGTCGGGCTGCTGATGTTCGGGTCGCTGGCCGTGCTGTCGGTGGAGCGGGAGTCCCCGGACGGGAACATCAGGACACTGGGTGACGCTGTGTGGTGGTCGTTCACGACGATGACGACCGTGGGGTACGGGGATCACGCGCCGACCACCGGCTTGGGGCGGATGATCGCCGTGGGGCTGATGCTGTCCGGGATCGCGCTGCTGGGTGTGGTGACCGCGAACATCGCCGCGTGGTTCATCGCGCGGTTCGAGAAGGACGACGTGGAGGAACGGCGGCAGACGGAGGCGATCCGCCTGCTGACCGATGAGGTGCGGGCGCTTCGGGCGGAGATCGCGGCGTTGCAGGAGCAGTCTGTTCGGCAGTGAACGGGGTTGCGGCCCCGGAGGACGGATCGCGCGGCCCGGCGCTGACGGGGTGCCGTCCGCGCCCACCCGTGCCGCCCGTGGGATCCCCCAGGCCTTCAAGGCGCTGAGGGAGGCACGACTGCCCGCGGACCGACGGCATCGCTTGCCGCGCCTGCGCGGGTGGGCCCCCGGCGTCCCACCGGGGGCCCTTCCCTCACGCCCGGGTCAGAACATGCCCGTGCCCGGGGTTGCCGCTCCGGCGAGCCAGATGACCGCCAGGAGCGTGTCGATGGCGCCCAGTACGAGGGCGACCAGGGCCGGGACCGGGCGGCTGCCCGCCCAGCTGCGGCCCATGGCGAGCCAGCCGCAGACGATCGCGACGGGGCCGAGGATGATCCCCAGCACGAAGAATCCGGCGATCGCGCAGATGACTCCGATGATTCCGAGCGTCGCGCGATCCGGCCCACTCCGTGACCTCGTCCGGCTACGTGAGCGGGGGTACCTGCGCGTTCCTTGTCCGAAGCCCGCCATCATCAACTCCCAGAACCCCTCGGTTGGTTGGGTTCGTTTCGGGTTCGACGATGCGAGTACCCCCGATGCGGGGGCTAATCCTCCGGCCTTGCGGCGCGCCGCCCCCCTCCGGCAGCGCGCCGCAGATCCGGTCGCCCTCGTTCGTCGTACGAACGTCCCGAACTTGCCTGGGGAACATGCCGTACCGGAGGGCTTGACCCACTGTGACCCGCGGCGCGTACCGGGTGCGAGGAATCTTTAGCGTTGTCACCCTGATAGGGGAACTCCGCGTATTCCTCCGGGGGTTCGGCGATGGGCGTGATGCCCCGCGTCAGATGTGCCCGACGCCCGCGCCCGCCTCCGCGTTCTCGCCGCGCTTGGTGAGCAGCGCGACCAGGACGGCGACGACGGCGACTCCGGCGGCGACCAGGGACGCCAGGCTCATGCCGGAGACGAAGGTGTCGTGCGCGACGTCCGTGATCTTCGCGACGATCGCCTCCGGGGTGCCCTTGGCGACCGGAGGCACACCGACCTGGACCGCTTCGGATGCCTGGTCGAGCTGGGTCGGCGTGAGCTCCGGGAGCCCCGCGTCCTTCCAGTTGCCCGCGAGGTCGCTGTCCACCTTGGAGGCCATCACGGCGCCCAGGACGGCCGTACCGAGGCTGCCGCCGATCTGCATCGCGGCCTGCTGGAGTCCGCCGGCGACACCGGAGAGCTCCATCGGGGCGTTGCCGACGATGACCTCGGTGGCGCCGACCATGACGGGCGCGAGGCCGAGGCCGAGCAGGGCGAACCAGAGCGACATGAGGCCGCTGCCGGTGCCCGCGTCCAGCGTGGACATCCCGAACATGGCGACGGCGACGGCGGCCATGCCGCCGGCCAGCGGGACGCGCGGGCCCAGCTTGGTGATCATCGCGCCCGCGAGCGGGGAGCCGACGATCATCATCCCGGTGAGCGGGAGCAGGTGCAGACCGGCGTCGATCGGGCCCATACCGTGCACGTTCTGCAGGTAGAAGGTGACGAAGAACAGACCGCCCATGAAGGCAATCGCCATGAGGACCATGAGGACGACGCCCGCCGACAGCGGGACCGAGCGGAAGAGCGCCGGCGGGATCAACGGCTCCTTGACCTTCGTCTCCCAGAAGGCGAAGAGCGCGAAGCCGACCACGGACGCGAGGACGAACGTCCAGGTAGTCCCGGCGCCCCAGCCCCATTCCGGGGCCTTGATGAGCGCCCACACCAGACAGAACATGGCGGCCGACAGCAGGGCGATGCCCAGGATGTCGAAGGAGCGCGGGGCGCTGTATCCATTTTCCGGGCTCCGCCCGAGGGCAGCTCGGTGGTCGAGCAGGATCACCACACCGAGGGCGACGGCGAGGATGCCGACCGGCACGTTGATGAAGAACACCGACTGCCAGTTGACGTGCTCGACCAGGACGCCGCCGAGGATCGGGCCACCCGCGGTGGAGGCGCCGATGACCATGCCCCAGATACCGATGGCCATGTTGAGCTTCTCGGCCGGGAAGGTCGCGCGCAGCAGGCCGAGCGCGGCCGGCATCAACAGCGCGCCGAACAGGCCCTGCAGGACACGGAAGGTGACGACCAGCGCGATGCTGTCGGACAGGCCGATCGCGCCCGAGGCGCCGGCGAAGCCGACCACGCCGATCAGGAAGGTCTGCCGGTGGCCGAAGCGGTCACCGAGCTTGCCCGCGGTGATCAGGGAGACCGCGAGGGCGAGGAAGTAGCCGTTGGTGATCCACTGGACGTCGGCGAAGCTCGCCTTCAGGTCCGACTGGATGGCCGGGTTGGCGATGGCCACGATGGTGCCGTCCAGGGCCACCATCATGACCCCGACCGCGACGGTTATGAGCGTGAACCAGGGATGGCCGCGCAGCCCGGAGGCGGGCGACCGGTCCGACGGGGCGGATGGCGCCGTGCCCCCCGGCCCCGTCTTGTCGATGGTGGTCTGACTAGTCATGCGGCGAGGCTAATGACAGCCACTGACAATTGACAAACCAATTCACAAGTCGGTAACTGTCAGGACAGTTTTCGTCATCTGCGAGGAGAGACACCATGGACACCGCGGCACGGCCTGGGCTGCGCGAGCTCAAGAAACAGCGCACCCGCGACGCGTTGCTGCGGGCCGCCCTCGAACTG
The DNA here is from genome assembly GCF_001279775.1 of Streptomyces sp. MMG1533. Lineage (GTDB taxonomy): Bacteria > Actinomycetota > Actinomycetes > Streptomycetales > Streptomycetaceae > Streptomyces. The sequence continues at coordinate 20,176 of NZ_LGDG01000228.1, read as the reverse complement.
TTCACCGGCCGGGGGTACGAACAGACGACGGTCGACGACATCACCGAGGCGGTCGACGTCTCGCAGCGCACCTTCTTCCGCTACTTCGCGAACAAGGAGGAGGCCGCGCTCGCCGTCCAGGAGATGACGCTGGAGCGCTTCGTCGAGTCGGTGCGCGAGCGCCCGGCGCACGAGGCGCCCATGGAGGCGCTGCGGCAGGCCGTCCTGGAGGGCTGGGACACGCTGGGCGAGGTCGTCGAATCCGTCGTACCCGTGGAGCTGCATCTGCGCATGTACCAGGTGATCGAGTCGACGCCCGTCCTGCTCGCCGCCCATCTGCGCCGCTCGGCGGAGGTCGAGGAGACGATCGCGCGGGTGCTCGCCGAGCGCGAGGGCCTCGATGTGGACACCGACCCGCGCCCCCGGCTCACGGTGGCCCTGTTCAGCGCGGTGATACGGGTGACGGAACGACAGTGGAGCACGGGCGAGGACTTCAGCCTCGACGCGATGCGCGACCTGACGGTCACGTACCTCGAACAGGTGGGACCCGCACTGGCGGGAAACTGGCGAACGGCCTGAAGGCGACGGCACTATGCACTGAAGGCCCGGTTTTGTCCAAACGTGATTCACGCCACTTGGTTAACGCGAGACCCTCTCGTTCTCCTAGTGTGTCCTTTCAGTGACTTCCTTCGACACCTCCCCCCAACTGAACGTCTGGCGCGCACTGCTCGCGTTGGCCGTGGTGTTCGTGATGCTGGCGACCACCGGCTGGACGGCACTGCGCAGTCAGCGGAGCAGCACCGCGCTCCAGGCATCGCTCTCCGACTGGGAGCACGGCCACATCGCCGGAGACCGGCTGCCGGACCCCGACGAGACGACCCCCCACCGTCTCGCCCGGTTCTTCGCCTCGCTCACCGCGCAGCAGCGCAGCAGCCTCGCCCGCCGCTATCCGCTCGCCGTCGGCAACATGAACGGCGCGCCCGTCGAGCTGCGTTACCGCGCCAACCGCATCGCCCTCGGGCAGGCCCGCAAGGTCGAGCTGAAGCGCATGCACGACGTACGGCTCACCCCGGACGGCCAGCAGGAGGCCGGGCGGCGCATGCACCGCTACGAGTCGCTGATGAGCAAGGGCCGCCACATCCTCGCCTTCGACCCCGACGGTTCGGGCCGGGTCGCCGAGGTCTTCGGCAGCCTGCGGAACGCGGAGCGGGTCTCGGTCGTCGTCCCCGGCGTCGACACCGAACTGCTCACCTTCCAGCGGACCTCCCGCCAGTACTCCGCGCCGGTCGGCATGGCCACGGCCCTGTACCGGGCCGAGCGCGCGGCGAGCCCGTCGACGCGTACGGCCGTCATCGCCTGGGCCGACTACACCGCACCCAGCGGGCTCGGCATCGACTCGGCGACCGCGATGCGCGCGGCGGACGGCGCGGTACGGCTGAACGCGCTGGTGCGCGGCCTTCCCGGCGGTACCCCGGTCTCCCTCTTCTGCCACAGCTACGGCTCGGTGGTGTGCGGCCTCGCCGCGCGGACGCTGCCGGACCGGGTGGCCGACATAGCGGTGGCCGGCAGCCCCGGGATGCGCGTCGCGAACGCGTCCCACCTGCGCACCTCCGCGCATGTGTGGGCGATGCGGGACGCCGACGACTGGGTGCAGGACGTGCCGTACATGGAGGTCGGAGGGCTCGGCCACGGGGCGGACCCGATGTCCGCCGCGTTCGGCGCGCGGGTCCTGTCGGCGCGGGGCGCGGACGGGCACGGCGGCTATTTCGAGCCGGGCACGGAGAGCCTGCTGAACTTCGCGGAGATCGGCACTGGCGCATACCGCTCGGTGCACTGCGCGGGCGATACCGGAGCCTGCCGGACGGGTTTGTCCGGGACGGCATCGGCCGGACGCGCGTAGAGACGGAGAAATCCACGGATGCGTGGGGAGGGGACGAAGGAGCTCGTGCCGCATACGATGACCCGCATGGGTGACGTACTGGCCGGATTTCATGCCGCCTGGGAGTTCGACTCCGACTCCGTGCTCATCCGCTACGAACGGGGGATTCGAACACCCAAGCTCTTCCAGGCGTTGGGGGAACGACGTGTCCCCCTCGACGCGCTCGCCGGGGTGACTCTCACCCACGGCAAACGCGGGACGGTGGTACTGCACGCCGAACCGCGTCCCGGTGCCGATCCGTTGATGGAGGCGGCCGCGGGACAGCTCAAGGAGAGCTGTGATCCGTATCGGCTGGTGCTGCCCGCCGAGAAGGAGACGCTCGCCGAGTACTACGCCGACGAGTTGCGTGCGCAGCTGAAGCAGGACGACGGACCGTCCGACCGGTTCCTGGTGGAGGCTCCCGAAGTGCCGCTGCAGTTCAAGGCGTACGACGGGAAGGCGTCCTTCGACGGCAGGGCCGTGCACTTCCGCTGGTTCTGGACCGGGGCGTCCTCGGCGAAGTGGAAGGCCGGCGACCAGACCTTTGCGGTGTCCGAGCTGACCGGGGTGCAGTGGCGGTCGCCGGAGGTGTTCGAGGGGCATCTGCGGTTGCTGCGCGGGGAGGCACCGCCGGTGCAGGCCGACCAGGATCCCGCCGCTGTGGTGTTCGGGCTCGGATACGGGCCCGTGCACGAGTCGTTGCCGTTCGCCGCGGCGGTACTGGCCGCGCTCCGGGACCGCTCCGCGCTGCCGGCTGTCCCGACGGCGGCCATGCCGCGCCGGGATCCCGCCGACATCGCCGAGCGGATTCGTCACCTCGGGGAGCTGCACCAGGCCGGGCTGGTGACGGACGAGGAGTTCTCCGCGAAGAAGGCGGAGTTGCTGGCCGAGCTCTAGTCACTCACGTCCGGCAGAAGTGAACGTCATGTCCGCGTAGCGGTCGCCGGCCACCTTCGCTGCGATCGGCTCCAGGAGCGCCAGCTCCTCCTTCGTCAGCTCGATCCGCGTCGCCGCCGTGTTCTCCTCGATCCGGCCGACCTTGCGCGTGCCCGGTATCGGGACCAGCGGGAGGCCGTGCACCGAGGCCTGCTGCTGGACCCACGCCAGTGCGACCTGACCCAGCGAGACCCCGTGGGCCTCGGCCACCGTGCGGACCGGCTCCAGGAGTGCCACGTTGGCGGCCGCGTTCTCGCCGGTGAAGCGGGGCTGTTGGCGGCGGAAGTCGTCGGCGGTGAGGTCCTTTTCGGCGTTGGCGAAGGAGCCGGTGAGGAAGCCGCGGCCGAGCGGGGAGTACGGCACCAGGGCAACGCCCAGTTCGCGGGCCGTCGGTACCACGTTCGCCTCGATGTCCCGGCTGAACAGCGACCATTCCGACTGCACGGCGGCGATCGGGTGGACGGTCTGCGCGGTGCGCAGTTCGCCGGCCGTGACCTCGCTCAGGCCCAGGTGCTTGACCTTGCCCTCGCGCACCAGCTCGGCCATGACGCCGACGGTCTCCTCGATCGGCACGTTCACGTCGCGCCGGTGCATGTAGTAGAGGTCGATCACGTCGACGTCGAGGCGCTCGAGGCTCGCCTCGACGGCCTGGCGGATGTACGGCGCGTCGTTGCGGATGACGCGCCTGGTCGGGTCGTCCGGCGGGATCGACAGCGCGAACTTGGTGGCGATCACGACCTCGTCCCGGTGTGCCTTGAAGAACGGGGAGAGGAACTTCTCGTTCTCCCCCGCCCCGTAGGCGTCCGCCGTGTCGTACAGGGTGACGCCGAGTTCCAGCGCCCGCTCCAGGGTGGCCCTCGACTCGCCGGCGTCCGTGGGGCCGTACGCGAAGCTCATGCCCATGCAGCCGAGCCCCTGTACGCCGACCTCGGGGCCGTCGTCGCCGAGCCGTACCGCGGGGATCTTGCCGTCCGTCATCAGGACCTCTCCGACGCCAGGGCCCGCCCGGCGTCCGCATAGAAATTGATCTTCCGGTCCAGGACCGCGAGCGTGTCCTGGAGTTCGGCGATCCGGGCGAGGACGTCCTCGCGGGTCGCCTTCAGCAACTCGAAGCGGTCGGTGTAGGTGTGGTCGCCTTCGCGGACCAGTTCCGCGTAGCGCACCATGTCCGCCACCGGCATGCCGGTCAGCCGGAGCTTGCCGACGAGGTCGAGCCAGTCGAGGTCGCGGTTGCAGTAGCGGCGCTGGCCGGTGTGCGAGCGGTCGATGTGCGGCATCAGGCCGATGCGCTCGTACCAGCGCAGGGTGTGCGCGGTCAGGCCGGTCAGTGCGACGACCTCGCTGATCGTGTAGCTGTCCTGGCCTTCCGGACGCCGCTGCGGGTGCCGCGGGCCCGCACAGCTGTCGGTACTGGTACCCGTGCTCTCCATCACCGTCATGACCTCAACGCTATGGCCTTGGAGCGCACTCGAAGCAAGCGGTATCGGTAAGAAATCGGCAGGACGCGGCACAGGTCGGCTGGCTAGCGTGCGGGGCATGAGTCTTGTACGTCGTGCCACGACCGAGGACGCGGAGGAAGTCCTGCGTCTGCGCCAGGTGATGATCGATTCGATGTCCGGACCGGACGCCGGGGACACGGAGTGGCACGCGGAGGGCCTGCCCGCCCTGCATGCCCGGCTGGCCGGGCCCGACGGCGACTTCGCGGCGTTCGTGGTCGACCATCCGGAACGGCCGGGGGCGCTGGCTGCGCTGGTGGTGGGGACCATCGAGTACCGGATCGGCAAGGCGGGCAATCCGCGCGGGGTCGCCGGGTACGTCTTCAGCGTCGCCACCGACCCGGACGCCCGCCGCCGCGGCTACGCGCGCGCGTGCATGGAGGAACTCCTCGCGTGGTTCCGTGAGCGAGGCGCCGGCCAGGTCATGCTGACCGCGTCCGAGCAGGCCGAGCCGCTGTACGCCGCCCTCGGCTTCGTCCGCAAGCCGGACCCCGCGATGGGGCTGAAGCTCTGAGCGGCTTAGGCTCGACGACATGTCCTTGCAGAGCCTCGCCTTGATCGAGAACTGGCCGGTTCCCACCGCCGCGGCGGCCGTCGTACGGGCGGACGGGACCCTGCTGGGTGCCCGCGGCCCGGTCGGGCAGCGCTTCCCGCTGGCCTCGGTCACCAAGCCGCTCGCCGCGTACGCGGCCCTCGTCGCGTACGAGGAGGGTGCGATCGAGCTCGACGAACCGGCCGGCCCGACCGGGGCGACGGTCCGTCATCTGCTCGCGCACACCTCGGGGCTGGCCTTCGACGAGCACCGGGTGACGGCCCCGCCCGGGGAACGGCGGCTGTACTCCAACGCCGGGTTCGAGCAGCTCGGGGACCACATCGCCAAGGCGGCGGAGATCCCGTTCGCGGAGTATCTGCGGCAGGCGGTGCTGGAGCCGCTGGGGATGACGTCGACCTCGCTGGAGGGCTCACCGGCGAAGGACGGCGTGTCGACGGTGGACGACCTCGTGCGGTTCGCGGCGGAGGTCCAGGCACCGCGGCTGCTGGATCCCCGTACGGTCGCCGAGGCGATGACGGTCCAGTACCCGGGGACGAAGGGCGTGCTTCCGGGGTACGGCCACCAGAACCCCAACGACTGGGGGCTCGGCTTCGAGATCCGCGACGGCAAGTCGCCGCACTGGACGGGCGCTTCGTCCTCGCCGCGGACCTTCGGGCACTTCGGGCAGTCCGGTACGTTCCTCTGGATCGACCCGGACGCCGGGGTGGCCTGCGTCGCGCTGACCGACCGGGCGTTCGGGCCCTGGGCGATCGAGGCGTGGCCGGTGTTCACGGACGCCGTGCTGGCGGAGTTGCGGGGCTGAGGCCGGCCGGACGGGGTGCCGCCGGGTTTCTTTCGCCCCCGCCGCCCCTTCCCGTCCCGTCCCAGGGGGCTCCGCCCCCTGGACTCCCGGCCTTCGCCCACCCACCACCCGACTCGGCGGGTCGAGAGGTGAACCACCAAGGCGCCGGTCAGCCCGTCATCTCCCAGATCAGCAGCTCCGCCCCCGTCACCCCCACCGCCTCCAGATCCTTCGCGTCCGTGATGCGTGCCGCGTCGCCCGGCCCCAACTCCTCGCCTTCCAGGCTCACTTCGCCGCGTACGACCTGCACGTACGCGTACGCCCCGTCGGGTACCGCCGTCCGCTCCCCCGCCGCCAGGCGCCGTACGTGGAGCATCGCGCCCGCCTCCGGGACGGCGTACGGCGTCGAGTCCGCGATGCCGTGGACGATGTCGTACGAGGGGTCGCCGCCGGGCTGCAGCGGGGCCAGCCACATCTGGACGAAGGCCAGGGGGGCCGGGCCGTCGTTGCGCTCGACGTGCCGGACGCCCGCCGCCGAGCTCAGGCGCTGGACGTCTCCGGGACGGACCACCGTCTCGTGACCCGCCGAGTCGCGGTGGGTCAGTTCGCCCTCGACGACCCACGTCACGATCTCGGTGTGGCTGTGCGGATGCTCGTCGAAGCCCGCGCCGGGGGCCAGCCGCTCCTCGTTGCAGGCGATCAGCGCGCCGAAGCGGAGGTTGTCGGGGTCGTAGTGCGGGCCGAAGGAGAAGGCGTGGAGCGACTCGATTCCGGCCTCCGGGTCGCCGCCTCGGTAGCGCTCCGTGGCGCGCCGTACGTCCATCACGGACCCCACCGTAGCCCTCCCCCGACACCCGGCGACGCGTACTCCCGTCCGGATAAGGCAGTCTTGTCCCGTGCCCGAACCCGAATCCCACGCCGGCGACGCCGCCGCGCCCGATGCCCACCCGCACCCCGCGACCCTGAAACGACTGGAGAAGTCGTCCGGGCGTCTCGCCGCGCAGGCCATCCAGCGCATGGACGAGACGCTGCCGTGGTACCGGGCGATGCCCCCGGAGAACCGTTCCTGGATCGGGCTCGTCGCCCAGGCCGGTATCGCCGCCTTCACCGAGTGGTTCCGGCGCCCGGACGCCCCGCAGGCCATCTCCACGGATGTCTTCGGAACCGCGCCCCGCGAACTGACCAGGGCGATCACTCTGCGCCAGACCGTCGAGATGGTGCGCACCACGATCGAGGTCATGGAGTCGGCCATCGACGAGGTGGCGGCCCCCGGGGACGAGAACGTGCTGCGCGAGGCGCTGCTCGTGTACGCCCGCGAGATCGCCTTCGCCACCGCCCAGGTGTACGCCCAGGCCGCCGAGGCACGCGGCGCCTGGGACGCACGCCTCGAGTCGCTCGTCGTGAACGCCGTGCTGAGCGGGGAGGCCGACGAGGGGGCCGTCAGCCGGGCCGCCGCCCTCGGCTGGAACTCGCCCGAGCACGTGTGCGTGGTGTTGGGCACCGCTCCCGACGGTGACAGCGAGTTGACCGTCGAGGCCATCCGGCGGGCCGCCCGGCACGCCAAGCTCCAGGTCCTCACCGGGGTGCTCGGGGCCCGCCTGGTGGTCATCGCGGGCGGCAGCGACAACCCGCTCGCCGTCGCCAAGTCGCTGATCGGGCCGTTCGCCGCCGGGCCGGTGGTGGCCGGACCCGTCGTGGCCGATCTGCAGGCCGCGACCCGCTCCGCGCAGGCCGCCGCGGCCGGGCTGAAAGCGTGTTCTGCCTGGCAGGACGCCCCGCGCCCGGTCCTGGCGGACGATGTGCTTCCGGAGCGCGCGATCGCCGGTGACCCCTCGGCCCGCGAGCAACTGGTGGAGGAGATCTACAGACCGCTGGAGGAGGCCGGCTCGGCGCTCCTGGAGACACTCTCCGTCTACCTCGAACAGGCGAGCAGTCTCGAAGGCGCCGCCCGCATGCTCTTCGTCCATCCCAACACCGTGCGCTACCGGCTCCGACGTGTGACTGACGTCACCGGCTGGTCGCCCTCCGATGTACGTTCGGCGTTCACGCTGCGAATCGCGCTGATCCTGGGGCGTCTGGCCGACGGGGATCTCCAGCTCTAGTCTTTTGTCGGGGGTCCACAAAACCCCCTCGTGTTCTTCGTCCCTGTCCCCACGGGCGGCCGTGGCCGTCCACAAGAGAGAGTGTGAGAGTGCTCGTACTCGTCGCTCCCGGCCAGGGCGCCCAGACGCCCGGCTTCCTGACCCCCTGGCTCGAACTCCCCGGTGCCGCGGACCGCGTCGCCGCGTGGTCCGACGCCATCGGACTGGACCTCGCCCGTTACGGCACGCAGGCCGACGCGGACGAGATCCGGGACACGGCTGTCGCCCAGCCGCTCCTCGTGGCGGCCGGAATCCTGTCCGCCGCGGCACTCGGTGACATTGTTCCGGGTGCCGTCGCGGGACACAGCGTCGGCGAGATCACCGCCGCCGCCTTCGCGGGCGTGCTCGACGACACCGACGCGCTGGCCCTCGTACGCAAGCGCGGTCTGGCCATGGCCGAGGCCGCCGCCGTCACCGAGACCGGCATGTCGGCGCTGCTCGGCGGCGACCCCGAGGTGAGCGTCGCGCACCTGGAGAAGCTCGGTCTGACCCCGGCGAACGTCAACGGGGCGGGCCAGATCGTGGCCGCGGGCACGCTGGAGCAGCTCGCGGCACTGATCGAGGACAAGCCGGAGGGCGTCCGCAAGGTCGTCCCGCTCAAGGTGGCCGGCGCCTTCCACACGCACCACATGGCCTCCGCGGTCGACGCGCTGGCAAAGGCCGCCGAGGCCCTGACGCCCGCCGACCCGAAGGTCGCCTACGTCTCGAACAAGGACGGCAAGGCCGTTGCCACGGGCGCCGAGATCGTCGCGCGGCTGGTCGGTCAGGTCGCCAATCCGGTCCGCTGGGACCTGTGCATGGAGACCTTCAAGGAGCTCGGCGTCACCGCGCTGGTCGAGGTGTGCCCCGGCGGCACGCTGACCGGGCTCGCCAAGCGTGCGCTGCCGGGTGTGAAGACCCTGGCGCTCAAGACCCCCGACGACCTCGACGCTGCTCGCGAGCTCATCGCCGAGGCAGCAGCACCTGCCGCTGACGCGGCGGGCGCCTGAAAAGGAGCCCCCGAGCAATGTCGAAGATCAGGCCCAGCAAGGGCGCCCCGTACGCGCGGATCCTCGGTGTCGGCGGCTACCGCCCCGTCCGGGTCGTGCCGAACGAGGTGATCCTCGAGACGATCGACTCGTCCGACGAGTGGATCCGCTCGCGCTCCGGCATCGAGACCCGGCACTGGGCGAACGACGAGGAGACCGTCGCCGCCATGTCGATCGAGGCGTCCGGCAAGGCGATCGCCGATGCGGGGATCTCCGTCGAGCAGATCGGCGGCGTGATCGTCTCGACCGTCTCGCACTTCAAGCAGACCCCGGCCGTCGCCACCGAGATCGCCGACAAGCTCGGCACCGACAAGGCCGCCGCCTTCGACATCTCGGCCGGCTGCGCGGGCTTCGGCTACGGCCTGACCCTCGCCAAGGGCATGATCGTCGAGGGCTCGGCGGAGTACGTACTCGTCATCGGCGTGGAGCGGCTGTCCGACCTGACCGACCTGGAGGACCGGGCCACCGCCTTCCTGTTCGGCGACGGCGCGGGCGCGGTCGTGGTGGGGCCCTCGCAGGAACCGCACATCGGTCCGACCGTGTGGGGTTCCGAGGGCGACAAGTCCGAGACGATCAAGCAGACCGTGCCGTGGACGGAGTACGACAGCTCCACGGGCAAGTTCCCTGCGATCACGCAGGAGGGCCAGGCGGTGTTCCGCTGGGCCGTGTTCGAGATGGCGAAGGTCGCTCAGCAGGCGCTGGACGCGGCCGGGATCACCCCGAACGACCTGGACGTCTTCATTCCGCACCAGGCCAACGAGCGGATCATCGACTCGATGGTGAAGACTCTCAAACTGCCGGAGCACGTCACGGTCGCCCGCGACGTACGCACCACCGGCAACACCTCGGCCGCCTCGATTCCGCTCGCAATGGAGCGGCTCCTGGCGACCGGCGAGGCGAAGAGCGGCGACACCGCGCTCGTCATCGGCTTCGGGGCGGGTCTCGTGTACGCCGCGACGGTCGTTACCCTCCCCTAGGCACTCCGTGCCGGATCATCAGGTCCGATGCGGAACCATCGCCAACACCCTCTGGATACCAAGAAGGAGCGCCCGACATGGCCGCCACTCAGGAAGAGATCGTCGCCGGTCTCGCCGACATCGTGAACGAGATCGCCGGCATCCCGGTTGAGGACGTCCAGCTGGACAAGTCCTTCACCGACGACCTGGACGTCGACTCGCTGTCCATGGTCGAGGTCGTCGTCGCCGCCGAAGAGCGCTTCGACGTCAAGATCCCCGACGAGGACGTCAAGAACCTCAAGACGGTCGGCGACGCGACCGAGTACATCCTCAAGCACCAGGGCTGATCCTCCAGTCCCGGAGCCTGGCCCCGCCACCCGGCGGTGGCGCCGCTTAATCCTCGTATCCGTTGGAGAAAGAATTCCCGTGAGCTCGACCAATCGCACCGTGGTCGTCACCGGTATCGGCGCAACCACACCGCTGGGTGGCGACGCAGCCTCTACCTGGGAGGGCCTGATCGCCGGCAAGTCCGGCGTGAAGCCCCTGGAGCAGGAGTGGGCCGCCGATCAGGCGGTCCGCATCGCCGCTCAGATCGCCGTGGAACCGACCGAGGTCATCCCGCGGCCGCAGGCCCGCCGACTGGACCGCTCGGCGCAGTTCGCGCTGATCGCGGCCCAGGAGGCGTGGAAGGACGCCGGTTTCGAAGCCAGGGCCGGGGAGGACGCGAGCGTCGACCCCGACCGGCTCGGTGCGGTGATCGCTTCCGGCATCGGTGGCGTGACGACCCTGCTCGACCAGTACGACGTGCTCAAGGAGAAGGGTGTCCGCCGCGTCTCCCCGCACACCGTCCCCATGCTGATGCCGAACGGTCCCTCGGCCAACGTGGGTCTGCTCGTGGGCGCCCGTGCGGGCGTGCACACGCCGGTCTCCGCGTGCGCCTCCGGCGCCGAGGCCATCGGCTACGCCATCGAGATGATCCGCTCCGGCCGCGCCGACATCGTCGTCGCGGGTGGCACGGAGGCGGCCATCCATCCGCTGCCGATCGCCGCGTTCGGCAACATGATGGCGATGTCCAAGAACAACGACGACCCCGAGGGCGCCTCGCGTCCCTACGACATCGCCCGTGACGGGTTCGTGCTCGGCGAGGGCGCCGGCGTGATCGTCCTGGAGTCCGCCGAGCACGCCGCCAAGCGCGGTGCGCGGGTGTACGCCGAGGCGGTCGGGCAGGGCATCTCCGCCGACGGCCACGACATCGTGCAGCCGGAGCCGGAGGGGCGGGGCATCTCGCACGCCCTGCAGAACCTGCTGGACCGCACCGACCTGAACCCCGCCGAGATCATGCACGTCAACGCGCACGCCACCTCGACGCCGGCCGGTGACGTGGCGGAGCTGAAGGCGCTGCGCAAGGTGTTCGGCGACGACGCCGACCACATGGCGGTGTCGGCGACCAAGTCGATGACCGGTCACCTGCTCGGTGGCGCGGGCGGTGTCGAGACCGTCGCGACGGTGCTCGCGCTGTACCACCGGGTGGCTCCGCCGACCATCAACGTCGAGAACCTCGACCCCGAGGCCGAGGCCAACGCCGACATCGTGCGCGGCGAGGCTCGCAAGCTTCCCGTCGAGGGCCGGATTGCCGCCCTCAACGACTCGTTCGGGTTCGGCGGGCACAACGTGGTGCTGGCGTTCCGGACGGTCTGAGAAACGTTCGTACACACCTGAAGGGCCCCCACCGGCTGGTGGGGGCCCTTCAGGTGTGCGGAGCAGAAATCAGACGACCTGGTGGAGCCAGCGGACCGGCGCGCCCTCGCCCGCGTACCTGAACGGCTCCAACTCGTCGTCCCAGGGCTTGCCCAGGAGTTTGGCCAGCTCGGCTTCCAGATCGGTCTCGCCGCGCTGGGAGCGGACCAGGGCCGCGCGAAGACGGTCCTCCGGGATCAGGATGTCGCCGTGGATGCCTGTGACGGCGTGGAAGATGCCGAGCTCGGGGGTGCAGCTGTAGCGCTCGCCCTCGGCGGTGGCGCAGGGCTCGGCGGTGACCTCGAAGCGGAGGAGGTGCCAGCCTCTCAGTGCGGAGGCCAGTTTGGAGGCGGTGCCGACCTGGCCCTGCCAGGAGAACTCCGAGCGCCAGGTGCCGGGCGCGGCGGGCTGCCGGATCCAGTCGAGGTTGACGCGTGTGCCGAGCACCCCGGCGACGGCCCACTCGACGTGCGGGCACAGCGCGCGCGGCGCGGAGTGCACGTACAGAACTCCACGTGTCGTCACCGGGACCTCCGGGCAGAGCGGGACATCTTGCGAACTGGCTGACGGCAGTGGCCGGGCAGCCACGTTGATGGCGAGGCTACCGTGCGGCGGCGCAAGGAGTGTGACGTACCGTCGGTCCCAGTGCCGTGAAACCCCCGCCATTCACCCGGCAGGACGCCAGTACGGGCGCGAACCGTTGCACGGTGAGCGTCGGGAACTCTCGCGCGTTGTTATGAGGGGACGACCTTTTTCGCGTTTCATGCCATCACCCGACGACCGAGGGGACCACCACCGGATGCGGAAGCAGAGCCACCGCTCGCGCGCCGTTCTCGCCGTCCTGGCGGCGGTCGTCCTGGGCGTCACCGGCTGTGACGCCGTCGGTGGCAACTCGCCGGGGCCGAGCGGCACCGGGGAGCAGAAGGCGAAGCCGTCCCCGAAGCCGACGCCGGCCTGGGACAGCAGCCCGGCGTCGGTCGCCGCCGTGGGGGACTCCATCACCCGCGGCTTCGACGCGTGCTCGGTGCTGTCGGACTGCCCCGAGGTGTCGTGGGCGACGGGCAGCAGTGCCGAGGTCGACAGTCTCGCGGTACGCCTGCTGGGGAAGGCGAAGGCGGCCGAGCGGAGCTGGAACTACGCGGTGACCGGGGCGCGGATGGCGGATCTGCCCGGTCAGATGGCGCAGGCGGCGGCGAAGAAGCCCGGGCTGGTGGCGGTGATGGCGGGGGCGAACGACGCCTGCCGGTCCAGCACATCGGCGATGACGTCGGTGGCGGACTTCCGCGCCGACTTCGAGGACGCGATGAGCACGCTGCGGAGGGCCTCGCCCACGGCGCAGGTGTTTGTGGCGAGCGTGCCGAACCTGAAGCGGCTGTGGTCCGAGGGCCGTACGAACCCGATGGGCAAGCAGGTGTGGAAGCTGGGCCTCTGCCCGTCGATGCTGGGCGACGCGGACGCCCTGGACGCGGCGGCGACCGAGCGGCGGGACACCGTGCAGCAACGTGTGGAGGACTACAACGAGGTGTTGAAGGAGGTCTGCGCGAAGGACCGCCGCTGCCGCTTCGACGGCGGCGCGGTCTACGACTTCCGCTTCGGCACCGCCCAGCTCAGCCACTGGGACTGGTTCCATCCGAGTGTGAACGGCCAGGCGCGGCTCGCGGAGATCGCCTATCGGGCGGTGACGGGCAAGAAGGCCTGACGCAGGGTTGGTGACTTAAAGTTCCGCACATGAACGAACTCTTCGGCACACTTTCCGACGGCACGCCAGTCCACCGCTGGACCCTGGAGCGGGCCGGCGTCCGTGTGCGGATCCTGTCCTACGGCGGGATCGTGCAGTCGGTGGAGGTCCCGGACCGGGAGGGGCAGGCCGCGGACGTGGTGCTCGGCTTCCCGGAGCTCGACGGCTATCTGACAAACCCCGAGCCGTACTTCGGCGCCCTGGTCGGGCGGTACGCGAACCGGATCGCGGGCGGCCGCTTCCCGCTGGACGGCCGGACGTACGCGCTTGCGCTCAACAACCCGCCCAACTCCCTGCACGGCGGTGAGCGCGGCTTCGACAAGCGGGTGTGGGACCCGGCGCCGGTCGAGCACGGTGTGCGTCTGACGCGGGTGAGCGCGCATGGCGAGGAGGGCTTCCCGGGGCGTCTGGAGGTCTCGGTGACGTACACGCTGGAGGAGTCCGGTGCGCTGCGGATCGCGTACGAGGCGGTCACCGACGCGCCGACCCTCGTGAACCTGACCAACCACAGCTATTTCAACCTCGGCGGGTCGGGACACGCGGGCGGGCACGAACTGCGGATCGCCGCCTCCCGGTTCACCCCGGTCGACGCGGACCTGATCCCGACCGGTGTCCTGGAAGCGGTGGGCGACACGCGCTTCGACTTCCGGGAGGCGCGGAAGGTCGGCTCCGGGTACGACCACAACTTCGTGCTCGACAAGGGGGTGACGGACGGGCCCGTGGAGGTCGCCGAGCTGTACGACCCCGCGTCCGGCCGGGTGCTGACCGTCGCGACCACCGAGCCCGGCCTCCAGCTGTACACCGCGGACCACCTCGGCGAGCCCTTCGCGCCCTGCGACGGCATCGCGCTGGAGACCCAGCACTTCCCCGACTCCCCGAACCGCCCGGAGTTCCCCAGCACGGTGCTGCGGCCGGGCGAGACGTACAGGTCGGAGACGGTGTACGGCTTCTCGGCGCGCTGAGTCGCCGGACGCCCATAGCCCCGGCCCAGGGGTCAGGTCCCGGGCCGGGGCTGGTCATGGGGAGACTTGTCCCGGATCAGACGTTAATGGTCGCGGTGAGCCGGCGGTCCGAGATCGAGCGGCTCACCTGGATCTCGTACGAACCCTTCACAAACGACCAGGCTCCCTCCTGCTCGTCCCAGACCTCGAAGGCCCGGCGCGGGAGCTCCACGGTGGCCTCGACGCTCTCGCCGGGAGCGGCCGTGACGCCCGCGAAGCCGGCCAGTCGGCGGGCCGGGCGCTCGGCGCCGGGCCCGCCGGGGGCCAGGTAGACCTGGACGACCTCGCGGCCGGGGCGCGCGCCGGAGTTGCGGAGGCGGACCCGGACGGCGGTGCCCTGTACCTCGACCGACTCGTAGGTCCAGTCGGTGTAGCCGAGGCCGTGGCCGAAGGGGTAGGCGGGGGTGCGGCCCTGCTTCTCCCAGGCGGTGTAGCCGATGAACACGCCCTCGCGGTACGCGATCTCCCCGTTGTCCGGGACGACCTGGGTGACCGGGGCGTCGGCGAGGCTGCCCCAGGTGCTGGGGAGACGGCCGCCGGGCTCGTGGGCGCCGGTCAGGACGTCGGCGAGGGCGTCGCCGCCCTCCTGACCGGGGAACCAGCTGAGCAGGACGGCGGCCACCTCCTCGCGCCAGGGCAGTTCCACCGGGGAGCCGGAGTTGACGATCACGACGGTGTTCGGGTTGGCGGCGGCGACCGCGTGGACCAGGTCGTCCTGGCGGCCGGGGAGGGCGAGATCGGTGCGGTCGAAGCCCTCCGACTCGACGCGCTCGGTGGTGGCGACCACGACGACGGCCGTGTCGGCGGCGCGGGCGGCCTGAACCGCCTCGGTGATCAGCTCGTCGGGGTCGCGCTGCGGTTCCTGGTGGGCGAGGGTGAAGGAGACGACCTTCAGCGGGAGGTCGTCGGGGAACTGGACGACATGGGTGAGGGAGACCTCGACCGGCCGGTCCGCGGTGAGTTCGGCCCTGGCGCAGGGGACGGGGGCGCCGAAGAACGACTCGAAGGGGTCGTCGTCGTTGGCGGGGCGCCGGACGTCGTCGAAGTACGTGGTGCCGTCGACCCGGAGGGTGAAGGCGCCGATGCCCTTGATGCCGAAGGTGTGGGTGCCGGTGTCGCGCGGGGTGAAGGTGCCCGTCAGTTCGACGGTGTGCAGGCGGTCGTGGGTCACGCCGTCGGGGAGGTCCTCGCCCATCCACTGGAGCTGTCCGCTCGGCGCGGAGGCGGCGCCGATGACCTGGCCGTCGGCGTCGCGGCAGACGGCCCGCAGCTCGAATCCCCTGTCGGCGACGGCGAGTTCGGTGTCCGGGTCGGCGCCGACGGCGTAGCTGAGGGTGCCTTCGGGGAGGGCCGCGGTGAGGCCGTCCAGCGGGGAGACGATCCGGGCCGGGAAGACGGTGGCGGAGCCGCCGCCGAGGACGCGGGCGTCGCGGGCGGCGGCTCCGATGAGGGCGACCGTGCCCGGCTTCAGCGGAAGTGCCTCGTTCTCGTTGCGTACGAGGACGAAGGAGCGGCGGGCGATCTCGCGGGCCAGGGCCTCGCCGTCGACGGTGTCGGGCAGTTCGGTGACGGCCGGTTCGGCGTCCTTCAGGATGCCTACGCGGGCGGCGAGTCGCAGGACGTTGCGGACGGCGTCGTCGACCTTGGCCTCGTCGACCTCGCCGGCGCGGACGGCCTGGGCGAGCGCGTCGCCGTAGACGGTCCGCGGGCCGGGCATGGCGACGTCCAGGCCGCCGTTGACGGCGCCGGTGGTGGAGCGGGCGGCGGTCCAGTCGGAGACGTTGAAGCCGTCGAAGCCCCATTCGCCGCGCAGGATCTCGTTCACCAGGTGGTGGTGCTCGGTCATCGTGGTGCCGTTGACCGAGTTGTAGGCGGTCATGATGCCCCAGGGGTGGGCGTTCTCGACTATCGCCTCGAAGGGGGCGAGGTACAGCTCGCGCAGGGTGCGCTCGCTCAGCAGGTTGTTCACCGTGAAGCGGTCGGTCTCGGCGTCGTTGGCGACGAAGTGCTTGACGGTGGTGCCGACGCCGCCGGACTGGACGCCGGTCACATAGCCGGAGCCGATGCGGCCCGTGAGGTACGGGTCCTCGCTGTACGCCTCGAAGTGGCGGCCGCCGAGCGGGGAGCGGTGCAGGTTGACGGTGGGGGCGAGCAGGACGTGGACGCCCTTGCGGCGGGCCTCCTGGGCGAGGAGGGTGCCGGCGCGGCGGGCGAGGTCGGGGTCCCAGGTGGCGGCGAGCGCGGTCGGGGAGGGCAGCGCGATGGACGGGTCGTCGGCGGTCCAGCGGACGCCCCGGACGCCGATGGGGCCGTCCGACATGACGAGGGACTCCAGGCCGATCTCCGGCAGGGCGGGCAGGGACCACACGTCCTGGCCGGCGAGCAGCCGGACCTTGGCGTCCAGGCCGAGCCTCCTCAGGGCCGCCTCGACGGCCGCCTCGCGGGCCAGGTCTTCCTGCTTGTGGGTCCCCGGCATCGGGTGCCTCCTCGTTGAGTCCGTGCGGTGTCCTCCATCGTGCACCCGTCGCCTGTAGGTCGGTAGGTTTTGTTATCTTGACGTTATATTCGGGTGGGACGGATGCCGTACGGTGACGCCATGAACGCCAGGACCAGGAGCGCGGAGCGACGCGCCGAGATCGTCCGCGCCGCCCTGGAAGTGATCGCCGAGCGCGGCTACCGGGGGGCGAGTCTGGCCGCCGTCGCGGAACGGGTCGGGCTCACCCAGCAGGGGTTGCTGCACTACTTCCCCACGAAGGACGCGCTGCTCGTGGCCGTCCTCGAGGAGCGGGACAAGTGGGACGCGGTCCCGGTCGGGCAGTGGCGGACCGACCTGCTCGCCGCACTCGTCGAGTACAACGCGATGCGGCCGGGCATCATCCAGACCTTCTCTGCGCTGCTCGGCGAGAGTGTCACGGAGGGGCATCCCGCGCGCGGCTACTTCACCGAGCGGTACGCGCAGGTGCGGACGAACATGGCGGCGGTCCTGCGCGCCGAGTACGGCGACCGCCTCCCGAACGGCCTCACCCCCGAGCGCACCGCTCCCCTGCTGGTCGCGGTGATGGACGGCCTGCAGTACCAGTGGCTGCTGGACCCGGAGTCGGTCGACATGCCGGGCGCGTTCCGCGACTTCCTGACACTGCTGGGCGAGACCTCCTGAACTCGCCCTCGCCCTCGCCTACGACCGGCCGGCCGGCACGGCGGCCACCACCTCGACCTCGATCTGCGCCTCGGGCCGGAACAGCCGGGGCACCTCGAAGGTCATGCTGGTCGGCGGGGTCCCGGTGAGGAACTCCCTTCGTACGGCCCCGTATTCCTCCAGCTTGCCGATGTCCGTGAGGTACGTACGGATGTTGATGACGTCGGCCAGGGCCGCCCCGTGGGCCTTCAGCAGGGCGTCCAGCGTCTCGAAGACGCCCCGGGACTGCTCGGCGAGCGTGGCGCCCTCGGCGATCTGCCCGGAGACGAACAGCAGGGCGCTGCCGTCGGCGTGTTCGACACGGGCGACCTGGGAGTAGTACGGGCTCAGGGGCTGGGGTGCGGAGGCGGGGTTGCCGAGAGTGATCTGCATGCGTCGACGCTAGGTTCCGGACCGGAATGCGACAAGCGAATGTCTAGCATGGCTGCCATGCCGAACTCGCATGCCCCTGTGGACGTTCCGGACCTCTCCACCGTCTGGCTGCGGGCGTTCCTGGAGGTCGCCCGGCAGGGGTCGTTCACGGTCGCCGCGCGCACCCTCGGCTGGACGCAGTCGGCGGTGTCCCGCCAGGTCTCCTCGCTCGAAGGGGCTCTGAGCGGGGGGCCGTTGTTCGACCGGCTGCCCCGGGGTGTGCGGCTGACCGAGGCCGGCCGGATCCTCGTGCCGTACGCGCAGGCCGTCGTCGAGGCCCTGCAGGGGGCCGGGCATGAGCTGGTGGCGCTGCGTGAAGTGGCCGGTGGGCGGCTGCGGTTCGGGGCGTTCGCGACGGCCGACGCGGCGCTGGTGCCGCACGCCCTCGCCGCGTTCCGCGCCCGCCACCCCAAGGTCGCGGTCACGCGGGAGGAGGGCTTCACACCCGTCCTTCTGGAGCGGCTCACCGCCGGGCACCTCGACCTCGCGGTCGTCTCGACGACGGGCGGCGGCATCCCGCCGACGGGGTACGAACTCCGCCATCTGCTCGACGAGTCGCTGTACGTCGCCGTCCCGGCCGGCCATCCGCTGGCAGCGGTGGACCGCGGACCGGTACGGCTCGGGCACCTCGCCGACGCCGACTGGATCTCCGGCGGCTCGCGGCCCGAGGGCACCCTGCTGGACGCGGCCCTGCGGCAGGGTTTCCGGCCGCGCGTCGCGCATGTCGTCGGCGAGTGGACCGCCAAGCAGGGGTACGTCGCCGCCGGGCTCGGCGTGACCCTGGTCCCGGCGCTCGCCGCCGAGTCGGTACGCCCGGACGTGGCCCTGCTGTCCGTGCTCGACGAGGGCGGGCCGGCCCGGGCGGTGTACGCGGCGACGGTACGGGGGCGGTCGCCCGCGCCGGCCGTCGAGGCGTTCGTCGGTGCGCTGCGGGAGGCGGCGGAACGGATTCCGCGTGCGTCACGCACCATGGCGTAGACCACTTCCGTCACGCCATACTGCCGGCGTTCGCACCACGCGCCCCACCGCGACGGAAGGACCCGAACTCCCTTGAATCACATACGTGTTCGCATCGGCGTACTCGGACTGGCCCTGGTGGCGGGGCTCGCGGCCCCCACGCAGGTGTCCGCCGCCGAGACGGTCCTCTCACCCACCGTCGAGGAGCAGCGGCTCGACCGCGCCGTGCCGCAGGAGATCCTCCGGCGTTCCGGATTCGACGCCGTGACCGCGGGGTTCGCCCGGGAGCTCGGTGCGGCCCGCTCCTACGCCGAGGCGCGGCGGGTCGTCGTACGGGAGGGGTCGGCGCTGTGGCGGCGGGCCGTTGCGCGGGCGCAGGGGCGGGGGCCGGTGGGCGGGGACCTCAGTCGGGACGACGACCGGCCGCTGTACTGGGCGCGGCTGGGGATGACGCGACAGGTGCGGACGTGGGAGCCGGGGTTCGGGCTGACGGACGCCCGGCGTACGGCCCTGCTGGGTGAGTTGGAGCGGACCTCGCGCGGGCAGACCGCCGTCCGGTATCCGCAGGGCAAGGACATCAAGCGGGTCCTGGTGACCGGCTTCGACCCGTTCACGCTGGACCGGGACGTCCGGATCTCCAACCCGTCGGGGGCGACCGCGCTCGCACTCGACGGCACGGTGATCGAGACCGCGGACGGGCCGGCGCGGGTCGAGACCGTCGTCTTCCCGGTGCGCTGGCAGGACTTCGCCGACGGGACGGTGGAGCGGACGCTGCGGCCGCATCTGAGGAAGGTGGATCTCTTCACCACCGTGAGCCAGGGGCGGGTGGGGCGGTTCGACGTCGAGCGGACCAACGGGGCCTGGCGGGGCGGGTTCCCTGACAACGACAACATCGGCAGGACCGAGACCGTGCCGGTCGCCGACCCGGCCTCGCAGCCGCAGTGGACGACGACGACACTGCCGTACGGGAAGATCGTGGCCGCCGGGACCGGGCGGTTTCCTGTGTACGACAACACGAGTGTGACCGAGATCCCGGCGGGCGGCACGGAGGCCGTCGTGCGGGCGGACGGGCCGACTCCGGGGTCGACCGCGCGGGCCGGGGGCGGCGGGAACTACCTGTCCAACGAGATCGCCTATCGGGCCACGTTGTTGCGGGATCGGTTGGGGCTGCACGACGTGCTGCCGGGTGGGCATGTGCATACGCCTGTGCTGCAGTTCGGGGCGGGGAACACCGATCCGGCGAGCGGGACGGTGACGGATGCGGAGTTCGTGCGGAACCGGGTGGACATCATTGCGCAGGTGACGGGGATTCTGCGGGTGGCGGTCGAGGGGGTGGCGGGTTCGTAGG
>NZ_LGDG01000227.1 GCF_001279775.1 Streptomyces sp. MMG1533 | reverse complement strand
TGATCCCGGTGTCCTTGGTGAAGTTGTCCTTGGTCAGCTTCGCGATGTCCTCCATCTGCGGATTGCCGACCATCAGCACGTTGATGCTCTTGCCACCGCCCGAGGACCCTCCCGCTCCCGCTCCGGAGCAGGCGGTGGCGGTGGCGAGAAGGGCGGTGGCCGTGGCCGTGACGAGGGCGTGCGTCATTCTTCGTGCGCGCATGACTGACTCCAGGGGGATGTCTCGAGGGAGTGAGGAACCAGACCCCCGGGCTTACGAGGGTGGTGTGAGGGTGGGATATGGAGCTGGATGAGGATTCAGGCCCGGATGACCTCGGGGCCCAGCAGTGAGTACCGGTGTACTTCGGAGGCGGGCAGACCGGTGTCGGTGACGATCGCCTCGAACTCGGTGACCTCCGCGAAGCGACAGAAGCTCACGGCGCCGAACTTCGTGTGGACCCCGGAGAACACCCGGCGTCTGGCGACCCTCATGACCTCGGCCTTCAGCGCACTGACCGCAGGGTCGGGGGTAGTGAGTCCGTACTCCCGGGAGATGCCGTTCGCGCCGACGTACGCCAGGTCGATGACGAAGCCGGACAGCATGCGGGTCGCCCAGTGGTCGACCGTGGCCAGCGTCCCGCCACGCACCCGGCCGCCGAGCAGCAGCACGGTGATGTTCTCGGAGGAGGCCAGGTCACCAGCGGTGGCCAGCGAGGACGTGACCACGGTCAGTGGCCGGTCGCGGGGCAGGGCGGCGGCGATGAGCTGCGGGGTGTAGCCCTCGTCGATGAATACGGTCTCGGCGTCCCCGAGCAGTTCGGCCGCGGCGGCCGCGATCCGGGACTTCTCGGGGACGTGCATGGTGGTCCGGAAGGCGAGCGTGGTCTCGAAGCCCGCGCTCTCCACGGGATGGGCACCGCCATGGGTACGGCGAACCAGCCCGTGCCCCTCCAATACGTTCAGATCTCGCCTCACGGTCTCCTTGGAGACCCCGAGATCGGCGGCGAGCTTTCCGACGTCCACGGATCCGGTACGGCGTGCCGTCTCCAGAATCCCGCGTCTTCGCTCATCGGTGTCCACCGCGACACCTCCGTTCCACGGCTCCGCGCGGTGTGCCCACGCCGGAAGATTTCCGGAGCCCTGCCCGTTTGGGCGTCCGGTGGCTAATTTCTACAAGCAGGCCGCCCCACTGACCAGGCTCACCGTGAAGTACTTCATGACCGATTGTGCCCGTTTTCCGCAGTCCAGATCCCCTGGACGAGGCGGTGGAGGACCCCAGGCGGTGGGAGACCGCTGCCCGCTTGTCCACTGAGCGTGCCTGTTCACCGCCCGTTTTGCGGATGGATCAGGACACCGGACCGGAGTCGACGCGTAAATCCGGTCGGCACGGCGCTGTGGGCAGATGCGGCTGGCGAGCGGGAACGGCCCCGCCCTTCCGCGGGTGCCGGATGGACGAGGCGGCCGTGGGAGATGAGCGAGGCGGCCTGTTTCAGGCGGCGGACGCGGATGCTGACCTCGCAGGCGTCGATGCCGTCGATGGCGGCCACGCGCGTGGTGAGGTGGCGGTAGAAGTCCTCGGCGTCGCGGCAGGTGACGGCGACCATCAGGTTGTGCCGGCCGCTGATGGCACCGGCGAAGGCGACCTCGGCGTGCCGGGCGAGTTCCTGGCCGACCTGTTTGAGACGGGCGGGGGCGACGCGCAGCCAGAGGGTGGCGTTGAGGGTCTGCCCCAGACGTTCGGGCAGCAGGTGAGCGGGGCGAGGCGGGTGTGGGAGGCCGGCCGCGTACACGCTCGACCTGCTGCTTCCAGGCTGCGTCTGTCGTGGTGCTGAGCTCGGCATGGACGGGGACACCGCGCTGGACAGCCGTGGGGGTGTACAGGTCGGTGGTGACCTCCATCCAGGGTCGTCAAGGACCCTCGCAAGCCGTAGGCGGGGGAGTGTGCCTCGTCGAGCCGATGCCGCGTTGTTCCCTCAGTCCGCGGCCCTTGAGGTGAGCGGGGTGAGTTGGTGGATGTCGTGGCGGAGCCGTAGGGCCGTGATCTCGGCTTGGTCCGGCGGCCCCGAGGCGCTCAGGAGGTCGGTGAGCTCCTGGAGGTAGGCCTCATGGCCGGCAGGGGACACGAGGAAGAGCATCCGGGCCGGTTCGGCGCCGGGGTTGGAGAAGGCGTGAGGGCATCCGGCGGGCACGAACATGAAGCTCCCGGGTCCGCCCCGCAACACCTTCGCGCCGGTCTCGGACTCCCAGGAACGCCAGTCGCCGGTGGCCTGGGTGGTCGGGTGGAAGGCGAGAAGATCGAGTTCGCCTTCCAGGACGTAGAACACCTCCTCGGCCTGGTGGTGCAGGTGCGCTCCGACATCGAATCCCGGCGCGACCTCGGCCTCGAACGTCGACCAGGCCGTCGACCGTTCTGCACCCGATTTCAGCGTCAGGTTCTGGATCCGGCGGCCACCACCGGGCGGCAACAGCAGTCCATCGGTCATGTCTCCTCGATTCTCGGGTTCAGGGCTTCCATCCGGTGCTGCGCAACCAGGCCCCGAGCGTCATGAGGCCGGGGTGGTGCTCCCGCAGAGCTGCGATGTCGGGCACCGGGGCAGGCCGCTCATTGAAGAACTCGAACATCTTGGCGAGTTGTTCGTCGAAGGCTCGTATCTGCTCGACGGGCACCTGACGCAGACGTGCAGGCAGGCCGCAGTGGCGGCCGAGTGTCTCGGCGATCAGCGGAGGGGTGAGGATGTCGCCGGCGATCTCAACGGTCCGGCCGAGGAAGTGCTCGGGCCGGTCGAACGCGATCGCGGCGAACGCGCCGATGTCGCGTACCGCGATCAGGGGCATCGGAATCTGCGGTCGCACGGCGAGGCCGAGCACCAGTTCCCCGTTCTCCAGGACCGGGCGGTTGTACGTGGCGAAGTTGTCCATGAAGGAGACGGGGCGCAGGATCGTCGCCGGGAGCCCGAGTGAGCGAAGGTGCTCCTCGATCCGTCGCTTGCTTTCGTAGTACGGGATTCCGGAGTGAGCGGCCGCACCGTTGAGCGAGCTGTAGACCAGGTGCTCGATGCCCAACTCCCCGGCAAGGTCCGCCACTGCCTTTCCCCGCCGCTCTTCGGCCACCACGCCTTCGGGACTGATCCGGGGGCCGACCATCATGGTCAGCACCAGGAATACGCCCTGAGAGCCCCTCATCGCCTTGCGAAGGGACACCGGATCGTCCAGGTCACCGACGACGAGGTCGGCTCCTGCCGCACGCAACGCCCTGGCGGGGGGCGAATGGGGGTCGCGCACCAGGGCTTTGACCGGCCGGCCACGCTCGAGCAGTTGCCGTGCGGTCGCGCCGCCCTGCTGGCCGGTGGCACCGATGACCAGCACTTGTCCTCTGCGATCTGCCATACCGAACTCCTCACAGACCAATGGCCACGCCCGTTGACATTCCGCGTGGGCCACGTCGGCATCAGGGGTGGCCACGATGACCGCCAAGCAGCCCGTCGTGCCGACTTCGCCGCCTTCCCCCGGTGCTCAGCGGGCGAGACCGCAGCCGGCCGGTGCAGGACTGCGCGAGTACGGCGACTGCGGTCTCTGCCGGAGGGCCGGACTGCGCCGGAAAGAGCTCGCCGCGCCAACGCCGGGTGTGCCCGTCCTCCCCGGCGGGACGGGCACGGTGCGCTCAGCCCTCAGGGTGCGGGTTCAGCTGCAGGTCCGGTAGTTGTAGCCGGCGAGTCGCGCGTTGCCGTCGCCGTCGTAGAAGTTGTACCGGCCCTCGCTGTCGCGGGTGACGTTGATGTCGTACCTGTCGCCGTGGTAGGTCTCAACGGCGCCGTCGCCGGTGTAGTCCCTCAGCCCCCACACCCCCGCCTGTCCGAAGGTGTCCTTCCCGACCACCCCGTCACTCGTCAGGCCGTATTTCGCCTGATACCACTTGGTCGCGGTCTTGGTGTTCTCGCCGAAGACGCCGTCGATGTCCGCGGCGTCGAAGGGGGTGCCGTCCTGTTCGATGGCACCTTCCGCCCACAGAACCTTCTGCCACAGGCAGGTGGCGTTCGAAGACGTGTTGACGCCGGTCGACAGATCGCCCTCGTTGGCCCAGTCGTCGACGTAGGTACCGGCGCCGTACACGTAGGCGAGACCGCTGTAGGTCCCGTTCGCGGAGGCTGGTGAGGTGCTCAGGGCGAGGGTGGCGGCTGTCAGCAGGCCGACCGCGCATGCGGCCGCTCTGGTCCGCTTCCCGAGTGAGCTCATGGGTGTCCCCTTTGCGGTGGGTGTGGATGACGTGGGGCGCGGCGTCCGCCGCCCTGTTGCGCGGCCGGTCGCCTGCCGGGCAGCGCCTCCGGGTTGTGTGTCGCGCTGTTTCCCGTCCTGGACCAAGGTGCGCGGCCGACCGTCGGCGAACCTTGGACAAACGTTGAATGGGCTGGTCGAAGGTGCTGTGCCAAGGTGGGGACTTGAGACTCGGGGGCGTGCTGTGACGGTTGAGTTCCGTTTGCTCGGCAATGTCGAGGCGCGTGTGGACGGCCGAATAGTTGATCTCGGCCACGCCCGGCAGCGGTGTGTGCTGGCAGTGCTGCTCGTGGACGCCAACCGGGTGGTTTCGGTGGACCAGCTCGTCGAGCGAGTCTGGGCCGACCGTCCTCCGCAGCGGGTCCGGAACACGCTCTACGGCTACCTCTCCCGCCTGCGGCAAGCATTGGCCATCGCTGCGGGGGCGCAGATTGCCCGGCGATCCGGTGGTTATGTCCTCGACGTCGAGGCGACGGCAGTGGATCTGCACCGGTTCCACGACGTTGTCGCACGGGCCCGCGCGGCCGCGCGGAACGAGCAGGACGAGCAGGCTGCGACCCTGTTCGGACAGGCACTCGGTCTCTGGCGGGGAGATGCCTTCGCGGGTCTGGACGCCCCTTGGATCAACGCCCTCCGCGATGCCGTGGACCAAGAACGGATCGCGGCCGAACTGGACCACACCGACGTTCGGCTCCGCTGCGGTCACCACACCGGACTGTTGGCCGAATTGTCCGCCCGGGTCGAGACACACCCACTGGACGAACGGCTGGCCGGCCAGTTCATCCTCGCCCTGCACCGCTGTGGTCGCCCAGCCGATGCCCTCAACCATTTTCAGCGAATCCGGCTGCTGCTGGCCGAAGAACTCGGCTGTGACCCCAGCCTCCCGTTGCGGCAGCTGCACCAGCAGATCCTCACCACCGACCCGGCACTGGACGTCCCAGCCGCCGGCCCCGCCGCCGGACGCGCTCCGGGATCCGCACCCGCCCTAGTGCCGCGCCCGTCACCCACATCCCCTCCGGTGCCCACCGCACGGTTCGGCGGCGGTGCCCTGCCCAGTTCGCCGCGACCCCGGACGGGGAGCCATCTGATCGGGCGGGCAGCGGAGTTGACGGTCCTCGACGGTGCGATCGGGGATGCCCTGGCCGGTGCGCCAGGGGTGGTCGAGGTGGTCGGGGAACCGGGTATCGGGAAGACACGGCTGCTCGGCGAACTGGGCGAGCGCGCGAGACAGCGCGGTTTCCTGTCCTTGGCCGGCCGCAGCGTGGAGTTCGACCGGGCTCCCTACGGTGCGTTCGTCGACGCCTTGGACGACCACCTCGGCCATGCGGACTTCCTCCGGCTCCGGAACGAGGGAGCGCCGCCCGGCGTGTTCGCCCTGCTGAGTACGGTCTTCCCCGCGCTGTGTGACCGCTTCCCGACCGGGCCGGAGCCGGTGACGGTCGAACGGTACTGGTTCCACCGGGCGGTGCGGACGTTGCTGGAGACGCTGAGTGCCGACGGCGGGCTCGTGCTCAGCCTGGACGACCTGCAGTGGACGGATGACGGTACTGCCGAGCTGATCGACCATCTGGTACGGCACCCGCCAAGGACACCGCTGCTCCTCGCCCTCGCCTACCGCCCCCGGCAGGCCCCGCCGCGACTGGCCGCGGCACTGGGCCGGGCCGGAACGGAGGGAAGAGTGGCCAGGGTCGAGCTGGGTCCGCTGTCCCCGGCCGAGGGAGCGGAGCTGTGCGGGGCCAGGAAGGATCACTGGCGTTTCCAACAGCTGTACGAGGCGAGCGGCGGCAACCCGTTCTACCTGGAGGCGCTGACCCGAAGTGCCGGGAACGAAAGCCCTCCGGCGGTCCCGGCCGACTCGGCGCCTGTCACCGACGATCTGCCGCAATCGGTGCGTGCCGCACTGCTGGAGGAGCTGGGAGGTCTGTCGGCCGCTGCGCGGGTCTGTACACAGGCGGCCGCGGTGCTCGGCGACTCCTTCGACGCCGAGATGGTGGCGGTCGTGGCCCAGACCGGTGAGGCACAGGCCCTTGCCGCACTGGACGAGGTCGCGGAGCGGGACCTGGTACGCCAGGTCGGCTCCACGCGCCGATTCCGGTTCCGCCATCCGCTGGTGCGGGCCGCGGTGTATCAGGGGGCGGGCGCCGGCTGGCGGATCGAGGCGCATACACGCGCCGCGGACGGCCTGGCGCTGCACGGCGCACCGCTGACCGCCCAGGCGTCGCACGTTCAGCGTTCGGCGCGAGTAGGAGATGAACACGCCGTCGACGTACTTGTGCGGGCCGCCCGTCAGGTGATGACGATCGCACCTGCCACTGCCGCGCATTGGACACAGGAAGCCTTGCGATTGCTCGGAGACCAGAGTCGACTGCGGCCCGAACTGTGGCTCCAGCAGGCCAAAGCTTCGGGCATGGCCGGACGACTGCTGGAAAGCCGCGACCTCCTGCGCACGGCCGCTTCTCTCCTGCCCGCGGAGGCACGGGCTCAGCGGGCGCTGCTGACCGTCTCCCGAGCCACGATGGAGTGGAAGCTCGGCCGGTACAAGGAGGCGACGTCGCTTCTGCTCCGGGAACTGGCGGACCACGACGGCCGGCCGGAAGCCGAGACCGCGGCTCTGCAGACGGGGGTTGCGACGGTGGCGCTTCGCACAGCCGACTTCCCGACAGCCGTCGACTGGGGCGAACGCGCGCTGCGCTCGGCGGAAACCGTCGGCGACCCGCTGCTGATCACCGCCGTCCGGGGTCTGCTGGCACTGGCACATACCCTGGCCGGGGACTTTGCCCGATCGACCGACTACCTGAACCTGGTCCTGGAAGTCGTCGACGAAACCGATGACCAGCACCTGGTCGGCCAGATCGACACCCTTGTCACGATCGGCTGGACGGAAATGTTCCTGGGACACCACGATCCCGCGCTCCGCCACCTCGGTCGGGGCCTGGACCTTTCCCGCCGTACCGGCCAAAGCCTCATGCTCGCCGATCTGTTCGCCGCCTCCGCATACGTCCTGATGTGGCTCGGGCGTCTGGACGAGGCAACGACGTACGCCGACGACGCACTGGAGGCGGCATCACTCGTCGGCAGCAACGAGCCACGCTCGCTGGCCGAGGCGGTGAACGCGGCGGTCTCGATGTGGCGGGGAGACTTCGCCGGAGCACTGAAGATCTGCGAGGAGTCGCTTTCCCAGGCCGGCCCCGAACCGACCCAGTACCGGTCGGCGATCCTCGGGATGCTCGGCAATGCGTTGCTGCTCAACGGCGATCCGGCGGGCTGCGTCCGCAGGGTGATCGAAGCGGGCGGTGGCCCCGAAATGTCGGCGTTCGAAGCACCCGTGCGCCCCTTGTGGTTACGGCTGCTGACCGGTGCGGAACTGGCCCGGGGCGATGTGGCGGCTGCCGAGATGTGGGCCGGCCGCGCAGCATCCGCTGTGAGCCCTGACAGACCGCCCGGACAGCTCGGCTTCGCTTTGCTGGCCCGCGCCGAGGTACACCTCACCAGGGAAGACGCGGCGGCGGCAGAGACTGCGTGCGAGGCCGCTGCCGCGTTCTGCGCAGCTCGAATGCCGCTCTATGAAGCCACAGCCCGGCTGACGGCCGGCATCGCGCTGTCCGTCGTGGACCGCCGGCCCGAAGGACTCGCCCAGCTGGAACGAGCGAAAGCACTGTTCACTCGTTGCGGGGCAACGGCCCTGTCCGAACTGGTCGATCAAGAACACCACCGCATCGCCGCCCGAACTCCGCCTCCGACGATCGGCATCACCCCCGGGATCTGAGGCCCCCGAACAGCACAAGCTTCGCCGGCCCTCGCGGCAGCGTGGTACGGATTCGCGGTCGTCGGTGCCGTCCCGTCGCAGCGACGCCGGTGACGCACTGGGGCCGCGGCTCCTTCGGTAGCGAGTCGTGTGCTGGAAGAGCACGCTGGATGAAGGGGGCAACGTGATGGAGAGACATCTCATGGCTCGAACCAGTACAGACCAACGGCCGCACACCCCATTCCTTTCCCGCCCCGCTGTCCGCCGCGTCACACCGTTCGTCCTGATCACTGCGATCGCCATGGTCTTCATCTTCGAAAACCGCGCGAGTACCGAGATCCGCCTTCTCATCCCAACGGTGACCATGCCGCTATGGGGTGCCCTTCTGATCGCCTGGGGCCTCGGCATGCTCGCCTGTGCCTTTGCTGCGCGGCGGCGCCGGCACCGACGGACACGACGACCGCAGGGGTGATTTTCTGTGGTCCTTGCCCCCGCCGCCGCGTCGACATGGCCCCGGCCTGCACAGGTGTCCTGCGCACTGCGC
This sequence comes from Streptomyces sp. MMG1533, assembly GCF_001279775.1. Lineage (GTDB taxonomy): Bacteria > Actinomycetota > Actinomycetes > Streptomycetales > Streptomycetaceae > Streptomyces. The sequence goes on along the minus strand of NZ_LGDG01000227.1, from coordinate 68,776 downwards.
ATGGAGAGCCACCGGTCAGGCACTCCGAGGTGCGCAGGGCACCCGACAGGACGAGATTGGAAGTAGCCCGACCGGCCGAACACGAGTGCGCGGTTGTGCGGGGCCGTGCGACACGAAGGAGCCGGCGATGACGAGTCATGTCAGTGGGGGCCCGCTCGGGTGCGGCGGTGCGGGGTTCAGAGAGGACCGGTGTCGGAAGCGGCCGGCTGGTCTTCGCCGCCGTTCTGGGCCATTGTCCTGATCGCGATCAACGGCTTCGTGATCTGGGCACTGTGCACCGCTCCCGGTCCGTCGGAGCGATGAAGCAGGGGATGGCCTCGGGTTGCGCACCGGGACCCAGGCCGTCTCCGGATCGGAGACACCCATGAAGGACCTCAAGTTTGAGCAGAAGCGCTCGCTGTCACGCCTTGAGGCGGCTGACCAGCTCACCGCACTGGCAGCCGCGCTGAGGGAAGGTGGGGATGCCGAACTGGAAGTCAGCCCCGGAACGCTGAGCCTGCGGATCCCCGACGACCTTCGCAGCGAGGTGGAGATCGAGATCGGTGATGGGGAGATCGAGCTGGAGATCGAGTTCAAGTGGCCGACCACACCGACCCGGACAGAGCCGTCGCGGACGGTCGCACGCACAAAGGAGGCCACAACGCGCAAGAGCGCGCCCGCCAAGCCAGGGCGCAGCGGCAAGGCCACCAACAGGAGCAAAGGCACGAAGCAGTCCGCTACGAAAACGCCCTGAGTCGTGCCGAGCAAGGAGGGCTTGGTTCCAGCTGTCCCGCGGCTATGGCTCCGTCGAACGGGGCTGGGTATTCGGGATCCGCTGGGTGAAGAACATCGCGAGGAGAGCGGTGAAGGCGAGGATGGCGAGTGCGGCGCGCAGACCGTCGATCCTGGCGGCGGCGTTCGCGTCGAGCGCCGCCTGACTCACCTCCGCGCTCGTGCCCGCCTCGTCGAGGGCGGTCTCGAGCTGGGCGTCCGACAAGAACGGTACGCCGCTCTGGAGTTCCACGGTCGCCCGGCTCTTGACGTCGTCCGGGACCGCCGGATTCTGGTCCACGCTGGTCAGGAACGAAGTCGTGAGCGTGGCGATCATGATTGATCCGGCGAGTGCCGTACCGATCGAGGCGCCGAGATTGGTGACGGCGTTCTGGACACCGCCGACTTCTGCGCTCTGTGCCTGTGGCACCGCGGATACGGTGACCGCCCCGAGCTGGGACGCCAGCGCGCCCATCCCGAGCCCGATCAACAGGAGCGGGATGGCGACGATTTCCGCACCGGCGTCTGCGTCGAGCGCGGCCATAAGGACCACCGCGCCCGTGAGCAACGCGAGGATCCCGAGCCGCACCACCCGCTGCGGAGAGACGTCCGGAAAGTAGCGGGGGATCAGGATCGCGGCCGCCAGCAGTGTGACCGACAGCGGCAGGATGCGGACTCCGGTCGCGAGCGCGGACAGGCCCAGGGCCACCGACAGGTAGAGCGGTACGACGAAGAACACGCCCATCTGAACGAGGTACTGGAAGAAGAACATCGTCAGCCCGCCGGTGAGTTGCTTGTTCTGCAACATGGCCGGGTCGATGAGTGGCTCCCTCCGCCGCTCCACCAAGCGGGCTTCCCAGCGGAGAAAGAGCCAGATCAGAAGGACACCGGCCAGCATCAGCCACACGACCAGCGAGACTCCGAGCCACGAAGGGGCGTCGGGCTTCGGCCGGAACCAGCCCCATTCGTCCGAGCGGAGTACGCCGTAGACGAAGATCCCGAGCCCACACGCGGAGAGCACGGCGCCGACCAGGTCGATGCGCGGGCGTTCGTCGATCGGCGCGTCCGCGATGCGGCGGGCGAGCACCAGGATGCCGATCACCATCAGCACCTCACCGGCGAAGACCCACCGCCAGGAGAAGTACGTGGTTGCGACACCGCCGACGAGCGGCCCGACCGCGATCGCCACGGCCCCTGCGGCCGCGACGAGTCCGTAGGCGGCGGGACGGCGTTCAGAGGCGAAGTTGCTTGCCACGAGCGTCACGATCGCGGGCAGGATGAGCGCCGCCCCGATCCCCTCCAGGAACGCCCAGCCGAGCAGCAGCACGGGCAGATTCGGTGCGAGCGCCGTGACCAGGGAGCCGCAGCCGTAGATACCGCAACCGATCATGAACACGCGTTTGCGGCCGATCAGCGCCCCGGCCTTGCCGCCGGGGATCATGAACATCGCCATCACGAGGGTGTAGGCCGTGATGGCGCCCTGGACACCCGTCACCGTCGTGCCCACGTCCTCGGCCACCGTCGCGATCGACACGTTCATGACCGAGCTGTCGAGCGCCATCAGGAACTGACCGGCCGCGAGTGTCAGCAGGACGATTCGCGCCGTTGCCGGACTCTCTGCAGTGCCTGCCCTGGGTGCCATGCGCGAATCGTCCCAGCCGCCCCGGAGGGTGATCCGAGACCCGCCAGGGAGGTCAACCGGATGGTGGACCACTCGACGGGGACCGGGCTCCGTATCGGGCATGGCACGGTTGCCGGGTCAGCTGTCGCGCGCCGGCGACACCGGTCGGCATCGGTGACGGAACGTCAGGCTCAGCCGCCGAGGTGGCTGCCGATCGACCGGGCGACCTCGGCGTGGGCGAGGTACTCGACGATGCTGTGTGCCCGGTCGCGGGCGTTGACGACGGCGAGGTCGGACGGTCCGTCCGCCCAGTCGTCGCCCAGCGGGCATCCGATGGCCACGGCGTCGGTCGGGCACCAGGCGTTGAGCCAGTCCGCCACGATGTCCGGACGCTTCGGCCCGCCGACGAGCAGCCTGCTGTACACGCTGTCCAAGCCGACGGGACTGCCCGCCGTGGTCAGATGGACGAGGTCCACTCCGGGGGACAGCCGTGTGGTGAGATCCAGGCCGACGACCGTGCCGAGGCTGTGACTGACCAGCACCACTTCTCCCGCGTCCGGCATCGTCTCGAGTACGCAGCCCAGGACCTCTTCCCGGATGCGCCGGTCGTCGAGGTACGCGGCCACGTCACGGAAGACCAGGGCGATGGCCCAAGCGTCGAGGTCGCTTATGGCGGCCAGCCAGCTGAGCCGCTTCTGCAGGGCTCCGACGACGTCGCCCAGGCCGATCCTCTCGGTGGCCAGCCGGCTTTCGTGCGGCATGTGCCACTTCGCGGCCGCCTCGCCGACGATCTCCTCGTACACCGCGCGGGCGGTGGGGTTGGCGGGCGCGACCGCCTCCGCCGCCGTGGCGGTCGGCGCCTCGACGATGTGGGGGACGGCCTCGTGCGCGGTCAGGGCCTGCACCAGTCTGTCGCCGTAGTAGGGGAACCAGACGTCCGCCGGGTCGACCGGGGGGAGCCCGGCGCGGACGAGCCCCTGGTTGAGTCCCGCCGCCCATTCGCGGCGCAGCTTTTCGGGCTCCTTGCCTTCCTGGGAGCGACCGTGCAGGAAGACCAGATGCCGTCTGCCGCCGAACGCGCCGTCCCGGGCGCGCAGGCCTGCACGCGCGGTGGCCTGCTCGGTGGCCGAGCCCGGCGCTGCGACTGCGGGAGTGGCGGCCGCCACCGGGCCGACGGCGGCCTCCGCGAGGTGCAGCCCAGACTCCGGGCCCGTCTCGGCCAGCAGCGCCTGCTGCCGGGAGGTGAGGGGCAGGGCGGCGAGGTGCTTCAGGATGGAGCTGATGCGTACGCCCTCGTTGGACACCCAGTCGATGGCGTCGTCGCCGTCACCGGGCTGCCAGACCTGTCCGTCACGGCGCAGAATGCGGCCCTGGTCGTCGGTCCTGGGCACACCGCTGTGGTGGAGCGCGACGACCTCCCACTGGTCGTTGAAGACGGGAGAGCCCGAGTTGCCGGGCTCGGTGTCCGTCTTGTAGTGGAGGAAGTCGTCGAGGCGCACCTGGAGCATGTTGTCGCGTAGCGCGATCTCCTTCAGTCGTCCCATCGGGTGGCCGATGACGTTGACCGGCTCGCCGATCACCAGCTTTCCCGGCTGGGCGCTGAGCCGGTTCCAGCCGAACGTCTCCCCCGGGGGCCGCAGGTCCGGGCCGGGGGCGACCAGTACCAGAGCGAAGTCGAGGCGTGCGTCCGCCACGAAGAACCCGGCGGGGTCGAGTTCCAGCCGCGTCGCCGGCTGCGGTGTGTTGTCGACGGTGACCTGGGCCTCGAACTCGACGAAGCACTGCCGGGCGGCCTCCGCGTCGGTGAGCACGTGATGGTTGGTCATCAGCAGGCTCGGCGACACCAGGAAGCCGGTGCCGATGGGCAGCTCACGGCCGTTCTCCCGCACCGAGATCCGGGCGATGGTACGTGCCGCCCGGGCACCGCGCGGCAGGAAGCTCCATGCCTGCAGATCCTTGGACACCCCGAGGATGCGTTCGTACGCGGCAGGCGGGGCCAGCGGTTCCGCCCGGACGGCCTCCACCACCATGGCGGCGGGCACCGCGTGCCGGTCGAGCAGTCGGGCCGCGCGGGCCGCGAGCGCCTCCTGCGAATCCGGGAAGGTGACCCCGGCGTCCTGCTGCTGCTCGACCGCCCGCCGCTCGTCGCCACTCTCGTCGTACCGCGCGGCGGCCGCCGCGACCTGGCGCTCCCGTTCCTCGCGGGACCTGTCCGCCGTTGCCATGTCAGGTCACCGTCCTTCCGGCGGTGTGCCACGGCACGAAGGCGTTCGTCAGCCCCGCGAGAGCCGTGCGCAGTTCCGGGTGGTGGCGCAGCAGCACCGTGATCATGCTGTTGTCGTCGATCCAGGCCATGCCGGCCTTGGAGTACACCTCGGGGGTGTAGTACTCGGTGAAGAAGCGGTCGCTGTTCAGCCGGCGTGAGGCCATCAGGATGAAGATGCGGAACGCCGTGTCGCTGAAGGCGAATCCGGCCGGCAGCTTCTCCGCGTACAGCCCGACCATGAGGTCGACCTTCTCGATGTCGCCGTCGTAGAGCCACTGGATCTGCTCGGCCCACGCCCGGTTCTCCGTCAGCTCCAGGAAGTTCGCCGCGGGCTTCAGCCGCAGCAGCCGCCGGAACTCGTTGTAGCGGGGGACGCCCAGTTCCCGGGAGCGCAGGATGTCGGTGGCGGCGAGGTCCTGCAGTTGCCCGTCCGGACGCTCGAACTCCTGGAGGAACTTGGGGAAGTTGTGCAGGGTGACCAGCCCGGGGTGGAGCGTGCCGAAGCTGTAGAGCAGATCGGCCATCTCGGTGGTCTCCAGGGCCTTCAGCGCCCCGGGGCCCGAGATGTCACGGAGGGTGCAGTGGCGCAGGGTCGCGTCGTCGGCGGCGGAGCGCAGATGCCACTCGTCGCGGATGAGCGGATGCATGCGGTAGACGGCCACGAATTCCTCGGTGAGGGAGTACGGGATGCCGTAGTGGTCCGTTTCGCCGCCGGGGATGCCGCTGATGACCTCGCTGTCGCTGATCCGGCCGAAGAGGTTGTGGACGCGCTCGCCCGCGAGACCCCACCAGTTGGCGCGCAGTGCCTTGACGGTGGTGGGGTGGCTGATCACGGCCGGTGTCCACTCCACGGTGTGGATCTTGGCGAGGAGCGCGGCGTTGACGAGCCGGGCGCGCTGGAAGAGTTCCTCGTCGTTCCAGGACGGGTACGCGCCGTGCAGGTGGTCGCAGATCGCGTTGTGCTCACGGGCGAACAGGTCGTGCATCATGGCGAGGCCCAGCCAGAAGCCGGGGAGGTGCGAGGGGTCCCGGGAGGGGTCCGAGGGGAACGGGGACTGCTCGTCGTCCCACAGACGCAGCTTGCCCAGCTCGCCGGCGCGCATCAGACGCTGCTCGGTCTCGTTCGTCCCGTAGATCTGCGACGCGTCCCACCAGTGGGAGGACACGTTGACCCGGGTGTCGGGCGTCCCGGCGGGTGCCTGCGGGTCGCGGGTCGGGTCGTTGGGCGTCCGCATGATCCGCATGGGGTGTTCCGGCCATGGGTCGTCGTCCATGAGGGGTACTTCCCAGGGCCGTTCCGTGGGACTGGTCCCGTGGCTGAACCAGTCGCGGACCATGAACTGAAGCCAGGCGGCGACCAGGGAGTTGACCGATTCGGCCGGGACGAGCTCGTCGCGGGTGAGCAGGGCGCGGCTGACCACGCGCGGGTTCGGCGTGGACAGTACGTCCTCGGGTGTGGCGGGTGCGATCCGGTCCAGCGGGATGTTCCTGCCGAAGCGGGTGCCGGCCATGCCCATCCGAGGCTCGTCGAGGTCGTTGTGGCTGCCGTCGGGGGTCCGGTTGACCTTGTGGGTCTCGGAGGGGGGTGCGGGATCGGGCAGATCGGCCGAGGGCAGGTGGCCGGTGTCGTGGAGGTTCTTCTGCCGGAGCTTGACGCGCAGTCCCAGCAGTGTCAGCAGGCCCGGTATGACGGGCAGTCTGTCCCAGCCGAGGCGCCGGTCCACGTATTCGGCGCCTGCGGTGACGACCCGCCAGGGCAGCGACGTACGGTATCGGGCTGCGGAACGTCGTGCGCCGCGTCGTTGCTTGCTCATCGCGGTACTCCTTGGGCGGTTGCGAGGGTCTCGTCGCTCGCCTTCTCGCTGATCGTGCCGATGCGGAGGGGGTGACGACGAAGAATCCGTGGACGCGGGGGGAAGACCGAGGCGTCGACAATCCGCAGGCTGTTCACTCCGCGCCCAGGCCTCGTCCTGCACGAAAGCGGCAAAGCGGCGGCCGTCGTCGCGGCCGTCGGCCTATTTCGCCGGGCCACCTCCGCTCGCGCGGAGAGCACGCCGTACGTCAGGGTGTTGTGGCCGGCAGCTGGGTGGGCACGGCGGGCAGCATGATGCCGTCGCCGACGGGCGCGGTGTGTGGCAGGAGTCCACCCGACCGGGCGATTTGGAGCAGGTCCGGGAGCGTGTACGGCTCGGCGCCGTCGAGGTCGACCTGGTAGCCCAGATCGCCGAGGCCCGCTGCGGTCATCCGGCTCAAGGGGTTGTCGCTGCCCGAGATGAACGGTGACATGAGCTCGTTGACGAACACTGCTTCTCGCCAGTGACTGTCCCTGGTTCCCGGTCCGCCGAAGTTGGCGACCGGTACCGGTACCGGCTGAGCCTCCGAGACGAGCGTGGCGAACTCCGCCTGGGCGCGAGGGCCTGTGAAGGTGGGGTCCTCGCCGCCGGCTCCTGTGAGGAGGCCGACGGACTTCCACAGGGTCCCGATGCCCAGTACGTGCCCCATTTCGTGGGTGATGACGTCGACGAGCGTGCCGTCCGCCTCCATCCGCGTCAGATCGGCGGAGTCGAACCTCATCACTCCCTTCGCGGGAAGCAGCGCACCGAACTGGGCGGTGCCGTCACGGAAGTCGGTGGGGCCCGCCATGCCCAGGATGCCGCCGGGGCCGTCGATCGTGACGCCTTCCGCCTCGATCAGCAGGTCGTCGATGATGTCGTCGCCGACGACCGCGGTGTCGAGGTCCCCGACGATGACCTTGGCCCAGCGATCGGCTGCCGCTGCGAAGGCGTCCTGCTGATGTGCCGTCAGTCCACCGAGGAAGCGGACTTCAATGGTGAACGGTGACGTGGTGTTGGCGATTTCCTTGGCACGCTGGAAGTCGGCTACCGCTCTGTACGTCTTGAAGGTGCCAGTGGTGACTTTGCTCATCACGGATCTCCTTGCCTCGCATCCGATGAGAGTCACCCCCTCTGACAGGCTAGGCCGAACGGATTACCCGCGCGCGTCGACACCCCTGCCTCTACTCAGGGTGACGTCGTCGTACGACTCCGGCGGCGCGCGGCTCGCACCGCTTCGATGTCGTGCTGTGCCCGCGGACGTGTCGCGCAAAGACCCAAAAAGCACCATGTGCAGCAATATTGGGTACTGTTGGGTCAAATGGGTGATCGGCTCAGGCTCGGGGGATCCGCTCCGGACGCTTCCCGTCCGCATGAAAGGAGGCCACCCATGGCCCACGGCATGTCACTCCACATCGGACTCAACCAGGTCGACCCCGCCAAATACGGCGGGTGGGACGGCAAGCTCAACGCCTGCGAAAACGACGCCCGCGACATGGAGGAGATTGCCAGGAACGCCGGCTTCGACGACCGCACGACGCTGCTCACGGCAACCGCGACGGTCGAGAACGTGACCACCGAGCTTCGCAAGGCGGCCAGGATCCTGACACCCGGCGACATCCTGCTCCTCACCTACTCGGGTCACGGCGGCCAGGTGCCCGACAGGAACGGGCCCGAGGACGAGCCCGACCGCCTCGACGAGACCCTGGTCCTTTACGACCGAGAGTTCATCGACGACGAGCTGTACAAGGAATTCGAGGCGTTCGCCGAAGGGGTTCGCATCTCTGCCTACTTCGACTGCTGCCACAGCGAAACAGCCGTCAGAGCGGTGCGCAAACTCCTCACCTCGGACGCGATGGAGGAGCAGTACCAGACCCGCGACCCGGACCAGATCGAGGTCACCTCTCGGATCATGCCGCCGGACACACAGCGCGAGGCGTACGACCGGGACAAGACCCTCTACGACGAAATCCAGCGCACGCTGCAGCCGAAGGACACCCTCGACCTACCGGCCAGCGTCCTGCTCATCTCCGCCTGCGCGGACAACCAGCTGGCCGCTGACGGATGGGAAAACGGGCTCTTCACCGGCACGCTCCGCGAAGTCTGGAGCGAAGGGAAGTTCACCGGCGGACACAAGTCCTTCCACCGCGAAATCCTCCGCCAGATGCCGCCCAACCAGAGCCCAGGTCTGTTCGTGACCGGTCGGGCCGACGACTCGTTCCTGCGGCAGCGGCCCTTCACCGTCTGAGCAACGCCGCAACAACGCGCGGGGCGGCACCGAGCCCGCCCCGCATGCGCGCTCCGCGCGGTTGCTGACCTTCAAGACGTCATGGCGAGAACGCTTTTGACCGGTGGCTACGCGGATGTCTCACTCGGCCGGTAGCGGATCGACGTTGCCTCGCCGGTCCCGCCTTCGGTCACGGACAGTCAGCCGGCTCGGATGGACAGAGCTGATCGGCAGGGCGACGATGGGAGGGCCGCGGGGCGCCGACGGTTCCGTGGCGGAGGAGGTGTCTTCCTTGGCCTTCGGCATCTCGTTCAGGCGCACCTTCAAGCACACACCCTGGATCGACGCCGTCGACCGGGTCTCGGCTGCGGGCGACAACGGGTTCAACATTCGGTTCAGGCGTCTCGAAGAGGACCTCGACACCATCGGGCAGCGTTTCGAGGCGGTGAGTACGGCCCTGGACTCGCTGGCCGCCACCGAAGCAGCCGTACGCACGATCGCCCTCGCACCGCTGCTGACCCCGATCGGGGAGTCCGGGTGGGACCTGGCCACCACCCCGGGCACGGCGCTGTTGAAAGGGGACGGGACGGCCAAGGGCGCCATGCCCGTTCCGCTGCCCGAGGCGGGTCGCATCGTCGGCTTCCAGGCCTTCGGGACCATCGTCCAGACCCCGGCCAGCGTGCGGATCGACCTGACCCGGCGCGCCCTGGACGGCAGCGGCGAGAAGCTGATCGCCCGGATCCAGGCATCCAGCAGTGAGGAGTTCCGGGAAAAGGTCCCCAACTCCGAGGCCGCGGGCATCGATCCGCAGGCCGGTTACTACATCATCGCCTCCGTCAACGGCACCGGCCTCAACACCTCCGTGATGCTCACCGGGTTCCGGGTGAGGTACGAGGAACGCTGATCCGCGTGGGTCACCCGGGGCGGGTCAGGACACGTGCAAGCGGCCGGCCGAGGAAGCCTTCAGCGTGTTGCCGTACGCGTCCCCGGCCGCGTCGCCGTCCAGCAGCACACCGGTGCCGTCCGCGAACAGCTTGTCCGTGGTTGGCGTCAGCTCGACGGTCGACGAGCCGGACACGGGCGTTTGCCCGGCCTTCCCGGTGAACGTGAACGCGCAGGACGCCTGGTGGAGGACGAATGAGCCGTCCACCTTGAGGGTGTCGGAGGCGGTCTCATTCACCGTCCCTGCCGTCCACTTCCCGCTGTCGGCGCCCTCAAAGGGCTTCTGACCCGCGGTCGCCGACACCTCACCCTGCACCGCCACCGGCCTGCCGGCCATCGAACCGCCTCATTCCATCGGACGGCCGGGCCCACGGCCGCTGTCGTCGCTGATGACGCGCCGCCGCCGGTAGCGGCGGTAGGTGCGTGACGCGTCCTGCACCGGGAAGGGCTCACCACCCTCATCGGCGCCGAAGTCCACGTGGCTCCGCCGCAGTTCTGTGGTGTTGATCTCGATGCCGAGGGGACACAGCGTCTCCAGGATGTTCATCACGTAGCTGTACTGGTCGCGGTCGAGCCGGTCGTCGCCGGGCATCTCCACCCGCACCTCGTAGGGGTCGGCCAGACCTCGCCTGGCGTGCCCGAGGCACACCAGGAGGGCGAGTCCCTCCCGCTGTCCCACGGCCTCGACGCGTCCACCGGAGGAGTTGAGGAGGGAGAGCGGCAGGCCTTCGGCGTCGGGATCGGCGGGCGGACGAGGGACCTCGGTGGTGAGCCACTGGAACTCGGCCGGCGGCGCCTCGCCCTGCTTGGGCGGTCTCCCGGGCAGCAGGCTCACCGCGGCCAGCAGCAACACGCGCTGCCCCGCCGGGTCGAACACGCCGTGCACGCTGTAGAAGCCGCTGTCCAGCAGGACCTGGGCGCGGGCCGCCACGGCGCGGCGCAGGACGTCGCCGGAACCGAGGGCCGTGAGTTCGGCGAGGGTGAACGGATAGGCGACGATCTGGTCCACCACGACGACGTCGAGCACCTGCCCGGCGAAGGCCGCCCCGGCGGCGGCGAGCAGGTCTCCCTCGACCAGCGGCGTCAGCGTCGGTGGCAGGGGCGCGGCGGGACTGTCGGCCACGGCCCGCAGGGCGGTCTCCAGGGCCGCGCCCCTCACTGCCGTAGGGGCCGGGCCGAAACCCGACTGGGGGAAGCGTGCCCCGGCCCGGCGTGCGGCCTCGCCCGCCAGTACGTGCAGTCCGCCCGAGGAGGCGTCCTTGCCGTGCCGGGCCTCGAAGACCGCCTTCCCGGTCACGGACAGCCCGGCGGGCCCCTCGACGGTGAGTCCCAGCATGGGCAGACTCGACACGAAGAGCCTGTCGCCGGTCAGCGCGTGCACGGTGCGCAGCCCGCAGGGCTCCGCCAGCCAGCGGCCCGCCGGGTCCTCGGAGAACGGCCGGGGCACCAGCGTCCCGGCCAGCGCCGACATCTCCGACGTCCCCCGGGCCAGCCCCTCGACGGCCGCCCCCATCGCCGTGAGCCGCTGCTGTCCGAACTGCCCGAGCGTCGCGCCCAGCCCCAGCTCGTGCAGCGGATCGGGCTCCTCCACGTGGGTACGGAGCAGGGTCACCGGGCCGGTGTCCGACAGCGCCCGGACCAGGCGGACCAGCCGGGCCAGGGAGACCGCCAGCGAGGGCGCCAGATGGCGTACGGGAGGCGGGCCCGCGGAGCGCGTCACCTCGGTGGTGAGCACCTGCCGCACCTCCTCCAGCCGGCGGCGCTGCTCCGGAGGCAGCAGCTCCGGCACCGGGCGCTCGAGGTCCAGCAGGTACACGGTGCGCAGCAGCTCGTGGACCCTCGCCCGCATGGCAGCCCCCCGCGGGCCGACGTCGACGAGACGGGTGGCCAGGGCCAGCGGGTTCTGTTCCTCCACCAGACGGAAGCGCCCGGTGATGCCGAACCTGGCCGGCAGCCCGGCGTTGGCGGCCCCGTCCGGTCCGGAACCGTTGAGCACGCCTGCGAGCCGGTCCGGGGTCGCCGACCGCCACGAGGTGAAGATCATCAGCCGGTCGCGGTACCGGGCGTCGTCCTCGTCGGGCAGCCGGTACACGCCCAGGTCCCGGCCGAGCGAGTCGAGGGCCCCCGAGAAGGCGAGGTCGGCATGCCGGCAGGCCGCGATCTCTCTGACCTGGCGGATCATCCGCTGCTTCTCCGACGTGGCCAGATACGTGAGCCGGGCCAGCACGCCTTCCAGCAGCACCGCCTCCACGAGCTCGGCTGCCGGGTCCCGCGCGAGCTCGGGGCCGCGCACCGACTCGTCCGGTACCTGCTGATGGCAGTGCGGCGCCGGAACCAGATGGACGGCCGCCGAGACCTCGGCGCCCGCCGCCGGCACCAGAACCGGCAACAGCGTGCCCAGACCGGAGAACGGGGCGAACACGACCGGGGACACCTCGGCGGCGCCCACCGGGCCACACCGCACGACGACCGCCTGGTCGGCCAGCGGCCGGAGCAGCCGCAGCAGCAGCAAGGGCTCGCGGACGTCCTCCGGAACCGAGATACGCCCGTCCTTCAGAGGCAGGTCGCGGACCCGGGCCCCCGCCGCGTAGACGGGCGGCAGGGCGGCGAGGGCGCTGTCGAGCCCCGAGTCGGTCAGCGACCGGATGTCCTCGGGCGACGCGGTCACCGGGTCCCCCGCCGGTCGTACGGACCTGGCCGGCCGGGCAGAACCCCCGGGCCGGGGGACGTCCGTCGGCGGCAGGACGACGTGTGCGGGTAGCCGGACGACGTCCGCGAGGGGCCGGTCGACGTGTGCCGGAAACCGGACGACGTCCGCGAGGGGCCGGTCGACGTGTGCCGGAAACCGGACGACGTCCGCGAGGCGCCGGTCGACCTCCGCGGGCGGCCGAACGACGTCGGCGAGGCGCCGGACGATGTCTGCGAGCGGCCGGACGACGCTCGTGAGTAACCGGATGACATCCTCAGGGCGCCGTACGACGCCGGCAAGGTGTCACCGAACGACTCCGGCAAGGTGCCGCCGTGCGGCGCCCGCAAGGCCCCGGATGGCCTCCGCGAATGGTCGGATGACGTCTGCATGCCCACCTCACACGATGTGGATGTCTGCGGGGGACCCGACGAGCAGCGCGATCTCCGTGGGACCGACGAGGACGTCCTCCAGCGGATCGAGCGACTGGCCGCCCTCCGGCTCGGTGTCGTCCTCACCGGGCGCGCGCGGGGAGAGCTGCGGTGGATGCCGACGCAGCCGCAGTTCCCGGGCGTCCACGACCCCGGGCTCCTCCATGACCGCCCACAGCACCTCGCTGTAGCGCACGGGTTCGCCGATGCCCAGGGCCAGCAGCCGCCGCCGTACCCGGTCCAGGATGCGCTGCTTGAGCGCGACGGCCTCGGGCGTGCCCTGCACCGTGTCCGGCGGGCCCGCCGGGATGGGCAGTCCCTCCACGGAGATCCGGCACGTGAACCCCACACTGACCTGCTGCGCCCGGTCGATGGTGGGCGCGATGCCGATGGGCCGCACCTGGTCGACGGCGGCGGCGACCTGTGCACTCAGTTCCTCCCAGATGGCGCCCTCCTCGGGGGCGACCAGGACGGTGAAGAAGTACGGGTTGCCGAGGCTGCGCTCCTGGGAGAAGAGCCGTTCGAGGAAGGTGAAGCTCCCGAAGATGGACTGGTTGACGTCCAGTCCCCCGTAGAGGTCCTTCACCAGTACCTGCCGCACGCCGGGGACGAGGGCGACGGCGAGGCGCACCGCGTCCGGGGACCACACGTTCCGCGGGTAGGAGAGCAGCAGGTCGCGGTAGCGGGAGTCGCTCCAGTACGTCGAACCGCCGCTGGTCGGGTCGGTGTGCTCGACGGTGAGGATCTCCGCCAGGCCGAGGCGCTGCGCCAGTTGCCGCACCGGCTTCGTACGGGGGTCCTCCGGGTTGAGCCGGGTGATCCGGTCCGGCGGATTGCCGAGCGGGTCGATGTCGCAGTCCGGCCCCGGCGCCAGGGCGGTCACCGGGACCGTGGCCCGGGTGACGGCGTTGGTGAGGGACACCGCCTGGTCGATGAAGAAGTCCCGGCCCTCGGCCGTCAGCAGCCGCGTGCCGCGGGGCAGGGGGACCTCCGGGACGTCGGGCGGGAGTTCGGACGCGAGCGCGATCCTGATCCGGCCGGTGGCGCGGTGGTGCGGCCGGGAGAGACCGAGTTCCTCACCGAGTCTGCTCAGTGCGTCGCCGACCGCGGTACTCACGCGGGTGTCCTCGTAGGCGAGACCCAGGTGCACCCACGCCCGCGCCTCCTCCAGCGCGATGATCTCGAGGATCTTGCGCAGCGCGCTGCCCTCCGTCAGGTCGACGTCCGATCCGAACAGCACCCGTGCCGACGCCAGCTTCTCCTCCAGCAGCCGCACCAGGGGCTTGGGCACGAACCCCTCCGGCGTGATCCCGAACGGCTTCCCGGAGCCGCTGATGCGCGCCAGGTCCTCCAGGTCGGTCGTCCGCGCGGTCTCAGTCATCGGCCGTGACCTCGCCGATCACCGTTTCGAGGACGCTGCCCAGCACCGTGCGCACGACCACGTTCACCCGCCAGCGGCGGGTCCCGTGGCCGGTCTCCTCCAGGGTGAGGTCGAGCACTTCGGCCACCCGTGAGTCGGCGGAGACCGTGCGCAGCACGGACAGCCGCAGCATCTCGAGGGCCAGGGGAGGCGTCAGCCCCTGGGTGAGCACACGCAGACCGTCGAAGCCGAACCGCACATGGAACGGGTCGGTCCCGGGAGCGGTGAGCAGCGCGACGGCGAGGCCCTGGGCGAGGTTCTCCTCGCCCTCCACCACCGCGAGTTCGCGCCCGTCGACGAGGACCAGGTCGTGACCGAGGCCGTCGACGCCGGCCGGCCTGAGGGCAAGACCATGGCCCAGCCGGCGGCGCTCGGCGGCGGCGCCGGCCGGGACGACGGGGGCGAGCGGCGGACCGGGTGGCATCAGCGCACCTCCACGACGGTTTGCGGACGGAGAGTGATCTTCTTGGCGGCCAGCGTGAGGTCGGCGCCGGTGCTGATCTCGATGTTGCCCAGGGAGTCGATGCTGATCCGGGCATTGGCGACGGCGTGTTCGATGACGACCTCACCGTCGGCGGCGTCGTCGGGACGCTGTCCCACGGGTTTCATCAGGGCCCGGCCGACGGTGATCCGCAGTCCGCCGACCTGGATCACGCGGTTTCCGAGTCCGTTGATGAGGTCGTGGCTGGCCGGGCCGCTGGGGCGCGGGGCGGACGTCGGATCCGGCGCCGACTCGCCCGCGATCCCCGTCCCGGCGAGGTTCGTGGGCAGGCTGAGCCACCAGTCGCCCAGGTGCGACCTGGGCGCCGTGCCGTCCTCCCAGACTGCGCCTGCCACGACGGCGTTCTGGTGCTCCTCCCGGTAGTGCAGGCTGACCACGCGCATACCGGGGTAGTGCGGCACCACGAGCCCCGTGCCTCCATACGCGAACGGGGTGAGGTAGGGCTTGTCGACCAGCTGATCGGGGGTGTCCGCGGGAGGGGCCTTGGAGGGGACGTTCGGTGACGGGGCGTCGGCCAGCCCCTCGTCGATCGCCAGCGACTGCGCGGGGACGTCGTGGCCGTCGCGGAACGTGGCACTCACGTCCTGTCTGCGCACCAGGCCGACCTCGTGGGTGCGGCGGGCGGTCGAGGCCCGGCGGTGCTGCTCGGCGAGGGCCGCGGCGAGCCTCGACGCCTCGTCGGCGCTCCCCGGGCGCGTCCCCACGGCCGGGCGGGCGGGCGCAGGCCGGCGTTCCACGGTGAGCCGGGTGACGAAGCCGGTGCTCGGGCCGAGCCTGTGCACGAAGCCGACGACCGTGTAGTCCAGCGGGCTCCCGCCGCCGGCTCCGCCGCCGAGGACGCCCGCGGCCATGTCGCCCAGGGGACCGATCGGCGAACTCGCCAGCGTGCTCTTCAGATCCGCGGGCGACGGGTTGGGCAGGTCGGCGCGCACCACGTCGCCGACGGCGATGTCCGGGCGGCCGAGCAGGGTGAGGTCGAAGCGCCGCACCTCGGGGGCGGCGAACGGCGAGCCCTTCGGTACCGCCTCCGGGTCCCGGTCGATCACCGGTCGGCTCTCCACCAGCCCGGTGACCGGCGTGAGTTCCCAGCGGTGGCCGCCCTTGACCGGCTTGGTCCAGGCACCCACGTGCAGTCGGCCGGCGCGCAGGAACATCGGCACCTCGAAGCGGGCGTCGCCGCCGTGGGCGAGGCGTGCCAGCTCCTTGAGGGCCCGCACCACGGAACCTGTCGACCCGATGTCGAGCACGCCGTCGACGGCCACGTCCTGGCCCTCGCCGAGCACGGGGACACCGATGGCGGTGTCGTGCTCGCACAGCTGCGCGGCATAGCCCAGCACGGTGCGCGGCGCGGGCCCGGCCGGAAGACGCGGAGGATTGCACCGCATCCGGTGGTAGTGCGCGTCGACGCCCGAGAACCGAGCCCGGTACGTGAACTCGCCGTGCGCGCGCTCCACCGCGAGGATCCGGCCGTGCAGCACGGCACCGAGACCGTCCTGCTTGCCTCCCGCACCGCCCGGCAGTACGGCACCCAGCGCGGCGAGGGCCACCGGGCCGAAGCCCCGCCCCAGATCCCACCAGCCGAGGCGGATCTCCACGTGCACGTACTCGCCCGCCGCGATCGCGTCGTAGTCGCGGTCGAGCATGCCGTCCACGGTGACGTCGAACGTCGCGCCGCGCAGCGTGCTGTCGCCCTCCACCGTGAGCTCGGCCTGATGGTCGGCGTGCGTCAGCCGCAGGGCCCCGGCGCCCTTGTCCGCGAACCCCTTGCCGTTGTCCTTGCGGAAGACGAGCGCCCAGCCGGCCTGGAAGCCGATGACGCGGTCGGCGGTGATGTCAGTCGAGAAGGTCATGGGGATCTCCCTCGGGGGCGGCGGGCCTGCGGGGCCGTACGGCGTGGCCGGCCGCCGGGTCTCGGAAGCCCGCCAGGATGCGGCTGCCCACATCGCCGGGTTCGACCAGCGAACCGGCCGCCAGGAACAGGTCGACGAACAGCACCTCCAGCAGCAGCCCGCTGTCCGCCGAGGTCCCCACGGCCATCGGACGGCCCACGACGACCGGCGCCGAGCCGACGACCCGGTCCGCGTCCACGACGACGAGGTAGGGCCGTACGGCGGCGCCGTCGAGGCCGGGTGGGGGCGGTGCGGTGAGTGCCGCCCGCGGATCCCCGAGGGACGCCAGTCGCCGGGACTCCTCCTGTGCGTCGGTCACGACCGGCGTGGTGGGCGGCGCGGTCAGCGTGGCCACGAGGTCGGCGGTCAGGGCCACGAGCTTGACGGCGAGGGACCGGCCGCTGGCCCTGACCTGCACCTGCTGGGGCAGGCCCAGGTCGGGACTGAACGGCAGCGGGCTGTACCCGGTGGGCAGGACACGCGTCACAGGAACTCCGTTGCTGTCGAGGCCGCCAGGGCACCCGCGCCGACGAGGAGGTCGACGGGCCCGGGAGGCGCCACGTGCTGCAGGCCGATGGTGACCTCCGTGGTGTCCAGACGCTGCGAGGACGCGGTGAACGACAGCTCGGTCACATGCATGTTCATCCGTACCGACATCCGGGTCGCCAGGACGAGGCCGGCGAACTTCCCGCCGGTGAAGCGGCCGAGGGCCCCGCCGCGTTTGGCGAAGTTCGCCATCAGCTCCAGACCCTGCTTCCAGGCGTGCCGTTGTGGGCCGATCAGCAGGGCCGTGAGGGAAGCGGTCTCGTTGGCGTTGCCGACCGCGGCCCGGAAGGACGGGGTGCCGATCGGGGGCAGCGTGTAGCGCTCGGTCACCGTCAGCCGCTGCACCGCGAACAGCGGGACGGCCAGCAGACCGTCGGTGATGATGGCCGCGGGCAGACTCTGGAACTCGTCGAGGCGGGAGGCGGAGCTCATCAGTGGCTCTCCACGGTGAACGACATCATCACGTCGGGCTGCGGGTTGCCCACCTGGGTCCTGAAGATCCGCTCGAACTCGGCCTTCAGTTCCGGCGTCGCCGCGACCCATTCGACGCCGCGCAGCCCGTTCTCGTGGGCGAAGAGCAGTTGCCGTTCCATCTCGGCGGCCAGCGTGATGCCGGTCTTCTCCTCGTGCAGGGCGATGAGTTCGCGGGCCGTCACCGGCGGCGGTTCGCGCAGCCCGGTCGCGACATCGGGGGTCACGTCCTCCTCCCAGGGGCGGTCGCGGCGGGCGAAACCGCCCTGGATCTCGTCCGACTCCGCTTTCCGCCGGGGCCGTTTCCCGCCCTTGCCCGCCTTGGCCGCCTCGCCCGCCTTGGCCGCGGGCTTGGGCTTGGGCTTCGGCTCGGGTTTGGGCTCCGGCGAGCCGTGGGGGGCCGCCGGGGGCTTGTCGGGCAGCGGCTTGGGAGGTTTCAGCCGTCCGTGGAAGTGGCCGGACTCCGCGACGCCCACCTGGATGTGCTTGGTGTCGCGCACCCAGCCGCCCACGATGCCGTCGATGCCGACGGTCTCGAAACCCCGCACCGGCTGCTGGAGCTTCGCGGTCCACTCGAACGAGGTTCCCGTCCCCCTCTCCTGGTAGCGACCGTGTGCCGTGCCCCTGGGGACGGCTCGTCCCGGCCGGAGGCGGTCCTCGGCGATCAGGACGGAGATGACCATCCGGTTGCGTTCCGCCATGTCGTCGGTGCCGGTGAGCAGCGCCTTGACGGCCGCGGCGACGGCCCGGTCGCCGTGCTCGGCCCGGAAGGCCGCCACGAACTTCTTGGCCGCGGTGGTGACCTGCCGCGACTGGGCACCCATCTCCCGGGCCTTGTACGGCTTGGCCGGGGCACGGCGGCCCGGCCCGGTCGGGGTGGGTGCCACGGGCTTGGGCGGGCGCGTCTCGAGCGCGGTGAAGAGCCGTGCGGCGGCATCCGCGGCGGGTTTCCCCACCACCGGCGCCAGTCGCGGCGCGGAGGGACGGACGGCCGGGGTGCCGGGGGCGGGGAGGGGGGCGTAGGAGCGCGGGAGGCCCATGGAGGTCTCCAACTGAGTGCGCAGGGACGTTCTGAAGTCGCTCTCGGCGCCTGTGAGCACTTCCTGCACCGTCTGCTGGAAAGTCCTGAGGTCCTGGAGCTGGGACTGCAAGGTGCGAAGATCCGCCTCCTTCGCGGCCCGGCCGCGCACCGGTCCCTCGCCGCCGTGCAGCACGGCACGGTCCGCGAGGAGCCGGTCCAGCACCTCCTGCACCTTCTTTCCCGCCGCGTTGAGGCGGCTCTCGTGCACGCCCACCACGCGCATCAGCACGCTGGTGACCAGCCTGGCGGCGACCTCGTCGGCGGTTTTCGCGCCGTGCACGGCGCGCAGCCTCTTGGTGATGTTCTGCATCTCGCTGCTCTGACGTCCCCAGCGGTGCAGCTGCTCCAGGAGCGCGGCCTGGTTGATCTTGATCCCGGCCATCACTTGTCTTCCGCGTCGGGCTTGTCCAGCGTTCCGTGCAAGAGCCCCTGCTCCCGGGTCCAGTCCGTGACCACGGGCCCGACGACCCGTGACACCAGCTCGTCCATGACCTGTGCGACGACCTGACCGGCCACGGCCTCACTCAGGGCGTGCTTGAGCATCTGTTCGGTGGTGTTGGCCAGGATCGTGCGCCGAGCCTGCGTGCTCAGAGCCCGCAGCCCGGCCTTCACCCCGGCCTTCCGGCCGACCCCGAGTGCCTCGACGGCGCCCCGGCTGATCGCGAGTGCCCGCACGCCGCCGGCGATGTGCGCCACGTCGAAGACGGAGAAGGCGAGCCCGACGAAGGCCATCAGCTCGGCGGTCTCCACGTCCTGCCACTGCTGCAACGCCTCGGGTTCCACCAGGGCGCGGTACAGCTCCTTCTTCTCGACGGCGCCCGCGACCTCCTCCACGGCGAAGCCGACGCTCACCGCGGCGGTGAGGATTCCGGCGATCGTCGCGCCGAGCGGAGCACACAGCAGGCCGAGGACGATGATCCCGCCGGTGACGAACACCTGCTTCACCGCCTCGAAGCCGGCCTTGCGGCCGAGCGCGAGGTTCACACCCTCGGTGTACTCACGCAGCTTCCCGGCGGACGGCGCGAGCTCGTTGTCCGCCAGCGCGTGGATGCCCGACAGCTGGAACCACAGGCCGCGGCTGTCCCTTCCCCCCGACGCGACGAACCGGGACGCCTCGAGCGCGAAGAAGGCCCCGCTGTCCGCCTCCTTGGCCTTGCGGGTCATCTCCTTGTTTGCGGCGGCCATCTCCTTGAACAGCCGCTCGAGATAGCGCTGTGTGAATCCCGGGTCGTGCTGCGCGCTCGCGAAGACCTCTTCGAGGTCCTCGACCTGGAAGAACAGCGGATCGAGCTGATTGACCAGCGCCCGCCGGCGGTGGATGTCCGTCTCCAGGGCCTCCGGCGTCCACATGCGGTCACCTTCGACCGCCGTGTAGACGGTGCCCAGGCGCTCGATGCGTGCCCGGTCGAGTTCCCGCAGTGTGCGGGGATCGACCCTGCCGATCGGGGCGGGGGCCTCGTAGTCGTACTCGTGATAGCCCGGCCGGTACTTCGTCTCGCGTTTCGACAGCACCTCGCGGACCGTGCCGGTCGCTCTGACCCGTTCGGCGTGCCGCATCGCCGTGCGCAGCACGAGCAGCTTCACCACTCCGCCGCCCATGATGTCCAGTACGGAGGTGAAGTGCTCCACCGTCTCGCGGGCGTGCGGACCGCTGCGCTGCTCGATCGCCGCCGCCGAGGAGCGCAGCTGCTGCAGCAGCAGGACGCGGCACGTCTCCGCGTAGAGGTGCATGCAGCTGTCGGTGAGCGCGGAGCGGACGTCCTTGAGGAAGTGCAGGGTCCAGGACGCCGCCTGCGGTCCCGGTGTGCCGGGGTGGGGCCTGAGCAGCGCGGCGTTCCTCGGGAGCTGGTAGGTCGCGGCGACCTCGTCGGCCAGCTCCCTCACCAGAGTTGCGGCTTCCGCGAGGACGTGGAGGGACGTGAGTTCGGTCGCCTCACCGGCACGGACGTCGACGAAGCCGTTGTTGCCGCCGCCGTCGGGACGCACCGTCACCCGGGTGGTGACCGGACTGTCCGCGGAGGACACCCCCACTCCCCGGGCGCGACTGGCGATCACCTTGGCGCAGTTGAGGGTGAACATGCCGAGGAAGCCGCAAGCGTCCACGTCGAGCAGCCCCGAGAGCCTCCGCATGGCCCGGGCCAGGGCGTCACCGCCGTCGGGGAGCGCGGTGAGCGCGGGTTCACCCTCGTACGGTGCGCAGACCAGCTGCTCACCGCGGATGCCCGAGGACGGCCAGGTCCGTTCCGCTCCCGCACGGGACCGGGTGCCCGAGCGGGCGCGCGTGGCCTCGTCGTCGCCGGCTCCGGGCCGACGGCGCCGGTCCTCGCCGTGCTCCTCGGGCGGGGCGGGGACACCGGTGGCGCGGTCGCCCTTGACCTTGGGCTTGCCCTTGGCGGTGGGTTCGGTCCTGGGCTTGGGCGCCGCTTTGGGCGTGGGCTTGGTCGCGGCCTTGGGCTTGGGCTTGGGCGTGGGTCTGGGTTTGGGTTCGGCCTTCGGCGTGGGCCGGGGCCCGGGTTTCTTCTCGGGCTTCGCGGGGGCCTTGCCCGCCCGGTCCCCCTCGGAGCCGGCCGGCGGCAGGGCGGTGGCGAAGCGGATCGGTGACGCAGTGGTCGCCTCCTCCATGAGGGCGAACATCCGGTGGAGGCCGCCACGCACCTCGAACAGGGCCATGGGTTTGGTCGCTCCGCTCACCATCTGCTCCGCGTAGCGATGCAGGACACCGGGCCGCCGGGCGGGGTGATGGGCCGGTACGCGTGCGGCGTCGAGGATCTCGGCGGCGAAGCGCTCGATCTCCTCCACGGTGGCGGGACGCCCGGTGCGGACCAGTTCGTAGTAGGGCGCCGGGCCGGCGGACATCGTCGCCCGGCCGAATCCTGTGCCGCCGCCAGGGGCCGGTTGCCACTGAAGGAGAGGCAGCTCCTGGCAGTATCGGCTGTAACTGCCCTGCGGCAGCGATCCGTTGGGATTGATGGCGGTGACTCCGGTGACCCACACCAGGCCCTGGACCTGCTTGCCGTTGCAGATGATCAGCCCCGCGTAACCCGGGTGTCCGTGCACCTCCGGATTCCACACCGCTCCGTGCCGGTTCAGGTGCTCGCTCCACGCGACCTCGGCGGCCTCGTCGAGCGACAGGACCCTTCCCGCCACCGGTCGCAACGACGTGGGGCGGGTGTCGTCGGCCCGCTGGTGGAAGAACCGGACGGGAACCTTCTCGCCGCCGTGGTCGTAGGAGGGGACCCGGTAGGTGGCGCCGCCCTCGTCCTCGCCGACCCGTGACGTGTCGAAGGGCTCGGCCGGGGGAGCCTCGGTGCGGGTGACCGGCGCGGGGGAGTGCCGCAGCAGGCCCGAGGACGTGACGCCGTAGGCGACCCCCGTCGCGATGGCCTGCGCGGCGCGCTCCCGCAGCTCCTGGGGCGGCCGCCTGCCGGTGAACACCGGATCCGGGCGGTCCACGACGATCCGGCGTCCCGTCCCGCGCACGTCGAGGAACTCGCGCCGCGCGGTCTGCAGGGCGGTGCGGCAGGCGTCACCCACCGTCCGCTCCAGCAGGGCGAGTTCGCCGGCGGTGACCGGCTCCACGAGCGTCACCTGGATGGGCACGTGCACGTGCAGGGCCACTTCGTCAGCCCTGCACCGTGTGCGCGTCCATGGCATGCCGTACGCGGCGCAGCGCGTCGTCGACCGCGGTGCGCACCGCCAGGGAGTCGACCGCCCCGACGACCTCGACGGTCACCGGAAGGTGGATGTGGATGTCCTGCCGTGCGTCCTGTTCGGCGAGGGCCAGTTCGGCTTCGCTGCCCTCCAGGGGGACGACCATCTCGTCGCGGCGCACCAGCGCGATGCCGGTCTGCAGCACGTGCCCGCCCTGCGGCCGGGGTCCGTCGCCGCCCGGCGGTCCCGCGGAGTCGTTCATCGGATCCTCCTTCGCGCCGGACTCAGGTCGGTGCGCCGTGTTTTGACGTGACGTCAGGCGACGACGGGCGGCAGCCTGTGCTCCTTGCCGTCGTTGACGACGGCCTCGCGCGCCACCCCGGAGAACGTCGCCACGGGGGCGCCGTTGATCACTGCGTTGGACGGATTGGCCGAGGTGATGAGGCACTTGTTGAACAGCAGCTCCTTGAAGTCCCATTCACCCGTGCTCCCCTTGGCCTCGTACAGGCCGATGGAGAACTCCTTGCCGGACATGGCGAGTTGGGTGAGCGAGGCGGAGGCGCCGCCGATCGCCTTGACCGTCAGCGTGAAGGTGAAACTGGCCGGGTTGGCGACGTAACCGACGTGGGTGGCCTCCAGGGAGTGGACGACCTCCGTGTTCAGGTTGAACGTGGGAGTGAAGGAGTCCACCGGTGTCAGGGGCGACGCGGTGTTCGCGTCCAGCACGACGGCGAGCCGCGACTTGGTCCAGGTGCTCGGTGAGGGTGTGGTCACAGCGTCCTCCGGTGGGCTCAGGCCTTGAGCGCGAGATTGATGTTGAGGAAGTGCACGGCGCCCGCGTAGGTGACGGAGAGCAGCACCTCGACCCGGCGGTCCTGCCGCGCCTCGCTGAGGGTGCTGCCCTGCCCGGGTGTGCGGGCGGCCTCCTCGGCCTCCAGGATCGGCAGCAGCGGGATGTCGATGGAGTAGGCGGCGATGACGCCGGACGTCAGGAGCGGGCTGAGGATGCCGTCGATGCGGGAGCGCATGCCCTGCATGCCCAGCCGGTCGATGCGGGTCTCACCGATGGTCCCGATCAGCCCCGCCTTGAGCAGGAACTCGATGTGGTCCAGGACGCGGATGATGTCGACGTACAGCTTCGAGGAGTCGTCCGTGAAGCAGCGCCCGGAACCGAGGAACAGCCCTTCGCCGGGGACGAGTTCCGGGTCGATCACCGGGATGATCAGGGCTTCGGCCAGTTCTTTGATCTCGGTGCCGCTGAACTGCCGGGACAGCGGGATCCGGAAGCCGCGGACCTGCTTCATCAGCACGCTCGCGTGCGGCGGGTACCCGGCGATGGTGCCGGTGACCGCGGCGGCCACGTCGGGCAGCGGCCCGTCGTCCTCGTCCGGGGCCACGCGCGCGGCGACCAGGATCATCCGGCTGCTCGCGCTCTTGACGCCGTCGTACGCCGCCTTGGCCGCCGCGGTGAACG
This sequence comes from Streptomyces sp. MMG1533, assembly GCF_001279775.1. GTDB lineage: Bacteria > Actinomycetota > Actinomycetes > Streptomycetales > Streptomycetaceae > Streptomyces. Next base: position 44,987 of record NZ_LGDG01000227.1, on the reverse strand, counting down.
TCCGGTTGGCGTCGTCCACGGCGAGGTCGGGGTCGACCATCGCCACGCCCATCCGGGCGCTGCCGGCCTTGCTGACGTTCTCCACATGGTCCCTGAGCAACCGGAGGTGTTCCGGCCTGGTCTCCTCGGCCAGACACACCAACTGCACGGGCAGGGAGGCCGTGGCGGTGAGCGCGGCGTCGTAGTCCGGCACCGCTCCGCCGGGCTCCTCGCCCGGACCGGGCTCGGTCGAGCCCGTGGGCACGGCATAGACGCGCGAAGGCGCCGGATCCTGCCGCAGCGCGGCGCACAGGGAGCGGTACAGCGGCCCCGACCTGGTGACCGCACCCGTCCTCGGGTCGACTTCGGCGAAGTGCTTGCGTGCCTCGGCCTCGCTGCCGATCTGGACCGGAACGTTGGCGTCGGCGTCTCCGGCCCCGCCCGTCGAACCGACGACGACGATGTTTCCGGTGGAGCGGCGGGCGAGCGGCTGCATGCCACGCGTGTCGATGGTGACGCTGATGAACGGGAACTCGGCTGCTGTCACGGTCAAGTCGATCACTCCAGGCGGTCAGGGCACCGCCACCGGCACGATGCCGATGTGCCGGAGCCGGGCGGCGAGTTCGTCGAGGCGGGCGGTGCGCAGGCCGGCGTCGTCGGCCGGGCCGGGGCCCGGGACGGTCCCCGGGAGGTCCGGCTCGTCCAGGGCCGTCTGCGGGAAGAACATCAGCGCGGGCAGCGGCGTCCGTACGGCGACGCCCGCCGGCGGCTGGGGGAGGTCGGCGAGGGGCGCGGTGCGCGCCATGCCGATCTGGATCTCGGTGAGCCGCGCGGCGAGATCGGCGAAGGGCTCGTCGACGGCGAAGGCGAGGCACTGGAGGGGGAAGGTGACCGCGGTGGACGGCGTGGGCTCCTCCGTCAGCCTCAGGCCCAGCCGAAGCGGGGTGTGCGGTGGGCTGAGCTCGGCCCGCAACTGCTCGAAGGTGAGCGGTCCGCGGCTGCGCAGCAGGTTCCCCAGCGGCGCCTCCGCGGTGGTCTCGAACCTCTCCTCGAGCATGTCGACGAGCGCGGTCAGCCGTCGCGTCTCCAGGGCTTCGCCCGGTGCCGGGAGCGAACCGTCCTCGGCCAGGATCCGCGCGTCCACGTCCTCCCGCTCCGCGATGCCGGCGAGGTTCTCGACCGCGGCCTCGGTGATCGAGGTCCGCACGCCGGACCGGCTCGCCAGCAGTGTGAGGTCGAGCCGGGCGTCGGCTCCCACCACGGGACCGCTGAGAGGCAGTTGAGCGGTGAACCGCCACTGCTGCGCCGACTGCGCGCCGTACAACTGGGCCTCGAAGGGCTGGACGATCTGGGAGGTGGGCATCAGGCCGACCTGCCGGGCCCGGACCGCGGTCACCGGTCCGACCTCGGCCTCCTCCGCGGTGAACGCCGTGTGCAGGATCCGCTCGCCCACCGGCGCCGTCAGGAGGGCGGCGCGTTCGCCGGCGTCCAGCAGACGCAGCAGGATGCGGTCCCGGAATCGCATGAGCCCTCCCTTCGGCGGCAGCGCGGCGCGCTGCGCCAGCCGCAGCGAGGAGGAGGTACCAGCGCCCCGTGCGGTTGACGCCCGGGCACCGGCAGGTTCACACGACCTGGGGATTGCTGACGGCCGCCCGGTCGAGCCCGAGGTGTCCGGCGCCGAGCGGACTCCTCGCACGTCCGATGGTGGGGGGATGGCCAATGCGAGCACCGCCCCGATCCCCTTGGAGCTGCGCCCGTCCGGTGTGGCCATCACACCGGACGGACGACGCCTGTACGTACCCAGCTCCGACGGCGCCGGTGCGGTCTTCGTGATCGACACCACCGGTCACTCGGTACTCACGGAGATCAACTGCCCCCGTGCCAGAGGCATCGCCATGGCCCCGCGCGGCGACCGGGCCTACGTCGTCAGCGACGCGGAGAACCAGCTCTTCGTGATCGACACGAGTACCGACTCGATCACCCGGACGATCGCCCTCGACGCCGTGCCGCTGCGCCTGGCCGTGACACCGGACGGCGGCCGGATCTACATCACGCTCGAAGCCACCGGCGGCATCGCGGTGGTCGACACCGGTAGCGGCCAGGTGATCCGCACCATCACGCTGGGCGGCGACCCCTTCGCCGTGGCCGTCGCCCCGGACGCACGGCGGGTGTACGTGACCGACCTGACCGGTGCGACCCTGCGGCTGATCGACGCGGCGACCGACACCCCGGTGTCGATGCCGCCGATCGAGGTCGGGCAGTTTCCCCGGGCGCTGGCGGTCACCCCCGACGGCGGCAGGCTGTTCGTGGTGCAGGGACAGGACGACGCCGTCTGCGTGGTCGATCCCGCCTCAGGCACCGTCCTCGCGACCGTCTCCGTCGGCGGGTTCCCCAAGGAGTGCCTGATGTCCCGGGACGGCAGGCGGCTCTACGTCTCCAACTCGGAGGACGACACGATCTCGGTGATCGACCCCGAAGCGCTGTCGGTGGTCCGGACGGTCCCGGTGGGCGGGCCGCCCGCCGAGATGGCGCTGACCCCGGACGGTCACCGGGCCTACGCCGCGGCCTTCCGTGCGCCGTTCGTGGTGCCGTTCGACACGCGCACGGTCTCCCGGCCTGTGGGAGAACAACCCGAGGGCCTGGCCGTCACGCCCGACGGGCGCCGCCTGCTCGTCGTGTGCGCGGGTGACGACGCGCTCGCGGTGACGAGCACGAGCGAGACCCGGCTGACCGCCGGGGGGTTCCCCACCGGGGTCGACGTCTCCCCGGACGGCACGCTGCTGCATGTCGCCAATGCCGGATCGAACGACGTGTCGTTCATCGAAACACGCACCGGCGAGGTGACCACCACGGTCGCGGTGCAGGCCGCCACGTGGTCGGCGGTGTCGCGGGACGGCAGACACCTGTACGTCGCCGGACCGGGAGCCCTGTCCGCGATCGAGGTCGCCACCGGCCGGGTCACGGGCACCCTGCCCGTGCAGGATCCGAGCGGGGTCGCGGTAGCCCCGGACGGCAGGCGTGTCTACGTCACCGACCGGGCGACGGCATCCCTCATCACCGTCGACACCGCGACCCTCACCGTGGTCGGCGAGCCCATTCCGGTGGGGGAGCATCCGGGCAGTGTCGTCGTGACGCCGGACGGCCGGCAGGTCTTCGTCTGCGACACCGGAACCGACGTCGTCGTCATGGACACCGTGATCCTGGCGTTGACCACCATCGAGGTGGCGGGCGGTCCAGAGTTCCTGTGCGTGAGCCCCGACGGGCAGCACCTCTTCGTCAGCTGCACGGACACCCACACGGTCGCCGTGGTCGACGCGCTGTCCCACACCGTGACCGGGGATCCGATCCCGGTCCACCGGCTGCCCCAGGGGTGCGCAGTGAGCCCCGACGGGCGCCGCCTCTACGTAGCCTCCGGCTCGGCGCAGGCCGTCCAGGTCGTCGACACGGCCACCCACCGGACGCTGGACTTCCTGCCCGTCGGTATGCGCCCCGCGGTACTGGCCCCGAGCCCTGACGGGGGCCGCCTGTACGTGGCCGGATTCGACGCGGAGTTCGTCAGCGCGGTCGACACGAACGTGACCCGGGTGAACGTCGGGGCACGCCCCGTGGACGTGGCGTCGGCCCCGGACGGGCGGCGCGCCTATGTCGCCGACGTCGAGGACGGCACGGTCTCGGTGATCGACACGGCCATGAGCCCGCCCGCCACCGTGACGAAGATCCCGGTGGGCGGCCGGCCCAGGGCCGTGGCCGTCGGCCCGGACGGAAGCCGTTTGTACGCGGCCGACTCGGCCTCCGACACCGTGGTCGTGGTCGACACGGCGACGAACGCCGTCACGGGCGGGCCGATCCCGGTCGGCCCGGCGCCGGTGGGGCTGGCCGTCTCGCCCGACGGCACGCGACTGTACGTGGCGAACTCCGGCTCGGGCACCGTCACGGTGATCGACACCGGGCTCCACCAGCCGGTCGGCGCCCCCGTCCCGGTCGGTGTGGCCCCCTCCGCGCTGGCGGTCACCGCGGACGGCCGCCTCCTGTACGTCGCCGACGCGGGGCAGGAGCTGGTGGTCACCGTGGATACGGCCGGCCCTGCGGTGACCGGCCACATCACCTTGCCCGCCGCCCCGCAGGGCCTGTCCCTGAGCCCGGACGGGCGGACCCTGCTGGCCACGCTCCCCGCCCTTGGCGCCCTGGCCGTGATCGACACCGCGATGTCCGAGATCCGCGGCACACCCGTCCCGGTCGGCAGGGCCCCGCACCGCGTCGCTGTGGCCCCCGACGGCCGGACGGCCCATGTCACCAACTCCGCGTCGGGCACGGTGACGGTGGTGGACCTCTGAATCCGGCGGTGAACGGGAGTGCGCCACCGCCGCTGCTCCGATTGCGGGTGCCCGACGCCGGTTCCATTCTGAGGACGTGGTCAACCCCAGCACTGCACCCATCCCTCTGGGCGTGACGCCGTGGGCCATCGGCATGGCCCCGGACGGTCGCACTCGGAAGCATGGCGGTCGTGGACACCGCCACCGGCAAGCTCGTCGGCGCGCCGATCCCGACGGGGAAGGCGCCTCACGGTGTCACCCTCGCCCCGGACGGGCGGCACGCCCATGTGACCAACACCGGGTCGGACACCCTGTCCGTCGTGGATCTCTGAGTGGTGGATCTCTGAGTCGTGGTGGAACTCCGGGTCGTGGTGGATCTCCGGGTCAGAGATCCACCATCGCCAGGGTGTCGGAGGCCGCGGCGGTGACGAAGGCGCGGTGGCCGTCGGCAGACACGGTCACCCCGTGCGGCACGCTTCCGACGGGGATCGGATCGCCGAGCAGGGCGAGACGCGCGGTGTCGACCTGCGCCAGGGCACCCGCCCCGGGAAGGGTGACGAGGAGGCGGCTCCCGTCCCGGGTGAGAGCCAGCAGCCGGGGAGAGGCGTGCAGCGCGATCCGGGCGCTCACCGACACCGTGGCCGCGTCGACGACCAGGATCTCGTCGGCTCCCGCGTCCGCCACGTACAGGCGCCCGCCCTCCGGTGACACGCACACGTCGGAGGCCGATGTGGCCAGTGCGGCCGGTGTACCGACCGTCGTCGAGGTGGCGGTGTCGATCACCGACAGGGTGCCGTCCGAGGAGTCGGCCACATACACGCGGGTGCCGTCGGGCGCCACGGCCAGCGCGGTCGGCGTGCCGCTCACCTGCACGGGCGGACCGTCGGCGAGGGTGAAGCCCGCCGTGTCGACGGCGCGTACGGTCGCGGAGGCGGCATCGGCGACGTACAGCCGGCTCTCGTCGGGTGTCAGCGCCAGGGCGCGCGGCCGGTCGCCGATCGCGAGAGGGGTGCCGACGAGCGTGCGGGTGGTGATGTCGACGGCCGAGACCGTGCCGGCTCCGGATTCCGCCACGTAGAGCCGCCCGCGCGCCGGGGAGAGGGCCAGCGCCGTCGGCCGGGTGCCCAGGGGGATTCTCGTGGTGTGCGTGTCGAGCACCGACAGGCCGCCGTCGACATTGGTGAGATGGGACGGGGAGGGCACATGGGCGTAACGGCCGTCCGGGGACAGGGCGACCGCCGTCGCGTCCCCGCCCACGGGGAACCTCTCCACGACGGCACCGGTCCGGGTGTCGAGGGCTACGAGGGCGCCCGAGTCGTGGCAGACGACGTACAGGCGTTCCGCCTTCTCGTCCAGGGCCGCACCGAAGGGCACCGGCCCGACCCGGAACGCCTCTCCCACCGTGGTCAGCGCGTTGGCGTCGATGACGGTCACGGCGTCGGAGGCACGGCGCGTGACATAGACGAGCCGGCCGTCCCCGGGGGCGACGACGTCGCCGGGGGTCCCCTCGACCGGCAGCACGCTCTCGACCTCGAAGGTCGAGGTGTCGAGCACCGCCACCGTGTCGTTGCCGGGGTCCGTTACGAACACGCGACGGCCGTCGGCGGCGACGGCCAGACCGACCGGGTCCGCCCCCACGGGAACGGGAGGATGCACCTCCTCGAGGGAATGAGCGTTCAGGGTCGCGACCGCCGACGGACTGGCGGTCAGGACGTACAGACGCGTGCCGTCGGGGGAGAGGGCAGCCCGGATGCCGAACGCGCTGAGGCCCGTGCTGCCCGTGACCTTGAACGTGGTGGCGTCGATCACGGTGACGGTCTCCGACCCGACGACGTACAGACGGCCCTCCGGGGAAACGGTCGGGTACCCCACTTCGGCGTCCGGCAAGAACAGGTTTTCGAGCACCTGGTCCGTCGTCGTGTCGACGCGCGACAGCGTGCCGGCCACGCTGTTGCTCACGAATGCGACCCGTCCGTCGGGCGCTACCGCCACCTGGTCCGCGCCCCGGCTGGTGGGGATGCGCCGGTCCCTGGTGTCGATGACGGAGACCGTGTCCCCCTCGGACTCGGCGACGTACGCGAACGCGCCGTCCGGCGTCACCGCGACCCCCTCGGGGGACGCACCGACCGGTACGGTCTCGGTCCGGGTGAGGAACGGCACCACCGCCGACCCGGCGGGGTCGGTCGCGTAGCCGCGGTGTCCGTTGCGCAGGACGGCGAGCTTGGACGGCGAGCCTTCGACGGCCAGGGTGCGGATCAGCGCCCGGCGGGCCGTGTCGATCACGCCCACCGACGCGCGTGCGCCGTGCGCGACGTAGATCCGCGCCCCGTCGGAGGACATCGTCAGGTCGGCGGGGCTTCCCGGTGTTCGGAGCGTGGCCGTCACCTCGCGGGACACGGTGTCGATGACGAGGACACCCTCACCGGAACCGGCGGCGAAGATGCTCCTGCCGTCCGGTGTGACGACCACGTTCTCGACGGTGAAGTCGAGAGGGATGGGGGCGCGCAACGTGTCGGTCGCGGTGTCGATCACCTGGAGGAACGCCGACTCCATGTCCGAGACGTACACGGACTTCCCGTCGGGGGAGACGGCGAGTCCGGCGGGCATGCCGCCCACGGTGACGGTGCGGATCACCTTCGCGAGACCGGTGTCGACCACCGTCACCACTCCCGCGTCGAGGAGCGAGAGGTAGATGCGCTGCCCGCCGAGGGCGAGGACGAGCGCCAGGGGCCTCTCGTCGAGCGCCACGGCCCGCGTCACCGTCCGGCTGTCGACGTCCACCTCGGCCAGTACGGGCTGCTCCTGATCGTCGGCACCGGCGAGATACAGGCGGCCGTCGCCGTGAAAGGCGGCCAGGTCGAGAGTCGAAAGAGCGGTGAAGGTGCTCGCCACCTGGTGGCTTCTCGTGTCGAGGACGGAGACCAGACCTTCCGATCCGCCGACGTAGAGGTGTCGCTCGTCGGGGGCCAGGGCCAGGCAGGACGGGCTCTGGCCGAGGGCTGTGGGAGGGGCGGTTATGGCCACGTCTTCAGGATGAAACCGTACTTGCGCCCCCGCAATCCCAGCGGTCACAGGGGTGCCTCGGGCACAGGAGGCCGGCGCCTGGGGCACGGCTCCCACCCCGCTTCGTCCGGTCCGGGAGCAGTGGCTCGATCCGAGCCCACTGCGCATTGATTTCCGGGACTGCGTGACGCGTGCGGTGGGAGATCCGGGGGTCGTGGAGGGCGTGCTGCCGAAGTGGTCGACTTCTACCGGTGGTTGCGGGCCGATGAGGATCGGCCCGAGGTGCTGACACAGGAGTCATGAGTTCAGGACGATGCCGCCGGGGCGATGGGCGCGCCGGAGGTCGTCAGCCTCGCGCCTACTCGCGCCGAGGCGGCGCCAACCTCGTGATGCTCTATGCGAATTGGCGGCGCACGCCCGGCCCCCGATCTCGACGATACGTGCCCACTCACCGCAGAGGTCCACGAGTTGCCGACCCGGCTGGGGTCGGACGTGGAACTGCATGCCTACGTCCTGGCCGTGCTGTCCCTCGCAGGCGAAGGCATGGCTGGACAGGCTGCTCGACGGCAGCCGCCCGATGACAGCCGAACTCCCTCGCAAGGAAGTGGCGGCGCAGCCGACGCGGTACGGCTGCGTCTGCACCATCCAACGGAGTGTTCGGCGGAACGAACCAAGACAATATTGGGTGAAAGGTGCGTTTGGCCTTTCTTGCGGGCTCCTGATTCGCAGCCCCGACCTTCCGGCGCCCGGGGCGCTGGAAGGTCGATGTCACCCGGTCGCGGTGGTGGGGGCTTGAGGGGTTTCCTCCTCCACGTCAGGAGCCTGGAAGGGATTCCTTTTCGGAGGCGGCGATACCGCAGTGGTGTGGAGGCGGGTCGGCTCCGGGTCGGAGAACAGCGGGGTCGTGTCGATGAGATGTCTCACTTTCATTGCGGGCATGCCAAGTGGACCGGGGTGCGGCGGACGAGCCTGTTCCAGGACTGGTGCTGGTGCAGGTGCAGGCGCAGCAAGGTCTCAGAGGTTGGACAACTTGGTGTACGGACTCATGATCCGCGCTTCCAGCGAACCGAAATCGACAACAACCGCGATCCCCTCCTCGACGGCGGTCACCCGGCCGAGGCCGTACACATCGTGTGTGACTCGGCTTCCTACGGCGAACTCCTTGGAAGGGGGCGCGGCCGGGGCCATGAACGGGCTGGTCGGCAGATGACGCTTGGGCACAGGTGGCTTTCTCATTGCCACCAGTATGCGCCTGCCGGATGGCCGCCGGTGGCGCGAGTTCCAGCATGCACCGCGATGGTGAAGTCGGACGGCAGGAAGGCCGCCGTCGAGATCATCACCGGTCCGCCGAAAAGCAGGTGGCCCAGAGCCGGTGTGGTCCTTACCCACAGTTGACCGCGGCCCGGCCCGGTCACCCCGTGACCCCGGCATGGGCCAGGCAGCGGGCCAGGTCCGAGCGTGACCGTACGCCCAGCTTGCGGTAGACGCGGGTGAGATGCGCCTCGATCGTCTTGCGGGACAGGAACAGCGATGCGGCGGCCTCCACGTTGCTGAGTCCCTCGCCTATGGCACGCGCCACCTGGAGCTCCTGCGGCGTGAGCAGGGCCACCGGCGGCGGTTCGTTCCCGTGGACGGCGGTGCGGTGCCCGGTCGCCGCGACCTCGGCCTCGGCCCGGACCGCCCACGGAACGGCGCCCAGCGCGGTGAACGTCCGCTGTGCGAGCAGCAGCGGCTCCCGTGCCGCGGACGGCCGCCGGAACCGGCGCAGCACCTCTCCTGCGACGAGCCTCGTCCGAGCCCACTCGAAGGCCATCTCCGTGTCTGCATGGACGCGTTCCGCGACGGCCAGCCAGTCGGCGGCCTCCTCGGCGGACCGCGCGAGCATCACCCGGCAGCGGGCGTGCGCGGCCGCCGGCCATGCCAGACCGGTCGTCGTGGCGCGCTCCCGCAGCCAGTCCGCGACGGCGACGGCCCTCTCCCTCGCCCCCGTGCGCAGACAGGCCTCGGCGAGGTCGGCCACCCACGGCATGAGGGAGGGATTGACCAGCCCCATCTGGTCCGCCATGGCGAACGCCGCCTCCAGGTGCCCACCAGCCGCTTCCGGATCACCGGCGGCGAGTGCGGACGTACCGAGTGCACCGCGTGCGAACAGCGCCAGGCCGCGCATCCGGCTGCCGCACCAGCGCTCGTACTGTGCCACGCGCTCCTGACAGCCCGTGAAGTCGCCGCGCAGGGCGTCCAGCCGCGCGAGCTGGACCAGGGCGTACCCCGTCATCGCCAGGTGCCCGAACTCCTTCGCCCAGCGCAGTGCCTCGGCGGCGTCCGCGCGGGCCATCGGCCAGCGCGACCACGTCTCCACCTCGCACCGCGCCAGCAGCGCGTACGGAAGGAGAGCCGGGCGGTTGTCGCGTCGTATCCCCTCGATCACCGTGTCCAGTACGCGGCGGGCGAGATCCCCGTCGCCGGTCCAGGACAGGCCCTGGGCGATCTCCATCGTCGCCTGACGTTCCTCGGGGCCGGGTCGGTCGCGCGTCTCCTCCAGCAGCGCGAGCAGGGCCGTACGGCCTTCGCTCACGTCGCCGCCCAGAGCCTGCGCCCGGGCGCGCATGACGGCGGCATGCCGACGCCGGCCGCCGCGCGTGCCGTCCGCCAGCTCGTCGCAGCGGGCGGCGATGTCGCACGCGGCGCGCATCTGCCCGTCCATCGTCGCGGGCACCACCGCGGCCCCGTACAGCTGAGAGGCACGTGAGCGGTCCACCGACTCCACCGTCCGGGCTGCGCCGACCAGCAGCTGGTGCGCGCGGCCCGGATCCCCGAGCCAGGTGCAGGCCTGGCCGCGCAGCAACTCGATGTCCGCGGTGAGCAACGGATCCGGGCTGTGCGACAGAGCCTGTTCGCACCACTCGGCGGCGTCGCGCGTCGTACCGCCGTAGAAGGCGTCGTGCGCAGCTTCGAACAGTCGGCGGGCCGCGTCTGCGGGGTCCGGCGACAGCTCCGCGGCACGGTGCCAGGCGGGCGCGGCAGTCGCCAACGCGCCGCGCTGCCGCGCCTGCCGGGCGTCGGACACCAGGCGGGCGGCGACCGACTCGTCCGGACCGGAGGCGGCGGCGGCCAGGTACCAGGTCTGCAGTTCGCCCGTGCTCAGGGCCGCCAACCGGCGGTAGACCTCCAGGCGTCGCACCGTGGCGCACTGTCCCAGGACCACCGGCCGCAGCACGGGATGCCGCAGCTCGCACGCGCCGTTCCGCATCCGCACCAGCCCGGCCGCCTCGGCCGCGTCCAGATCGGCGGTGGTGAGCCCGTCGACCGCCAACGCCTTTTGCAGCAGGGGCCATTGCGGGGTCCGGCCGGCGGCGACGTACACCAGTGCCTCGCGACTGCGCGGCGGCAGCATGCGCAACTGTCCGCGCCAGGCGCGCTCCACCAGCGGCCCGGGCTCCTCCCACGAGTCGTCCCACGGCTCGGCACCGCCCGCACGGGTCCGGGCGAGCGCCGCCGCGTACTCCACCAGGACCAAGGGGTTGCCGTGCGCCAGCCGTACGATCCGGTCTGCCGCCGGGTCCGTCCGGTCGAGCGCCTGGCGCCGCAACAGTGTCCAGCACTCGTCGTCCGTCAGCGGCCCCAGCACGGTGTGCGGCACGCTCTCCCGGATCCCGTCCTCGTCCTGCCCACTGCGCGTGGCCATGACCAGGGCCACGCGCTCCGTGGCCAGCCGCCGGGCCACGAACTGCAGGATCTGTCGCGACGAGGGATCGGCCCAGTGCAGGTCGTCGACGAGGACCAGCAGCGGCCACGCCTCCCCGGCCGCGGCCAGCACGCCGAGCGCGCCCGCGCACACCGCGTACGGGTTCGGCTCGGCCACATCCGTGAGCGCCAGACAGCCCTCCACGGCTCTCCGTTGGGCCGACGGCAGCTCGCCGAAGTGGTGGCGGAGGGGAAGCAGCACATCGGCCAGCACCGCGTACGGCAGCACGGCTTCCGACTCCACTCCGCAGGCCCACAGCACCTGGGCGCCCTGGCAGCGGGCGGCCGCGTGGCGCAGCATCATGCTCTTGCCGATCCCCGGCTCACCGCTCAGCAGCAGAGCGCCGCCCCGGTGGGGCACGCCGTCCACCAGGCCGTCGACCAGGTCTCGTTCGGCGTGCCGGCCGACGAGGGCGACGGGGTCAGGGACGGACGTCGCCTCGTCGGGTGCGGTGGGAACCACGCAGCACGGTCCGTGGGCCGCGGCGAGCACCGGTCCGTTCACAACAGAGTCGCCCGGTACGCGGACCGGGGCGCGTACCGCTCCGCCCGCCGGCACGCCGGTCATCGTTGTTTCGTTCATGACGCCCCCGTATGCCAGCCGCTCCCCCGCGGCCGCACTTCATGTCACCAGGGTGCCCCCGGGAGGGGGATCGGCGTGGGCGGTCGGGGAGTTTCGCCGGCGGTCCGGGCACGGGCCGTCAGGCCGGGCCGTGAGGCCTCGAGGCGGTCGCGCGGCCTTACGTGGCGCAGGGGAGGGGGCGGCACCCCGGAGGGGGAGCCGCGCGGCCGGGGCAACCACCGAGGTCCCGACGGCGGCAGGACGCAAGCGGCACCTGCCGTACGGTGCTCCGCACGACCGACGCCCCGCAGGGCCGCGGAGACCGGGCCCCCGCGTCTGTGGGCAACGGGGGCTACGGCGGCCTCCGTCCGGTGCTGTCGCGACGGTGAGCCCTGCCGCGTAGGCCCTGCCATGTGCATCCGTGCCATCGGCACGGCGGATGGCGTAGGCGTTCCGTGGAACGCGCTGCCGGAGAACGCGGGAGCGCGTGTACGGGCGGAGGCAGGGAGTTCCCGGAAGCCGTGGCGCGACGGTTCCGAAAGACTCGCCTGTTCCTAGACCGGAAAGGGGCATCGGATGGCTGAGCAGGGACAGTTCCCGCGGGTGATCACGAACCTCGCGCACGGCGGTCACGCGATTCTCGACAGTGCGGGCCAGGACGAGCAGATGAGCCCGCGGAGCGCGGTGGTTCAGGAGTCCGCCGGCACCGCGGCACACATGGGTACCACTTCCTTCGACTACTTGTTCCCCGGCCTCGCTGACGAGTTCCCGGCACACCACCTGCCTCAGGACGACGTCGAAAAGGTCGTCATAGCCCTGCTCGAACTCGGCACGGTGATGGTGGAGACCCAGGAGGAGCTGCGGGACCCGCAGCTCAACTCGCCGATTCCGCCGATCTACACGTACTGGGGCCAGTTCGTCGACCACGACCTGACGGCCGCGACCGACAACGACAAAGCGATCAGCATCACCGATGAGAACCTGCCGCCCATCGCGCCGGACGAGGTGATCCACAAGCTGGAGAATCTGCGGATCCCGGCGCTGAACCTCGACTCGGTCTATGGCGACGGGCCGTTCGCGGCACCGGTGGCGAACAAGGACGCCGTTCCCTACGACGGGATCAAGTTCCGGCTGGGCCTGCTCTCGCCGGTCCCCGCCGCCGCGGGCGTGCTGATCCCCCCGGTGGACGACACGCAACGGGATCTGCCGCGCAAGGCCGACCGCACCCCGCTCGTCGGTGACACCCGCAACGACGAGAACCTCGTGGTGGCCCAACTGCACGTGGCGTTCCTGCGGTTCCACAACGCGGCGGTCGACTGGGTGCGCGACAACGAACCCGAGTGGGAGTCGGACGCCGAGGTGTTCCTGCGGGCCAGGAACCTCACCCGGTGGACCTACCAGTGGCTGTGCGTGCACGACTATCTGCGCACGGTGGCCCGCCCCGACGTCGTCGACCGTGTGGACACCGCGGAGGGGAACCTGCTCGCCCTGGACCGTCGCGGCACCTACATGCCCGTCGAGTTCTCGGTGGCGGCCTTCCGCTTCGGCCACACGATGGTGCGCGGCGCCTACGACTGGAACCGCAACTTCGGCCGCCCCGGCGACAAGATCGCCCCCATCGCCACCCTGGACCAGCTCTTCCAGTTCACCGGCAGGGGCGGGTTCGTCGGCTCGCTGCCCACGCTCCCGTCGAACTGGCCGGTGGAGTGGGACCGGATGGTCGACAAGAACAGCCAGTTCGCCAACCGCTTCGCGCGGCTCATCGACACCAGGCTCGCGCCACCGCTCGGCGAGATGATCAACGAGGGCAACGACCCGGGCCTGCCGGAGCGGATCAAGGACCTGCTCAAGCACCTCGCCCGCCGCAACCTCCTGCGCGGCTACCGACTGGCTGCCCCCACCGGCCAGGCGGTGGCCAGGGAACTCGGAGTCGTCCCTCTCAGCCGCGCGGAGCTGGAGCAGGGCAGCAGCGACGTGGTCAGGAACGTCCTTGAGACGGGCGGCCTGTTCGACAGGACCCCGCTGTGGTTCTACGTGCTGAAGGAGGCCGAGGTGCGGGAGCTCGGTCGTCGGCTCGGAGAGGTCGGCAGCCGCATCGTCGCCGAGACACTCATCGGCCAGATCCGCAACGACCCTGGTTCGTACGTCAACCAGACGAGCTGGAGCCCCGCGCGGGGTGTCCTGCTCCCGAGCGGTCGACCGGTGCGCACGATCTCGGACTTCCTCCGGTTCGCCGGCGTCCTCTGACTCGCCCGCGCCCTTCGAGCCGTGCCCCCCCACGCCCCCGCCGACCTGCTTCGGCGGGGGCGCACGTGTCCTCCGTAGGGAGTTCCCCGAAGCGCCGTACGTCCCCCTTTGTGAACCATGCGCGCATGGACCTACGACAGCAGCAGTTGAACATGGCGGAGCGGTACCGGGACACGGTGGACCAGCGCGAGGACATCCGGCGTCGGCAGGTGGAGACCGGCACGCCCTTCGCGGCCGACAGCGAGGAGCAGCTGCGCGCCCGCGCGGAGCGGCTGTTGAGCAAGGGCGAGGTCGACCCGGAGGCGCTGGCGCCGGTGCCGCCCGCGAGGGGGCCGGTGCGTCCCGCAGTCGTGTTCGAACGGATCCTCGGTGCGGCGAGTGAGCTGCAGAGCGTCAACTTCCTTGCCCGCGGGGCGCGTGCGGCACGCGCGGTCGCGCGCATCTCCGTCGTCGAGGGCGGACGGCGGGCCGGGTTCGGCACCGGGTTTCTGGTGGGGGAGCGCCTGCTCCTCACCAACAACCACGTGCTGCCCGACGTGGCGACGGCGACCGGGTCCTTCGCGGAGTTCGACCTCGAATCCGATGTCGACGGTGTCCCCAAACCGGTCGACTCCTACGACCTGGCCCCGGCCGAACTGTTCGTCACCGACGTCGAACTCGACTACACACTCGTCGCGGTCGCGGTGGGCTCCGACGGGAGGCGGCCCGGCGCGGTGCATGGCGGGCTGAAGCTGATCGCGCAGCAGGGGAAGATCGTCATCGGCGAGCCGGTGAACGTCGTCGGCCATCCGGACGGGCGGCCGAAGGAGTTGGCGGTCCGCGACAACGCCCTGCTCAACCAGTTGCCGCAGTTCCTGCACTACCGCACGGACACCGAGCCCGGGAACTCCGGCTCGCCCGTGTTCAACGACCAGTGGGAGGTCGTCGCGCTGCACCACGCCGGCGTTCCCGCTCCCGACGGCGAGGGCTGGATCGCCAACGAGGGGGCACGAGTCAGCGCCATCCTGCGGCACCTCGCCGGGGTCGAACTGCCACCGGAGCAGAAACGGCTGCTCGCCGAGCTGGGCCCACAGGCGGCGCCGGTCGGGACGGCACCGAGCGGGGCGGTGCCGGCCGACGACAGTCTCGATGGGACCGCCGCGGGGGTCATCCCCACTCCGGGAGTCCTGCCCACCCAGGCGGTCACTGCCGCCGCGCACGCCGACGCCGCCGCGCGTGCTCGTGAGCGGCGCGGTCTCACCGGGCGGGCCGGCGCCGGCAGGCGCCTGGTGTTCCTGCACGGCCGGGGGCAGCAGGGCCGCGATCCCGCCGCGCTGCGCACCGGATGGTGCGAGGGCCTGGCCATCGGGCTGGCGGCGGCGGGCCTTGCTCCGCTCGACGCCGCCGATGTCTGGTTCCCCTTCTACGGCGACGCGTTGGCCGCCGCACTGGCGACCCGCGAGCGCGTCACCCCCGACACGGCGACGACCACGGCCGAGGCGTACGCGCCCGCAGATTCCGGGGCTCGCGCGGTGTACGCCGCGCTGCTCGACGAGGCCGCCGGGGCCACCGGGATGCCCGCGCCGGAGCGTGCGCCCGTCGCGGAGGGCGAGCGCGCGGGGCAGAGCAGGACGGCGCGGGAGGGCGTGGCCGCGCAGGAGTCGGGCCTGCTGGGCGGGGCGGTCGCCGCACTGCAACGGCCGCTGTCCTGGATCGCGGCGCGCAGCGGGCTCGACGACGTCGTGATCGCGACGGTGTTCCGCGACGTCGCGGCCTACCTCGGCAACAAGTCGGTACGCGACGCCGTGCTCGACGCGGTGCTGGCCGAGATGCCCGACGACGGCGAGATCGTGCTGGTCACCCACAGCCTCGGCACTGTCGTCGCACTCGACCTGTTCACCCGGCTGCCCAGGCGGGCCTCGGTCCCCCTGCTGGTGACCGCCGGCAGCCCGCTCGGACTCGACGCCGTGTACCAGCGATTGCTCGCCGGCGGACCGGTCCGGCCGGGTCAGGTGGGCGTGTGGATCAACGCGTGGGCGGCGGGGGACGCCGTCGCCATCGGCTGCCCGCTCGGCGACACCTGGTCACAGGTTCGTGATGTGCTCTGCGTCAATCGGAAGGACCGGGCACACGACATCGCGCAATACCTGTCCGACACCCGCGTCGCGGCCGAGATCGGCCGCGGCGCCCGCCCGTGATCCGGCCCGCCCTGAGGAACAGCCGGCTCGGCATCACCCATTGCTACGCCGCGTCACGCCACACCTTCACGTCCAGGGTGGCGTACGTGGTCCCGGACGAGCCCCGATACGTCACGAGCCCCACGTGCCCCGTCCCGCTGATGACGCACATCTGCTGGCCGACGGTGAGGTCCTTGACCCAGATGTAGCTCTTGTAGCCGGTCGCCGCCTTGCACGCGTCCAGGCTTCCCTGCCGGCCGGCCGGCAGCAGGGCAAGAGAGCTGCCGGAGTCGGTGCCGGGGGCAAGGACCGCGCCCGAGGAGTAGACGGCGTACGTCAGATCCTCGTCGGCGGTCCCGGTGTCCGCCTTGGCCCGCACCGGAGTGTCCGCCAGATACAGGTCGTGGCTCTTGGTCATCCGGATCCCGGAATACGTCACCGGGACAGGGGCTGACGGGGCCGCGGGCTTGCTGGATGCGGCGGTCGGGGGCGCCGAGGACGCGGTCCTTGCGGGCGTCGAGGGCCCCGAAGGGCTGGGCGGCAGAGCGGACTTGGTGGGCCGGGGCTTCTTCGAGGTCTGGGCCGACGGGGAGCCGGACGCCGACGGCGACGCCTTGGCGGCCGTGGCCGACCGGGATGCCGCCACCTCCTGCGCCCCGTCGTCGCTCTTGTCGCCGTCCCCCGGAACGAGCAGCAGCGCGGCGGCCGCCCCACAGGCGACGAGCACGACGGAGGCCGCCGACAACACCCAGCCGCGGATCTTGCGGCCGTTGCCGCCCGACGCCACCGAGGCGGTCTGTGCGGGGGCCGGCTCCTGCGGCTGCGGCCAGGGAGCCGGCGCGTACGGCCCCGGCGGGACGTCTGGCCCCAGCACGAAGGGCGCGGGCAGCGCGGCATGGGACGGTGAGGTGGGGGAGTAGGCCGTGGGGGGCCCGAAAGCGCCGGACCCGGCGGGCCCGAAAACGCCGGGAGCGTGAGCGCCCGAAGCCGCCCCTGCCCGGGCCTGATCGGCGCCTGTGGCCCGAGCCGCGATCCCCGCCGCCAGCTCGCCCGGCAGCCACGCCCCGGACGTGAACCGGGCTTTGTCACCGCGATTCGCCTGGATCGCCTGAACGGAGCGTATGACCTCCTCGACGGAAGGCCGTTCGGCGGCGGGCTTGCGCAGACACCGCGCCACCAGCTCCTGTATCTCCCCCGGCACGCGGCTGAGGTCGGGTTCCTCGTGCACCACCCGATAGAGCACCGCGTGCGGATCTCCGGTCCCGAAGGCAGCGACGCCCGTCGCCGCGAACACGGCGGTCTGTCCCAGCGCGAACACGTCGGCCGAGGAGGCCGCCTCCCCGCCGAGCACCTGCTCAGGCGCCATATAGGCGACCGTGCCGAGGGCCGTGCCGCTCTGTGTCACCGACGTGGCATCCGCGGCCCGCGCGACACCGAAGTCGATGACCCGCGGGCCGTCGGCGGCGAGCAGCACGTTCGACGGCTTGAGGTCCCGGTGCACGATGCCCTCACGGTGCACTGCCTGCAGGGCCTCCGCGACGCCGGCGATCAGCCGCAGCACTGTGTCGACGGGCAGCGGCCCGTGGTCGTGCACCGCATCGGCGAGGGACGGCCCCGGCACGTAGGCGGTCGCACACCACGGCATGGATCCTTCGGTGTCGCTGTCCACGACCGGAGCCGTGTAGAGGCCGTGCACGCGGCTCGCGGCGGACACCTCGGCCTGGAAGCGCTTCCGGAACTCGGCGTTCTCGGCCAGCTCCGGCCGGATCACCTTGACCGCGACGGCCCGCCCGCCCGGCGTGTAGGAGAGATAGACCCGTCCCATACCGCCGGACCCGAGCCGCGCCACCAGCCGGTAGCCGCCCACGGCCTGCGGATCGCCCTCCTCCAGCGGCTCGAAACTCCCCGCATCGGGCCCACCGTTGCTCAACACGCCTCACTCCACCCCCGGGTCTGCTCTGTCGTGCTCCATTGCATCACGGGTCCCACGCGTCCCCCTCCCCGCTCGGTGGACAGAGGTGCCGCACGGATGCCCCGGGCACGGTCAGTCCTTTCCGGTGAGCAGCCGCCGCGGATTGGCGATGCGGAAGGCGTACGCCGCGGCTCCGCCCAGACCGAAGCCGGGATGCCGCGGTGGCTGTGCGTACGGCCGGTCCGAGCCCTGGACGACAGCGTCCACCCCGAGGGCGCGGACGACCGCGTCGACGGCGGTCGGGCCGTACGAGGACGTCTCGACGAACACGTCCGGATCCACCCCGACGACGCTCCCGTCGCCCCGGGCGGCGAAGCGCTCTCCGTGCAACGGGGCGAGCCCGGCCAGCAGCGCGAAGCACACCCTGAGGCGCGGATGGCGCGGCCGGCCGAAGGCACGGAAGGCGAACCAGGCGGCGTGCATCTGCTGGACGTAGGGAACCATCGCGGGCCACCAGCCGGGGCCCTCGGACCCGCCGGGCGCGGGCCCCGGGTGGACGAACAGCGGGAGGTCGCGCTCTTCGAGCAGATCGAGCAGTGGGGCGCAGCGCGCGTAACCGGTCGCGTCGGCAAGGGCGTTCGCCGGGAGCTGGAGTCCGACGAACCCCCGGTCGAGGTCATCGGCCGTCACGCTCGCGTCGATGTCCCGTACGCAGGCGGCGGCCCACGCCCCGAACGGCTCGGGGAGCGCGGCCGCGCCCTCGTGGTAGGCGTCGAGCAGGGGCCGCGCCTCGGCCGAGGGCAGCCACTCCACGCCGATCGGGGCGGACAGCGAGACGAGCACCCGGCCCAGGCCGTCGGCGGCGGCGAGTTCCGTACGCCGGGTGACGTCGTGGTCGGCGGGAGAGATCTCGTAGGGCGGCTCACCGTCCAGGAACAGGGTCCAGCCGTCCAGGAACGGCGGCTCGCGGCGGGATCGCAGGGCCGCCACCAGCGAGGGGCTCCACAGATGCTGGTGTACGTCGACGTTGGTCATGACGCTCCTCCCACCAAGGCGCGCAGTGCGCTCCGGACGTCGTCGGACCCCAGGATGTCGCGGCTCACCACCTCCACGTCCACCCCGCGGGGCCGGTCGTCGTCCAGGCGGGGCGCCGTCTCGCGAATCGCGTGAACTCGACGCCTCGGCACCGCGGAGCATCGGCTGCCCGCACGGCGTGCTCATGACCGGCACCTGGAAGTCGAAGAGCGAACTCGAGATGCGCTACCCGGAGAGCATTGCGATACGCCTCACGCGCGTGAAGTGAAGCACCGCGCAAGAGGCGCCTGTGGGGTGTCCTAGCCGATGTCCACCACTCGTGCCCAGGCGGGCGGCGAGTCCGGCACGTAGTCGGGATCGTCCTCGTCCCACGACCCCGGCTGCCGGGGGAACAGACCCACCACCGTCCGGCACGGTGGTCGCGTGTCCGGCCAGGGAGTCTGGCCGTCGGTCAGGACCACCACGACATCGGGCCGGGGCCGAGCACGGAGCGCCCTGGCGAAGCCCGTGCGCAGATCCGTGCCCCCACCACCCATCAGCGGAATTCCCTCACCACGGCACAGCGGGTGCACGACCCGGGCCGCCGCGTCGCACGGCAGTACGGTGACCAGGTCACGGCGGCCGCCCACGGCCCGGGAGATGGCGGCGACCTCGAGGATCGCGCTGCCCAGTTCGGCGTCACTGACCGACCCGGACGTGTCGATGATCACGGAGACCCGGGGCGGCCTGCGCCTCAGGCTCGGCAGCACGACGCCGGGCACCCCGACCGAGCGCCGCGGCGGACGGCCGTAGGTGTAGTCCTCGCCCGCGCCCGGCCCGGAAGCCGCCGAGCGGACCGCCGCTCCCAGCAACTCCCGCCACGGCTGCGGCGGATGGAACGCCTCCTCCGCCCACCGCTGCCACCCCTTCGACGCGCTCCCCGGCCGGCCGGTGATGCCCTGCGCCACCCGGAACCGGACCGCGTCCCGTTCCTGCTCGCTCAGGCCGTGCGCGCCGTCCGGGCCCAGGTCCCACTCCCGTTCCAGCCCGTCGGCGCCACTGCCGCAGTCCAGCCAGGACATGCCCTGGGTACGCGGCCCGAGCCGGAACCAGGACAGGTACTCCTCCATGAGCTGCCCCTCGGGCAACCGCAGGAACGCCGGATCGACGACGTCCTCGGGCCGGACCAGTCCGTCTCCGAACACGTCGTCGTTGATCTCGCAGTCCGCGGCGATGTTCATCCGCAGCCGTTCCCCCGGGCCGGTCAGCCCACGCTCCCGCGCGACCCGGTCGCTGCGCCCGTGATGGTCGCGCAGCAGGTGCGACACCTCGTGCACCCACACCCCCGCCAGCTCCTCCACCGGCGTCCGGTCCACGAAGGCCGGTGAGACGTAACACCGCCAGTGCCGGTCGACGGCCATGGTCGGTACCCGCCGCGACTCGACGGTGTGCAGGGCGAACAGGGCTGTCGCCAAGTAGGGCCGGACCCGGGCGGCCTGCAGCCGGGCGGCGAAGAGCTTGTCGAGGTCCAGTGCCCCCGGTGCGTCCTGTCGCCGGCCCTGTTCCGTGCTCATCGGCCGGCCTTCGCGGCGGCCGCGTCCCGGTCCGCCGCGCGGTCCGCCGCGCGGTCCGCCCGCCGGGACAGGGACACCACTCCGGCGAGCCGCTCGATCGACGCCGGAACGTCCCAGTCCTCCCGGCGCAGCGAGGCCAGCGTCGTCGCGGGGACGACCACCAGGTCCGGGGCTCCGGTCTCCACCGCCCGGATCAGGAGCGTCCAGGCTGCGTCCCAGCGGGACTTGTCAGGGCGCCCCCGGACCGCGTCGACCACACCGTCGAGGACGGCCTGGCGCAGATCTCCCCGCTCGGGCAGTACGGCACCCGCCGGGTCGGCGAGCAGCGTCTCGGGGTCGGGGAGGTCCATCCGGTCCAGGCTCGCCAGCAGCTCCAGCCCGGGACCGTCCCCCACGGTGCCTCTGACCAGCAGGGAAAGCACTTCCCGGGAAGATCCGGCCGCGGTCGCGAAGGCGATCAGGCACAGGGTCATGTCCCAGCTCCTGGGTGACGGCCAGGCGCCGCCCCGGCGCGTTTCGCTGCTGGGCAGTTGGTGCACGAGTTTGGGGCGGGCGGTCAGGAGGCCGCAGACCGCGCGGCGGGCGAAGTCCACGGCCTGCGGCAACCGCTCCGGGTCGAGCCGCGGCAGGGTGGCCCGGGGCCAGGTCCCGCCGAGGCCGCGTACGACGACCTCGTGGTCGTGGGTCCACTGCAGATGTACGAACCGGTTGGCGAGCGGCGGGCTCAGCTCCCAGCCGTCGGCCGCCGAGGACCGCGGATTGGCGGCGGCGACGATCCGGACCCCGGGCGGCAGCTGGAGGGAGCCGATCCGCCGCTCGAGGACCAGACGGAGCAGGGCGGCCTGAACGGCCGGCGCCGCGGTGGAGAGTTCGTCCAGGAACAGCAGCCCGCGACCGGCCCGTACCAGTCGCACCGCCCAGTCCGGAGGGGCCATCGGAACACCCTGCTCGGCGGGATCGTCCCCGACGATGGGAAGCCCCGAGAAGTCGGACGGCTCGTGCACGCTGGCGATCACCGTGGTCAGCGGAAGGTCCAGGGCCGCGGCGAGCTGCGTCAGGGCCGCGGTCTTGCCGATGCCCGGCTCACCCCACAGGAGGACGGGCAGGTCGGCGGCAACGGCCAGGGTCAGGGCCTCGAGTCGGACATCGGGGCGCGGCTCGGTGGTGGAGTCGCGCAACAGGGTCAACAACTGGCCGGCGACGTCGAGTTGGGAGTCGGGGGCCGGGCTGGTGAGGGTGTCGGTGGCAGCGGGCAGAGTGCATGTGGGCATGTTTGATCACCTTGTGGCTGGTGGGTGGGGGGACAGAGGTCCCCCAGGTCAGCGAGCTGTGGCGTGACGTGGGTGGGAGCGGCGTCCACGGGGACGGGGCAGACCCGGGCGGATGCGGCCGGGTCCGGGTCCGACCAGGCCGGCCCTGAACAGCCCGTAGGTGATGCGTCGTTGGGCGGCCGCCTCGAGTTCGTCCCGCAGCGCACCGTCGCGCAGCAGTGCGTCGGGCCCCAGCAGACCTTCGACGACGGCCAGCGCACCGGCGATGTCGCCGTGGTCGAGGCGTTCGCGGACGCCGGTGAGGCAGTCCGGACGTCGGTGCGCCTCGTCGATGGCCTGCAGACAGGGAAGCGGGGTGCCGGTCAGCGCGACCAGCAGTTCCTCCCGCCGGATCTCGTCAGGGTCGTGGTCCAGCGGGGCCAGCACCCCGTCGACCAGGCCGATCCGGTGCCGGGCTCCCCGGCATTCCACGAGGCGCGGCTGTCCTGCCCGGTGCGGAGCGCGGAACGCCCCGCTCGGCACGTCGTGGTCCGGTACCAATGCCGACGCGACCAGAGGGTGCAGCCGATCGACCTCGATCGCACCGGCGCGGATCAGTTCCACGTCGGGTGACACCCAGGTCGCCGCGTCGGGCAGCACCGGCAGGGCGGAACCGCCCCCAGCCACCGACGCCGCCGCGATCCGGAACGGGGGCGACCCGAAGTCGTCCACGAGCTCCAGGACCAGCCGATGCCGGCCCTCGAGCCGCACGAGGACGGCACCGGAGGAGCGCCCCTCGGCGCGGAGCAGGATCCTGGCCTCGGCGGCCCACCGCTCGACGGCACAGTGGCGCTCGTACGCCACCGTCCCCGGCACATCCGGGTCCGGCACATCCGGGGCCGGCACGGGACGGCCGTCGGCGGGCGCCCGATCGGCCCCGGACCGGATCCGCAGCTCATCGGTCCTGCGTACGTCCCACAGGTGGCGGTGCAGGTCGAGGCGGAACCGCCGACTGGGCCGAGGATGCGGATGACGGCCGGCGCCGCCCTGCGAGTGGCATCCGTCCCACAGCGCCAGGCTGATCCGCTGACCGGCGTCCGCCCAGGCAGGCGGCGTCCGCACCACGAGCTGCACCGGGCCGTCACGCCCGGCAGCCTCGTACCGAGCCAGACAAAGGGTCAGCCCCGGGCGCAGCAGCCCGTCGGGAGCGATCCTCGGCATGTGCCAGCGCAGCAGGTCAGGAGCCAGATGCCGGAGATCGGCACGGATCCGGGCCGCGAGTTCCCGGCCATGGGTCCGTGCCACGGAACGCAGCTGGAGATCGACGTCGATGCCTGCGGCGGCGCACGCCCCCGCCCAGTCCCCGACACGTCGGCGGGCGGTCGCAGTCTCGATCATGGAGGGCGGCACGGCGAACTCTCGCACGCGCGGCCAGAAGGAAAGGCGGGAATCCTCGTTCGCGATCCGAGTGAGCATCAGCACTCACCTTGCGCGGACGGGGCCCCCAATCTGTCAACAGAATGAGTCGTCATCGTCGCGGATCATAGCGACGTTCGCTTCGGTCTGTCAGCCGCATTTCGACGTCCCGGGTCGGCCGACGAGTCCGTACACGAGCGCGGCGGCACCCGCAGCCGGCCCGGCGAAGGCGATTGTTAGCCTTGGCTGTGATCGCTTTCCCCATACCCGGGCCGCATTCGTGATGAGCGTCGCCGACTCCTTCCCGCTCGGCGCGGCGACCACCCTGGCCGAACTCGCCGAGGACCCGCATCCGCGACTGGCGCTGCTGCGTGCGCACGAGCCCGTGTCCTGGCTTCCCGAGCTGGACGGCTGGCTGGTGACCCGTCGCGATCTCGCGATGGACGTCATGCGGGACGCCGCGACCTTCACCGTCGACGACCCCCGGTTCTCCACCGCACAGGTCGTCGGGCCGAGCATGCTGTCCCTGGACGGAGACGATCACGCCCGTCACCGCGAGCCTTTCGCGGCTCCTTTCCGCCCCCGGGAGGTGTACGACGGCTTCGCCTCGTTCATCGAGCGGGAGACCGACCGGCTCATCACCGCACTGGAACCGGCCGGCGCCGTCGAACTGCGACGCGCCTTCGCCGGCCCGCTCGCGGTCGCCGTTGTGACCGAGGCCCTCGGGCTGGTCGGCACCACCGCGGCCACGGTGCTCTCCTGGTACGACTCCATCGTGCGGTCGGTCTCGGACATCACCGCCGGGCTCGGGGCGGGGCCCGCCGGTGCCGCGGCGTACGCGCAGCTACGGGCGGCAGTGGAAGCCACCGTCACCGAACAGGGCGCTTCCTCGCTCCTCGCCTCCGCAGCCGGGCGGCTGGGGCTGCCCGAGGTGGCGTCCAACGCCGCGGTCCTGATGTTCGGGGGGATCGAGACCACCGAGGCGATGATCGCCAACGCGCTGCTGCACCTGCTGCACCATCCCGGCCAACTCGCCCTCGTCCGGGCCGACACCGACCTGCTGGACGGCGCGATCGAGGAATCGCTGCGCCTCGAACCGGGCGCCGCGGTCGTGGACCGCTACGCCACCCGCGACACCGCCCTCGGCCCCGCCACGATCCGCCGCGGTGACCTGGTCACCGTCTCCCTGACGGGAGCGGGCCGCGACCCGGCCGTCTTCCCCGACCCCGACCGGTTCGACGTCCGCCGCGAGAACGCGCGCCTCCAACTGGCCTTCGCACACGGCCCCCACCACTGCCTCGCCGCGCACCTCGCCCGCCTGGAGACCCGAATCGCTCTCCGGCGCCTGCTCGAACGCCTTCCCGCCCTGCGCCTCGACCCGAACCGCCCGACCGCGCCGTACGGCCTGGTCTTCCGCAAGCCTCCCGCCCTGCACGTGCTGTGGGACAGGGCTGCCTGACAGGAGCATCTCGTGACGTACGACATCACTGCCATCCGCTCCCGATTTCCCGCCCTGGCGGCCGGAACCGCCCACTTCGACGGCCCCGGCGGCACCCAGACGCCCGGGCCGGTCATCCGGGCCATCACCGACGCGTTGGCCGCCCCCCTGTCGAACCGGGGGCACGGAGTGCCGGGGGAGCGCAACGCCGAAAGCATCGTCACCGAGGCCCGCCGGGCCATGGCCGACCTGCTGGGCGCGCAGCCGTCGGGGATCGTCTTCGGCCGCAGCGCCACCCAGCTCGCCTACGACTTCTCCCGCACCCTCGCCAAGACGTGGTCGTCCGGAGACGAGGTCGTCGTCACGCGCCTCGACCACGACGCCAACATCCGTCCCTGGGTCCAGGCCGCCGACCGGGCCGGTGCCACGGTGCGCTGGGCCGACTTCGACCCGGCCACCGGCGAGCTGACCGTCGACCACATCCGCGCCGTGCTGTCCGAGCGCACCCGGCTGGTCGCCGTCACCGCCGCCTCCAACCTGATCGGCACGCGTCCCGCCATCGCCGAGATCTCCCGACTGGCGCACGACGTCGGGGCGTTCGCCTACGTCGACGGCGTCCACCACACCGCCCACACCTCGGTCGACCTGGAGCAGCTCGGCGCGGACTTCTTCGTCTGCTCCCCGTACAAGTTCCTCGGCCCGCATCACGGAGTCCTCGCCGCCCGCCCGGAGTTGCTGGACGGTCTGCTGCCGGACAAGCTCCTGCCCTCCACCGACGCCGTTCCGGAACGCTTCGAACTGGGCACACTGCCCTACGAGTTCCTCGCGGGCACCACTGCGGCGGTCGACTTCCTCGCCGGCCTGGACGCGAGCGCCACGGGCACGCGACGACAGCTCCTGATCGCGGCGTTCACGGCACTCGAAGCGCACGAGGAGAGCCTGCGCACGCAGCTGGACAAGGGACTGTCCTCGCTCGAAGGCGTCACGATCCACTCCAGGGCGGCCGACCGCACCCCCACCCTGTTGCTGACGTTCGAGAAACACAGCACGGTGGACGGGTACCGCTTCCTCGCGGAGCGCGGTGTCCACGCGCCGTCGGGGTCCTTCTACGCCGTCGAGGCCTCTCGTCGACTCGGCCTCGGCGACACCGGCGGTCTCCGTATCGGCCTCGCGCCCTACACCAGTGCTGAGGATGTCGACCGGCTCCTGACCGGGTTGTCCGAGTTCCTGACGCGCTGACGGCGCCGAGTCGGGCACCGTGGACCGGAGTCGGAGTCGGAGTCGGAGTCGGAGTCGGAGTCGACCGAGCGAAAAGGAGATCCGGTCATGACCACATTCCCCACCGCGCGGGCCGTCAGGGCCACCCCGGAGGGCCTCCTGTGGGAGCCCGGCGAGCGCTGGGTGCGCGGCCGCAAGGGCGACGTGACGGTCGTCGACAGCCGCCACCCCGTACTCGTCTGGGAACCCGGCGTCCCCGTCCCGCTGTACGCCTTCCCCCGCGAAGAGGTCCGCGAGGACCTGCTCCGCCCGGCGAAGAACCCGCCGGCCGGCACGCACACCGGGTCGCGGATCTTCTACGACCTCGAAGTCGACGGCGAGATCGTCGAGAACGCGGCCTGGACCTTCCCCACCGCGGACCTGGCCGACCACATCGCCTTCGAGTGGTTCCGGCGCGTCGGCCGGGGCCTCGACCACTGGTACGAGGAAGAGGAGGAGATCTTCATCCACCCGCGAGACCCGCACAAACGGGTGGACGCGATCCCCAGCAGCCGCCACGTCGTGGTCGAGATCGACGGCACGGTCGTCGCCGACACCCACCGTCCGGTCCTGCTGTTCGAGACCGGTCTGCCGACGCGGTACTACGTCCCGCGCGAGGACGTCCGCCTCGATCTGCTCGAACCCACCGATCACAGCACCGGCTGCCCGTACAAGGGCACCGCGCGGTACTGGTCGTGGCAGGCCGGCCCCGGCGTACCGCCGAACATCGTCTGGAGCTACCCGGACCCGCTGCCCGCGGTGGGCGCGGTCAAAGAGCTCCTCTCCTTCTACAACGAGGCGGTCGACATCACCGTCGACGGCGAACGCCTGCAGCGCCCCGTCACCCCGTTCACCAAGACGCTCTCGGCACCGCCACCGGAGTGACCGTCAGGGCTGCCCGCCGCGCTCCAGGGGGATCCGCTCGCCCGCCTCGACCGCGACCGGCAGCCGGTTCTCGGCCGGGGGCAGCGGGCAGGTCGCCAGGTCCGTGTAGGCGCAGGGGAGGTTCGCGGCGCGGTTGAAGTCGAGCGTCACCCGGCCCTCGTCGTCCGGGGGAGCGATCCGCAGGGCGCGGTTCGCCGCGTAGGTGGTCACCCCGGACGTCATGTCCGTGAACAGCACCATCAGGCCGCCGGGCCTGCTGCCGTTGAACGCGGTGAGCCGGTGCAGCGTGCCGTCCAGTTCCAACTCGACCCGGCCGGGGGAGTCGTAGACGTGCTCCAGGCCCTCGACGGCGGCGCCGACGGTCACCGCGCGCGGTGCCTTGAAGGGCAGGAACCGGCCGGCCCGCACCCAGCGCGGGTCGGGTGCGTAGGCCGGGGTGCCGGTGAAGGCGGTGCGCAGCTCGTTGCCGGGGTGGCGGGGCCGCAGGATGTCGTGTCCGCCGCGCTTGGCGACCTCGATCACCGCATCACCGGAGCCGGCGTACACGCTGCCCCGCTCGGCGACGACGCCGAAGTCGTACCGGCCGCGCACCACCCGCCCGTCGACGGTCAGGTCCTCTCCCTCGTCCAGCTCGACCACCACCCCGTCGGCGGTGCTCGACCAGGCTCCCGGGGCGTCCTCGAAGCGCTCCGCACGCGCACTCAGCCAGTGCAGGCCGGTGATCGCGAGAAACCCGTGCGGGCCGGCGAGCACCGCGTCCTTCTGCCGGTGCCACTCCTCCCACTCCTGGACGAAGCCCACCCGGTCGACGTCATGGACGGTCATGTCCGCTCCCTCGTACGACACGTGCGGGACAGTCACCTGGCCGTCCGCCGCACTGGTTGTTCCTGGTGCAACCGCCGTACCGGCGCAGATCATCCCGAACCGCCACTCCCCACGTGACCCGGCTCTCATGGCACCCCGGGGACAATGCCGAGACCATGGTGTTCCGCACGTGCAGGCCGAAGGGATCGGGAATGCTCCGCAAGGTACTGGTGGCCAACCGAGGCGAGATCGCGATTCGGGCCTTCCGCGCCGGCTATGAACTGGGCGCGAGGACCGTCGCCGTCTTCCCGTACGAGGACCGCAACTCGCTGCACCGGATGAAGGCCGACGAGGCCTACGAGATCGGTGAGCCGGGGCACCCGGTGCGCGCCTACCTCTCCGTGGAGGAGATCGTCCGCGCGGCCCGGAGGGCCGGTGCCGACGCCGTCTACCCGGGCTACGGGTTCCTGTCCGAGAACCCCGATCTGGCGCGGGCGTGCGAGGACGCGGGCATCACCTTCGTGGGGCCGAGCGCGCAGATCCTGGAGCTGACGGGCAACAAGGCGCGCGCGGTGGCCGCCGCCCGCGCGGCCGGCGTACCCGTCCTGGGCTCCTCGGCGCCCTCCACCGACGTGGACGAGCTGGTGCGGGCCGCCGAGGACATCGGCTTCCCCGTGTTCGTGAAGGCGGTCGCCGGCGGCGGAGGGCGCGGCATGCGCCGCGTCGAGGAGCGCGCTCAGCTGCGCGAGTCCATCGAGGCGGCGGCCCGCGAGGCGGCGTCCGCGTTCGGCGACGCCACCGTCTTCCTGGAGAAGGCCGTCGTCGAACCCCGGCACATCGAGGTGCAGATCCTCGCCGACGGGCACGGCAACGTCATCCACCTCTTCGAGCGCGACTGTTCCGTGCAACGCCGCCACCAGAAGGTCATCGAGCTGGCGCCCGCGCCCAACCTCGACCCGGCGCTGCGCGAGCAGATCTGCGCCGACGCCGTGCGGTTCGCCCGCGAGATCGGCTACCGCAACGCGGGCACCGTGGAGTTCCTGCTCGACCGCGAGGGCAACCACGTCTTCATCGAGATGAACCCGCGGATCCAGGTCGAGCACACGGTGACCGAGGAGGTCACCGACGTCGACCTCGTCCAGGCGCAGCTGCGCATCGCCGCCGGCGAGAGTCTCGCCGACCTCGGTCTCTCGCAGGAGACCGTCACCCTGCACGGCGCCGCACTCCAGTGCCGTATCACCACCGAGGACCCCGCCAACGGCTTCCGCCCCGACACCGGCCGCATCAGCGCCTACCGTTCGCCCGGCGGCTCGGGCATCCGGCTCGACGGCGGCACCACCCACGCCGGTACGGAGATCAGCGCGCACTTCGACTCCATGCTGGTGAAGCTCACCTGCCGGGGCCGGGACTTCACGACCGCGGTCCGCCGCGCCCGGCGTGCCGTGGCCGAGTTCCGCATCCGCGGCGTGTCCACCAACATCCCGTTCCTGCAGGCGGTCCTCGACGACCCGGACTTCCAGGCCGGACAGGTCACCACGTCGTTCATCGAACAGCGTCCGCACCTGCTCACCGCCCGCCACTCCGCGGACCGCGGCACGAAACTGCTCACCTACCTCGCCGACGTGACGGTGAACAAGCCCCACGGCGAGCGGCCCGACCTGATCGAGCCCACCACCAAGCTGCCCCGGACCGACACCACCGAGCCGCCCGCCGGCTCCAAGCAGAAGCTCACCGAACTCGGCCCCGAGGGCTTCGCCCGCTGGCTGCGCGAGTCACCGACCATCGGCGTCACCGACACCACGTTCCGCGACGCCCACCAGTCGCTGCTGGCCACCCGGGTCCGCACGAAGGACATGCTCGCCGTCGCCCCGGTCGTGGCCCGCACCCTGCCCGAGCTGCTCTCCCTGGAGTGCTGGGGCGGCGCCACCTACGACGTCGCGCTGCGCTTCCTCGCCGAGGACCCCTGGGAGCGCCTGGCCGCCCTGCGCGAGGCCGTGCCGAACCTCTGCCTCCAGATGCTGCTGCGCGGCCGCAACACCGTGGGCTACACCCCGTACCCGACCGAGGTGACCGACGCCTTCGTCCAGGAGGCCGCGGCGACCGGCATCGACATCTTCCGCATCTTCGACGCGCTCAACGACGTGGGCCAGATGCGGCCCGCCATCGACGCCGTACGGGCCACCGGCACGGCGATCGCCGAGGTCGCCCTCTGCTACACCTCCGACCTGTCCGACCCGAACGAGCGGCTCTACACCCTCGACTACTACCTCCGGCTCGCCGAGCAGATCGTGGACGCCGGCGCCCATGTCATCGCCGTGAAGGACATGGCGGGCCTGCTCCGCGCCCCCGCCGCCGCCACGCTGGTCTCCGCCCTGCGCCGCGAGTTCGACCTGCCGGTGCACCTGCACACCCACGACACGGCGGGCGGCCAGCTCGCCACCTACCTGGCCGCGATCCAGGCCGGCGCGGACGCGGTGGACGGTGCGGTGGCGTCCATGGCCGGCACCACCTCGCAGCCGTCCCTGTCGGCGATCGTGGCGGCGACCGACCACTCCGACCGGCCGACCGGCCTGGATCTGAGGGCGGTCGGTGACCTGGAGCCGTACTGGGAGAGCGTCCGCAAGATCTACGCACCGTTCGAGGCGGGCCTGGCCTCCCCGACCGGCCGCGTCTACGACCACGAGATCCCCGGCGGGCAGCTGTCCAACCTGCGCACCCAGGCAGTCGCGCTGGGCCTAGGCGACCGGTTCGAGGACATCGAGGCGATGTACGCCGCCGCCGACCGCATCCTCGGCCACCTGGTGAAGGTCACCCCGTCGTCCAAGGTGGTCGGCGACCTCGCCCTGCACCTGGTCGGCGCCGGCGTGGCGCCCGAGGAGTTCGAGGCGACGCCGGACCGGTTCGACATCCCCGACTCCGTCATCGGCTTCCTGCGTGGCGAGCTCGGCACCCCGCCCGGCGGCTGGCCGGAGCCGTTCCGCAGCAGGGCGCTCCAGGGCCGCGCCGAGGCCAAGCCCGTGCAGGAGCTGACGGCCCAGGACCGTACGGGACTGGAGAAGGACCGGCGCGCCACGCTCAACCGGCTGCTCTTCCCCGGGCCGACGCGCGAGTACGAGACGCACCGCCAGAGCTTCGGCGACACCAGCGTGCTGGACAGCAAGGACTTCTTCTACGGTCTCAGGCCCGGAAAGGAGTACGCCGTCGACCTCGAGCCCGGCGTGCGGCTCCTCATCGAGCTGGAAGCCGTCGGCGAGGCCGACGAACGCGGTATGCGCACGGTGATGTCCGCGTTGAACGGCCAGCTGCGGCCCATCCAGGTCCGCGACACCGCCGCGTCCGCCGACGTGCCGGTGACCGAGAAGGCCGACCGCTCCAAGCCCGGACACGTCCCCGCGCCGTTCGCCGGGGTGGTGACGCTCGCGGTCGCCGAGGGCGACGAGGTGGCGGCCGGAGCCACGGTGGCCACGATCGAGGCGATGAAGATGGAGGCCACGATCACCGCCCCGAAGGGCGGGCGGGTGTCCCGGCTCGCCATCAACAAGATCCAGCAGGTGGAGGGCGGAGACCTGCTCGTCGAGATCGGCTGAGGCGGCCGCGCCGGGCGCGCGACCCACCCGTTCGGCCGAAGCTGCGACAGCAGTACGCCGTCCGGGAGGCGCCCCGTCCGGCAACCGGCGCAGGCATCGTGGGCCCCGCGTGTGATTGCGCCCCCGCCCGACCCGTCCGAGTCTGGACGAGTCGGACGGGGGCGTGAGGAGCGTGGACGATGACGACCGGTGACGACGCACGGGACGCCGAGCGGCGGCGGCTCGCGGAGGCCGACGAAGGCGTGGCGCCCTGGCGGCGCTGGGGCCCGTACCTGAGCGAGCGGCAGTGGGGCACGGTCCGGGAGGACTACAGCACCGACGGCGACGCCTGGTCGTACTTCACCCACGACCAGGCCCGCTCCCGCGCCTACCGCTGGGGCGAGGACGGCATCGCCGGCGTCAGCGACGACAAGCAGCGGCTGTGCTTCGCACTGGCCCTGTGGAACGGCCGCGACCCGATCCTCAAGGAACGGATGTTCGGCCTCACCAACACCGAGGGCAACCACGGCGAGGACGTCAAGGAGTACTACTTCCACCTCGACAACACGCCCACGCACTCGTACATGAAGTACCTCTACAAGTACCCGCAGGGCGAGTTCCCCTACGGCGACCTCGTCGACACCAACCGGGCCCGCGGCCGCGGCGACTTCGAGTACGAACTCCTCGACACCGGCATCTTCGACGAGGACCGCTACTTCGACGTCGTCGTCGAGTACGCGAAGGCGGGACCGGAGGATCTGCTGGTCGAGATCACCGCGCACAACCGCGGACCCGACGAGGCGGTGTTGCACCTCCTGCCGACGCTGTGGTTCCGGCACACCTGGTCGTGGGCGGGCGGCTCGGCGGTCCCCCGACTGCGCGCGACGGAGGGAGCCGTGCGCGCCGACCACGAAGAGCTCGGCCCACGCTGGCTCCACCACCAGGGCGAGACCCTGTTCACCGACAACGAGACCGACAACCAGCGCATCTTCGGCAGCGCGAACACCACGCCGTACGTCAAGGACGGCATCGACCGCTACGTCGTCCACGGCGAGTTGCAGGCCGTGAACCCGGAACGCACCGGTACCAAGGCGGCCGTGCACCACGTCCTGACCGTCCCCGCCGAGGAGAGCGCCACCATCCGCCTGCGCCTGACCGACACCGAACTCGCCGATCCCTGGCGGGACTTCGGGCAGGTGCTGGACATGCGCCGTACCGAGGCCGACGCCTTCTACGACGGCATCGCCCCGGACGGCATGGGCGAGGAAGAGCGACACATGGTCCGGCAGGCGCTGGCCGGGATGCTGTGGAGCAAGCAGTACTACCACCTGGACGTCGAGCGCTGGCTGGCCGAACACGGCGTCGACCCGCTCGCCGCCGACCCGAGTGTCCGCAACAGCGGCTGGTACCACATGGTCAACGACGAGATCATGTCGATGCCGGACACCTGGGAGTACCCGTGGTTCGCGGCCTGGGACCTCGCCTTCCACACCCTGGCCCTGTCCATGGTCGACATCGGCTTCGCCAAGTCCCAGCTCGACCTGCTGCTGCACCGCCTCTATCTGCACCCCAACGGCCAGATCCCGGCGTACGAATGGAACTTCGGCGACGTCAACCCGCCCGTGCACGCCTGGGCGACCCTCTTCGTCTACGAACTGGAGAAGCACCGCACCGGCCACGGCGACCGCGCCTTCCTGGAGAACGCCTACCAGAAGCTGCTGAAGAACTTCACCTGGTGGCTCAACCGCAAGGACGTCGACGGCAACAACGTCTTCCAGGGCGGCTTCCTCGGCCTCGACAACATCGGCGTCTTCGACCGCAGTGCCCCGCTGCCCACCGGCGGCCACCTCGACCAGGCCGACGGCACCGCCTGGATGGCGCTGTACTGCCAGAACCTCATGGACATCGCGATCGAACTCGCCGTCGACAACCCCGTGTACGTCGAGCAGGCGCAGATGCTGTTCGAGCACTTCGCGTGGATCGCCGTCGCCATGAACCGCATCGGCAAGGACAACGCCAGCCTGTGGGACGAGGAGGACGGCTTCTTCTACGACGTCCTCAGGCTGCCCGACGGCACCGCGACCCCCTTGAAGGTGCGTTCCCTGGTCGGCCTGATCCCGCTCGCCGCGACCAGCGTGATCGGCGGCCGGGCGGACCGCGGCTTCCCCGAACTGGTCGAGGGCGCCCGGGAGTTCATCAGGCGGCACCCGGCCGTCGAGTCGTTCGTCTCGCAGCACGCCGCCGACGACCCCGGCACCCGGGGCCGCTATCTCTTCGCCCTGTTCGGCGAGGACCGGCTGCGCCGCATCCTGGCCCGCATGCTCGACGAGGACGAGTTCCTCGGCCCGCACGGCATCCGTTCCCTCTCCCGACGGCACGCGGAGCACCCGTACACCTTCGAGGTGAACGGCCGGACGTACGGCGTCGGCTATCTGCCCGCCGAGTCCGACTCCGGCATGTTCGGCGGCAACTCCAACTGGCGCGGCCCGGTGTGGTTCCCGATCAATCTCCTCCTGATCCGCGCCCTGATGAACCTGCACGGCTACCACGGCCCCGACTTCACCGTGGAGTGCCCGACCGGCTCCGGACGGCAGATGAACCTCTACGAGGTCGCACGCGAGATCTCCGACCGGCTCACCGCCACCTTCCTGCCCGACGCCGACGGCCATCGACCGGTGCACGGCGCGGACCCCAAGTTCGCCAAGGACCCGCACTGGAAGGACCTCATCCTCTTCTACGAGTACTTCCACGGCGACAACGGCGCAGGGCTCGGCGCCTCCCACCAGACCGGCTGGACCGGACTGGTCGCCGCCACCGCGACGCTGTTCCACGTCGTCGACGCCGACGACCGGCGCCCCGGCGGCAGGGAATCCCAAGATCCCACGGACGACCGGGAGGAACCGCTGTCATGACGGTGATCCTCGAAATCAACACCCTTGTCTGGCTGGGCGAGTTGAGCGACCGCCACGGGCGTCGCATCACCCTGGGCGAGGTACCCGGAGAGGTCTGGGACGAGCTCGCCCGGCCCGGCATCGACACCGTCTGGCTGATGGGCGTCTGGGAGCGCAGCCCGGCCGGCCTCGGGATCGCCCTGCGCGACGAGACCCTGCTGGCGTCGTTCCGCGAGGCACTGCCCGACGTCACCGAGGCGGACATCGCCGCATCCCCGTACTGCGTACGGAACTACGTCGTCGACGCCTCCCTCGGCGGCCCGGAGGGCCTGGCCACGGCCCGCGCCCAACTGGCCGCACGCGGACTACGGCTGATCCTGGACTTCGTCCCCAACCACGTGGCCCCCGACCACCCCTGGCTCACCACACACCCCGACCGCCTGATCCAGGGCACCCCGGACGACCTGGCCCACGCGCCGGACGCCTTCCTCGAAGCCGGCGGGCACCTCTACGCCCGGGGACGCGACCCGTACTTCCCGCCCTGGCCGGACGTGGTCCAGCTGAACGCCTTCGCCGAGGACCTGCGCAGGGCGACCGTGGACACGCTGGTGTCCATCGGCGACCAGGCGGACGGCGTGCGCTGCGACATGGCGATGCTGATGATGAACGACGTCTTCGCCAAGACCTGGGGAGACCGCGCGGGACCGACTCCCCCCGAGGACTTCTGGCCGTACGTCATCCCGCGCGTCCGCGCCCGCCACCCGGACCTCCTCTTCGTCGCCGAGGCCTACTGGGACCTCGAATGGGCCCTCCAGCAGCAGGGCTTCGACCACTGCTACGACAAACGGCTCTACGACCGCCTGTGCCACGAGAACGCCGATTCCGTCCGCGCCCATCTGCGCGCCGACCTCGCCTACCAGCGCGGTCTCGTCCGCTTCCTCGAGAACCACGACGAGCCGCGGGCCGCCGCCACCCTGCCCGGCGCCCGGGGGCGGGCGGCGGCCATCGCCGTCGCGACCCTGCCCGGCGCGACGCTCTGGCACGAGGGCCAGTTCGAGGGCCGCCGGGTGCGCCCGCCGGTGTTCCTCTCCCGCCGACCGCAGGAAACGGCCGACGAGCCGCTGCGTGATTTCCACGGCCGACTGCTGCGGGTGGCGACCGCCGTACGCCGGGGCGAATGGCGGCCGTTGACCCCGACGGGCCGGCCGGACAACGACACCCATCGCGACCTGCTGGCATGGACCTGGACGCATGAGGACACACGCCACGTGGTCGCCGTCAACTACTCCGACCGCCTGGCCGAGGCACGGCTTCCCCTCCCGTGGGACGACCTGCGAGGCGGCGAGCACCGCCTCACCGACCTTCTGACGGACAGGACGTACGACCGCGACGGCGGCGAACTGACGGACCAGGGGCTGTTCGTGGCCCTGGGCGCGTGGGAGGCACACGTCCTGTCCGTGTCGGCCAGGGGGACCTCGTAGCAGCTGGTCCGGCCAGGCTCAGGGCAGTGGCCGCGGGAACGTCTTCAACGCCTCGGCGAGCCCCGCGGCGTCGGTGCCGACCTTGCGGTAGGCGGACGAGAGCAGCTGTCGTACGCCCTGCTCGGTGAGCCGCAGTTCCTTCGCGACCACCGCCACCGGGTGTCCCTGGGCCGCCATTTCGGCGGCTCGGCGTTCGTGTGCGGTGAGGCTGTCAGTCTGGCTGTAGCGCAGGGGGAGCGGGCGCATACCCGCGGCGGAGAGTTCCTCCCTGGCCCGGGCGGCCACGGCCTCGGCACCGCAGTGGACGGCGGTTTCCAGGCCCCGGTACAGGCGGTCGGCGGCGTCATGGAACCGGCTGTTGCGGGACAGCGCGGCGCCGTGGCCGACCAGGGCACGGGCCAGTTCGTACGCGGCGGGGGACTCTTCGAGGTGTTCGACGGCCTGCGCGTGCAGGTCGAGGGCCGCGGGGCCGCCGGTGACCTCGGCCTCCACGTGCAGCGCCTGGCCGATCACGGACGCCGCCCCGAAGTCACGGGCCCGCTTGACGGCGTCCTGGGCGAGGCGGACCGCCCGGTCGGGAGCACCGGGTGCGACGGCGGACGCCAGGTCCAGCTGCCAGGCACACCAGGACGGGTTGCGCCAGGCACGCGCCTCCAGCCGGTCTCCGACGGCGGACAGGAGACACTCGGCTTCCGACCGCCGCCCCTCCGCCAGGAGCAGTTCGGCGTACACGGTGCGCGGGTCGGGGTAGATGACGGCGTTCGGGACGACCTCGCCGTAGTGGTACCGGTCGGCGAGCTCACGGGCGGCGGTGCTCCGACCGCGGGCCAGCAGGATCTGGATCAGGATGCCGATGGCGAACCACTGGGCGGGCACGGCCCCTTCGACGCGGTCGGCGATGCGCAGACCCTCGCGAGCGAGTTCCTCCGCCTCGGCCAGGCAGCCGCGCCGGTAGCGGATGTAGCCGAAGAGGGTCTGGCCGACTGCCAGATGGGAGCCCCGCCAGCCCTTGACCTCGCACTCGGCCATGCCCTTGATGAACAGCTCCTCGGCCCGTCGGGGCTGGTCGCAGTACATGAACGTGAGAGCGACCGACAGGGGCACCTCGAAGCCGCGGTTCTCGTCGGTCCAGCTCATGCCCCCGCGAAGGGCATCCCCGGCACACGCAAGGACCGTGCGTCGCGGCTCACCGCGCACCAGCGCGTCCCAGGCCCGCAGGCCCAGGATGTAGCGCTCATCGAGCCCACGGCCGGTCAGCTTGTCGGCCAGCCGGGCCAGCTTGCGGGAGCGGGCGGGCGAGTCGGGCTCGTCCATGCGGAACGCGCTCCACACGAAGTGCTCGGCCTGCATCCGTAGTCGGATGCGCGGATTGGCCGCCTGCCGTGCCTCGTCGGCGGCCACGGTCGCGGCCTCGGCCAGCCGGTCGGTGTGGGCCAGCGCCTGAGCCAGCCGGTAGACGATGGAAGCGCGCAGATCGGGGTCGACTCCGGGCTCCGTCAGTGCCTCTCGCAGATAGCCGATCGTGGCCGTGGGTTCGATCAGGAAGGTCGAGCAGGCGAGTTCGTGGAGGAGTGCGGCCCGGTCCTCCGCGGGAGGCGGCTCCCTCAGGGCTCGGGTCAGGGCACGTCGGGCAGCCTCAGGTGCCCCGGCGCGAAGGTACTCCCGGGCGGCCGCCCGGAGGCATTCGACCGCTTCGGGCCTGCCCTCGCAGGGGACCTCCAGCAGATGCCGGGCGGCTGCGGTGGGGCCGAGCCCCGCGGCGTGGACGGCCTCCGCGGCCGCGTTGTGCAGACCGACGCGCAACCCGGACGGGATGTCCCGGTAGATGGTCGTGGCGATCAGCGGGTGGACGAACTCCACACCGCCCCCGGGCCCCTGGCTGTCGGCCAGGATCCGGGCGGTGCGCAGCCGCTCCGTGGCATCGGCGGCCTCTTCGCTGCCGATCACGGCCAAGTCCGCGGCGAGCTCCGGAGAGAAGGATCCGCCCAGCACGGCGGCGGCCCAGGCGTAGCGCACGGTGGTCGTACCGAGGCGTTGCAGGCGATCGAGCAGCCCGGGGCCCTTGACCGCCGCAGCGAGATCCCGCATCACGGGCAACTCGTGCCACATGCCACTCACTTGCCACTCTGCAAGCCTGAAGGCCAGCTCGACCGTCTCGAACGGGTTCCCGTTGGTGACCGTCGAGCATTCCTCGCAGAACTCGTCCTCTGCCTGCTCCCCGACCGCGTCCCTGATGATCCGTGCGACGCCGTCGGTGCTGAGGGGTACCAGCGAGTGGGGGCGATTCCCGTGACGTTCGAAGACGAGGCGGATGGAGTCCGCCTCGGGCGGCATGTCGTCGGGCCGATAGGCGGCGACGATCAGCAGCGGGACATCGGCGGCCCGCGGCGCGAAGGAGGCGAGCCAGTCGAGGGACTCGGCATCGGCCCAGTGCAGGTCGTCCAGGAGCAGCACGACCGGCGCCTTTTTCACCGCCAGACGGGTCATGACCCAGTCGAGGCCGTCGCGCACCCCGGTCGGGTCTGGCACATGGGCGGTGTTCTTGGCCTCGAGGCCGAGCGCGACCGCGACGATGTCGTACCAACTCCCCAGGAAGCCACGGAGCTCCGCCTCGTCCATCGCCGCCAGGGCGGGCTGCAGGAGCTGGCGCACCACGCGGAAGGCCAGCCCCTGCTCGTTCTCGCCACCCTTGCCGGAGAGCACCGTGCATCCGTGTCGGACCGCGCGAGCGCGTGCCGCGGCGACGAGGGTGGTCTTCCCCATACCGGCCGGACCCGCGAAGACGAGGAGTTCGCTGTTCGGTGTGCGCGGTACACCCGCGGCCGCTTCGCGGAGCTCGGACAACGCCAGTTCGAGTGCCCGGAGTTCCCGTCGGCGTTCGAGCAACGGGCGCTGTTCGGTGAGGAATTGCCGCAGCCCAGGAGCCATGTGCACTACCGCTTCCTGTCGTTGATCCGCGGAGGACGGCGCCGAGCGTACGCTCTTGTGTGTACCCGGCGGTCGTGTTCGGACGGGAGAACGGCAAGGAGGGTGAAATATCCACGGGAGCGATTCGAGTATTCGTCCTTCGGGTGAGATGCACCGCTCGCATTCATGGGACGGCGGACGCCTCCGCGGTCTCCCCATAGCGTGGCACTGTGCGGGACCAGAAGTAGCAGCCTCGGATCCAGCCGACCATGCCGTCCAAGTAGCCTGCTCCGGCGGGACTCAGTTCCGGCTTGATCCCCTTGTGGAGCACCTCGAACTCGCTGATCGTGCTGTTGATCAGACGGATGGCGATCATGACGGCGGTCGGCAGCGGGCACCGGTGCAGACGCTGTTGGGCGAGGGCGAGGTTGATGACGCCCCCTGCCCGTTGTTCCTTGACGGCGGAGAAGAGGTCGGCCGTCCACACCGCGGCATCGACCGACAGCCGCGTCAGCCGCCGTACGACGGGGTGATGGAGGTCGTGACGGGTCAGTTCGCGGCGCTGTGCCGCCTCGTACAGCGGATAGAACGGCTCGATGCCTGCGGTGAGCGAGCGTATCGAAGTGCACTGCCCGGCCTCCAACGGCAGGGAGTCGCTCTGGACCACCGCCTCGTACAACAGACCGTGCACATACTCACGGCTGTTCCACGCCCAGCGCGCCGCCTGATCGGGTGTGCACCGCTCCCGGACCTGTCGGTGAAGGTCGGCGAGCGCGGCGCCGAGAGAGGTGCTGGGCGGCCGGCCGTCCCGGAGGATCTCGACGCTCTCGCTCAGCATCGGCAGCAGCCGGCCGGGCCACCGGCGGCCGACCTCTTCGGCCCGATCGTCGAAGATGAACTGGTAGGCGATCTGGTTGGCGACGATCTGGAGGAGGTCGGCGTCCATGGACGGGCTGTTGTAGGCCGCGAGCTGGGCGGGGCGCGTGGCGGTGATCATGGCCGCCACCTCCGGATCGTCGGTCAGTCCCCAGGCGCGCAGCCAGGTGCCGACGCCCGCCGCGGCCTCGGCGGCGTGGCGATTGCTCTGGAACGGGAAGGGCATGTAGAGGTGGGCGTCGATCAGATCCCTGAGACTTCCGTCCGTGATCACGCCGTGCGGAACCGCTGCGATTTCCTCATGAGTCGTCGGCACCGTTGTCACCTGCCGTCCGGGGGTCCTGTGCGCGGGCTGCTGCGGTTGCTCGGGAAGCGAGGGCTCGTGCACGGGGTGCCGTGCCGGGCGCGTGCGCACGCGGTTCACAGGTCATCACCAGTGACCGGGGCCCCAACGTCGCGGCGGGGCGCAGCCGTTCGGTGTACCCGGGCAGATGGCGCAGCCGCCAGCGGCCGGTGATGGCCGCGAGGGCGAGCGTGGCTTCCGCCACGGCGAAGGTGTCGCCGATGCACTTCCGGTTGCCCGTGGAGAAGGGGAGCATCGCGCCGTGCGGATCGGCGGTGGCCCGCCCCGGGAGCCAGCGCTCGGGAAGGAAGAGCTCGGGATCGGGGAACGAGGCGGGGTCGTGGTGCAGGAGGTAGGGGCTGTACAGAACGGTGGTGCCCCGGGGGAGCCGGTGCCCGGCGAGCGTCGTCTCCCGGGTGGTGATGCGGGTGAAGAGCCAGCCGGGCGGACGGTGGCGCATGGTCTCGGCGACGACGCACCGGGTGTAGGTGAGCCGCGGCAACTCGTCGGAGCCGGGCCGCGGCCGGTCGGCGACCACGGCGTCGACCTCGGCGTGCAGACGACGCTCCGCCTCCGGATGACGGGCCAGCAGATCGAGGGCGGAGGCAAGGCAGTTGGAGGGGCTTTCGGATCCGGTGAGCAGCAGCGTGACCAGCTGGTCGTGGACCTCCTGTTCCGTGACCGCCGAGGATTCGTCGCGGGCGGCCCTCAGCAGCGTTTCGAGGATGTCCTCCCGGTCTTCGCTCGGGCGGCCCTGCCGGCGCTTTGCGACCACTTCGTCCACGATCGCGTGCACCCGGTCGACCGCACGCCGGTAGCGCCGGTTCGCGGGCGTCGGGATGCGGAACAGGGCGTCGACCGGCACGACCGTACGGACGAACAGTCCGCGGACGATGGCGGCGAGGCAGTCGCCCACCTCGGCTGCCGCCGCGCCGCCGAGCGAGTCGGAGAAGAGGACGTGGTTCATCACCCGGGTGGTCAGTGCCATCGTCGCCGCGCTGACGTCGACCTGATCCCCGGCCCGCCACCCGCGGAACGTCAACTCGGCTTCCCGGGCCATCATGTCCGTGTGGTCGGCCACCCGGGAGGGACGGAAGTCGGGTTGCAGCACCCTGCGTTGGCGGCGGTGCGTGTCCTGACGGCAGGTCACCAGGCCGTCGCCCATCAGTGGCTGGAGCCTGTTGTAGAGCGGGCCTCCCTTGTCGAAGGTCCGTGTGTCCATGAGGACTTGGTGGGCCACTTCCGGGTGGCACGCCATCCAGGCGCGGAGCGGGCCCAGGCGTATCTCGACCAGATCACCACGGGCCGGCAGGGAATTCAGAAAGCCCAAAGGGTGACGGAACAAGGCTATAGGGTGGCTGACGGATGGGAATATGCCCGGTGCAGTACCCGTGGTCCATGCTCGCTCTGTTTCAGGTACGGCATTGCTCATCGAATACCACCTGTCTCAGTTGACGCACGAAAGTCGGTGCTAGTTCCACCGGCTTGGCGTTTGAGTCATGTCCTGCCCAGTCCAGGCTGCTGACGGCGCCCCGAACACTCTGTGCGCGGGGGCGCACGGGAGCACGAAGATGCATTGAGTGAGCGACCTTGAGTGCGCAATACACTCAAGAATTGACGCCTTCTGTCACTCAAACATCTTTCGTGCTCCTCCTTCGCATGCAGCGATTCCGAATGGGCCGGACAATCAGAGGTGGGGATCGGGGTTGAACTCCGGGTGGTAGCTCTCCGGCGGCGCGAGATAAGTGGCGGGCAGCCCGCCGGTGTCGACGACGATCTGGTCCACGGCGATCGCCGGGTCGACCATGAAGAGCCTGAGGACGTGTTCGCCGGGTGCCGTGACGGTCACGTGGGCGGTCAGCTTCTCGATGCCCTCCTCCACGTTGCGGGCCCAGGCGTCGCCGCGGTTGCCGGTGGCGACGGACTGTCCGGACAGCACGCTCACCGACTGGTCGTCGAGGGCGACGGCGATCCGGCGGTGACCGCGTTCGTCGAGGGAGGGCAGCCGGAAGACGGTGACCGGGAAGGTCCCGGCGCTCGCGAAGCGCACCCGGTACCGCAACTCCGGTGCCCGGGCGGCGAAGTCCCCGGTGACCGGGGACGCCGTCGACGGCACCGCCTCCACCGCGCCCGTACGGCGGCCGAGCCCGCGCACGGTCCGCCAGCGGGATCCGCCGCGCGCCACCCGCTGGTCGAAGTGCACGGCGCCGATCGACACGTATCCGTGCGCCTCGACGAACCCACGGGCCCGGCGGCGTGCCCGCTCCCCGTCGTTGACCACCCGCAGCGGCACCTCGAAGCGTTGCCCGGAACCGGTGACCACGACCGCGGACTCCTGCGCCCCCTCGGGCACGCCCGCCCAGTCGATCTCCACCCACACCCGTGTCTGCTCGGTGAGGGAACCGGCCGTCGCGCTCAGCCGGACCCATGGGTGCCCGGCCTCCGCAACCCAGTCCACGTCGAGGAAGCCGGTGTTGAAGACGTCCACGAAACGCCGGTCGCGGGTGTAGGAGGAGAAGGACAGCGGCCGGTCCGCCCCGGTCTCGTTCCCCTCGGCCGCCACCCCGAGCCCCGAGGTCTCCTGCCGGGCGACCCTGGTGACGGCCGGACGGCCGGGCGCCTTCGGGATCTGGGAGGGGTACGGGTTGACGATCCCGTCCCATTTCCCGCCCGCCACCTCGGTGTTGTACCGCTTGGTGATCGCCAGTTCCTCGGCATGGGCGGCCTCGGCCAGGTCCGCGAAACCGTTGGTGCCGGCGCCGCGCCCCTGCCGGACCGCGAGCGCGTTGCGGTCCGCCCAGTAGTACTTCAGGTTCATCAAGTAGGCGCCGTGCACCGGGTATTCGACCAGTTCGTAGAAGGCGTCCCGATAGGCCTCGGGCAGCTCGGCGCCCAACGTCCGGGCACGCTCCAGCAGCCGTTCGTAGGCGGCCATCCGGCGTCCGGCCTCGTCGCCGTGGTGGACGACGGAGAACATCCCCCGGTCGATGAACTCCGGGCGCCGCTCGGCCGCCAGCCGGTAGTACTCCGTACGGATGGCGGCGATCTCCGGGCCGTGGCGCCGCCCGAACAGCCGCCCGGCCCACTCGGCCACGAAGTCCTCGACGTCGTCGGCGGCCCGGCGGTCCACGTCCCAGGCCATGTCCATGGAGAAGGACAACCCGGTCTCGATCGACTTGACGTCACCGACGTTGAAGATCCACATCCGGTCGACGCCGTGCTCGTACACCCGCCGCAACTCCTGCCAGACCTTGGACAGCTGGGTGGTGTCCAGCCACAGATAGCTGCGCGGGCGGCCCCAGTAGGAGAGGTGGTAGTAGATCCCGTTGCCGCCCGCACGGACGCGCTCCGCTTCGTCGGGCAGCTGGCGCATGTTGCCGTGGTTGTCGTCCGGCCAGATCAGCGTGACGTCGTCGGGGACCCGCACGCCCGCGTTGTACAGGTCCAGCACCTCCTTGTACGGGATGAAGATCTGCGGCTCGGCCGCCCCGCCGACCTCCTCCGCAAGGATCCGGCGCTGGTCCGCGATGATGTCGTTCATCACCACGACCTTCTCCGGAATGGTCGTGGCGTACTTCGTCTCCAGCGCGGTGTCGTGCAGTCCGCGCATGCCGAGCGTCCAGCTGCTCTCGTACGACGCGTTCTGCCGCGCTCTGGCTCTCCAGTAGTCGGAGATGACACCGGGGTTCACCGTGTAGTCGTAGACCGGCAGGGTGCCGTCCGCGCCGGGATGCTCCTTCGCCCACGGCTCCCACTCGTGGACGCCGTTGCGCAGCAGGGCCTCGGGGTGGCTGGAGCCGACGACGATGCCGTAGCGGTCGGCGAGTTCGGGGTTCTCGCGGTGCTTGTTGAAGAAGTCGGAGTACGGGTGCATGGCCGGCCACAGGTAGTTGGCCTTCAGGCGGAGCAGCAGCTCGAAGACGTGCTTGTACGTCTCGGGACCGATGTTCTTGTCGGGCTCCTGGGTCCGCCGGGACCAAGTGGTCAGGTTCTGCTCGTCGTTGATGAAGATGCCCCGGTAACGGACGGAGGGTTCACGCCGCTTGAGAGGGCCCGCGGGCACCGTCACGGTGTCGCGGTGTGCCACGGGCACGTCGGCCCACCAGTACCAGGGCGAGACCCCGATGCGCTCCGAGGTGTCGTAGACGCCGTAGACCGTGCCGC
The DNA here is from genome assembly GCF_001279775.1 of Streptomyces sp. MMG1533. GTDB lineage: Bacteria > Actinomycetota > Actinomycetes > Streptomycetales > Streptomycetaceae > Streptomyces. The sequence continues at coordinate 1,205 of NZ_LGDG01000227.1, read as the reverse complement.
GCCGGTCGCTGCCGGCGATCACCAGGGCACGGTCCACGCCGGGTAAGGGGCGCTCCACGACCTGGGTCACCGACGCCTCCCAGCGCCCGTGCACCCCGGACACGTCAAGACGCCGGTCCGCGACGAGCCGGTCGATGACGGGACTGGCGCCGAGCGTGCCCACCAGTACCAGGTACGGCGCCCGCTCGGGCAGGGTGTGCAGCAGCCGGGGCCGTACGCCGCCGACGCGTTCGAGGTCCGCGGGCAGGTCAGCGGCCGCGCGGATCACGGCCGGGTCGTCCGCCGCGTCCACGAACACGTCCGCGGCGACGCCGCCTTGGAGGAGGGGAAAGGCCGGCCGGTCCGAGGCATCGGCCTCGGCGGCCCGTGCGGTCGCGGGGAACACCCCCGGGAGCAGCGGGGCGACCCCGACGGCCGCCATTCCGCGCAGGAACGACTTGCGGGTCCATGGCTGCGACGGGCCCTGCGGTTCGTTGTGCGGCACGAGACGCTTCCTTTCCGCGCCGGGCACCCTTGGCGGCCCCTCGTGCGGACCGTCCGGCAGGGCTGAGCGCATGGGGCTGAGAGAAGGCCGAAGAGCGACGAGATGGAACGCGTGCGTACGCAGAGAGCAGGCTAGAAAGCGCTTGCTATCGCACCTTAGGGCAGGGCCGGACGGGGCGTCCAGAGCCGTGCGTGTGCGGGGTGCCCATGGAGGAGTGGAGGTGCGGGTGGGGCGCCGGGGGCGACGGTGCCGGCCGGGCGGGGCTCTGCGAGGGCTCAGGCGGGTCGTACCGCGCCGCGGATCGCCGACTCGCCGGCGTAGAAGACCGACTCCTCGCGGATGTACGCCCCCGGGCCCGGCGCGTGGATCATCGTGCCGTTGCCGATGTAGAGGCCGACATGGCTGAGGTCGTCGTAGAAGAAGACCAGGTCGCCGATACGGGTGTCGGCCAGGGCCACCGCCGTGCCGGAGGACGCCTGGGCGGGCGTGGTGCGGGGGAGTTCGACGCCGGCGGCCCGCCAGGCGGCCTGGGTGAGGCCGGCGTTGTCGTACGAGCCCGGCCCGGCCGCGCCCCAGACGCACGGCTTGCCGACCTGGGCACGGGCGAAGGCGAGGGCGCGGGTCGCCTTGGTCTCGTAGGCGGGGGGTTCGGGTGTCGGGGTGACGCCGACTGGTGCCGCGCCGGCGAGGGGGAGGCCCGGGGTGAAGGTGCCGTCCGCCT